>JBLRWK010000001.1:0-160609 GCA_047921295.1 Rhodobacterales bacterium
ACCGTTAATCGGTTCCTGGTCAAAATCGTCGTGGGACATGGTGGACACCTTTCCTTACTATCAGATTTGCGGCTCAAGCCGGTCTTGGCTGGCATAAAGTTTGCCGCCCGCGTAATAGCCCGAGATCTTGTCTTCCTCGAGCAGGGTGACCTGACGTGGGGAGGCGGTTCTCGGCACGTTTATAAAATGCTTTCCGAAGATCGAGTGGATCTTGACCCTGTCAGATTTGATCTTGACCAATGTCATCGGCACCAGACGGGTGCCTTCGCCCCATGCGGGGTCCAGCTTGATCTCGAGATAGCGCACCATTTGCTCCGGCTCGTCGATCCACATGTCCACGATAGTGCCGACAATCTCAAGATCACCACCCTGCACCGGCAGACCGCGCGGATCGCGTCCGGCCGAGACATGGAAATGGTTTGTCGCGGCCATCGGGATGATCTTGGGATGGCCCTTGCCGTCCAGTTCCGGCACGTCGCGGCGCGGTGCCCACGAGGCAGGACCGACACCGTCGATCATCGGATCGCCTGTCGGCTCGAACGGAAAGCCGTTACCGGCGGCGGTCTTGCGCAGGGCAAGGTCTTTGCGCTCGGGTGTCTGGCCGCTTGGTACGGTCACATCGCCACGGCCATGCGGCAGTTTGAAGGTCTTGTCATCCGGCACGGGGAACAGCCCCTGATTGGCCGATACATTGCCGTCGTCATCCTCGAGCGGATAGCCCTCGCGCATATTCTCGCGCTGGATGTAAAAGATCAGCAGGGCGAAGAAGCCCAAGAAAAGCCAGAGGGTCAGGCTGGCAAGGTCGAATTCGCCGAAGAATGTTGCTGTCATGGTCTTGTCCTCCTAGGGGAGCCTTGGATCAGGTTGGAAAATCGGCCAGGCCAATCGGTTTCGGCCCATGGTCGGGTTGGTTGGAACTGGCCGAGACGGTCCGCACCAGCGGACCCAGAGCAACCAGGGTAATGAAGAGAATTGCAATTTCGGTATGATAGACAACGGAGTAGCCGGTCGCGGGGCTGTTCAGCGCCTCGCCCAGCTTGCCGCTGAGCGCGAGGTGGTTGACCCAGTCGCGCAGCGCGCCGCCAAAAGCGATGGAAGAACCGGCCGCTGTGGCCTGTGCCGCACCCCATGCGCCAAGCGCCAACCCGCGCCCCGCCAGCCCTTGTGCGGGCATCGCCATTGCGGCCATCAGGGTCGAAACGGCGAACAGCCCGGCACCAAAGCCGATCAGCAGCGCTCCGGCGAAGAAAATCGTGGGCGAGTTCATCGGGGCGGCGAAGATCACGATGGAAAAGGCCATGATGCCTGCAAGGATACCACCGCCCGCCATCCGGTAGGGATTGGCCTTGCGGCTGAGCATCCGTGCGGCAACGCCAAAGCCCGCAAGGGCACCGGCGGCCCACATGGCTGTCAGGGTTGTGGTGGCCGCAACTGACAGGCCGAGGATCTCACCGCCATAAGGCTCCAGCAGAACGTCCTGCATGTTGAAGGCAACCGTGCCCAGAAACACCACCGCCAGCAAACGGCCCGCTGTGCCACCCTTCATCAGGTCGGCCCATGCGTCTGCAAATTTAGGGCGCGGTGCCTCGCGCTCTTCCTTGCTCATCGGGCGGACATGTTCCTGCTTCCACAGCGCAATGATGTTCAGCGCCAGACCGACAACAGCGGCACCCTGCACGACACGGATCAGCGTCAGGCTGGTGAAGTCACGCAACAGGAACCCGATAATCAGCGCCGAGGCACCCATGCCCAGCAGGAACATCACGTAAAGCAGCGCCACCACGCGGGCACGCGTCTCGTCCGTGGCGCGGTCACTGGCCAAAGCCAGACCCGCCGTCTGGGTCATGTGCAGGCCCAAACCCGTCATCAGGAAAGCCAAAGCGGCCAGCACCTCGCCCGCGAAGGGCACCTGATGCACAACGTCGCCGCCCAGCACCAGCAGGGCAAACGGCATCACTGCCAGCCCGCCGAACTGCCAGAGCGAGCCGAACCAGAGGTAAGGGATACGCTTCCAGCCAATCGCGCTGCGATAGGTATCCGAGCGGAACCCCAGCAGCGCGCGGAACGGCGCGATCAGCACTGGCAGCGCAATCATGAACGCCACGATCATCGCGGCGAGGTTCAGCTCGACGATCATCACGCGGTTCAGTGTGCCCAACAGCATGACCGAGGCCATCCCGACCGAGACCTGAAACAGTGACAACCGCAACAGTTGCGACATCGGCAGACCCTCGCTCGCTGCATCCGCAAAGGGCAGCATATTGGCTGTCATCCGGGTCAGGAAACGGGGGGCCTTGCGTGTCACTTCGAGAACTCCAAAGCTTGTGAGATGTAGAAACCCGAGGTGATGCGCCCCAGATCGCGGATGCGGCCTGCGCCGCGCAATCCATGCGCCAGCGTGGCGGGGGAATGCGGGATCATCACGGGTGAGCGGTCAGACCTGGGAAAAAGCTTGCCCGCATACCACATGCCCATCAGCAGCGTCGTGCGCGGGGCCACGGTAAACACAACCGAACCGGAGGTGCGGCCTGCCAGCGTTTCCAGTGCGTTGCGGATATCGGCATCGCCATAGTAGATCAGGCTGTCCATCGCCATGACATGATCGAAACGCCCCAGTTTTGCCGCCAGCATGTCGCCGGAGGCAAAGGTGACGCGCCCCGTCAAATCAATCGGCAACCGCTTGCGCGCGATCTCGACCAGCGAGGGCGAGATATCCACGGCGAGCACGTCGGCACCGCGCGCCGCCAGTTCCGCCGTCATCTGTCCGGCACCGCAGCCTGCATCCAGCACCCGCGCGCCGCGCAGATCCTCCGGCAGTTGTGCCAGCATCCGCGCGCGCATCGCATCGCGCCCGCGCCGGACCGTCTCACGGATGCGCGACACCGGCGCATCCGAGGTCAGCCGCTCCCAAGTGCGGGTCGCCGTCTTGTCGAAATAGGTCTCGACCCGACTTAAGGTGCGGTCATAGCTCATCAATCAAATCCAAGAAGCTCAAAGATTTCACGATCCGGCAGCGGCGCAGGCGCCAGTGTGGCGGTCGAATTGTAAAGCGCCTCGGCCAGCCGCATGTATTCGGCGCGGCACTGGACGATATCCTCGTCGTCCGGCATCTCGAACAGGGTCTTTTTCTTCAGACGCGAGCGGCGCAACGCATCGACATCGGGCATATGGCCGATCCGGTTGAAGCCCACGGTGCGGCAATAGCGGTCCACCTCGTCGGTGTCCTTGCTGCGGTTGGCAATGCAGCCCGCCAGACGAACCTTGTAGTTGTTCGATTTGGCCTGCACGGCGGCAATGATCCGGTTCATCGCATAGATGCTGTCGAAATCATTGGCGGTGACGATCAGCGCCAGATCGGCATGTTGCAACGGCGCGGCAAAGCCGCCGCAAACCACATCGCCCAGCACGTCGAAGATCACCACATCGGTATCTTCCAGCAGGTGATGCTGCTTGAGCAGCTTCACGGTCTGGCCCACAACATAGCCGCCGCAACCGGTGCCCGCAGGCGGGCCGCCCGCCTCGACACACTTCACACCGTTGTAACCCTCGAACACGAAATCCTCAGGGCGCAGTTCTTCCGAATGGAAGTCTACATCCTTGAGAATATCGATCACCGTCGGCACAAGCGTGCCGGTCAGGGTGAAGGTGCTGTCATGTTTGGGATCGCATCCGATCTGCAACACACGCTTGCCCAGTTTGGAAAACGCCGCCGACAGGTTGCTCGACGTGGTCGATTTGCCGATCCCGCCCTTGCCATAGACCGAAAAGACCTTGGCCCCTTCGATCTTGGTATCGGCATCCTGATGCACCTGAACCGATCCGTCACCATCCAACCCGCGCAGGCTGGGAATCTCGTCGCGTGGGCTCATGAGAGCCTCCTTTCAAACTGGGCGCGAAGCCCTGTTTCTTCTTGCCGGAAATATTCCGGGGGTGTGGGGGCTGGCCCCCACGGCGATGTCGTCAGATGGGTCAGGTGCCGTGTCATTCCGCAGCAATCCCTTCCATCCGGTCTTCCAAATGATCCGCAGCGGCCTGAAGGGCTGCCAATGTTGCGGCATCGGGTGTCCAATAGGCGCGGTCGCTGGCTTCCAGCAGGCGGTTGGCCATGCGGCTGGACGAAGCGGGGTTAAGATCGGCGAGCCGCTTGCGCATCACCTCGTCCAGAACAAAGGTCTCGCTCAGGCGCTGGTAGACCCAAGGCTCCACCTGTCCGGTGGTGGCCGACCAGCCCATCGTGTTGGTCACATGCGCCTCGATCTGGCGCACGCCTTCGGCACCGTGCGTCAGCAGCGGCTCGAAAAAGCGCGGATTCAGCGCGCGGGAGCGTGTCTCAAGCGCGACCTGTTCCTGCAGCGTGCGGACCTTTCCGGCCCCGCGTGTCTGGTCGCCGATATAGACAGCCGCTTCCGTGCCGCCACGGGCGCGTTTCACCGCACGTGCGATCCCGCCGAGAGTGTCGAAATAATGGTCCACCGTGGTCACGCCCAGTTCGACGGATTCGAGGTTCTGATAGGCCAGATCCACATCCTTAAGCGCCTTTTGCAACAGCGCCGCGTTCTGCGTGGCCTTGCCGTTGACACCGTAGGCAAAGCTCTTGCGCGCCTCATAGGCATCGGCCAACTCGTCCTCGTCACCGAAGGCGGAGCTGTCGACCAATTGGTTGACGTTGGAGCCGTAAGCCCCTTCGGCATTGGAAAAGACGCGCAGGGCGGCGCTTTCGATGTCTGTTCCCATGTCTGCGGCATAGGTCAGCGCATGGGCGCGGATGAAGTTCATCTCCAGCGGCTCGTCGGCTTGCGCCGCACGCAGCGCGGCCTCTGCCAACATCTTGGTCTGCAAAGGCAGCAAGTCGCGGAAGATACCGGACAGGGTCATGACCACGTCGATGCGCGGGCGGCCCAGTTCAGTGAGCGGGATCAGATCGGCGCCTGCCAGACGGCCAAAGCTGTCAAAGCGCGGCTTGGCCCCCATAAGCGCCAGCGCCTGTGCAATCGGTCCGCCATCGGATTTGATATTGTCGCTGCCCCAGAGCACCATCGCCACGGTCCGCGGCAGCGATTTATGCGTATCCAGCAGCAATTGTGCCTGTTTCGTGCCTTCGCGGCAGGCAAATTCTGTAGGCATGCGGAACGGATCGAAGACGTGGATATTGCGCCCCGTCGGCAGCACTTCGGGCGAGCGGATCAGATCGCCGCCAGCCACCGGAGCGGTATAGCGCCCTTCAAGGGCCCGCAGCAGGGCAGGGATTTCGTGATCCTGCTTCAGCAAAGCCTCGACCTTCGCGCGGGTCGCATCATCGCAATCGGCCATGACGCGGACATATTCGGCGCGCGCCAGATCGCTGAGCGGACGGCCCAGCACATGCAAGCCGTCAGGGACCAAGGCGTTTTCGGTTTCCAGCAGCTTGAGCCACATGGCGGCGGGGGCAACCTCGCTCATATCCACGGCGCGGGCTTGCTCGCCGATCAGCAGCTCCAGCTCGTCCTTAGCATCCGCATCGGGCGCCATGGCGCGCCAGCGTGTCAGACTGTCCTTGAGTTCGGCCAGACCCTTGTAAAGACCGGAGGCTGCCAGCGGCGGCGTCAGATGCGTGATCGTCACGGCACCAGTGCGGCGCTTGGCGAGTGTGGCTTCGGACGGGTTGTTGGAGGCGTAGAGGTAGACATTCGGCATGTCGCCGATCAGACGGTCGGGCCAGCAAGCGCCGCTGACGCCCGCCTGTTTGCCGGGCATGAATTCCAGCGCACCATGCATGCCGAAATGCAGAACCACATCGGCTTTGAAATTGTTCTTCAGCCACAGATAGAAGGTGGTGAAAGCGTGAGTCGGCGCGAAGCCACGTTCGAACAGCAGGCGCATCGGATCGCCCTCGTAGCCGAAAGTGGGTTGCAGGCCGACAAAGACATTGCCGAATTGCGCACCCAGCACGAACACACCGCGCCCGTCGCTTTGCACACGGCCGGGGGCGGGGCCCCATGCGGCCTCGATCTCGGACAGCCACGGGGTTTGCGCGACGATCTGGTCGGCGCTGATATGCGCGGCGACATTCGCCTCCTGCCCGTATTGGCGGGCGGAGCCCTGCAGCACGACCTCGCGCAATTCTTCCACGGTGGCGGGGGGTGTCAGGTCATAGCCTTGGGCCGCCAGCGCATGCAGGGTGTTGTGCAGCGATTCGAACACGCTGAGATAGGCGGCGGTGCCTGCGGCCCCCGCATTGGGCGGAAAGCCGAACAGAACGATGGCCAGTTTACGCTGGGCAGCCGTGCTGCGCCGTAACAGAGCCTGTTTGGTGACCCGAAGCGCCAGTTTCTCGATCCGTTCGATACAGGGAGACATCTGTTTGGCGGTGGCGGTATTGCGGCACATATGGGCGCAACCGTCGCAACCGTCCTGCCCGTGCCGTCCGGCGAAAACAGATGGATTTGTCGCGCCGTCCAGTTCCGGCAGAGCGATCAGCATGGTTGTCTCGATCGGTCCCAGACCGCTCGTTGAGCCGGCCCACTGGCCCAATGTCTGGAATTCCAGCGGATGCGCCGCAATGTAAGGAACATCCAGCGCCTTGAGCACCTTCACCGCATTGTCGTTGTCGTTATAGGCGGGGCCACCGACCAGCGAGAAACCGGTGAGGGAAACCAGCGCGTCAATCTGTGCGACACCGTCTTTGGTGAAATAGGCATCAATCGCGGGGCGGCCGTCCAAACCACCGGCAAAGGCAGGGATCACGCGCAGGCCACGCGCCTCGAAGGCACGGATGACGGCATCGTAATGGGCTGTATCGGAGGACAGCACATAGCTGCGCATCATCAGCAGACCGACTGTGGCCACAGGCGCTTTGGGCGCAGGCAGATCGGCGGCGTTGGTCGTGATCCGGGCGGCGAGGTCGGGGTGGTACAGCCCGCAATCGGGATATTCCAGCGGGGCAGGCGCCTCGGACCCGCGCCACTGATCGACACGGCCGTAGCGGGAGATCAGAAAACGCACCATGCCTTCGATATTGTCGTCGGAACTGCCCAGCCAGTATTGCATGATCAGGAACCATGCGCGCAGATCCTGCGCTTTGCCGGGAATGAACCGCAGAATACGGGGCAGGCGGCGCAGCATCTTCATCTTGCTCTCGCCGCTCTCGGCGGAAGGCTTGGATGTGCCGCGCAGTTTCTTGATCAGTTGCATCGCGCCGGAGGCGGGCTTGGACATGTCCAGCGTGCCCATGCGGGTCAGCTTGACGATCTGCGCGTCGGCAATAACACCGATCATCGCATCGCAATGGTCGCGACGGGCCTCGAGGCTGGGCAGGATCGCGTTGATGTGTTCCTCAAGGAACAGCAGGTTCGAGATGACGATATCGCCGGTCTCGATTGCCTGTTTTGCGGCCAGCAACGCATCGGGGCTTTCGCCCCATTCGGCTGCGGCATGGACACTGAGCGAGAGGCCGGGGAAATCACGCGAAAGGCGCTCGGAGGCGCGGGCGCAGGGGCCAGCCGCGTGGCTGTCCAGCGTCAGGATTACAACCCTGTAGCCCGGCAGAGGGCCTTTTATCACTCGGTCATCGCGCATAATGTGCTTTTGCCTCGTAGAGCGTATCGACGCTGATTTCCTGCAGGCCTTTTTGCTGGGCGAAGGTTTCGGTGTTGCGGCGGGCCTTGCCACGCACAAAGAAGGGGATTTTTTTCAACTCGCGCTCGGCATCAGACAGCCAGATCACTTCGCCCGATTGGGGCGCGGCAGCATCGCTGTTGGCGGCCAGAACAGGCTCTGCCTCGGCCTCTGGGGCGGCCACGGCCTTGCCACCGTGATGGCTGGCTCCGGCGGCATCGTGGAACTCGAAATCCTCGCGGAACATATGCAGCAGGTGCTCTTCGAGCCCCATGACGAGCGGATGAACCCATGTGTCGAAGATCACATTCGCACCCTCGAAACCCATTTGCGGGCTATAGCGGGCGGGAAAATCCTGCACATGGACGGGGGCCGAGATGACCGCGCAGGGGATGCCAAGGCGCTTGCCGATATGGCGTTCCATCTGGGTGCCGAGGATCATCTCGGGCGACAGCGCCTCGATGGCGGCTTCCACCTCAAGGTAATCCTCGGTGATCAGCGCTGTCAGGCCAAATTCCTTGGCGGTGGCGCGGATATCGCGCGCCATCTCGCGGTTATAGCAACCAAGGCCCACCACCTCGAACCCCATCTCGTCGCGTGCGATACGTGCGGCGGCTTTGACATGGGTGCCATCGCCGAACAGAAAGACGCGCTTGCCGGTGAGATAGGTGCTATCGACCGAGGCCGAATACCACGGCAGGCGCAGGCGGCTTTCGTCGATCTTTGGTGACAGGCCGGTGAGTGCTGCGACCTCGGCGATGAAATCACGTGTGGCACCCACGCCAATCGGCACGGTCTTGGTGAAGGGAAGCCCCAGATCCCGCTCCATCCAGCGACAGGCACTTTCGCCGGTTTCGGGATACATCAGCACGTTGAAATGCGCGGCCCCAAGGCGGGCGATGTCGGAAGGGGTCGCGCCCATCGGGGCGCAGACATTCACATCCACGCCTATGTCCGACAAAAGGCCTGTCAGTTCCTCGATATCATCGCGGTGGCGGTAGCCCAGAGCGGTAGGGCCGATCAGGTTGCAGGTGATCCGGTCCGTCTTGGCCACGGGTTTGGCCAGATGGCGCACGATCTGGAACAGTGTCTCGTCCGCGCCGAAGTTTTCCTTGCGCTGGTAGCTGGGCAGTTCGAGCGCGATCACC
Source organism: Rhodobacterales bacterium (assembly GCA_047921295.1). Lineage (GTDB taxonomy): Bacteria > Pseudomonadota > Alphaproteobacteria > Rhodobacterales > Rhodobacteraceae > Seohaeicola. Next base: position 8,742 of record JBLRWK010000001.1, read on the forward strand.
GGCACCGGCAGGCCCATGGTTTCGGCCATTCCGCCGGGATCGTCCTGAATGAGTTCCGCAGTGCAGGAGGCGCCCACGATGATCGCCTCGGGCTTGAACCGCTCATAGGCATCACGGCAGGCATCCTGAAACAGTTGCGCCGTATCAGAGCCGAGATCGCGGGCCTGAAAGGTCGTATAGGTGACAGGCGGGCGGTGGTTTCGCCGCTCGATCATGGTGAACAGCAGATCCGCATAGGTATCGCCTTGCGGTGCGTGCAAGACGTAATGCAGGCCCTTCATCGCGGTGGCGACACGCATCGCGCCGACATGAGGCGGGCCTTCATATGTCCAGACGGTGAGCTTCATTCCGCCGCCTCCAGCTTCAGAAGGCCACGGCGGCGCAGCGGACGCGAGAACAGCCCTGCCAGATCGCCTGCCTGCTCGTAGAAATGCACGGGCGTGAACACCAGTTCGATCGCCCATTTGGTGGCCAGCCCTTCGGCCTCCAGCGGATTGGCAAGGCCAAGGCCGCAGACGGTCAGATCGGGGCGGGCTTCGCGGCAGCGATCAAGCTGCAGGTCAACATCCTGCCCCTCGCTCAGGACCGGACCTTCGGCCAGCAGGTCCAGATCGGGGCCGACGATATTGTAGTGAATATAGGGCGCGCCGACTTCGATCGCGGTCATGCCGCATTCGCGGGTCAGGAAGCGCGCCAGAGGGATTTCAAGCTGGCTGTCGGGGAAGAAGAATACCGACTTGCCGCGCAATCCCTCAGAGGCTTGGGCCACGGCACGGCGGGCACGATCACGCGGCGCGGCGGTGACGCGGTCAAACACCTCCTGCGAGACACCGAACTCGGTCGCGATAGCGGCAAGCCAAGCGGTTGTGCCTTCCTCGCCAAAGGGGAAGGGTGCTGCGATATGGCGTGCGCCACGGCGCTCAAGTTCAGCATGGGTGTCGCCAAGGAAGGGCTGCAGCAGCGCGAATACTGTATTGGGGCCGACACCGAACTGATCGGCGGCGCGATGTGCAGGCAGAACGCGGATCGGGCCGATTCCCATCAGTTCCAGAAGGCTGACCGCCTGTTGTTCAACAACATCGGGCAGCGCGCCGACAAGCATCAACTCGCGCGCCTCGGATTTGGGCAGCACCGGCACCATAGAGGCAAGGCAGGCATCTTCGCCTTGGGTAAAGGTGGTCTCGATGCCGGAGCCGGAGAAATTCAGCACGCGGACATGCGGTGCATAGGTTTGCGTCATCCGTTCTGCCGCTTTGGACAGGTCCAGCTTGATCACTTCGGAGGGGCAGGAGCCAACAAGGAACAACTGCTTAATGTCAGGCCGGCGTGACAGAAGTTGCGCCACAACCGAATCCAGCTCGTCCTGCGCGTCTTTCATGCCCGCGAGATCGGTTTCTTCGAGAATCGCTGTGCCAAAGCGCGGTTCGGCGAAGATCATGACGCCAGCGGCGCTCTGCAAAAGATGCGCGCAGGTGCGCGATCCGATGACCAGAAAGAACGCATCCTGCATCTTGCGGTGCAGCCAGATGATGCCGGTCAGGCCACAGAAAACCTCGCGCTGGCCGCGCTGTTTCAGCACGGGCGTTTCGCGGCATCCGGTGGTCGTGGGGAGGGGGCGGTTCACGGTCATGCTGCACCTTCTGCCTGCAGGCGCGCGGCCCGCAGTTTGAGCAGGAACTGGCCCGCGTTGATGACATAGGCGGCGTAGGCGGCCAGCGCGAGGATCATCAGATCCGTAGGTGCCAGCGCCTCCGCGTAAAGTGCCAAAATATAAGCAGAATGCAGCGCGATGACGGCAAAGCTGAACACGTCTTCCCAGAAGAAGGCGGGGGCGAAAAGATACTGTCCGAAGACCACTTTCTCCCAGATCGCGCCGGTCACCATGATGAGGTAGAGAAAGCCGGTTTTGATCAGGATCGAAAGCGTCGCCGCCTCATATCCCAGTCCCGTTGTCAGGTAGCGGATCACAAGGATGAGCGAGACGATGAAAACCAGAAACTGCACCGGCGCGAGAACACCCTGAACGAGGGTCCAGACAGTCGCATCCCGACGCGAGCGTTCGTCCTCGGAGTAGAGGCCGACCCGGTCTGTTTTGCCTGTGAGGCGATGCGACATTTCCGACTCCCGTTCGGTTGCGTAAACCCAAAGTAACGGTGTCAGAACAAAAGTGTCAACTAAAACTTACACAAATGCCGGGGCAGCAAGGTTGCCTTTGTCATGCGCGCATTTCGAACAATTATTCATTGTTTTCAAAAGTATAAGAAACCCAACTTAAATTCGGCGAGCATTATTGGGATGATACTGTCTAATATCTTTGACATTGGGCCCCTAAAACTCGACAATGCGGTTACAAAGAGTCCCGATGAGTGGCCATGTGGCCTAGATAAGGGCTTGATGCCGCTCGCGGAGGGCAGATGTCCAGACGTCCCGATCATAGGCTTGTTGCAGCCACTCAAGGCCCTGCGCCCAAAGGGATCTTTCAGGTGGGCGCACTGGCCAGCAAGGTCATCTCGGTGCTGCACGAGCGCAGCATTGCCGAGAATGCACTGCTTTGCGATGCAATTATTGACAGGTTGCTGGCGGCGATAATCGATCCAAAAGATTTCGATGCAGAGGCTGTTCTGGCCATGCTGCGATCGTCGCGGCTTTCCTATGAAGACATTGTAAGCTGTTACATTCCCGAGGCTGCGCGCCATCTGGGCTGTCGCTGGAACCAGAGCGACATGAGTTTTGCCCAAGTCAGTACGGCCAGTGCGCGTCTGCAGGATCTTGTGCGGCTGATGTCTTCGGACTGGTCCATAGAGGCGGGGAGGCGGTCCACCGCGCTGCAACTGGGTATCCTGCTGGTGATTTGCGAGGATGATCTGCACACGCTTGGTTGCGCGACGATCGCCGCGCGCCTGCGGTATGCGGGCCATTCGGTCAGGTTGGTCTTTGGCGCAACGCAACAGGATGTGCGCAAAGCTATGCGCCAGGACTGGTATGACCTTGTCATGTTCTCATGCGCGAGGCGTCAGGCACTTGATACTGTGAGCCAAGTCGTTAAACACATCCACGCAACGATGCGCGATGTGCCGCCACTCATTCTTGGCGGGTTGATTTTGCCACAGGTTCCCGACGCGCAGACAATAACTGGTGTGGATTTGGCAACCAATGATCTCCAACTTGCTCTCAAGCTTTGCGACGCTCGCGCGGTCGGAAAGAAACTTGTGGCCGAGTAGATGACAAAAGGTGGATCCCATTTTTGGTCCAGCGGATCGGTTCCGCTGATAGAGCCCGAATTCCTGCGCAGTATCGTGGCTGCAGCCTCTGATATTGCGCTGGTCATTTCGCGCGACTGTCTGGTGCAGTCGGTTTTGATCAACTCGAATGACACGTCCTATGGCAATCTCGATCACTGGGAGGGGCGGCGTATCCAGCAGTTCCTGACCCCTGAGAGCGTGCCCAAATTTGAGAGCGCGGTTGCACGGTTCATCGAGGGCGAGAATATGCGCCCGGTCGAGTTGAACCATTCCGACAATGCGGTTTGGGAATTTCCGATCCGCTATACGTTCCACATGATCGGTACAGACGGGCAAATCCTGCTTCTGGGGCGCGATCTGCGCCTGATCGCCGAGACGCAGCAACATCTGGTGCAGGCGCAAATGGCGCTGGAACGTGGCTATGAGGCGCGGCGCGAGTTTGACTCCCGCTACCGCCTTTTGTTGGCTACAACGCGCGATGCGATCGTGTTCGTCTCTGTCGGGACGGGCCGGATCAAGGATATCAACGATCCCGCAGCCAGCCTTCTGGGCGCGTCGCGTGACGATCTTACCGGCACGACTTTCGCGCAGGAATTCAAGGACAAGCGTAGCGGCGAATTCGTAGAATCACTGGTCAATCTGGCGATTTCTGAGTCCATCTCTGATCTTGAGGTGCAGACGCGGCGCAGCCGGAAACGGGTAACCCTCACGCCAACCGTCTTTCGGGCAGGCGGCGAGCGGGTTCTGATCTGTCGCCTTGATCCGGACGAAGATGCCCGCGTGGTCGATGATCAACTGATCCAGAACCTCTCTGCGCTCTACTATAGCGGCGCGGATGCCGTTGTCTTTTCCGATGCGAAGGGCATCATCGCCTCCGCGAATGACAGCTTTCTGAATATGGCAGATGCGGCTCATATGTCGGATGTGAAGGGCCGCAGTCTGGGGGATTTTCTGGCGCGCGGGCAGATCGACCTGAACGTGCTCATCGAGAACGCACAACGCACCGGGAACATGCGGATGTATGCGACGCAACTCGTCAACGACTATGGCGGCAAGGTTGCTATCGAGATTTCCACAACATGGCTGAATGACCGCAGCAGCCCCGCCATCGCGTTCGTGCTGCGCGATGTCAGCCGCGTTGACGCTGTGCGCAAGCCGGCCGCCTCGGTCGATGAAAACTCGCAGCATAGCGTGATGGAGCTTGTCGGCTCTGCCTCGCTGAAAGAAATTGTGGCTGAAACAACTGATGTTGTTGAGAAAATGTGCATCGAGACGGCGGTTACACTGACGCGCAACAACCGCGTGGCCGCAGCCGAGATGCTGGGGCTCTCGCGGCAGAGCCTTTACGTCAAACTCCGCAAATACGGCCTTATCAACAAGGACGCTGAGGACTGATCGCGCCATGGCAGAGCATCTGCCAGCGTGATCTTCTCGGTATCGCAACCCCCCCTCCCATTGCTGAATTTATAGGCAGCTTAGCGCCGCAGTTTTTCTTGCGTCGACTCGCATTGTAATGCAATGGTTGACACATGACTGTAAACCAAACCTTACACATTCGCACATTGCCTGAACCGGCAGCCATGCTGCGCCTGATCAAACCGATCACATGGTTCCCGCCGATGTGGGCCTATCTATGCGGCGTGATTTCGTCTGGCATCTCACCGTTTGGACAGTGGGGATTGGTTCTTTTAGGTGTCATCCTTGCCGGACCGATTGTCTGCGGGATGAGTCAGGCCGCAAACGATTGGTGCGACCGTCATGTAGACGCGATCAACGAGCCGGACCGCCCGATACCGTCGGGCCGCATTCCCGGTCGCTGGGGTCTGTGGATTGCGTTGGCGATGACGGTCTTGTCGCTGGTCGTCGGCTGGCAATTGGGGCCTTGGGGTTTCGGGGCCACGGTTGTGGGTGTGCTGGCGGCTTGGGCCTATTCTGCTGAGCCCGTGCGCCTCAAGCGATCAGGCTGGTGGGGGCCGGGGCTTGTGGGCCTGTCTTACGAAAGCCTGCCGTGGTTTACCGGAGCAGCTGTTCTGAGCGCGGGCGCGCCCTCGCTTCCCGTGGTCATCGTGGCGTTGCTTTACGGGATCGGCGCGCACGGAATCATGACACTGAACGATTTCAAGGCGCTTGAGGGTGACCGCCAGATGGGGGTCAACTCGCTGCCTGTCACGATGGGGCCGGAACGGGCTGCAAAGCTCGCCTGCTGGGTTATGGCGCTGCCGCAAGTGGTGGTGATCGGCCTGCTTGTGATGTGGGACAGACCGATACATGCGGTCGCAATCCTTGGGGTTCTGGCGCTTCAACTCTGGGCGATGCGTGTCTTGCTGACCGATCCCAAAGGGCGCGCGCCGTGGTATAACGGCACGGGCGTCACGCTTTATGTGGGCGGCATGATGATTGCCGCCTTTGCCATCCGCACGCCGGAGGTTTTGCCGTGACGCTGTCCTGGGTTTCTATTGTGCGGCTTGGTCTGGTGCAGATGTGTATCGGCGCTGTGGTGGTGCTGACCACGTCAACGCTGAACCGTCTGATGGTGGTTGAACTGGCATTGCCCGCGCTACTGCCCGGTTTTCTGGTGGCGCTGCATTACGGTATCCAGATCACGCGGCCCAACTGGGGTTACCGGTCGGATACGTCCGGCAACCGCACGCGCTGGATCATCGGCGGCATGGCGATCCTGTCATCCGGTGCCTTTATGGCTGCTGCGGCCATTCCGGTGCTGGAAAGCAATTTCATGTCAGGGCTGGCGCTGTCGGTCCTTGCCTATGCGATGATCGGGCTTGGGGCGGGGGCTTCCGGCACCTCGCTTCTGGCTTTGCTGGCCACAGCCACGGCCCCGCGCCGCCGTGCGGCGGCGGCGACGATCACTTGGTTGATGATGATCTTCGGCATCGCGGTGACGGCGGGAACGGTCGGGGCCAATCTTGATCCCTACAGCCACGCACGTCTGATGCAGATCGTGGCCATTGTGACGATCGGCGCTGTGGTGCTGACCACTCTGGCGATCTGGCGGGTTGAACGCGGCGTTGACGCGCAACTCGAACCGGACCGGATGCCGTTTATCCAAGGGTTGCGCGAAGTCTGGGATGAACCCAAGGCGCGCATGTTCACCTTGTTCGTTTTCCTGTCGATGACGGCCTATTTCATGCAGGAACTGATCCTAGAGCCTTATGCCGGATTGGTTTTCGCCTTCACGCCGGGGCAATCGACCTCTCTGTCGGGTGCGCAGAACGGCGGTGTCTTTCTGGGCATGCTGATCGTCGGGATCGCAGCGACGGGTTTACGTCTTGGCACCTTGCGGGCGTGGGTTGTGGCCGGATGTCTTGGCTCGGCGGCCAGCCTTTGTGTGCTGACTTTCCTCGGCCCACTCGGGCCGGGTGCACCGTTGGTGCCTGTGGTTGTGGCGCTCGGGTTTTTCAACGGCATGTTCGCGGTGGCTGCCATCGGGTCGATGATGGCGCTGGCGGGTGAGGGGCGCGGCGCGCGTGAAGGCACGCGTATGGGCTTGTGGGGTGCCGCGCAGGCAATGGCCGCAGGGTTCGGCGGCTTGCTGGGCGCGGCGCTTGTAGATGTTCTACGCGCGGTTCTGAAACAGGACGCGCCTGCCTTTGGTGCAGTGTTTTTAGTCGAGGCGCTGCTGTTTCTCGCGGCCGCCTTTATGGCCACACGCATTATGGAAAGCCGCCGTGGTGGCGCTCAACTGGTTCCGGGAGAATGAGAATGTATGACGTTGTCGTTGTGGGCGCAGGCCCGTCAGGCGCCACTGCCGCCGAGGATCTGGTGCGGTCGGGTCTCAAGGTTGCCATGCTGGACAGGGACGGGCGCATCAAGCCCTGTGGTGGGGCGATCCCACCAAGGCTGATCGCGGATTTTGACATTCCCGACTCGCAGATCGTGGCCAAGATCACCACCGCGCGGATGATCTCGCCCACTGGCCGCAAGGTCGACATCCCGATAGAGAACGGATTTGTCGGCATGGTCGACCGCGAGCATTTCGACGAGTTCCTGCGGGTGCGTGCCGCAAAGGCCGGTGCGGTGAGATTGACGGGCACCTATCTGCGGATCGAGCGCGACGCGGGCGGCACGCATGTGCTCTACCGTGACAAGGCCAGTGGGTCAGAGGAGCGCCTGACCACGAAACTGGTGATAGGTGCAGACGGTGCCCGTTCCAAGGTCGGGCGGACCGAAGTGCCGGGCGGCGACAAGATTCCTTATGTTCTGGCCTATCACGAGATCGTCGAGGCGCCTGCGAAAACAGCCGCTTATGATCCCGAGCGGTGCGATGTGATCTATGACGGCGCAATTTCGCCTGATTTCTACGGCTGGATTTTCCCGCATGGCAAAAGCGCCAGTATCGGCATGGGGACTGAGATCGACAGCGTCGATCTGAAACAGGCAACGGCCGATCTGCGTGCCGCCGCTGGCCTGACGGAGTGCAAAACGATCCGGCGCGAAGGCGCACCGATCCCGCTCAAGCCATTGGATCGCTGGGACAATGGCCGTGATGTGGTGCTGGCCGGAGATGCGGCTGGCGTCGTTGCGCCATCCTCGGGGGAGGGAATTTATTATGCGATGGTCGGGGGCCGTGTGGCCGCGACGGCAGCGGCGGCTTGTCTTGCATCGGGGCGGGTGCGCGACCTTAAACTCGCCCGGCAGTTGTTCATGAAAGATCACAAGATGGTTTTCAGGGTTCTAGCCTCCATGCAGAATGCTTATTATCGGTCTGACGAGCGGCGCGAACGGTTCGTGTCCCTTTGCCATGACGTTGATGTGCAGCGTCTGACCTTTGAGGCCTATATGAACAAGAAACTGGTGCGGGCACGCCCGATGGCGCATCTGAAGATCGGGTTGAAAAACCTCGCCCATCTGACCCGCCTGATTCCGGCGAGCCGCGTATGAGCATGATGATTCCGGCATGGGTCGAGGGCACCCTGACCCCTGTCGACAAACTTGAGGTCCATCAGCGCGGTCTGCGCCACAAGGCCGTTTCGGTCTTTGTGGTTCGTGGCATGGATGTGCTCATCCAGCGCCGTGCGCTGAGCAAATATCATACGCCGGGGCTTTGGGCGAACACCTGCTGCACGCATCCTGATTGGGACGAGGCACCCGAGATTTGCGCGGCGCGCCGATTGCGCGAGGAATTGGGCATCACGGGGCTGCATCCGGAGCATCGCGACCATGTGGAGTATCGTGCCGATGTGGGTGCGGGTTTGGTCGAGCACGAGGTGGTCGATATCTATCTGGCGCGCGCCGATGACACGTTGAAAGTCACGCCAAACCCCGACGAGGTGATGGAGACGCGCTGGATCAACTATCAGGATCTGGTGGCCGAAGTCGCTCGCCGCCCCGAGCGGTTTACGCCGTGGATGAAAATCTATCTGGCCGAGCATAGTGATCGCATTTTCGGGCCGGACATGGTGTATCTTGCGAGCCTGACGCAAAGCTAGACACCAAAGAGCCTGCCCAAGTTAGGCAGTGCCGCCGACGATCAGGGTAAACCCGACGTCGATGCTCCGCAATTCCGGCTCTGTATGCCCGTCTTTAAGCCGTTGCAGGATCGCGCCTGCCGCTTTTTGTCCGATGCTGACCCGGTTCGAGCCTGTCGTTGTCAGCGGCACAGGTAGGGCCTGACCGATCTCCAGCCCGTTAAAGCCGGCGATGGCGAGTTGATCCGGCAGGCTGATGTTCTCGGACATGCAGTGAAACACTCCGCCAACAGCCATGTCATCATTGGAAAAGTAAACAACGTCAGGCGCCTGATCTGCCTCGCGGAGCAGTTGCGCCAAACCGTTCCGCCCAAGCGTGACGGAGGAAGGTGCATCCAGTGTCAGCGTTGCAGAAAGGGATTGCCCCGCAGCTTCCAGCGTCGCGCGAAAACCGTTGAGCCGCGTCAGGGCGCGCTGGTCGCGGATGATGTCATGCCCGACATAGGCAAAGCACTTGTAGCCGCGCTCCAGCAAATGCCGCGCCATCTCCGCACCGGCCCCTTGGTGCGAGATGCCGACGCACATATCGACCGGTTCGATATCGACATCCATAATCTCGACAACAGGAAAGCCCGCGCCGCCGAGCAAGGCGCGACTGGCGGGCGTTGTGCTGCTAGGGGCGATGACCAGCCCCGCCGGACGCCACGACATCAGCTCGCGGATCAGACGTTCCTCGCGCTGCGGATCGTAGTTTGAAATTCCCAGAACCGGATGGAATCCGGCATCCTCGAAATGGTCCTCCAAGCCTTTGAGCACATCGGCGAAGACGATATTGGCGAGAGAAGGCAGGATGACGCCCACTTGATTCGACGGCCCGCCCGCCAAGGCTCCGGCAAGACGGTTGCGCAGATATCCCAGTTGCGCCGCCGCTTCCTGCACCTTGCGCGCGGTGCCCTGCGTCACGGAGGCGCTGTCGCGCAGAGCGCGGGACGCAGTGATCTCGCTGACACCCGCGATACGCGCAACCTGCGAAAGCGTTGGTTTTCTGGGGGGTTTCTCGCCCTGCACCGGATTTTACCACCTTTCCATGCGACTTTGCCAAGGCACCGCGAACGATGGCACGCTGCGCCTGAACCTTGATTCGTCTTTGACATTGCCATTGATTGACAGCGCTGTCATTCAGTGACAGCTTTAAGGCAGGAGGAGATCTGACTTTGCGTATTCTGGTGACAGGAGCGGCCGGTTTTATCGGCCAGATGGTGGTGGACGCGCTTGCAGCGCGTGACAGCCTGCTGTTGAACGGAACCGAGCGCCGGATCGCCGCGATCATTGCCAGCGACATTGCCGAAGCGCCCTTGAACGACCTGGCAAGCCGTCAGCGCAGGGTCCATGCCGTTGCCGGAGCGCTGTCTGATGACGGGGTGCTCAACCGGATTACCGAGGATGCGCCCGATCTGGTGGTCCATCTGGCCGCCGTTGTCTCGGGACAGGCGGAAGCGGATTACGATCTCGGGATGGCGGTTAATCTGCAATCCACGATTGATCTGATCAACGCCTGTCGCAAGATGGCGAAGCCGCCGGTGTTTCTGTTCTCCTCCTCCGTCGCAGTGTTTTCCTGCGCGGCGAATAACACGATCTCCGAGGATACTTTGCCCGCGCCGCGCTCGTCTTATGGCACACAAAAGCTGATGGGCGAGTTGCTGGTGCGCGACGCCACACGCAAGGGGTTCATCCTCGGGCGCAGCCTGCGGTTCCCGACCATCTCTGTCCGCCCCGGTGCGCCGAACAAGGCGGCGAGCAGTTTTGCCAGCGGGATCATCCGCGAGCCTTTGGCCAGACAGGACGCGATCCTGCCAGTTGGCCGCGATCTGCGCCTGCATCTGGCCTCACCCGACCGCGCGCTGGCCTATACGCTGCATGCGGCGGGGCTGGCGCAGGATGATATCGGTGCTGATACAACGCTGACCTTGCCGGGCGTGACTGTCACCGTCGGCGCGATGATCGACACCCTCAGCCGTGTCGCGGGCGCTGATGTTGCGGCGCGTATAAAGCCAGCGCAAGATCCCGCGATCGAGGCGATTGTGGCAAGCTGGCCCGGTCAGATCATTACCCCGCGCGCGCAAGCGCTCGGGTTTCAACCAGATACCGATTTTGCCGATCTGGTCACGGCCCACATGGGCCGGATGGCGTCGGAATGATCCACGAAAAATAACCAAAGCTCATGGGAGGAGCACTATGAAACATATCGTTACAGGCCTGTTTACGGCCGCAGTTCTGGCCACCGGCGCGCAGGCGCAACAGAATATCGTCGTCGGGCATGCTTTGTCTCCGACCTCGCACTACGGTGTCGGCGCGCAGGCCTTCATCGACACGCTGACAGAATTGTCGGGCGGCGCCTTCACTGGTGAGCAGGCCCCTGCAGGCCAGCTTGGCGGCGAGCGTGACATGATCGAAGGCCTGCAGATCGGCTCGATCGACGTGGTCGTCACCTCGACAGGGCCTCTGGGCAACTTCGTGCCCGAGGTTTTCGCTCTCGACCTGCCGTTCCTGTTCCGCGACTATGACCATGCGCGAGCCGTGCTGGATGGCGAGATCGGTCAGGAGTTGCTGGAGAAGATCGGCGAGAACAACATCGTAGGTCTGGCATGGTCCGAAAACGGTTTCCGCCACATCACCAATTCGCAGCGTCCTATCCGCACGCCAGATGATCTGGCTGGCCTGAAGCTGCGCACGATGGAAAACCGCGTGCACATGACAGCATTCTCCGGGATGGGTGCGTCCCCGACGCCAATGGCATTTCCCGAACTGTTCACTGCCTTGCAGCAGGGCGTTGTAGACGGGCAGGAAAACCCTGTGACCGTGATCACTGCGTCGAAATTCTGGGAAGTGCAGCAGTATGTCTCGTTGACCGGACATGTGTATTCGCCCGCCGCTGTGCTGACGTCGCCGGTTCTCTATGACGGCCTGACCGACGAGCAGAAGGGCTGGTTCGACGAGGCGGCAAAAGCATCCGCCGCCGCCACACGGGCTGAGGTGAACCGTCTGGAAGAAGAGGGCGTTGCGATGCTTCTGGAGAACGGGATGGAAGTCATCACCGATATCGACAAAGCACCTTTCGCCGCTTTGGCCGAAGCCTCCTATTCCGTCTATACGGATCAGTATGGCACAGAAATGGTCGAGCGTATCCAAGCGGTCGAGTAAAGCCGTTTCAAAATGAACCAACCGGCGCAGTATTCCTGCGCCGGTTTTTGCACAGGAAAGACAGAGGTCCGGATGCGCGCATTCCTGAAGTTTGAAGATTTCAGCACCGGGCTGGCGCTGCGCCTGTCTATCGGGTTTCTCGTCCTTGCCGCGTCACTGGCCCTCTATCAGGTGATCACCCGCTTCGTTTTCGGCAGCCCCTCCACATGGTCCGAGGTTATCACGCGCTCGGCGATGATATGGTCGGTCTTTCTGGGCGTGGCGGTTGCGTTCCGGCATGGCTCCATGATCGCTGTCGAGGTGATCCAGCAGACATTGCCGCCGAAAATTGGCTTTGGCCTGTTCATGGTGTCGAACGCGCTTTCGATCCTCTTTTTCTCCATCCTGTTCTGGCAGGGCTGGTCCATGGCCCAGCGGGTGGCGCGGCAGAAACTCGCGGCGCTCGATATCTCGATTGCGTGGGTCTACGCGGCATTGCCTGTTGGATCGGTTTTTATCGTCATCGCCATAATGGCCTGCATGATCCGTGGCTATCAAGGTGGCTGGACCTCGGGCCACGGCACGGTCGCGAACAAGACGGAGCTGGTAGAATGAATGCCGCACTGGGCCTGTCGCTGGCCATTCTGTTTCTGATCGGTGTACCCATAGCGGTGGCGATCGGCCTTGCCTCGGTCATCGGGATCGAGGTGCAGGGCAGTCTGCCGCTGCTGCTGGTCGCGCAGCGGATGTTCACCGGCATCGACAGTTTCCCACTGATGGCGATTCCGCTTTTCATCCTCGCGGGCAATCTGATGTCGGCGGGCGGCATCTCGCACCGGTTGGTGGAACTGGCAAAGTCCATCGTTGGCGGTATTCAGGGCGGGCTTGCCTGTTCCTGCGTGCTGACCTGCATGATGTTCGCTTCGGTTTCCGGCTCCAGCGTGGCGACAACCTTCGCCATCGGGGCCATCCTGATCCCCGCCATGGTCAAGCATGGCTATCCCAAGCCGCTGGCGGCCTCGATTCAGGCCAGCTCTGCCGAACTCGGCGTGCTGATCCCGCCGTCGATCCCGTTGATCCTTTACGGCGTGTCCACCGATACCTCCATCGGGCGGCTGTTCGTGGCGGGCCTTGGGCCGGGGCTTTTGGTGGCAACATCGCTGATGGTGCTGGTGCTGGTGATCTGCCACGTGCGCGGCATCGGCAAGAATGACGGCGAGGCGCGTTCCAGCATCGCGCGGGCGGCCTTTGCGGCAACGCCTGCTTTGCTGGTGCCTGTTGTGATCCTTGGTGGCATCTATTCGGGCATTTTCACCCCGACCGAGGCCAGCGCTGCGGCTGTGGCCACGGCGCTTATCGTCGGGATGCTGTTTTATCGCGAGCTGAAGATCAGCCACCTTCCGGAAATCCTCAAGCAGACGGTGATCTCGACCTCGGCGATCATGATCATCATCTCGGCGGCCGCGTTGTTTTCGTTCCTGATCACCCGCTCCGGTTTGCCGAACGAGATTGCGGCATGGTTCAAGGATATGTTCGAGAGCCGCATCGCGTTCCTGCTGGCGGTCAATGTGCTGTTGCTGATCGTGGGGATGTTCATCGAGACATCAGCCGCCATTCTGGTACTGGCCCCGATCCTTGCGCCAATTGCCGTGGCCTACGGTGTGGACCCTGTGCATTTCGGCCTGATCATCGTGGTCAATCTGGCGCTTGGCATGATCACGCCGCCGCTGGGGGTGAACCTTTTTGCCGCCGCCGCTGTCGCCAAGATGCCGGTTGAGAAGATCATTCCGCAACTGATCTGGTTCGTGCTGACGGTTTTCGGCGCGCTGATGATCATCACCTATGTGCCGGCAATCACGCTGTGGCCGGTCCAATACGTATTCGGGAATTAAACATGGCTGTCGTGCATGTCATCGGTCTTGGGTCTATGGGTTTGGGCATGGCGCTGTCACTGCTGCGCGCAGGCCATGCGGTGCATGGTCTGGACCTGAATGCAGTGCAGGTTGCCAAGCTGGAAGAGGCGGGAGGGCAGGCGCTAAGCCAGTCGTCTCCGCCTGCTGATGCATTGGTTTGTGTGGTGCTGAACGCCGCCCAGACCGAGGCTGCTTTGTTCGGCGCAGACGGGTGGGCCGGACATCTGAAGCCGGACGGCACGATCCTGTCCTGCGCCACTGTGGCGCCGGATTTCGCCATCGCGATGGAGGCCGAGGCACAGGCGCGCGGTTTGCATTATCTCGATGCTCCGATCTCCGGCGGTGCGGTCCGCGCGGCAGAGGGTGCATTGTCGGTGATGGCATCTGGCACGCCTGCGGCTTTTGAAGGTGCTGCCGACGTGCTGGAGGCGATGGCCCAGACGGTGCATCATTTGGGCGATCACGCAGGGCCGGGCTCTGCGATGAAGGCGGTCAACCAGTTGTTGGCGGGCGTGCATATCGCCGCGATGGGTGAGGCTCTGGGATTTGCCACCTCTCAGGGGCTCGATCTGGCGCGTGTGCTGGAGGTGATCAAGGTATCGGCCGGCACATCGTGGATGTTCGAGAACCGTGCGCCGCATGTAATTGAGGCGGATTACACCCCGCGTTCCAGCATCAATATCTGGCCCAAGGATCTGGGAATCGTCACCGATATCGCCGCAGGCGCAGGCCTGCCGTTGCCCCTGACCGAAACGGCGCTGGCGCAGTATCGAGCGGCGGTGGAGGCTGGCTTGGGGCAGGAGGATGATGCCGCGATCACCAAGCTTGTCGCCTCTCGTGCGGGGCTAAAACTGCCGGGGGATGCGTGATGCTGCTGGGCTGCATCGGCGACGACTTCACAGGCTCCTCCGATCTGGGCAACACGCTGACGAAAGCAGGCATGCGCGTCACGCTATATGTCGGCGTGCCGGACGCGCCCGCCATGCCGGAGGTGGAGGCGGGGATTGTCGCGCTCAAATCCCGCTCCATTCCGGTGGAGGAGGCGGTGCGCCTGTCACTGGAGGCACTGGAATGGCTGCGTGCGCAGGGCTGCACCCAGTTCCTGTTCAAATATTGCTCGACATTCGATTCCACGACTGAGGGCAACATCGGGCCCGTGGCCGAAGCCTTGGCCGATGCCTTGGGCGCGCGTCAGGTGCTGGTGTGCCCGGCCTTCCCCGCGGCGGGGAGGTCCATCTATCAGGGGCATCTGTTCGTGGCGGATCATCTGCTGAGCGAGAGCGGGATGCAGAACCATCCCCTGACCCCGATGACCGATCCCGATATCCGCCGCTGGCTGGGTTTGCAGATCAAAGGGAGCGTCGGGCATATCCCTGCGCCGGTAGTGATGCAGGGGGCTCACGCCATACGGACCCGTATGCGGTCCGAGGATGCAGCAGGGCACCGCCTTCTGGTGGCTGATGCGATCACGGATCAGGATCTGATGGTACTGGGTGAGGCCGCCGCTGCGCTGCCTTTGCTGACGGGTGGCTCCGGTATCGCGATGGGATTGCCTGCAAATTTCCGCGCCAAGGGGCTGCTGGCAGAAAAATCCAGCCTCTGGTCAGGGCAAGGCGGGCCTGCCGCGATCCTGTCTGGCTCCTGCTCCAACGCAACGCGGGGGCAGGTGGCGGAACATGCCAAAGCCAATCCGGCGCGCGAGGTGACGGCGGAGCAGGTCATGTCCGGCGAAATAACCGCGCAGGCTCTGGCGGATTGGGCGCTGGCGCAGGAAGCTGTGCCGCTGATCTACACCTCTGCCGATCCTGCAGTGGTCGCCGCAGCGCAAAAGCGTTTCGGGAAAGAGGTCGTGGCAACGCGTATCGAAAACCTGTTTGCGGAACTGGCGCGCGCCTTGGTGGCGGGCGGCGTGACCCGCCTGATCAGCGCAGGCGGCGAGACCTCCGGCGCTGTCGTTGAGGGGCTGGGGCTGTCCGGACTGGACATCGGGCCGGAGATCGACCCCGGCGTGCCGATGATCCGCGCGGCGGATAATCTGGTGCTCGCGCTCAAATCCGGCAATTTCGGCGGGCCTGATTTCTTTGCCCGCGCGGCACGGTTGATGGA
Source organism: Rhodobacterales bacterium (assembly GCA_047921295.1). Classification (GTDB taxonomy): domain Bacteria; phylum Pseudomonadota; class Alphaproteobacteria; order Rhodobacterales; family Rhodobacteraceae; genus Seohaeicola. Next base: position 24,609 of record JBLRWK010000001.1, read on the forward strand.
GGGCGGGGCCGCATGAGCGAGGCAAAGCTGCGCGAGGATATCTGCTTCTGGGCTGCGTCGATGTTCAACCGCGGGCTGACAGGTGGCGCATCCGGCAATATTTCGGTGAGAACCGAGGATGGCGGGCTGCTGGTCACGCCGACAGGCGTGAGTCTGGGCCGTCTTGATCCGGCGCGATTGTCGCGGTTCGACGCGGCAGGCCAGCATATCGGGGGCGATGCGCCGACCAAGGAAATGCCGCTGCATGCGGCCTTCTACGAGACGCGCAAAAGCGCCGGTGCGGTGGTGCATCTGCATTCCACCCACTCCGTCGCGCTATCGATGTTGCCGGATACCGACCCCGACAATGTGCTGCCGCCGCTCACACCCTATGCGGTGATGCGGGTGGGCAAGGTCGCGCTGCTGCCGTTCTTTCTGCCCGGTGACGCTGCAATGGGCGATGCGTTACGCGGTCTTGGCGGCAAACGTGCGGCGGTGCTGCTGGCCAATCACGGGCCTGTCGTAGCATCCACGGATCTGGAAGCGGCGGTCTATGCGATGGAAGAGCTGGAGGAGACGGCCAAGCTTGCGCTCCTGTTACGCGGCCATGCGCCCCGCGCCCTTGATGAGGAGCAGATCGGCGCATTGGTGCGGAAATTTGATCTGGAGTGGGACTGATGCGGTATTCTGCCAATCTGGGCTTTTTGTTCACTGAATTGCCACTGCCGCAGGCAATCCATGCCGCCAAGGATGCAGGCTTTGACGCGGTGGAATGCCATTTCCCTTATGATGTGCCTGCAGCCGAAGTAGCGCAGGCGCTGCAAGAGACCGGCCTGACCATGCTGGGGTTGAACACATGGCCGGGGGACAAGGCGGCGGGGGATTTCGGGCTTGCCGCGCTGACAGGGCGCGAGGCGGAGGCGCGGTCGGCAATCATGCAGGCGGTGGAGTATGCCGTTGCCACGGGAACCCGCGCCGTGCATGTCATGGCAGGACGCACCGATGGCGGGGAGGCAGCCGAGGCGACATTCCGCGCCAATCTGGCCTATGCCTGTGATCTGGCCGCGCCGGATGGCATCACCATCCTGATCGAGCCGATCAATACCCGCGATGTGCCGGGCTATCACCTGTCGCGCACGGATCATGCGGTGCGGATTATCGAGGCACTCGGCAAGCCCAACCTCAAACTCATGTATGATTGTTATCACATGCAGATCATGCAGGGCGATCAGGCGGTGCATCTGCGGGACTTGTTGCCTGTGATCGGCCATATCCAGATTGCTGCCGTCCCTGACCGTGGCGAACCTGATCAGGGCGAGGTTGATTACCTTTGGCTGATGCAGGAACTTGACGGCATGGGATACGCCGCCCCGGTGGGAGCGGAGTACAAGCCACGCGCCGGCACGCAGCAAGGTCTGGGCTGGCTGGTGCGCTTTCGCGGCTGATCACGCCATCCGCTGTGCCACCTCTGCCATCACCTGCTCTGCTGCTTTGTGGCGCACAGGGCCATAGCCGCGAATCTCTTGCGGTGCGCTGAGCAGGGCCAAAGCCTCGTCCTGATCGGCGGGGTCAAAGCGGCTTTCCACATGGCTCATAACCCCGTCGAACCAGTTCAGCAACTCGCGGTCCAACTTGCGGTCTTCGCTATAGGCGAAAGGATCAAGTGCTGTGCCACGCAAGCCTTTCATCCTTGCCAGAGCGGTGAAGGCAGGCCGCATCCATGATCCGAAAGCACGCTTGTTGGGCCGCCCGCGTGCATCCTTGCCCAAAGGCAGAAGCGGCGGGGCGAGGTGGTATTTCACGGTAAAGTCACCCTCGAAAGCAGCATCGAGTTCGGCCTCGAAGGAGCCTTCGGTATGCAGGCGCGCCACCTCGTATTCATCCTTGTAAGCCATCAGCCGGAACAGGGATTTGACCGCCGCGACAATCACGGCTTCGTCCGCGCCTGGCATTGCGGCGCGCAGGCGGGCGATCCTGTCGGTGAACCGCTTTGCATAGGCCGCGTTCTGATATCCGGTGAGAAATTCGGCCCGATGCGCGATCAGTTCGTCCAGCGACTGCGCCGCTTTGGGTTGCTCTGTCAGACTATCCGCCAGCACCTCAGGGCGGGCGGCCATGATGCGCCCCAGATCAAAGGCCGTGCCGTTCTTCTCGACCGCCACGCCGTTCAGCAGGATGGCCTGTTTCATTGCCATCTCGCTGACGGGCACCAGCCCCTTCTGGAAGGCAGCGCCGAGCAGCATCATATTGGCAAAGACGGTATCGCCCATCAGCCGCTCTGCCGCGCTGTTGGCATCAAAGGCCAGCAGATGCGCCGCCCCTACGGTTGCCCCGATAAGCGCCTCGCGTGTGTCGATCTTGAGGTCGGCATCGCGGTGCAGCACCAAATCGCCTGTCGGCATCTCGGCGCGGTTGAGGACCACTTCGGTGCCCTTGCGGTAATGCACCGACGCTTTGGGCGCGGAACAGACCACCGCATCACAGCCGATCACTGCATCTGCTGCACCCTGTTCGATCCGCACCTGATGGATCGCCTCGGGGCTGGAACCGATACGGACATAGCCCAGAACTGTGCCGAATTTCTGCGCAAAGCCGGTGAAATCGAGCACGCTCGCGCCCTTGCCCTCCAGATGCGCGGCCATCGTCACCAGCGCGCCCAGCGTCACCACACCTGTGCCACCCACACCCGCCACCAGCAGGTTGTAGGGGCGGGTCAGATCCGCCTCCACCGGATGGGGCAGGCCTGCCATCAGCGCGGGCATATCCAGACCTGCGGGCTTGGGTTTGCGCCGCTGCCCGCCCTCAATGGTCACGAAGCTGGGGCAAAAGCCGTTGAGGCAGGAGAAATCCTTGTTGCAACTGGACAGGTTGATCTTGCGCTTGCGGCCAAGTTCGGTCTCGCGCGGCTCCACACTCAGACAGTTGGATTCAAGCGAGCAGTCGCCGCAGCCTTCGCAGACCAGCGGGTTGATCATCACATGGCGCGCTGGGTCTTCCATCTTGCCGCGCTTGCGGCGGCGGCGTTTCTCGGTCGCGCAGGTTTGCTCGTAGATCAGGACAGACACGCCCGTGACCTCGCGCAACTCCCGTTGCACGGGGTCCAGATCGGCGCGGTCATGGATCGTTGTGCCGGCGGGGAAATCCCTGCGCGCGAATTTATCCGGATCGTCCGAGACGAGCGCGATCCGCTCCACCCCTTCGGCGCGGCAGCTCTGGGCGATGGCGGCGGGGCTGACGGGGCCGTCAACCGGCTGCCCGCCTGTCATTGCGACCGCATCGTTATAAAGGATCTTGTAGGTGATATTCGCCTTCGCCGCGACGGCTTGGCGGATCGCGAGCGAGCCGGAATGATACCACGTGCCCTCGCCAAGGTTCTGGAAGATATGCCGCTTGCCGTTGAAGCGCGATCCGGCTGCCCAAGGCACGCCTTCGCCGCCCATCTGGGCATAACCAACGGTGTTACGGTCCATCCAGCCTGCCATCACATGACAGCCGATGCCGCTGGCGGCCATGCTGCCTTCCGGCAGTTTTGTGGATGTGTTATGCGGGCACCCGGAGCAGAAATAGGGCGTGCGCGTCGCGCCGGGCACCGTCAGCACGGGGGCAGGGGAGGCGGTGAGGGCGCGCGCTTTGGTCACCAGCCCTTCTGCGGGGAAAAACCGCTCCAACCGTTCGGCGACGATGGGCACCAGCATCAAAGGCGTCAATTCACCGGTCCAAGGGATCAACGGATCACCCGCCGCGCGGTGCTTGCCCACCATCTTGCTGGGCTTGTCACCCGGCCAGTCGTAGAAATACTCCTTGAACTGGCTCTCGATGATGCCGCGCTTTTCCTCGACGACCAGCACCTCTTCCTTGCCCTTCACAAAGGCCAGCGCATCGCGCCGCGCCAAAGGCCAGACCATGCCGACCTTGTAGATGTCGATGCCCAGACGGCGGCAGGCAGACTCGTCCAGACCCAGCAGGCGCAACGCCTCCATCAAGTCCAGATGGCCCTTGCCGGTGGTCACGATCCCGAAGCGCGCATCCGCGATATCATAGATGCGCCGGTCAATCGGGTTCGCCTCGACAAACGCCTCCACCGCGTCCAGCTTGGCGCCAATCCGCGTCTCGATCTCGGGGCTGGGCATGTCGGAGCGGCGCACGTGCAGCCCGCCTGCGGGGGCGGTGAAATCCGGCTGCGTGAAAACGCGATCCTCGGGCAGTTCAACCGATTGGCCCGCCTCCACCGTTTCGGAGATCGCCTTGAACCCGACCCATGTGCCGCTGAAGCGCGACAGCGCAATGCCGTAAGCGCCGAACTCCAGATATTCCGCGATGCTGGCGGGGTTCAGCGTGGGCATGAACCAAGACATGAAGGCGACATCGGACTGGTGCGGCATGGAGGAAGAGACGCAACCGTGATCGTCGCCCGCTACGACCAGCACGCCGCCCAGCGGGGAGGAGCCGTAAGCGTTGCCATGTTTCAGCGCATCGCCGGAACGGTCCACACCGGGGCCCTTGCCGTACCACATGGAGAACACGCCTTCGACTTCGCAATGCGGGTCTAACACAGCCTGTTGCGCGCCCAAGACAGCGGTAGCGCCTAGGTCTTCGTTCACCGCAGGCAGGAACTCGATCCGCTCCTGCTCCAAACGGCTGCGCTGCCGCCAAAGCTCCATATCCAGCCCGCCCAAGGGTGATCCGCGATAACCAGAGACAAACCCTGCCGTCTTGCGTCCCGCCGCCCTGTCCCGCCGCGCTTGATCCAGCATGATCCTGACAAGCGCCTGCGTGCCGGTCAGATAGACGCGGCCCTCTGTCCGGTTGTAACGGTCTTCAAGCTGGTAGGTGGCAAAGCTGGCTTCCTGCGTGGTCATGCGGTTCTCCTGTTGGCGCCACCAATATCGCATGGAAGGGCTGAAATATCTGGTCAGAATAGATGAAAGATGCGTAGAATATGGAAATTTTTTTCCACTATATACCTGAGGAGTGGATAAATATGCCAGAACTGGACAAAGCAGACGAACGCATCCTGTCCACGTTGCGATTGGACAGCCGCATCTCGAATGTGGATCTGGCTGACAAGGTGGGGCTGTCGCCCTCATCCTGCTGGCGGCGGGTGAAGTCGCTGGAGGAGAGCGGGGTGATCCGGCATTACACGGTTGCACTGGATGACGCCAAGCAGGGACTGCGCTTTAGCGCGATCGTGCACGTACACCTGACACGACACGATCCCGAACAGCTGGAGGCCTTCATCCGCGCCGTCCAGAACCGCGAGGAAGTGCGCGCCTGCTATGCGACCACCGGCCAATCCGATTATCACCTGCATGTCGTTTGCGCGGACATCGACGCCTATAACGATCTGCTGGAGAGGTTTTTGTTCCGTATTCCCGCTGTTGCCAGCGCCCAGACGAATGTAATCTTGCGGACGATCAAAGCCTGAGTATAGCAGGCGGAGTATATTCTTGGTTCAGGCGGCAACATTGCGCGCCATGTCATGAACACACCAGATCAATGGCGCAATCCTGCCAGATAGTTTCAATACGGTGTTCTTGGTTAAGTTGCGTTTCATGTTGTGGCCTTGTGCCTGTGCGGTAGAGTCGTTGAACATAAACTGAATAGGTCTCGCAAACACATGCCCGAACCGAGAAAGATTTACCCCGTTCTGCTGTGTGGCGGGTCCGGCACACGCCTCTGGCCGTTGTCACGAAAAAGCTATCCCAAGCAATTCGTGCCTCTGGTGGGCGAGCAGACCCTGTTTCAGGCCACCGCCGCACGATTTGCGGACGCGCGGGCTGGCGCGTCTTCGGGGCTGGCTTTTCACCGTCCTGTCATCCTCACCAATGCCGATTTCCGGTTCATCGTGACCGAGCAGTTGTCCAAGCTGAAAATTGATCCGCTTGCCGTGATGATCGAGCCTGTTGGCCGCAATACAGCCCCGTCCGTCTTGGCGGCAGCGCTGTATCTGGAGCAGAGCGATCCCGAGGCTTTGATCCTCGTCGCACCGGCGGATCATGTTCTGCCTGACCATGCTGCCTTTCACGCGGCTGTCGCCGAGGGGGTAAAGGCCGCGGATGCGGGTCAGTTGGTGACTTTTGGCATCACGCCGGACAGGCCCGAAACAGGATATGGTTATCTGCAACTGGCATCTTTACCGGATGGCAGCGGCGTCGCGGTGCCATTGACCCGCTTTGTGGAAAAACCCGATCTCGCAGGCGCGAAAGCTTTGTTGGAACAGGGCGATTGTTTGTGGAACGCAGGGATTTTCCTGTTCCGCGCCCGCGATATGGTTGCCGCGTTCAAAGCCCATGCACCCGAACTTGTGGAGCCTGTGCAAAAAGCTGTGCAAGGTGCTAAGCCTGATCTGGGCCTGTTGCGGCTCGACCCCGACTCATGGGACGATGCGCGCGATATCAGTATTGATCACGCGGTGATGGAACATGCGGATAACCTCTCGGTTGTGCCTTTCACCGGCGCATGGTCCGATCTGGGCGGGTGGGAATCCGTCTGGCGCGAGATGGGTCCGGATACTGAGGGCGTAGCGCTTGGCGGCAACGCGACTGCGATTGATTGCACGGATTCCTTGCTCCGCTCCGAAGCCGATGGTTTGCAGATCGTCGGGATCGGCCTGCGCAACATCGTGGCGATCGCCATGCCTGATGCAGTGCTGGTGGCCGATATGAGCCGCGCGCAGGACGTCAAACGCGTGGTCGATGTGCTGCGGTCCAAAGGGGCCACGCAGGCCGAGACATTCCCGCGCGATCACCGTCCTTGGGGCTGGTTCGAGAGCCTTGCGCTTGGTGGGCGCTTTCAGGTCAAGCGAATCCTCGTCCATCCGGGGGCAGCGCTTAGCCTGCAAAGCCATGTGCACAGGTCAGAGCACTGGATCGTCGTGGAAGGCACGGCACGAGTGACTGTCGGTGACGATGTGAAACTGTTGACAGAGAACCAGTCTGTCTACGTGCCTGTCGGCGCGGTGCACCGGCTCGAAAACCCCGGCAAGCTGCCGATGGTGATGATCGAGGTGCAGACGGGGGCCTATGTCGGCGAGGATGATATCATCCGGTATGAAGACGTCTACGGACGGCAATCCTAAGGAGCAGCAGATGCAACAGGATGTGGCTGGCGCAAAGCTGCGTGTGGCATACCTTGTGAACCAGTATCCCAAGGTCAGCCACACCTTCATCCGGCGCGAGATCCTCGCGCTGGAGGAGCAGGGCGTTGCGGTTGAACGCTTTGCGCTGCGAGGCTGGGATGGTGACGCGGTTGATCCTGTTGATCTGTCCGAGCGTGATCGCACGTTCTACACCCTGAGAAACGGGATCGTGCCGCTGATGCTGGGCGCGTTAAAGCGGTTTGCGCGGCACCCGAAGCCGGTCTGGCGCGCGGTGAAAGCGGCGCTCGGCATGTCGCGTGGAGGGATGCGGCCCTGGCCCTATCATCTCGTCTATGTGGCCCATGCCTGCCGGATCATGGATCGGCTGGACGAGCAGCCGGTGGCGCATCTGCACGCGCATTTCGGCACTAATCCGGCGGAAATCGCACTTTTGGTGCGGATGATGGGCGGCCCGCCCTACAGTTTCACTGTGCATGGCAATGACGAATTCGACCACGCGCCACGCCTTGCCCTGCCGCGAAAATTTGCAGGCGCAGCCTTTGCCGTCGCGATCAGCGCCTATACTCGCAGCCAGTTGATGCGGAATCTGCCACCGGATTTGTGGCCGCGCATCAAGGTGGTCCATTGCGGCCTGCCGGAGATGTCTTTTGAACAGGTGGATGGGGCAGGGGGCGCCAAGTCTTTCCTATGTATAGGGCGTCTTGATGTCGAAAAAGGCCATCTGGTGCTGTTGGAAGCCTTTGCCAGATTGCGCGCCACCCATCCCGAGGCGTCACTCGTGCTGGCAGGGGATGGTGCCTTACGGCCCATGATCGAGGCGCGGATCGCGGAACTGGGCCTCGGGGATGCGGTGCGGATTACCGGCTGGATCAACTCCGATCAGGTGCGACAGGCGATACGCGAGTGTCACGTGCTGGTGCAGCCCAGCTTTATCGAAGGCCTGCCCGTTGTGATCATGGAGGCGATGGCGCAGCGGCGTTTAGTGATTTCCACTTTCGTTGCGGGAATTCCGGAACTGGTCAAACCGGGCGAGAACGGCTGGCTGGTGCCTGCCGGAACCATCGACGAACTGGCGCAGGCGATGGAGGAAAGCCTCGGCCTGCCACCGGAGCGGATGCAAAAGATGCGCGATGCCGCGTTAGAACGGGTGCGCGCGCGTCACAGCATCACGACAGAGGCGGCAAAACTCAAGGCGCTGATCTTCGGCGACAGCGTCTCAGCTGACCGGCAAACGCCAGAGCTTGGGCAAAGCGGCCAACAGAATCAGCACCAGACCTGACAGCTCCAAGATCCAGTTGACGCGCACCGTCATAACCTCGGCCGAGATCAACTCGTCCACATCGTGGAAGCCGACGGCGCGTATCACCACAAATCCCAGCACGAAGGCAAAGCCCAGCACGGCCAGAATATTCCGCCGCAGGCTAGCGCGCAGGAACCATGCGACACTCAGGGCCAGCACAACCGCTGCCAGCGCAAGCGATCTGATGAACCCGCGCTGCACGCCCTGACGGTCGTCATACCAGCCCTCGATCTGCGCATGGCAGCGGCCGATGACAGTCATCAGCGTCTGCAAATCCAGCTGTTTGTTCACCGCCATGAACACCATGACCACTCCGAGACCGCCCCAAAACACACGCTCGCGCCACGCATTGGGGTCCTGAAAGGGATTTCGGACAGACAGAATGAGCGCGACCACCGCACAGGTTGCATAGACCACCACAGTGACCCAGCCCATGACGTGGGGATCGCCGATACCGGGGCTCCATTCCATACGGGCACAGGCAAGGGTTTCTGACAGAACGGAAGGCTCCATGCGGCGATTATTCCCTCAGATCAAGGAAAAGTCACGCATTGCGAGCGCTGCCGCAGCGACAAGCGCGTTGGCCGCCATATGGGATTGCACCGCATCACTGACCCGCCCGCGCCGCAGCATCACCAAGGCAAACACCAGCCCGGCCAGCCCCGCAGCCAGCCAGCGGCCATGCAGCGCGGCAAACAGCATTGTCGAGACAGCCACCGCAACCAAGCGCCATACAAGCCCGCCACGGTCCAGTCGCGCCATCACATAGCCGCGAAAGAACAACTCCTCGACCAACGGCACCAGCAGGATCGTTCCCACCAGTCGCAGCATGATCCAGCCGATCAGCACCGTAGGGGCCAGCGTGGCAAGCGCATCGGAAATTCCGGCACCCGCGTCGCTGCCACGCTCTGCCATCAGAACCCAGATCAGGCCGATGGCCACTCCGGCCCCGATACCGACGGGATCAAGCCCCCACGGTAGGGCGCGGATGTAATCGCGGAACACCCAGACAGACCCGGCTAATCCCAGAACAATCAGCGGATAACCCAAAGCAGGCTCTGTAAACAGCGCCTGCGTCAGGATGCCAGCGAACATGAAGACAACGAAGGGAAGGATCTGTGCTGCGACCGGATCGGATGTGACAGGAGGCGCACTCAGATGCCGCGTCGGATCACGGTGCAACCAGCGCACTTTTTGGACGATGAAGACCAGCCCCAGGGCAAGCAGCGTAAAGAACAGCCAGCCCGCATAGCTATGAAACCCGTTCACCGCCAAATCGGGCGAGATATGCGCGCCGATCAGGATCAGCACAGCGATCCGCACCACATTCAGCAAGACGCTGAACAGAATGCCAAGCGGCAAGACAGTGAGCCAATAGCGCCCCAGATGCAGATCCTTGCGGAACAACAGCCCGTAAAACAGAACGAAGGCGCTCACCAGCGCCATGCCCTCAACACCGGAGCATTGGCGCGCAATATGCACGGCGAAAGCCTCGACACCGATAATATAGGCGGCGGGGTCCGCAAAGGTCGTCGCGCTGAACAGGCGCAAAAGCTGGTAAACCGCAGCAAAAGTCGCCTCGGTGATCAGGCTCAGATCCCACACTGGCAACATCAGATCGGCAACATCCGGCACGATCGCCGCGACGGTCAGCACCAGAACCGGCATATAACGGTCCTGCGCGATGAGCAGCCTCCAGTCTCTCGGCGCAGCGAGCCAGAACAATCCGCCGATAGCCGCAAGAGCAGAGCCAAGGGCCCAGACTATCCACCAGATATGGAAGCCCGCTGCCAGATCGTGCCCGCCCGTCAACAGCAGAGGTGTCCAGATCAGCGCGAGGCCGACCACGTGAAGCACCATCCAGTTGCGTCCGGAATGGAGCGCTGAGGCCGACAGAAATCCGGCGAAGGCATTGGGCTTGGCCCAATAGAGAATGCCGAACGCCGCGCAAATCACCAACGCACGCGCCACAAGGCTACGCAGGAACCTGCAGGTGCCAAAAGCGTCTGTATCGCCGCATTCGAACGAGACAAAGAATTGATGAACGACCACCAGTAACGAAAGCTCAACTAGAAATAGAACAAGCAGAAGCGCAGCACGATGGGGGCGCCGCGCCCAAAGGCTCTGCTTCTGTGCCGAGGTCGATTTTTGCATTATGAAGCCCTAAAGCGTAATGTGCGTCACACGCTACTTGCCTTCAGGGCTATGCGGTTTTTGGGGCTGATGTTCAAGTGCGATGGGTAAAGAGATCGTTAGGGTTGCAGATGGTTCATGTTTTACATAATCAAGATTATGCGTGTTAGGCGTGGAGTGCAGCATTGGACATAAGTTTCCGTACGAAAATAGACATGTAAAATACGAATTCTGTTTTCAACTATTACTTTCGAAACCAAACTGTTTGTATCCAATGCCTACATCAAACTAAACTTGAGGCAGATTGTCTCGAACAGGAGCTCCCTGAGCCATGCGCGCTATTAGTTCAATCTCGTCAATGATGCTGACTTGGGCATTCGTATTTTCTAGTAGCTTCGCGACCGGTCTCGACGCCGCCGAGCGGCCATTGAACTTGCGGATCATCCAGTCCGGTCACAGCCTTACCGACCCTATCCCTGACCCGCTGCGTGCCATGATCGTTGCCGCCGGAAATCGGGGGGCGGCCGTGGGTCGCTCTACCATACCAGGTAGTCCGATGGACTGGCGATGGAACAACGATCCGGGCCACGGTTCTCCGAACGCGCGGACGGCGATGGCTAATTACGATGTGCTTGTGTTGACGGAGCGGGTTCCACTCTCCAATTCCATGCCGTGGCACAACTCTCCCCAGCAAGCGTTACTCTGGTACGAACTGGCTGCAACTGAAGGCAATGGTGGCCAAGGCGCCGAAACCGTCCTTTACGCATCTTGGGTGGGTATAGACAGCGGGCCGGATGCGGATAATCCGCATAACGATCCTGAAGCCCGCATCCCCTTCCGCGAACGCTTGGATCTCGAGATGGCGGGATGGGAGCAGATCCAGTCGCATGTTAATCAAAACCGTGTCGCCGGATCGCCGCCGATGCGGATGATCCCGGGACCCCTGCTGATGGCGGAAATCTATGATGCGATCGAGGACGGGACCGTGCCTGATCTTTCGGACATATCAGATCTGTTCAGCGATGATATTCATATCAATGATCTGGGCGCCTACTACATCGCATTAGCGCATTATGCGGTGATCTTCGAGCGCGATCCGCGCGGTTTGCCCAACAGGCTGGGCATGCCCTCGTCGCCCTCCCGCGCATTGGCGGACTGGATGCAGGAGACCGTGTGGCGCGTGGTGTCCGAATACGAGGGTGCGGGGATCAACGGCGGTGGGTAACTCCGTAACGAAGCGGAATTCGAGGGAATCCCATGTTTGACCGGTTCAAGCTGCGTAGCTCCGCCTTGGTGATGCTGGTTCTGGCGGGTTTGGGGCTGTCGCGTTGCGATCGCCCTACGCCTTTCGATCAGGCTGCATATGATGCACTTTACACCGGTCCGGCCTCGGTAGGCGATGGGCCGCAGCGGTTGTATTTTGTAGGGCACAGTCTGGTGGGCCGCGATATGCCCGCGATGGTTGCCCAATTGTCCGGTGCTGACGTGGGCGGCTATGAATCGCAGCTAGGCTGGGGGGCGACGCTGAAATCGCATTGGGAGCCGGACGAACCGGTCAATGGTTTCGAGGTGGAAAACGCCCATCCCCGCTACCGCGATGCGCGCGAAGCGGTTGCGTCGGGCGATTATGACGTGCTGATTTTGACCGAGATGGTCGAGATCCGTGATGCGATCAAGTACTTCGACAGTGGGGACTATCTTCATCGTTTCGCCCGCGCTGCGTGGGAGGCCAATCCCGAAACGCGGGTTTATCTCTATGAGACATGGCATCCGCTGAACGATCCCGAAGGCTGGCTGGAGCGGGTCGATCTGGATCTGTCCCGCTACTGGGAAGGCGAAATCCTGCGTCGGGCTTTGGCCTATGAGGGAATGGCGCAACCGATCTACCTGATTCCAGCAGGACAGGTGATGGCGCGGTTGGTGCGGGAAATCGAGGGCGGACGCGCGGCACCGGGTTTGCAGTCACGCGCTGATCTGTTCGGCGATGACATTCACCTAAGCGATCAGGGGCTCTATCTCGTTGCTCTTGTCCATTACGCAGTAATCCATCAACGCTCCCCCGTCGGCCTGCCTTATGCGCTCGAACGTGCTGATGGCACGGCAACCGATGCGCCCTCCCCTGAGGCGGCGGCTTTGATGCAAGAAATCGTCTGGCAGGTTGTCAGCGCAATGCCCAAGACGGGTTTGCGCTGATTAAACCTCTGCCGTAGTGAGCTTTATGTGCTCACTGTTCCCCCGCGCTTTTGTATTCGTAACGGTAACTTGCCGTATAACCGTATGAACTTGACGCTTTGGCCCGCGCGGGATCGTAGCCGTTCAAAACTGCTCCGGCCAGAGTCACACCTGAACTGCGCAGCAGGCGGTTCATCGCGTCAATCTCCCGCACTGGCGTGACGTCAAAGCGCGCCACCGCGATGGTTGCGCCTACCTGACGACCAACGATGACGGGATCGGTAACTGCCAGTGCCGGCGGTGTGTCGATGATGATGAGATCAAACCGGCTGTCGAGTTGCGCCATCAGATCCTTGAGACTTGACGACATCAGCAGCTCTGACGGGTTGGGAGGGTAGTGCCCGGTTGTGATCACCGATAGTTTGGGAATGGGGCCGGGCATCAGAATCTTGTCCAGCTTGGCGTCACCGGCCAGAAAATCCGCCAGCCCCGGCTGATCCTTGGGCAGATCGAAGTAGCGCCGCAGGTAACCGCGCCGGATATCGGCATCCACGAGGCAGACACGCTGCCCGGCCTGCGCGGCCACTACCGCGAGATTGACGGCTGTGAAGGATTTTCCTACCCCCGGAGCAGGGCTTGTCAGCGCGACGGAATTGGTGCGGCTGTCCATCATTGCGAAATGCAGGCTCGTGCGGAGAGAGCGGAACCCTTCCACGGCAAGGTCACCCGGATCGGTCAGCGCAAGGATCGGAATCGCGCCCTTTCGTTTGTGCGCGTTCTCGGCCTGTGGCGCGATATTGATCGTGGCATAGACCAGCAAACCCAGCGCGTCGATCTGCTCCGCACTTTGCACACCCCGCCTCAGCCAGAGCCGCAGGAACACGACGCCGACACCCAGCATCACACCCAAAAGAACACCCATCGCGATGATGCGGCGTTCCTGTGGCGCAATTGGAATTGGTGAGGCGCGCGCCACGTCGACGATACGCACGTTGCCGATAGTGCTGGCGCGGAGCACTTGCAATTCCTGTGCGCGGTTCCGCAACTGTCCGTAGACCTCGCGCGTGATTTCAAGATTGCGGGTCAGGTTGAAAACCTCCCGCTGGGTTTCCGGCAGATCGCCCACTTCGGCCCGCAACCGCTCCAGTCGGTCCTCCAGACGCGCCCGGTTTGTCAGAAGCTGTTGATATGTTGGGTGATTCGAGGTGTAACGCGTGGAAAGTTCGTCCTCCTGCGCGTCCAGCTGTTGCAACTCGACTTCGATCGAACTGACCTGCGTTAAAAGGCTTTGCGCTTCAAAACCCAGATCAATGGCCTGCTGCGCCTGACGGTAGGTGTTCAGCGCGTTCTCGGCGTTGCGCATGGCTTCTTCGGCTTCGGGCAACTGGCTTTCCACGAACTCGAGGCTGCTCTGCGCCTCTGCAGCCGAGCGGGAGATGTTCTGGCGCAGGTACGCCTGTGTGATGGCATGCAAGGCGCGCTCGATCTCGCGCCTGTCGCCCCCTTGAAGCGAAAGCTCCAGAATATTCGATTGACCGCCACGTTCAAAGATAGACAATCGGCTGCGAAGGCCAAGGATGGCCGAGCTTTCGTCGATCTGCGCCAGAATGAACTCGCGGCCCAACGCGCCCTCCAGCTCGCGCACCCGCAAGCCGAACCCCAGCAACTCATCGGTGATCTGCTGACCCACCTGCCCTGCGATTTCCCGTTGGTCCGGCAGCAAAAGCGTGAATCGTGACGCGTCGTCTGATGTGACTGTCAGCAGGATTTGTCGGCCCAGCCAGTGCGGTGGCACTTCCAGCAGATCGAGTTCGATGTGCTCTCCGCCGTGTGCATAGGGCCGCAGAAAGTCCAGTTCCGGCAGCCTCAGGTTCAACTGGTTCAGCGCCTCGCCAATTACAGGCAAGCGGCGCGGCGTGGTAATCCAGTCCATATGGGTGTCGGCAACCGCCTGCCCCAGCACGAGACGCGAGTTCAGGATTTCAATCTCGGTCACGCTGCGCGGTGAGCCTGCGGTTAGTTCCCGCACCGAGGTTGGCAGCGACATCTGGCCGCCATTCTCTTCCAATTGCATCAGCGCATCCGCCCGGAAAGTGGGCGGCGTGCTTTTTGCGACGATGAAGGCGGCAAGTCCGAAAACCAGCGTAAAACCTAGGATCCAATATTTGCCTGCCCAGACCTGCCGTAGCAGCTGGCTCATATCAGCTTCAGGCGCATCAGGATGATCATCCATCACAGGTGCCGTCATCGTCTACTCCCTCGGCGCAAGACGCTTGGCCCATTCATGAGCCGCAGCGGATATGGCCGTGTATATCGTCTCGTGAAACTCAATCGGCTTCAAATAGGGGTCGGCTATACCCCTTTCGGTTGTCCATTTGTCGAATAGCATGACACGACCATCAAGGTGATGGGCAACCCGCGCAATCTCGCGTTTGTGACCGGGCTCCATCACAAGGATCAGATCATGTGCGACACCGATGTCCGCCGTGAATTGGCGCGCCACGTGGCCGTGCAATGACAGCCCATGCTCGGCGGCTACCTTGCTTGTTGTTTTGTCGGCTGGCTTACCCACAAGAGCGTTGATGCCAGCCGACGTCACTTCCAGATCAGGTAGGGCCTGCCGTAAAAGCCGTTCGCCCAAAGGCGAGCGGCAGATGTTGCCGACACAGACCACGAGCACCGAATTGAACATGGTACATCAATCGGCGCCGAGCGCGTCAAGCCCGCCTGCCACCGTGATTGTCGGCAGAATCGCACTGATGGTGTCGTTCCAGCGGCCCAGTGGCGAGCGTGTCACAAAGACAACGTCATTGGGGGCCAGATTGAAATGTGTCCCCAGAACAAACCCAGTCGGGGTGCTGGTATCAAGCTGGTAGACGTTGATCACCGGACCGTTCCGGCGGAATACGAAGATTCCGCGCGCGTCCGAGCGGACCTCGGCGAGGCCACCCTGACGGGTGACCGCTTGCGTCAGCGAAATGTCATCGTCGGACAGGTCGATCGTTGCGGGGCTGACGATCTGGCCAAGCAGAAAGGCATCCATCGCACGGCGGCGCGGCACAGAAACCGTATCACCGTTAATCAGGATCGGGTTGTTGGTCAGACGTCCCCCCCGCAGGAAGGTGTCAAAGTTGATGTTATAGGTCTGCCCGCGTCGCTGCAGCGTCACGCGTGAACTGTCGGCATTTTCTGTCAGACCTCCGGCCGCATTAACAGCCTCGAGCAATGTCAGCGGTACATTCGTCAATTGCTGGCGGTTGGGCGTGCCCACCTCGCCCGTGACCACGACCGCCTGCGAGTTGAAAGATGCGACCCGCACTTCAAGCTGTGGGTCGGGAATGAATTCCGCCAAGCGCGTTTGCAGATCGGTGCGCACCTGCTCGGGCGCCCTGCCCCGCGCCTGCACCTGTCCGACGAAAGGATAGAAGAAGGTGCCGTCGGCCTGCACACGGAAGCCTGATTCCGCCGCGCTCCGCATCGGACCCGCTGGTAGTGTCAGTTCAGGATGATCGAACACATCAATGCTCAGGATATCGCCCACGCCGATCTGATAGTTCCAGACCTGACTATCCGGCACGGTCTGCGAGCCCGGAACCCTGCGCGATTGCGAGAAGGTTGCAACATTGTTGGCGTCCAGACGCGTGACGATCACATTGTCGGGCAGTTGTGCCTGTCCGCGTTCGTCAATCGGAAACTCGGTAAAACCTTGCGTACATGCTGCAAGAAAAACAGTCATGACCAGTGAACCGATCAATTTACGCATTGTTGTCTCCACATCCCGTGCTGGCCAGCTTTACGCTGTTGCCAAAGTTTTTTGTCGAAGCTGTTCCACAGGGACCGTCGACGGAAACGCAACACAAGATGTAGTACCAAACAAATGCCGTTATTCGCGGCGAACAGTCCTCGGTAAGCCAATACCTACCGGGACTTTAATAGCCTATCCGCTCAAGAGTAAACACCTCTTGAGCGCAAAATGTTGAAGATCGGGCCGTAACCAACACGGTTACAGCATAAATGCCTTCTGAACCCCCGAGCACCCGCTCCGCACTTGCGTCCGGCGTGGATCATCAGTGAAAGAACTTGCAGAGAACCTGACATGTCCCTGTGTCTAAACTGATGCAGCGTTTGCTCTAATTTTCGTTCAGTATCAGTTCGTTACCATTTCGTTCCAAATCCCCGGCCATGCGACACCTTATTTTTTTCACCATGTTTGCCCCAAGCCGACACCACGTCTTTGTGACGTTTATGTAGGCCCTTCATCAGGGCAAGCCATGCGCATGATCCAAAAATCTATTACGCCTCTTTTTTCTTGCTCGTAGATCAACGGTAGCATCGACTTGCAAAGTGATCAACCTTGATGCGTTGTCCGGTGATTTTCGGCTCTCGGACTTACTTCCACTTTTGGCATTCCAGGAAAATAATTCGCTTGGTTCCCCTGGACCGAATTATGCTACGAGGTGCTTAAGGCAGGACGGTTTCATGGTCGAGAATCCATAATGACAGATGCACATATTCCGCCTGCGGCGGTTGTTTCCTCCAATGATCCAGATTGGTCCCGTGAGCATCCGTTAAGATTGTGGGATCCGTCTCGTCGTTTGTTGAAAGCTGTTCGGAACTATCAGGCTCTCGATGGATCGACGGGTTTTTGGAGCGGCTTTCTCAGAAGGCTTTGTGTTATCCGTCACAGGTTCTGGAGTGTTGTTGCGGGAGCGGAAATTGATCTCACGACTAAAATCGGTGGTGGACTTTTATTACCGCATCCGAATGGTATCGTGATCCACCCTTTGGCCGAAATCGGGCCGAACTGTCTGATTTTCCAGCAAGTAACTCTCGGCACTACCGCGCGCGGCGGGTATCCAAGGATCGGCGGCCATGTCGATATCGGTGCCGGAGCGCGCGTGCTGGGGGAAGTGGTGATCGGCGATCATGCGGTGATCGGAGCCAATGCTGTCGTGCTTGCTGATGTTCCGCCTTATGGACGCGCTGTCGGGGACCCTGCTGTCATAACGCTCAGAGCGCAGCAGGCGCCAGATGCGCCAGTATAACAGGGGCGATAAGTCATGGTTGCCCGACCCAGCGCTGCCTTAATGCTCGGATAGCATGCCCGGGCAGGATGCCGAAGCACTGTGTATAACGCGCAACCATGCGGCGTGGCTGGCTGAGCAGGCGCCACAGCCATTCAAGCGCAAGCTTGCGGACCCACAGCGGGGCACGGACCTGACTGCCTGAGAGGAAATCCAGCCCCGCGCCGATCGAGGCAAAGCCGACCTGCGGCGTGACGACCCGCCCTCTTGCTGCAAACAGCTCTTGCTTGGGGGCACCCAGAGCGATGAAGCACAGACGCGCGCCGCTGTCGGCGACGTCACGCAGAATGGTATCGGCTTGCGGCCCTTCTGGGTCAAAACCGAAAGGCGGTGCGATAGTACATGCCACCACCAGACCAGGAACCGCCGCACGAAGTGCTTCGGCAGCACGCCGCAAGCTGTCATCTGTGCTACCGACCAGCGCAACCGTTTGCTCTGTGTCTTTTGCCCAGCCAGCCAAAGGGATCACGAGATCAGAGCCGGGCATCAGCGTCACAGGCTGGCGGGCCAGCCGCGCGAGCCAGACGATCGGATTACCATCGGCAACCACAAGATCTTGTTTCTGGTAGGCCGCCCTGAATTCGGGATCAGCGGCAAGCTTTACCAGATGATCCAGATTGAGCGTTGCCAGAGCAAAACCGCTCCCATGCGAGAGCCTGTCTGTCACTTCGGCTTCCAAAGCGTGCCGTGTGGCGATATTGACGGCAATCTCGCCATTACCAGTGCGGAATTTCATTTGTAAACAGTCCTGATCTGATCCGAGGTGCTCGACTTATGGTGTTCTATCCAAGAAAGCGTTTCAATTGCGACACAATACTGACAGGTTCTGGTAGTTGAAACGGAACAAACTCTACCAAGCCCTGATTTGACTCCCGGAGCGAACGCAATGACTTCTGCCGCACTGCCCGCCAATAAAGTTGCGGCTGTCGCCATCGGGCGCAATGAAGGTGACAGGTTGAAGCGGTGTCTGACATCATTGACACAACAAGTCGCCCGTGTCGTCTATGTAGACAGCGGCTCCCGCGATGACAGCGTTGCTTTCGCACGTTCTTTGGGCGTTCAGGTCATTGAATTGGACATGACCCGCCCGTTCACAGCGGCGCGCGCCCGCAATGCCGGTTACGCCGCTTTGATGGCAGGCGATCCTCTGCCCGAATATGTGCAGTTCGTTGATGGCGACTGCGCCGTTATCGACGGTTGGATCGCGGCCGCGGTAGCGCATCTCGACGCGCATACCTCGCTCGGTTTGGTCACCGGTTGGCGCGCCGAGATCGCGCCGGAGCGAAGCGTTTACAATGCTATGTGCGATTTTGAATGGCACCGCCCTGCGGGGGCCATAACAGCCTGCGGTGGCGATATGATGGTGCGGCGCTTTGCGTTTGAGGCGGTGGGCGGTCTGAACCCCGGTCTGATTGCCGGAGAAGATGAAGAGTTCTGCCTGCGACTTGGTCAAGCAGGCTGGCTGCTGGAGAGACTGCCGCTCGCCATGACCAGCCACGATGCCGCGATGACGCGGTTTTCGGAATGGTGGCAACGTGCGGTCCGAGCCGGTCACGCTTTCGCGCAAATCGGACGGATGCATCCCTCACATTTACGTGCCGAGCGGCGGCGGGTCGCCCTGTATGGTGTAGCCTTGCCACTGTTGTTTTTGGCGGGCCTTCTGATTGCGCTCGTCGGTGGAGCGTCTCTTGGCCTGCTGCTGAGCGTAGCTGTGCTGGCAATTTACACCCTGAGTTGGCTGCGCACGATGCAAGGCCTTACCCGAAACGGCCTGCCGGTGAGCAAAGCAGCCCATCACGCGGTGTTTTTGACGCTGTCCAAATTCCCGAACCTTATTGGAGTGCTCACCTTCCATTCACGCCGATTGCGCCAGCGCGAGATGCGTTTGATTGAGTATAAGTAAGCCTACTGCATCAATCTATGCGGGTGGCAACTGCTCGCGGATAAGTTCTGACCTGTGGCGAAAGACCGATACATCGTCATAGGGCGCGCCATCTGCAGCGGCTCGCCGGATCAATTCGCTTAATTGATCGGTGTATTGTGATATTTCAACAATCTTGTCGGTCAGTGCGGTAACATCGTTTAAAGGCACCAAAGCGCCGCCACCGTTTGGCGAGATCAGGTCGCGTGCGAAGGCACCGTCATAGCCTACGATAGGAGTGCCGCACGTCAACGCTTCGATCAGGCAGCGAGGCGATTCCGGGGTTTTGTGACAAAACAGAAATATATCTGCATCGCGCAAAGCCGATAAAACCAGCTTGCGGTCCGACATGAATCCCGGCGTTGAGATCCTGTCGGTCAGGCCAAGCTCTGCAACTTTGCGTCGCATAGACTCCAGCTCGCTACCTTCACCGATCCAGCTTGCTTGAAATTGCGCTCCCGCGTCGGCGGCTCCTTTTAGAACATTGACCCAGTCAAAAGGCCCCTTCATCGGATCAGCGCGCCCCATGTAAACTATTTTGAGTAGTGGCTGACCTGCATGGCTGGCCTTTTGTTCCAAGTCATTCGCCTGAATGTGATCTTCTTTGCGAATATGGATGTCGTGAACAAGCTGTGGGTTGCGACAAAAGGGTGCATAAGTTTCATAAGTCTCGCGGCCATGAAAAAAACCAACATGCGCCCGCCGAATCAAACGACGCTCCAGCCAAGCCATCGGACGGTGGTAAAGCCGTGCACGCAAACTCTGACGCCAGTGGCCCTGTCCGATTGACTGCCTGACAACTTTTGATTCTACGCGGTCCGTCCAGATACCGTAGGGACGTCCCATCTTGTAAGCTTCGTGACAACCTACCGAACCCCAATCACCGAACAGCCCGCCGATCGCAAAGCTCACATAGTCAGCTTGCCGAATATGCCTGCAGATTTCCGAACGTACTGCCGACTGATGGCGAAGGAATTGGTCGGGGCGGTAAGCCATGGGCAGAGGCACGACGGTAATTCGGTCGAGGTTTGGACCGACGTTGTCCAACGGCCCCCAACTGGGCGGTGGTTCTGCATCGGTCACAGGCATCATGACCGTCAG
The DNA here is from genome assembly GCA_047921295.1 of Rhodobacterales bacterium. Lineage (GTDB taxonomy): Bacteria > Pseudomonadota > Alphaproteobacteria > Rhodobacterales > Rhodobacteraceae > Seohaeicola. Next base: position 45,398 of record JBLRWK010000001.1, read on the forward strand.
GTCGTCAAAGTTCTCGGCCCAAAGTCGCAAGCCGTTGCAAGCTTGATCCTCAAGAAACAAGCGTCCGCCCTTCCGGAAGAGCGGGACAGGAGCGTAGATCAGAAGTCTTTTTCCATCTCCGCGCATGTCTGTGCTTTGCCTCTTCCATTCGCATAACGGTCAGGAACAATTACCGGAAATCAACCTTAAGAGAAACCTTGATATCTCAACCTTTTGCACGTCCATGGCGCATTTAATTCGACACCGTTATTCCAAGAGCAACAAATGGGGTAGTATAGTCCATGGTGTTTCGTCAAATGGCCGTGATTTTGCCCAGATTCTCGGTTGTAACCGCAGACAGTACAAAAAAAGGCAGGCAGGGTTATGAACAAACTGGCCACAAGCCGGACAGGTGAAATGAAAGAATACGTTTCCAGACGCCGCAAGTCGGCCCGGTTGGGGAAGGGCGCGCGGGAGAAGATACTGGCGCGGATCATTGAATTGGCGCCGGGCGCTTCGTCATTGCCAGCCGTCTTGCCCCAGAGCGTGACGTTTCACACGCCCCGTATCGTCGATAGCTGGAACGACATGGCGCATATCTCGGTCAACGAGGCGCTGCTTGATCGCAATCTGGTGATTACGGCCGGCCGAAGCGATCCGGCCCATAGCGCGTTCGAGGTTTTGCGGACACGGCTGCTGCTGGCTTTGGCCGAGAACGGCTGGAAACGGGTGGCCATCACCTCGCCCACCGATGGTTGCGGCAAGACATTCACAGCGGTCAATCTGGCGATTGCGATGTCCCGCTATGAGGGGTGCCATACTGTTCTGCTGGATATGGACATGCGCCGTCCCGGCAATATGGCGGCTATGTTGGGCGCGCGTGCCCCCGGCAGCATGGCGGAGTTTCTGCGCGGCGGGCGTGCAGCAGAGACCCATCTGCTAAGGATGGGGCAGAACCTGCTGAAAATCGGCCCGAATCTGGCGATCGGATTGAACGACAGGGTCGAATCCTACGCGTCGGAGATTCTGAAACATGCGGATACGACGCGTGTGCTGGACCGCATGATGTATGAGATGAAGCCTGATATCGTTCTCTATGACATGCCGTCATTGCTGTCGCATGACGATGTGCTGGCTTTCCGGCACCATTTCGATGCGGTGCTGCTGGTTTCCGGCGGCGGTACCACCTCGACCGAGGATCTGGCGGAGGTGATGCGCCGGATGGGCGATAGCGTGCCGCTTTTGGGTGTGGTGCTGAACCGCGGGGAATAACCGCTGGATCGGTGCCGCCTGTTGCTGTCTCAGGTCAACCGGCGCGCGCGCGGCACCCGCAAATCCGGGATGACAACAACGGGGCGCAGGCCAAGGGCCCGCTCCATCTGTGCGCTGGTCCGAATATAGGGACTGATCCATTCCAGCCCCAGTGCAACGCCAAGCGCGCCCAGCAAAGAGACGATGAATCCGGCCAGAGCGAGCTTGTCGCGGCTTGTGCCGCTCGGCATTTCCGGGGGGATCGCCTGTTCCAGCACTTCAAAACGAACCGACTGGTCGCGGCTTTCGAGAAGCTGGGTCATTGCCGCCTCGGCCCTGCGTCCTGTGATGGCAGTAAACTCTTCCTGAAGGCGAACACGGTTGCGCTCCAATTGGTTCAACTGTCGCTCAACCTCCGGCGCAATACTGTCGAGGCTGCGGATTTCGGCAATGCGCTCCTCCAGCAAATCGGCTTGCTGCTCGAAGATCGCGGCTTGCCGTGCGGCCTCGTCAAAGCGCAGGCGGTCGCGTCCTTGCTCGAAGGTGATGACCTGCTGTTCCAGTTCCAGTTGCGCGGCGCGGAGTTGCTGTAGTTGATCCGCCCGCATGGTGGCCGATTCCGGCAAAGCACCGGCATGTTCGGATTTCAACGCTGCGATCTGCAACTCGACCGCGGCAATCTGGGTGGTCACCCGCTCCTCTTCCGTTGAAAAGAAAGCAAGCGTTTCCTCGGCGCGGCTGGTGGCGCGGGTGCGTCCCTCGGACATGACCATGTCGAGGAATGTATTGGCCACGTCCGCCGCCAGTTGCGCATCATCCATACGGACCGAAATAAGCAGGCCGGTTGATTGCATCTCGGGCCGCCAGCCCGGGGAGCTGTCCAGAATACGGTTGATCGTGACCGCTTCGCGCAGCAGCGTCACGCGGACCGCATCGGAGAGTCCCTCAAGATCGTCAAACAGATTGTTGTCGGCGATGATCCTCTCCAGCGAGTCGCGTGACATCAGCCTTTGCTCGATCAAGCTGATACGGTTGTCGATGGGAACATCGCTCCGCATCAACGCACCATCTCCGCCCCCCAAAGCAATACGCGGAGTTTCGATCTGGACTGATGCCGCGGCTTCATAGCTATGCGGTCTGTCGAAGACGACAAAGAATGTCGCAGCACAGCCCAGCAGGAACAGAAACATGACCAGCGTCGTGCGCCGCCTGATGGCTCTGAGCGCCTGTCCGACCGAGTCGATTTGCGCCATTGCGCGGTTCCTTGAAGGGGCCTTCTGACGTGGGGCGATACCGCCCTTGTGACGGCACCGCAGTCATACGTGCGGGCTGTTGACTGAACATGCGGCTCGACAAAAACTGACACACTCGTATGCCATAGAAGTGCCATAATCTTGTTGGGTTGGAAAGGTGACGCAGGAGAAACACTGCATTTCGACATCGATTATCGGGGCGATGTCGCTCAAGAAGGCAAGGTGAGTGCGGTCACAAGCAAATTGCACGTGGCGCGGGTTGGACCTGCGAAATGCACGGTAGACCCTTCACTTGGAAACAATTCTGCCAGTTTGGGGACCATTGTTCCAACGGCTGTTACGCGCACTCCCGTTTCACCCGACGCCGCGCCCGTGACAGGACGAGGTAACTCGACGACCTCCAGCGCCTGAAATCCGATGACCGCTCCTGTCAGGGGAAACTGTGCTTTATAGGCAGCCTCCTTGATGCAGAAAATGCGCTTGGCGATTGCGCCTTGGTCGCTTTGCGCAACGTCGTCCAGTTTTGTCATTTCCCTAGGTGTCAGAACCAAAGGCCACAGGTCGGCCTCCAGCGGCGCAGGGTCTTCGATGTCCAGCCCAAGCCGACGGGACGCATCCCGCGTCAGAACGGCTGCGCAGATTCCATTGGCATGGCTGATCGAGCCATTCAGGCCAGCGGGCCAGACAGGGCTGCGGTCAGGGGCGGCGGGCACGGCTTGTGGTGGCAAGCCCAGCCGTTGCATCGCGATTCGGGCAGCGGCGCGCCCTGCGGCAAACTCGGCCAGCCGGTGCGGAACGGCACGGCGCATCGCAAACTCTTCCGTCGGGAAAAGCGGCGGATGCGCCGCGCTGCTGTCAGTTGCAGCCACAGACACACCCGCGCCGAAAAGCGCGCCAATACTCCGTTCCAGTTCCGCGTTCATCCTGTGCGCGGCAGCCGCTCGGCCCTGAGTTGACGGCGGCGCGACATTGCTTCGGTCCGATAGGTGGCGCGGTCATCGGCAGGATGCAGCACTTGCGGCGCGGTTTGCGTAGCAACAACCGGAGCGGGAGAGGGTGCCGGTGCGGGCGCAACAGGGGCGGTTGCTGGCGGAGGTGCGGCAACCGGAGGGGCGGCGGGAGGCGCTTCAGGCACCGCAGCGCCGGCGGGCAGCGGTTGACCCACCAGCTTGGCCGCCAGCGCCGACAGGACCGGAAAGCGGAAAATATCGGTGATGCTGAGGCTACGCACCCCCAGATCAGCGCGGATCTCGCGATGTGCCTGCACTGCCAACAGGGAATGGCCACCCAGATCAAAGAAATTGTCGCGCGCGCCGATGCCCTGGACACCCAGTATGCGCGACCAGATCGCGGCGATCGCCGCCTCGGCGGTAGCTTGGGTATAGGTCTGTTCCGATGCTTCGGGCGCAGGCGTCACCGGTTGCGGCTCTTCCACCTTTGGCGGTAACGGAGTAACCGGCGCGACCACCTCGGGAACAACCGGTGCAGGCGTTTCAACAGCGGCGACTGTCCTGACCTGCGGTGCCGGCAGCGCCTTGCGATCCACCTTGCGGTTCGGTGTGAGCGGAAACGCCTCCAGCGCCACAAAGGCCGTCGGCACCATGTAATCCGGCATCATGGCCGCCAGATGCGCTTTCAGGGCGCTGTCGTCGACAGCGGCATTGGCGGTGTAGTAACCCACCAACCGCACCAGTCCCGGCACATCCTCGCGCGCCATCACAACGGCTTGGCGGACCCCTGCAAAGCCGTCCATCGCCGCTTCGATCTCGCCCAGTTCGATACGGTAGCCGCGCAGCTTGATCTGGTGATCGGCACGGCCAAGGAAATCGAGCCTGCCATCGGTGCGCCAACGCACGAGATCACCCGTGCGGTACATCCGTGCACCCCAAGGCGCTGCGCGGTCCGGTGTAACAAAGGGATCAGGCAGGAAACGCTCCGCCGTCAGATCCTCGCGCTGCCAGTAGCCGCGCGTGACGCCGTGCCCTCCGATATACAACTCGCCTGCGACACCCACGGGAACCGGCTGCATCGCATCATCCAGCACATAGACCTGCGTATTCGCTATCGGGGTGCCGATGTTGATCACCCCCTGCCCCGGCGCGGCGGATTCGGTTGTGGACCAGATAGTTGTCTCGGTCGGACCATACATATTCTCGACCGAGGCTTGTGTCATTTCGGCAAATTCCGCCACCAGCGCGCCCGGCAGAGCCTCCCCGCCCAGCATCAGGTGTCTCACCTTCGCCAAAGTGCCGCGTGCCTCGTCGTTCATCGCGATCATGCGCGCCATGCTGGGCGTGCATTGCAGATGGCTGACATTATGGCGCACGATTTGTGCCGCGATGGAGTAATCATCCGCTTCCGGCTCCAGCCCGGTATTGGCGCGTTTCACCACCTCGGCCAGCGGCACCAGCCCCTCCAGCACCTGATCCACGGGGATGCCGTAGTCGATCAGGCAGGCCACCTCGGTCACGCCGATGCGGCGCACTTGCTCGACGCGCTCCATCGCATCCTCGATGGTGCCGAACAGACCGGAATCATCGAAATAGCGCAGGAAGGCAAAATCGAGGATCGCTTCCAATTCGTCCGCTTCCAGCGAGCCGAGGTCGAGTTGGAAGGCGTTGTTCACGCCTTGGGGGCGTTTGAACGCCGGAAAGGCCCACGCGTATTGCTTGATGAGGCCAGCGGCAGAGCGCAGGTAATCCTTCATCGGTTCCCGCGCAATCTCGCGCACGGTATCGCGGTCCTGCCCCAGATAGGAATGCAGCATAAGGGTGACCTTGAAGTCGTCCGGATCATGCCCCGCCTCGCGCAGCGCCGCATGGTAAAGCGCGATCTTGCCGCCCACCTCGTCGACGGACTGGCCCAACAGATGCGTCAGCACGTTGGCCCCGATCAGCCCGGCCTCGCGCCACGTATCGGGATTGCCCGCCGTGGTCACCCAGATCGGCAGGGTTTTCGAAACAGGGCGCGGCTGGGTCACGACCGCATGCATCCCGCCTGCGGCAGTGGGGTATTCCACAGGCTCGCCTGCCCAGAGTTTGCGCAGATCGGCAATCGACTGCATCATCGCGGGCTTGTTGTCGGGCGGCGTATTCTCGGGGCGCAGGATGAAATCATCCGGCTGCCAGCCGCTGGCAATCGCCAGCCCTGCGCGTCCGTTGGTCAGGTTGTCGATCACCGCCCATTCCTCGGCGATCCGCGCGGGATGGTGCAGCGGGGCTACGCAACTGCCTGCACGGACAGAGATATTCTGCGTGACGGCCGCAACAGCAGCACCTGTGACAGAAGGGTTCGGATAAGGCCCGCCAAAGGCGTGGAAATGCCGCTCGGGCGTCCAAACGGCACAGAACCCATGCTGATCGGCGAACTTCGCGCCCTCTAGCAGCAGTTTGTATTTGTCGCGCCCGATGCCGTCGTCATTACCCCAATAGTAGAGGCTGAATTCCATCCCCTTGCCGGTCACGTTCACCGGACCGTTGGACACAAGCGCGCGCGTTTCGTCGCTGCTGAGCACCAGCTTGAAGCCGCGCGCCAGCGTCCAGAACAGCTCCAGCACGGAGATGTCGAAAGAGAGCGAGGTGACGGCCAGCCATGTATCGCCAGTCTGATGCGGGATGCGGCCGTCCATCCCGATGCAGAAATTCACAACATTGCGGTGCTCGACCATCACGCCCTTGGGCCGTCCGGTCGAACCTGATGTGTAGATCATATAGGCCATATCGGCGGCGGTCGCGGCACAATCGGGGCGACTGGCGGGGGCCTGCGCAATTCGGGGATCAGTGTCGATCACCAGAACCTGTGCGCTGTGGGCTGGCAGGTCAGACGCGAGCGAGGCTTGCGTGATGATCACCGGACAGGCTGAATCTTCGATATAAAGCGCGATGCGATCTGCCGGGAACGCCGGATCAAGCGGCACATAAGCACCGCCCGCCTTGAGAATGCCCAACGCGGCGATCACCATGTCCGGACTGCGGGCGCAGTTCAGCCCGACCAAGGTGCCTTGGCCCACATCCATGCCTTGCAGCACATGCGCCACGCGGTTGGCCGCAGCGTCCAGTTCCGCATAGGTCATGCGGCTGCCCTCATAGACAAGGGCCGTGGCGTCGGGCGTCGCTGCAACCTGCGCCTCGATCATCTCGTGCAGGCAGGCGAAATCCGGCAGACCCCGCGCCGTATCGTTCCAGCCCTGCGTGACTAGCGCCAGTTCGGCATCGGGCATTACCGACATTTCCGACACAAGCGTATCAACCGCGTCGTCTTGCCCCAAGGCATCGGCGACAACGGACAGGCGGCCCGCGATCAGATCAAGCGCCATCGGCGAAAGTTTGGCCGCATCCGCGATAAGCTGCGCTTGCCCGTCCGTAACGACAAGTGTCAGCACGGTGCCGTCGATCCGCGCCATCGTGCCCTCTGCCAGCCCTACGGCGGGCAGAGGAAGCGCGCCCTTCACCGCAAGACGCCCCGCCAGATCCGCCATAAACCCGCCGCTGGCGCGGGCGCGCGCCAGATCGGCGCCGAACCCTTCAACCGCCGTAGCAAGCGCTGTATCGCGTTTGATCCGCAGCGGTGCCCAGCCTGCCACATATCCGGCCAGCACCGGATCGGTCAGCCCTGCATCGCGCCACGCCAGATCGATATGGTCGCGGTCTGACAACCGGGCAACCAGAACCGCCAGCGCGGCCATGATTCCCTCGGCTCCCAGATCGTCGGGGATGTCGACATCGCGGCTGATGTCGCCGGTCGCTTCTGCATCCTGCACAAGATCCAGCGTAGCAGGTTCCATCCTGTCGAGCCTGTTGCGCCAATAGGTTTCGGCGCGCACACGCGGCGCAAAGGCGCTCTCCAACGCCTCGCGCTCACCCTCAGCCAGCGCGGGGAGAACCTGCCCCGCCTGAACCCCGTGCGCCACGGGCGCGCCAGCCAAGTCAGTGAAGCCCCACAGCTTCAAAGGACCTGTTGCAGTCACGACGACCAGCGCGTCGTCATCGGCTTGCAGAACGGTTCCCGGCAAGGCCCCTGCCCCGCCCGGCACCACAGCGGCACCCTGCACGGCCAAAAGACCCTGAGGGGTCATCACCTTTGGCAGGCAAAGCGGATTGGCATGATCGCCATGATCCAGCGCCAGCACCAGACGCGCCAGAGCATCGGCGGGTTGCGTAAAGTCCAGCCGTCCGGCCAGCGGCGGACGGTCATGCAGCCCGACATAGCTGCGTTGCGTCAGATCCTGTTTCTGCACCTCGGGCGCGCCTGTTGCCAGCGCATCCACCAAAGCGGGGAAGCTCTCGATCGCCTCTGCAAAGCAACGGCTGTTGAGCGTCAGGGCGGTATCATCCGGCGCGATATCGAACATCTGCTGCAGAAGGATATCGCCCTCATCCACACCGCCACCGATCAGATGCCACGTGATGCCGTGCTGCGCCTCACCGTTGATCATGGCCCAGACCGGCGCATTCAGACCGGCATAGCGCGGCAAGGGGCCGTCATGAAAGTTGACGGAGCCTTTGAGTGGCAGGTCCAGCAGGGCTGCGGGCAACAGATCGAGGTTAGCAATGCTCAGCAACCAGTCGAAATGCTCACGTTGCAGCCGCTCGGCCAGATCAGGTCCGGGTGCTTCGACACGCAAAGCTGCCCCTTCGGCCCATGCGCGGACATTCGGGCAGCGCGTGACAACGGCTGTCAGCTTGTGGCCCGCATCCAGCAAGACCTGCCCGCAGTTGAGTGTCAGGGATTCACTACCAATCAATACAACTGAAAAAGTGGACATTATGATTTGCCTTTCATATCGCGCAACCGCACGGGGCCGTGCCGGGACCCCTGTTTGCGCCCTGAGCCGGACCTAATTGTCCGACGGTGGTGATCCAGAATGCGCCGCAACTGGCCTTTATTTTGCTGCCTCTTGGCGGGACGGCGCAATAATTGCACCCCAGCTCCCAGAATGCGCGCGGCGCTGCACATCAGCGCATAGGTCGCGCCATAGGATTTGGTGAAGTAACGCAGGCGGGAATCGAACCAGTAATCAGGCACTTCGGCCCAGCTTTTCATGCCGGTAGAAACCGAGCCGATATGCATCACGCGGCTTTCCGGCACATAAAGCGTGTGAAATCCTTCGCGTGCAGCGCGGTGGCACAGATCGGTTTCCTCGAAATAAAGAAAGAACCCCTCGTCAAACAGGCCGACACGGTCCAGCACCTCGCGGCGGATCATCATGCTGGCGCCGGCCAGCCAATCCACGCGGGTTGTGACCTGCGGGATATCAAGTGGCACACGGTAGCGCGACAGGATGCGGCTGATCGGGCCGGTGCAGGCGCTTTCCTCGAATTCCGACAGAACGGTGGGGAAGCGGAACGCGGTTTCATGCGGCGCATGATCCTCGCCGTAGATGAAACTGCCCGCGATCCCCGCCTGCGGATCAGCCTGCAAAGCGCGCACCATCGCCAGCAGCGCATCGGGTTCGGGAAATGCATCGGAGTTCAGCAGATACACCAGATCGGGCGGCTCGCCGTCAGCCATACCCGTGCGGATGCCGACGTTGTTGCCCGCGCCAAAGCCGCCGTTATGCCCCGATTGGATCACCCGCACCGCGCCGCCTTCGGTCCAGCCCCGTTCAAGGGCCGCATCGCGCAACATCTCGAAACTGCCATCACCGCTGTCATTGTCCACGATCACCAGATCGGTGCGGGCATCCGGAAATGCCTCACGCAATTCAGCCATCGCACCAAGGCCCGCCGTTGCCGCCCGCAAGGTCATTGGGGCGGTGCGCCAGTTCAACAGGACAGTCAGCAATCGTGGGGCAGTCATATCAGTCAATCCAGTCACTCCGCCGCTTCACGCGGCACATCGCGGCCAGCGACCGCACGCAAGGAAGGGGGCGCGCTGCGGCGTTCCGCAGCTTCGATCACACGGCGCATACGGGCGGCGAGCACACGCACATTCGGCTCCAGCACCATCGAATCGTGATCGCCCGGCACTTCCTGCACCTCGACCCGCGGTGCCCAGCCCGCCCAGTCATTGTCGTGCAGGACGTATTCACGCTGCGAGCTAACCCAACGATCCGGTGCAACCTGCCATTTACCCACCAGAGGCGGGCGGAACAGCATCAACGGCCCATCCCAATGCGCCAGCTTGTAGGCGGTGACGCTCTCGATAAAGGCCGCTTCGATCGCCGCATTGTGGAACTGTGCGGCGGGTTCTTCGAAATCATCGGTCTTGGCGCGGCGTTTTTCGAACTCCCACGCAACGCGGCGCGACAACCAGCGTACCGGATACCCGATGCCGCCTGCCCGCAATTCCTGCATCTGGATCGCCATACGATCCCGCAGTGTCAGTGCACGGCGCACCGGCAAGGGTGTGTCCAGCATCACCAGAGCGGCCACCTCATCCCCCGCCGCCGTCAACTGCCGCGCGATTTCCAGCGCGGTGATCCCGCCACCTGAAAAGCCGCCCAGCATATAGGGGCCATGCGGCTGCACCTGCCGCATCTCGACGATATAGTCGCGCGCTGCCTCCACCAGATCGCGGTGCGGCTCCTGATCGCCGTAAAGCCCGCGGGCCTGCAAGCCGTAGAAAGGCCGGTCAGTGCCCAGCAGATGCGCCAGATGGCGCAGGTTCAGGATGTTGCCGAACATGCCCGCGACAAGGAAGAACGGCGTTTTCGTGCCGCCCTCACCGCTATGCATCGGCACCACATGAGTAAAGCGGCGCTGAGGCGCAGCAGGCGTGGCGGTATCGGCTGTGCTCTCCGCCCCCGGAACGACGCCCCGTTCCTCGATCAGGGCTGCACATTTGCGGATTGTCGGCGCCTCGAACAAGACCGAAATCGGAAAATCGACCTGAAACGCCTTGCGGACCTTGGCAAACAGGCGCACCGCGATCAGGGAATGCCCGCCCAGATCGAAGAAACTGTCTTCCACCCCGACGCTGTCCAGCCCCAGAAGCTCTTGCCAGAAACCTGCAAGACGCTTCTCGACCTCTGTCTCCGGAGCGACAAAATCGCTGTCGAGCTTGGGTCGCTCAAAGCTTTGCCCGCCCGTATCGGCGGCAGCTTCGGCGGTATCGGCCTGCCGGATCAAAGCGGCCAGATCGATGGACGAGACGATCATCTGCGACTGGTTCGAGGCCAGCGCGCGCAAGAACGCCTCGGCCCCTTCATTGGGGCGGATGCCTTGCGTCAGCATATGGCGCAGGCGTTCCTCGGCAGGCGATAGCGGGCGCGGGCCGCTGGACGCAGGAGCGCCCTGCGCCATAGGTGCGGCGGCGCGGCCAAAGGCGACCGTATCGTCCAGACGACGGATGCTGAACCCCTCGACCTCGATACAGACGGTGCCGTCAGGGGCCGCGATCACCACATCGAATGTAGCGGAGGGGCCATCGGCGCTGTTGCCCGTGCGGCTGCGCACCCAGCTTGCCACGCGCGCAGGCAGGGGACGATGCACCCTCACCGCGCCATAGGACACCGGCACCCAGAGGTGATCGGGCTGGTAGCCCGTGATCAGACCCATGGCCCAGCCCGTCGCCAGATCCATCAGGCCGGGATGCAGGTGCCAGCCCGCGTCAAGATCATCGGCATGGGTATCGGGCAGCGACAGCCAGGCCAGCCCCTCTGTCTCACCAAAGGCCATGCTGCGGATCACCCGCCAACGCGGGCCGAATGCCAGATGCGCCTCTTGCGGCGAGGCGATAAAGCCAGCGTCACCCGCCTCTTGCGGTGCACCGCACCTTGCGGCAATCGCGGTCAGATCCAGCGCATTGGGCGGGCTGAGCGGTAGCAATGACAATTCGGCTTCGGCATGGGTGACCACGCCACCCGCCTGCGCGCTTTGCACCTCGAAGCTGTAGCCCGCATCTGCGCGCGGCAGACGCACACGCATCTCGACGGGCGTGCCATCGGTCACTTGCAGAGGCGACAGGAAATAGAGATCGCGTATCTCGAAACCACCCACCTCGCCCTGCGCATTCAGCGCTTGCGCGGCCAGTTGCAGATAACCTGTGCCGGGCATCACCGCATCGCCTGCCTTGGTGCGATGCTCGTTCAGCACCCAGTCTGCCTTTGCGTCCAGTGTCTTGAGGAACAGCCGATGCCCGCCCTCGTCCAGCGTGATCTGCGACAGCATCGGCGTGTCTTCGGGCGTGTCCGCGCGGGCAGGCTCTGCGTCGCCCGCCAGCCTTGCGGCCATCGCATCGGCGGCCATGCCGACACCGGACCAGATACCCCAATCAATCGCCAACACCCGCGTTTTACCGCCCGAGCGCGACTTGGCATAGGCGTTCAGATACTCGTTCGCTGCCACATAATCGACTTGCCCCACAGGCGCTGTGACGGTGGAGGAGGAGGAAAACAGCACCAGCCAATCCAGCGCACCATCGGGGAACAACTCCTCCAACACCTTGGTGCCGTGGATCTTGGGGGTGAAGACATCCTCGATCTCGGTCAGGGATTTGGTCAGCAGCGGCGCGTCATGGATAACCCCTGCGGCATGGATCACCGCCGTCACCTTGCCAAAGGCGGCTTCGGCCTGTGAAACAGCTTCGCGCATATCCTCGATATTGCTGACATCGGCCTGTAGCACCAGAACCTCGCCGCCCTGCGCCTCCAATGCCTGCACGGCGCGGATGCGCTGCACGGTCGCGTCATTCAGCGAAGAGCGAGTGAGCGCCTCCCATCTCGCTCGCGGCGGCAAGGCAGAGCGCGCCATCAGCACCACACGCCGTTGCCCACGCGCGATGAGCGCGCCTGCAATGCTCAGCCCGATGCCACCAAAACCACCCGTGATCAGCGTCACACCATCTTTGCGCAGCGGCAGCGCCTCGTCCGCCACTTCGGCGAGCGGCGCGGGCTTGAACTCCAGCGCAAAGCGTTTCTCGCCCCGCAAGGCGGCCACTGTATTGGCAGGGGCTGCCAGCAGATCCTCCATCACGCGTGCTGCCAGTTCTGCATAACCCTCGCCGCGTTTCTTGCTTTGCGCGGGCAGGCGGATATCCAGCACGGCGCAGGTCATCCCCGGCACCTCGCGCGGGATCACCCGCGCCGGTCCCATGATGGTGGACTTGTCCGGATCGCTCAGCGCTTCCTTACGCACCTGCGCTGCGTCCGATGTGATCACGCTGATATGCGCGACAGCGTTTTCCTCGGCCAAAGCTTGCGCCAGAAACAGCAGGCTGTAGAACCCTTGCTCTTGCGTGCGGTGGAAAAAGCTGCTGCCGGGGCGGAAACTGCGGCTCTTTGTAACCTGCCACAGATGCGCGATACGGGAAGGCATCCGGCCCCGCTCCACCAGATCGCGGATCAGCAGATCATAGCCGGGCCGCCCCTGTTCCGGCGCCAGCAGATAGCCATCTTCGCCTGCGCGGGCGAAGGCGTCGGCAGGGCGCACGGTGATGACGCGCTGGTTCGCCGCGCGCAATCTCGCCGTGAGTGCGGCTCCAAGTCCGGCATCATCCTCGAGCACCAGCCAATCCTCGGCAGGCAGGCCTGCCAGATCATCCGGATCGACATCGCATTCGGCCAGACGCGGCACCCATGCAGGGCGGTAACCCCAGCTTTCAAGATTGTCGGACCGCAGCGGCCACAGATCAGCCTCGGCCTGATTTTGTGCGCCCTTGCCGGGTTCGATGAAATAACGGCTGCGCTGGAAGGCATAGCTTGGCAGCGGCACACGGTTGCGCGGCACGCCACCCCAGACCTGATCCCAGTCGATAGTGACGCCAACCGCCCACATCCGCGCCAGCATTGCCATGAAATAGGAATCATCGGCCACATGGTCCTGCGGGTGGCGCAAAGAGCCTATCACGGCGTTTGGTGTCACATTGGCATGCTGTCCGGCCAAAGAGCCCAACCCCTTGCCAGGGCCAACCTCAAGGAACACCCGCCCCTGCCCCTTGGGCGCCTCAGCGGCCAATGTTGCGATGCAATCGGCGAAATGCACGGTGCCCCGCAAATGTGCGACCCAGTACTCAGGGTCCGTGGCTTGGGCATCGGTCAGACGCTCTCCGCTGCGGTTCGACATGACCGGAATGTTCGGCGCGCTGAGCGTGATCGACCGCAGGTAATCGCCAAAGCGTTGTAGGATCGGCTCCAACATCCGCGAATGGGCAGCGATATCGATGGGGATGCGCTGGAACTCGACCTCGCGGGCCTCCAGTTGCTCTTGCAGACGGTCCAGCGCGGCTTGCGGGCCGGACGCGACGCTGAGCGCGGGGCCGTTGACCGCGCCAAGGTCCAGATCATCGCCGAGAAGCGGGCGCAACTCCTCCGCCGCCAGCCCGACCGAGAGCATCCCGCCGGCAGGCACCGTATCGAACAGGGTCCCGCGCAGATGCACCAGACCGATGCAATCCTCAAAACGCATGATGCCTGCCACGCAAGCGGCGGTATTCTCGCCCATCGAATGACCGACCAAAGCGGCGGGCTTTACGCCCCAGCTAATCCACAGTTGCGCCAGCGCATATTCGACGATCATGATCAGCGGCAATTGCACCGAAGGCTGCTTGAGCCGCGCGTCCGCTGCTGCCTCCTGCCCCGGTTCGGGTAACCATACCTTGCGGATGTCGTAATCCAGCTTGGCTTGCAGCACCTCCAACCCGCGATCCATCCAGTCGCGAAAGACTGGCTCTGTCTCATAGAGATCGCGCGCCATGCCTGCATATTGCGCGCCGCCGCCGGGGAACATGAACACCACATCGGGCGCATCGCCAACAGGCTTGTGATTTAACACACGCCGAGGATCATTCGCCCGCAGCGTTGCCGCTGCCTCGGCATGGCTGCTTGCAACAATGACCCGGCGCAGCTCGAAAGCGCGCCGCCCGTGGCGCAGGGTATAGGCGACATCGGCCAGCGGCTGATCGGGGCGCGCCTCCAGATGATCGGCCAATCTTTGTGTGGCGGCGTCCAGCGCGGCCTTGCTGCGGGCCGAGATCACAATCGGCTGGAACGGGAAATCGCTTTGCCCCGATGCGGCGACCTGTGGGGCCTCTTCCAGCACGACATGGGCGTTGGTGCCGCCCACACCGAGCGAGTTTACCCCCGCACGGCGCGGCATGTCCCCGCGCGGCCAGTCTGTCAGCCGGTCATTCACCACAAAGGGGCTGCTCTCAAACCCGATAACGGGGTTGGGTTTTTCATAGCCCAAGGATGGCGGAATTTGCCCGTGATGCAGCGCCAGCGTCGTTTTGATCAGGCTCGCAACACCCGCCGCTGTATCCAGATGGCCGATATTCGTCTTGACCGACCCGATCCGGCAAAAGCCTTCACCCTGAGCACCGCCCTGCTGGAACGCTTCGGTCAGCGCCGCCACCTCGATGGGATCACCTAGATAGGTGCCTGTGCCGTGGCATTCGATATAACCCACTGTCTCGGGGGCCACGCCTGCGACTGCCTGCGCTTCGACAATCGCGGCAGACTGGCCATCCACGGACGGTGCCAGATATCCGGCTTTTGACGAACCGTCATTGTTGATCGCGGTGCCCTTGATGACACCCCATATATGATCACCATCCGCAATCGCATCAGACAGACGGCGCAACACAACCGCGCCTGCGCCCGAGCCGAACACCGTGCCCTGTGCGCGATGGTCAAATGCGTGGCATTCCCCGTCAGGCGACAGGATCTCGCCGTCCTTATATATGTACCCACGGTTCTGCGGCAGTTCGATCGTGACACCGCCCGCAATCGCCATGTCGGATTCACCCGTCAGCAGGGATTGCACCGCGTAATGCACCGCCACAAGGGATGTGGAGCACGCGGTCTGCACATTCACACTTGGCCCTGTCAGGTTGAACACATGGCTGGCGCGTGTGGTCAGGAAATCCTTGTCATTGCCGGTATGGCGCAGCAGGAACATGCCCACATCCTGCACCAGTTCGGGGTTGGAGCAGATGTTGAAATAAAAGTAGCTTCCCATACCGCAGCCACCGAACACGCCGATGGGGCCGGAAAAATCCTCGGGCATATGGCCCGCGTTTTCCAGCGCCTCCCAGATCACCTCCAGAAACTGGCGGTGCTGCGGGTCCATGATCGCGGCATCCTTGGGGCTGAAACCAAAGAACTCCGCATCGAAATGGTCAAACTGGTCAAGAGGGGCGGCATAGGGCACGTAATCCGGCCGCGCGAGCACGTGCCGCGCCTCTCCGGCTGCCAGCAACTCCTCTTCCGAGACGTGCCGGATCGACCGCACACCATCACGCAGATTGCGCCAATAGGATTGCACATCGCCTGCACCGGGAAGATGGGCGGCCATGCCTACAATAGCGATATCATTCTCAGCGCTCATATGCGGTAACTCCAAAACTGGATGTAAGGAAATACTCGCTACCGACACCAAGGCGGGGATAGCCGCCAAATGCGGTGAGAATCTGACGAAACCCTGTCAAACTCGTCACCCACGCAGGACAAACACATGTCCCTCGCGTTTCGTTCCGGACCTGCGGTTAGGCAGACCCCAAAGCGACAATCGCCGCCCAATTCCACCAGATCGCTGACGTAGCAAGGATCACGCCCACCACAGCGAAACCCAGATCGTGTAGCGGATCCCAAACGCCTAGGCGCACCGAGAGCCACACAAGCGCGGGATAGGCCGCCAGAGTAGCAATTGCCTGGCCGATCAATGCCCCGACCAGCCCGCCAAGCTGCGCGCCAATCAGGAGGCCAGCAATCATCAAGACCGCTTTTGTAAAAGTAACAAAAAAGTACCTGCGCGAATCGCCTGCGGCAAGCGCCGCTTGATCATAGGTCAAACCTATAACTACGGGGATTTGAATACAGGCAAGCATCACCACAACTGCTCCTGCATCCACATAACGGTCATCATACAAAAGACCGACCAGCCATACCCCTGCAAATGCCGTAGCTCCCAACATAACAGTCAAGGCTGCGGTCAACGTGATGCGCAGACGTCGAAGTCGGAGAAAGTTCGCGCGTGACTCGAGCGGTGGACAGTCGCGATATACAGGAATTAAAAGACGTCCAGTGACCATCATGCCTAAGAGCAACGGGAAGCTACCAAGAAAATAGCCTATATTATAAAGGCCGAACTTTTCCAGCGTCAGATATTTACCAAGCACGAGCTTGTCGCCCTGAAATAGTAGAAAGCCGCAAATGGTGCTCAAAAAGATCCACTTGCCGAAATGCAGCACCTCCGTGACCGAAGACGATTCCCACTGAAAGCGGTTTTTAACGCCTGGCAAAAACACGGTCATCAATGAGACTTGGATCAAAGTTCCAAGTATAACACCGACAACCAGAGCCCAAACTGATTGCATCCAGATCGCCAACAAAACCATCGCGAGCAGGGAAAGGGTCTGTGATGCTACATCAAGAACAGTAACCTTGCCTATGGCGAGATGACGGTGGGCAGTTTCCTTGCGGGTGGGCATGAAACCCAAAATGATGAACTGCACTGAAGCAGCAATCAGCATGAAAAAGAGTACTGGTTGGCCGTAGAACACGGAAATTGGCCAAGCCAAAAGGCAGCCGATAAAGAATAGAATAAATCCGCGCACAACCTGGATTGTCCAAACGGTGTTCAGGAAGTCAGGATCATCACCACGCGCGCTGCGAGAGATTGCGGGGCCAATGCCAAAGTCAGAAAACATGACGAGGCCGACCATAAAGACCGTTACCAAACCCATCAAACCAAAGGCTTCAGGAAACAAAAGGCGCGTTAATACTAGATTAGAGGCCAGCCGCACGAATTGTCCGTAGCCATAGCCCATCACCGTCAGGCCCGAGGAGCGCATCACCCGTGCGGTCAGGCTGCCGCTGGTCAGCACCCCGCGCATACGGGTGTTGATGGTAGCCGCGTAACTCACCGTCCCCGGCTCCAATCCGCTATTCCGACTTGGGATGCGCCAACGCCAAGCCTGCTTGGACCTGTCCTTACCGCGACGGCGACGCTGCAATAGACGGCGAACCCGACGGGGTTGCGGGCAAAGAGCATGAGCATACCACCAAGACCCAAGGCCGCTTTGTCCTCATGCGCCATCAGATGAGGATAAAGGGTAGCAACTTGTCTCGCGCCCCGGTCCTGACGGCGCCTGACGCGCACAAGCGCGGCGAAGCCTTCCACGACGGGCCAATTATAAGGCGCACGCACGGCAACCCGCTCTTCGGGTTTGAACAACAAGCGCACGAATGTATCGTCGGAAATGATATCGGGGAACTTGTCCCAGCGTGCGCGCCCTGCCGCATTCACGGCAAACAGTCCACATCCCGGCACGCCGCGCGCCATGAAGGGAACCTGCCGGTATGTCGCCGCATAGGCGCGGCTCACCCAGCCTTGGGCCGTAATGCGTAATGTGCCGCTGGCATAGACAGCCTTCGGCCCGTCAAGGGCCCGGCACAACTGGTCCAGCAGGGCCGGTGCCACTGTTACGTCTGCATCCAGATAAGCGCGCCAAGGCAAGCTGGCCGCAGAGTCGCCCGCATTCAGTGCGCGCATCTTGCCGCCTTCGGCCAGATCCAGAACCTTAAATCGCCAACCGCGCGCCGCAGCGCGTTCCTGGTAACTCTGCGCGATGTCGGCTGTTTTGTCGGTACATCCGTTGGCCACGATGATGACTTCGATTGCACAGAAAGTAGCCTCGGAGGCGAGAAGAGAATCGAGACAGGCACCCAACAATGCCTCTTCATTGTTGGCGGGAATGATGACACTCAGCACTGCTATCTTCCTGAAAAAAAGGGCAAATTCAGTTTGCGGCCATTGAAACAAATACTAAAGGTTGTGAAATCCACTCAATATCGGCACAGCACGGGAGTATTGTGCCACGGGAGGTAATATATTGGCAACAATATGGCAGCCATCTGCGACATTGAGAGCCTAATAGGCTGTGTAAGCGCGTACTGTTGATGATGCATGGACAATGCTTGTGGCCCTACTCCGTTTGCTCCGGCTTCATGTCCGAAAACAACACAATCTCCTCGCTTGTTCCGCCGGAGAACCGAATCTCTTCGATATTTACCATCCGGCCCTCGCCTGAGGCCGTCCGGACGGTCAGCACATCGCCATTGCGTATCAATTCATAGTCCACAGCAGCTTCCGGCAGAACTGCAACATTGCGGCCGTCTCCACCGTGAATGCGCGGACAACAGCCCGTTGCCACGAGAATATCATCGCCCGGCCCCCCCAGCAGAACGTCACGCGGATGTTGCGCCTCGACGCGACCGCCCTCAACCGGAGCATGCCGTATCGTACCGTGGCTGAATGTATTCGGCGCCCGGCGTTCCCAATCCACGAGCGTTGCCTCGTTATATTCCATCAAAGCCTGCCAGCGTGGGTTCATATCGTCGAGATGCCGCAGATGCCCCCAACTTCCCCAGCGGCTCGGTTTGCTGACATCTACAAAAGCGTTGAACAAGGTGCCACCTGCCGCGTGCCAGCCGTCAAGCACCTCACGGTAGAGTTCTGCCACACCTTCGGTATAGTTGAAGCTGGTATAGAAGTCCGTCAGGCGCTGGTTCTCTGTCCAGTTGGCAAATCCAACAACATGTGTTCCGCCTTCATACATGATCAGATCCAGCCCGTGCTTTTCTGCGACATCGGCATGATAGGGAAAGTAACGATTGATCAGGGAAGCGACCGAGTCGTTACGCAACTCTTCCAGCAAACGCTCCGTCGCATAATCCTCACCCTGATCAAGCCAGCCGAGAATCCGGTTCGAATGTTCATCGGCATCGCCACCTACACCGAAATATCCGGTGACCGCATAGGCATCGAAGGACTCAAACGGCGGGCGGTTGGCACTATCCTCGGCTTGCCAGCGTGGAGCATGCAGCAAGCCTTCTTCCAGTCCGAGCCAGCCTGTCTGTGTCGCGACGACCCGAACCAGCCGTTCCTCCGCCTCTGCCCCGAACACATCGGTCCAGATCTGCGCCATCTGCGCCGCGCGTAGCCCCGCAAATTGGACCCAGCCATCCCCAACGTCCTCACCCCAACGCGCCCTTGCCTGCTCTGCGGCCCACGTCGCCTGCGCGAATTGCCAGTTCCACACCTCGTTGGAATACTCGACATAGGCTTTCAGATCGGGGTTCAGATGATCCCTTACATAGCTGGCGAATTGCCTGACATAATCGTCATCCACCATATGGGGCAGGGTAAACCAGGCATCCACACCCGCTTCATTGGCCAGTTCGACCATGATCTCGACCGGCACACCATGCGTAGTGAACGTCGCATCCTCCACCCGTGGTCGGTCAGCCCAAGTGACCTGACCGGAGTTGTTTGTCGCCATCCAATCCATGAACCTCAGAACGCGGACATCCCTGATCTTCTCCAACCAGTCTGGGTTGAAGCGATATCCCAGCGCGTCCAGTTGCAGATGGTCCTCCCGCACGATCCGGATGTTGCGCACATGATCGCCCGTTCCCGCCGGATCGATCCGGTTGACCCTGACGCCGACCAACCCGTCCGATGGCGTGAAAGTGAAATGGATGTCGCCATCCCTGTAGCGCACATTGGACACTGGCCCCGTCACCTGAACTCGGCCGATACCCTCATAGCTCAGGACATATCGGCCCGCGACGCTCTGCCCCTCGGCGGGCTGCTCCGTCAAAACAAAGGCCTCAAGCGCTTCGACGCCGCGCGGCACGGCCCGCGGCCATCCTTCATCGTCGATGTAGCCACCTTCTTGGAGAGCGTCGGCCTCGAAACCACCGAACCTCCCGGTGAGATGCCCCGTCCACGACCGCGAGGTTTTCAATATGTCGATGAAGGGATGCTGAGTGGACCAATCCGCAATTCCGTTCAGGCCCATCGCCAACGCGGGGTTCTCAAGTTGCGCTTGCGTGTCTTCGTTTGCCGCCTTGACATGCTTAGGCATAAGCAACACCAAGCAGAGCATAGTCACCATGCCGCAAAATCGCCAAAAGGTTGCGGCAAAATTACAGGTGAAAATGCGTCGCCTAGAAATTATCGCGATAGAACTCATGTTTCCAAGCCTCCAACGTCGCAAATCACACTACAGCTTGCAACTGTGAGGACTGCTTTGCCCTGACTGGTTTTAATGACTGACAATATCCCAATAGTGCTCCGGCCATCAGCCAGGTTAGTGGTGTCAAAGTTGCATTCGGCAACATATCAAACATATTCGCGCCGAGGATCAACGCCACTCCTCCAAGCAGAGGCGGGATACGCGCTGAACGGACACCCTTAAGCCTTGAGATCAACAGCATCAAAGGCAACGCAAGAAGACCAAACTCTGCTATGTAGCCAACCCATCCATAGGTGCCTAGCGTGATCACCCAGCGACCATCCGGGATCGAAATCACTCGTCCGCTCGCGTCATGCAGCAAAGGACGGCCGAAGGAGCCCCAACCGAATATCGGTTTGATGGCCGCACGGTCGAGCAAAATTCCCTCATGCATCAAGCGGAACTGCAAGGACTGCGCGCGATCCGGACTTATAGCATAGGCTTGCTCGATCAGTGCTCTTTCCGGAACAAGTTGGTTGCCTTTCAAAACAGGGTAGGCGACGGCAATCACAACCATCAAAGCGGCTAAACGCAAATGCAGGCGTGTGCTGAACATAAGAACTGCCGGAACGAGCAGAAGCGCGAACAGCAGGGAGCCGAGCGATTTGCACAACACCAATACGGCGAAAAGATAAAGCCCGGCCCAGAAGTACTTCGCCGATGGGCGTCTAATGGTCTTTTCATGGCGATACAATGTAAATGCAGCCACAACTGCCGTGAAGCAAAAGAACGCAACCCATAGACCATGATACAGGAAAACGATCGGCCTGAAGCCCCCCTCGCGCATCATCTGGCCGAAACTGTGCTGGAAGAACCCGTAAATCCAAGTGTTAAGTTGGGGGCTCATACGCACTTCGAAGAGCATCGGTAGCGAGTAGACCAACGCTCCGATCAGCAGCGCCAGCAACAGATCGCGCAGATCCTGTTCGCTTCGCAGAAAATTCATCGCCAGTATGAATGGCACAATCGCTATGGCTTGGCCAACCACCATGGAAAGCCCCTCTTTCAACCCTAGCGGCTGAATCATGAAACGCCCGAAGAAAACTGCCTCTCCGTTGGTCATTGCCGTGAGCATTGGGCTGAATACGAAGGTGATAATCAGGACACGCGCGAGCATGGATTCCGGAAAGATCGTCATCTTTCGTCCATACATGAAGAAGCAAATCAGAAAGGCTGTGACTGACGGCAAAGTGTGCTTGTTCATCTCCGGAACCAAAGGGAGATTGAAACCTGTCGGATGAGGCGGCAGAAACAGATATGCAATCAGGAAGCTCGCAATGATCGCGCGCCCAACTGGTTGGGTACGGAACAATGCAATGCTGACAAGCGGCCAGAGCGCCAGCACCAGATAGGCAAACCCGTTTGGCGTCACGTCGATCCGTCCCTTTCAATTCCAGTCCATGCAGAACAGTAGGTCCGAGTCTGCAACGACACTGATTATCTACCTAACTCATTTGGCACAAATATGGCTGTACCCCGCATATTAATGCAGGGCACAGCAGTTCAAACAGGTTTTCAGTGACCCGTCGCTCTAACAACAACACCGAAGGTCCGCATCACGATCTTAATATCTGTCAGCAATGATAGGTGATGGAAATAGTCACGGTCATACTCGGCGCGCTCTACAAAGCTGCTTTCGTTGCGAACCGAGGTCTGCCATGCACCGGTAATGCCGGGACGCATTTCGTAGTACTCGGTACCGGGATAAAGGTCGCGCTGATCGCACATCATCGGGCGAGGCCCTACAACGGACATGTCGCCTTTCAGCACATTCAGAAATTGCGGCAGTTCGTCCAGTGAGGTTTTGCGGATAACACGTCCTACCCATGTGACACGCGGATCATTCCTAAGCTTCTGGTTGCGTTCCCATTCGCGGCGCGCGTCTGCATTGCTCTCCAAATAGGATTTCAGAACTGTATCCGCATCCGCCACCATGGAACGCAACTTGTACATCCGGAAAACACGTCCATGTTGTCCAAGACGTTCCTGAACATAGAAAGGCGAACGTCCGTCGGTTGCCACAAGGATGGCTAAAATTGTCAGGGCAAGCACAACGGGAATAGCAATAAGAGCAACAAACGCCAGATCAAACAGGCGTTTACCCAAGCCGGGATAGAGAAAAAACCGATCTTGGCGAGGAGCCGCTGAAGTAAGTACATTTCTAGCGGTGCGGGCCCGGACAGAGTCCGAGTACACACCCATATCATAGGCCATAGTCCCATTCCCCCAAATGGCCGCGTGCTGAATACGCATCGCGGAGAGGTGAAATCGACTGTGCGGCACAGGGAGTGTGAGAGACCAAATTTAGGGCAAAGCTCTACCATTCGCAGAGCAGTGGCTCTGCGGCGTCTGGTCATTGTTGTGATGGCCTTAACCCCTTAACCTTCGCCTCATCTGGCAGCACGATGCGAAGGTGGTTCTTTAGTAAGTGTCACTCTCTGCTCGGATCCCGAAAGACCGCAAACGTCGATGGATTTGAAAATAACAACCGTACTCAGAACCGTACTTTGGTGAGACACATTTAAGCCTTTTTTTGGCGGCTAGGTCAATCTGGTCCAAGCGACATTGAGGCGGAAACAAGATGACAGAGTCAGTTCTGCATCAGTGATCAACCAGAGGATTGTGAGAGATCACCTTAAGAGTCCGACAGCTAGGCAGACAGATTAACATCTGCGAATTACCACCAAGGGATTGAAAAAAGGCCAGAAATTTAGGCAAATTGTTGCCAAAACCGCTGTTTTTCAAGGTTATGACTTCAGACTGTTGCTGGTGCTGCGACAGTACAGGCTCTTAGAATTATTTTGCGAAGCCGGGAACTTTTGCGCATCAACCGTCGCGTCGATCACAGCTTGATGGCTTTGGGTCAAAAATGTGACCCTCCCTGCCTTAAGATCAATCTAAAGTGATCAGACTAATTTTTGCCCTATTGTAGCTTACACTATCAAAGGTTGTGTATATGCAGCAACAATCAGGTGTGTTGGGGTCTTTTGTAGCAGATCTCAGAACAATCGCTGTGTACTCGCCTGATCGAGAGGATCGTTCGATTCGAGATGCATGACCTTAAAACTGCAACGTTGCCTGTACTGCCCGTGTCCAAGCGGCAAAACTTGCTTCTCGCTCTTCGTCCGGCATGCTCGGCTCAAATCGCCGCTCCAGCGCCCAATTTGCGGCAAACTCAACTTGATCGGGGTAAATGCCCGCGCGCATTCCTGCCAGCCATGCCGCGCCCATCGCCGTTGTCTCCAGCACCGCTGGACGGTCGACAGGGGCACCGATGATGTCCGACAGAAATTGCATGGCCCAATCTGACGCGCTCATGCCTCCGTCCACGCGCAACACCGGGCCGCCCGCCTCCGGCGTCCAGTCTGCCTGCATCGCTTCCAAAAGATCACGGGTCTGGAACGACACACTTTGCAACGCCGCACGGGCGAGTTCTGCCGGACCTGAATTGCGCGTCAGGCCGAATATTGCCCCTCTGCAATCTGGGTTCCAATAGGGCGCGCCCAATCCTGTGAAAGCCGGCACAAGGATCACGTTCTGCGTCGGGTCTGCTTGTTCGGCCAAGGGCTGTGTTTCATGCGCATCACGGATGATTTTCAGCCCATCGCGCAGCCACTGAACCACTGCGCCTGCAATAAAGATCGACCCTTCCAGCGCATAGGTTGGCCGACCGTCCAGTTGATAGGCAATCGTTGTCAGCAACCTGTTATGCGAGGTGACAGGCTCCGACCCTGTGTTCAGCAAAGCGAAACACCCTGTCCCGTAGGTTGATTTCAGCATTCCGGGCTGGAAACAGGCCTGCCCGATTGTGGCGGCCTGTTGATCTCCTGCGACACCGAGGATCGGAATTTCCCCCCCGAACAGATCGGCCCGCGCCATGCCGAAATCGGCGGCGCAATCGCGCACCTCTGGTAGCAGGCTCATCGGGATGCCCAGCATGTCGCACATGGTCTTTGACCAGCGCCCCTTGCGGATATCATAGAGCAAGGTGCGCGCCGCGTTGGTTGCATCGGTCACATGCGCCTTGCCGCCCGTCAGGTTCCAGATCAGCCAGCTATCGACCGTGCCGAAGGCCAGTTCTCCCGCCTCTGTACGCGCGCGGGCGCCTTCTACATTGTCGAGAAGCCAGGCCACTTTGGTGCCGCTAAAATAGGGATCAAGCAGCAAGCCGGTGCGGTTTGTCACCGTCGGCTCATGGCCGTCATCCCGCAGCTTCTGGCAAAGGGCTGCTGTACGCCGGTCCTGCCAGACGATCGCATTGTGAATGGGTTTGCCGGTTTTCCTGTCCCAGATCAGCGTTGTCTCGCGCTGGTTGGTGATGCCGATACCGGCGATCTCGCCCGCCTTGATGCCCGCCTTCTCCATCGCGGCACGGCAGGTCGCGGCTGTGGTTGTCCACAGATCGGAGGGGTCATGCTCCACCCAGCCCGAGGCGGGGTAATGCTGGGGGAACTCTTCTTGCGCCATTGCGGCAACGCGCATGTCACCGTCAAACAGAATGGCGCGGCTGGATGTCGTGCCCTGATCTATGGCCAGAATATAAGGCATGATATCCCCCTCGCTTGCTTACAAAGGGACAGCTCCCCTGTTCCACCCTAGCCGCTGCATCGCCAACGGCAAGTAAGCCTATTCCGCCGCCGCCGAGGCTCCGCCGCGCTGCCGGAGCATCCAGTCGTCTAAAGCTGCGATCTGTTCCGGCTGCATCCTCAGCCCGAGCTTGGTCCGCCGCCAGACGATATCATCGGCGCGGCGTGCAAATTCCTGCGCCATCAGCCAGCGGACCTCCCGCTCGGTCAGCCCGGCGCCGAAATCTTGCCCCATATCGGCCAGCGATCGGGCCGAGCCGATCACCTCGAACGCCTCTGTCCCGTAGGCGCGAACCAGACGCAGCGCATCACGCGGCGTCAGAAACGGTGCCGCCTGTTGCAACCGATCCACCAGATCGGCAACACCGTCCACCGGAAAATCCCCTCCGGGCAAGGCGACGCCTGCCGTCCATGGCCCCGGCAAATCGGCAAATACCGTGCCCACTTTCTCCATCACGGATTCAGCCAGCCGCCGGTAGGTAGTGATCTTTCCGCCAAATACATTCAGAACAGGTGAACCGCCCGTCTTGTCCAGCTTGAGCGTATAATCGCGCGTTGCCGCCGTGGCGCTTTTTGCACCGTCATCATAAAGCGGGCGCACGCCTGAATAGGTCCAGACAACATCGGCGTCCGTCAGTTGCTGGGCGAAATAGTGGTTGGCGAAATCCAACAGATAGGACTGCTCGGCAGGCGTACAGATTGGTTCGCGCGACGGGTCATCATGTTCTGCATCCGTTGTGCCGATCAGGGTGAAATCCGTCTCGTAAGGAATGGCAAAGATGATACGGCCATCCTCGCCCTGAAAGAAATAGCATTTGTCGTGATCGTAAAGCCGCCGTGTCACGATATGGGAGCCGCGCACCAGCCTAACGCCATCGCTGGAATTGCTGCGCAGTTTGGTGGCAATGATATCGCCCACCCAGGGGCCAGCGGCGTTAATCAGCATGCGCGCTTTATGGACATGCGTCTCGCCGCTGTCGGTATCTTGCGTGGTGATGCGCCACAGATCACCCTCACGCTCTGCGCCGGTCAATTTCGTACGCACCATAATGTCCGCACCGCGCGCCACGGCATCGCGTGCGTTGAGAACCACGAGCCGCGAGTCCTCGATCCAGCAATCGGAATATTCGAACGCGGTCTGAAACCGCTCCTGCAAGGGTGCCCCTTCGACAGTGCCCTGCAAGCTGATCGTCCGGGTTCCGGGGAGGATCTGCCGTCCGCCAAGGCTGTCGTAAAGAAACAGGCCAAGCCGGATCATCCATCCCGGACGCCGCCCTTTCATCCAAGGCATCATGATGCTGAGCAAGCGGGAGGCAGGCGTTTCCGCCTCGAACCGCATGTCTTTATGATAGGGCAGCACAAAACGCATCGGCCAACTGATATGCGGCATCGCCTTGAGCAGCGTTTCCCGCTCCAGCAAAGCCTCGCGCACAAGGCGGAACTCGAAATACTCCAGATACCGCAGACCGCCATGAAACAGTTTGGTGGAGGCTGAAGAGGTTGCCGAGGCCAGATCGTTCATCTCGACAAGCCTGACAGACAGCCCCCTGCCCACCGCGTCGCGCGCGATGCCGCAGCCGTTGATGCCGCCGCCGATGATGAAAAGATCGATACAGTCCTCTGATTGCGAAACGGTCACGCGCGTCACCCATAACGTCCGGAATAACCTGACTATATGCAGGTGCGCCCGTCGAAAGGAAAGTCTTTTGTGTTCGTTATTGTTCGTTTTGATTGGCAACCTAGGATGTCTGTGTCTTGTGGTGCTCAAAGTTGTCCCAAGCACATCAGGGCAATCGATGGCGGATTTTTCTGATCGAAGGCCTGCCTGTGACCCAAGGATAATTTCCTAAGATGCCCTAATCTTAAAGTCGCCTCACGTAAGGCTAAGATCGCCAGAAGGCGTTTTACATATGCGGTTTTCTGCACTTTTATTGGCCTAATTTGACATTCCGCGCGCAATGACTTTTACTAGAGGGCAGAAATTAGTTTGGTACTCAAACTATTAGCGTTCCGACGAGCTTGCGATCCATTCGATTGTGACTTGCCGAAAATGGACGCTCAAGCTGAATTGCGGCCTTCCCGCTCTCCGGCACAGCACTGAAAGAGAGGAAACCCATGACCAACCTTAGAAGCTTATTCACAGGTACAGTAGCCGCTGGCGCGCTGGTCGCCAGCATGACTGCGGCACAGGCCGACACATGGCGCTACGCGTTCGAAGAAGCGCTGGACGAGGTGCAGGGCGTATTCGCCCAGAAGTTCAAAGAGGAAATCGAAGCAAATTCGGATTACGAGGTGCAGCTATTCCCGTATGGCACCTTGGGCGAATCGGCAGACATCATGGAGCAGGCGCAAGCGGGCATCCTGCAATTCGTGAACCAGAGCCCCGGCTTTACCGGCGCGCTGATCCCGGAAGCACAGGTATTCTTCGTGCCCTATCTGCTGCCGCAGAACGAAGAACAACTGAACGAGTTTTTCCGCACCTCTGTCGCCATCAACGAGATGTTCCCCGATCTTTATGCCGAACAGGGTCTGGAACTGCTGACGATGTATCCCGAGGGCGAAGTGGTGATCACCACCAAAGAGCCGTTTACAACGCCGGAAGAGCTGAATGACGTCCGGGTGCGGGTCATGACCAATCCGCTGTTGGTTGAAAGCTATCGTGCTTTTGGCGCGACGCCCACGCCGCTGCCATGGGGCGAGGTTTACGGCGGGCTTCAGACCAACATCATTCAGGGGCAGGAAAACCCCATGTTCTTCGTCGAATCCACGAAGATGTACGAGGTCACCGATCACATCACCTTCACAGGGCACAACAACTTCACCACCGCCCTGATGGCAAACAGCGATTTCTTTGACGGGCTGTCCGAAGAGGATCAGACCCTTGTGCGCGATGCTGTGGATGTGGCGTTCGAGCATATCCTGGAATATCAGGAAGGTCTGACAGAAAGCGCGCTGGAGACCATTCTGGAATCCAAGCCCTCCATGACGGTAACGCGCCTGACAGACGAACAGCGCATCCCGTTTCAGGAATCGGCCGAGCGTGTCGAGGCTACCTTCATCGAGATGACGGGTGAGCGCGGTCAGGAAATTCTGGACCAGATGAAGGCCGATCTGGACGCCGTCGCCAACTGATCCGGCCACGTTAGGACTGCGGCGATCCGGTGAGAACCGGGTCGCTGCCTTGAACGCATGATCCCCTCGGGGGATCATCTGCAAGCCGGGGAGTGACCGCGTGTGAGCGAGTTTCCTAAGTCACAGTTGCAAAGCCAGACAGCCACCACAGGCACGGATGAGGGGGCAGTCGGGGCTTATCACAGCACGCTTCCGGGTGCATTGGGATGGATAGACAACGGCATAGCCCGCATTGAGGCGGTCTTGCTGGCGACCGGCGTTTTATTGATGGCAATCAACACGATTGCGAATGTGGTCGGGCGGTTTGTTTTCCAGAACTCCTTGTTCTTTTCGGAAGAACTGAACAGCATCCTGATCATTCTCATTACCTTTGCAGGCATCTCCTATGCAGCGCGGCATGGGCGGCATATCCGGATGTCGGCTATTTTCGATACGTTGTCGCCACGCTGGCGCAAGATCATGATGATCCTGATCAGCATCGTCTCCGGCATCGTGATGCTGGGGCTGGCATGGTTTTCCTTCCACTACATCCAGACGCAGGCAGGCCGGGGCCGGGTCTTGCCCGCTTTGAGCATTCCCGTCTGGTGGACGCTGGTCTGGGTGCCTGTCGGATTTTTCATGACAGGCACGCAATATCTGCTGACGGCCATCAAGAACATCATCGAGCCCGATATCTATCTCTCAACCGGGGTGCTGGAAGGGTATGACAGCGCCGAAGACGAGGTCTGACCCATGGGATGGACAATATTCTCGATCATGGTCGTCCTGCTGCTGATGGGATTCCCGATGATGATCCCGCTGATCGCAGGGGCTGCTGTCGGGTTCTACACGCTGTTCAACGGGTTCGGTCAGATGGAGACAATGGTGCAGCAGATGATGGCGGGCATTCGGCCCGCCTCGCTGATAGCCGTGCCGATGTTCATTTTCGCCGCCGACATCATGACGCGCGGACAATCCGCAACCCGCCTAATTGATCTGGTCATGGCCTTCATCGGCCATCTGCGTGGCGGGCTGGCGATGGCGACGGCCTCGGCCTGCACCATGTTCGGGGCTGTGTCCGGCTCCACGCAGGCCACGGTTGTCGCGATCGGCTCGCCGTTGCGTCCGCGCATGCTCAAGGCCGGATACAAGGACAGCTATGTCTTGGCGCTGATCGTAAACGCCTCCGATATCGCATTCCTGATCCCGCCTTCCATCGGCATGATCATCTACGGCGTGGTCTCCAACACCTCGATTGCGGAACTGTTCATCGCCGGGATCGGGCCGGGCCTGCTGATCCTTTTTCTGTTCTCGATCTATGCGTGGATTTACGCGGTCCGCAACAATGTGCCCACCGAACCCAAAAGCACTTGGGGCGAACGCCTGCGCGCGATGCGAAGGGCACTCTGGCCACTGGGCTTTCCGGCCATCATCATCGGCGGCATCTACGGCGGTGTCTTCTCCCCCACCGAAGCTGCCGCCGCCTGTGTGCTCTACGCCATCATTCTGGAAATGTTCATCTTCCGCGAGATGTCGTTGCGTGACCTCTATGAGACAGCCAAATCCACCGGCCTGATCACTGCTGTCGTCTTTATTCTGGTCGCGGCTGGGGCAGCGTTCTCCTGGGTCATCTCGTTCGCCCAGATTCCGCAGGCCATCCTGTCGGGCATCGGCATTGACGAGATGGGACAGATCGGCGTGCTGGTTGTGATCTCCATCGCGTTTTTCATCGGCTGCATGTTTGTGGACCCGATCGTCGTTATCCTCGTGCTGGTGCCGATCTTTGCGCCGGTGGTGAATGCCGTGGGGCTGGACCCCGTGCATGTGGGCACGCTTATCGTGCTTCAGGTGGCCATCGGTTCTGCCACCCCGCCCTTCGGCTGCGATATCTTCACCGCGATTGCCGTGTTCAAGCGGCCCTATATCGAGGTGATCCGTGGCACGCCGCCGTTCTTTGCGATCCTGCTGTGCGTCTCGGTGGCATTGATCATGTTCCCGCAGATCGCGCTGTTCCTGCGGGACCTCGCGTTTGACAAATAGGGAATGCGGCCATGTACAAGCGTATCCTGATCCCCTTTGACGGCTCGAAAGGCGGCGAGGCGGCCCTGCGCCACGGGATAGATCTGGCGAAGCTATGCCAGGCCGAGGTTGAGATCCTGACCGTTTACCGCCACCACGCGATGACAGAGGCATCCCTGTCGATGGTGCGCACCAAAACCGTACAGGGCAGTCCTGATCAGGCGCTGCGCGACAACGCAAGGGAAGTTGCCACCTACGCCAAGAGTGTCGCCCTTGCCGAGGGTCTGCTATCCGTCAGGGCCTTTACCCGCGCAGGCCAGCCATCGCGCACGATTGTTGCCTTTGCCAATGAACACGAGGCCGATCTGATCGTGATCGGTGCCCGTGGCCTTGGCTCGGTCGAGACGTTCCTGCTTGGGTCGGTGTCGCACAAGGTCACGGGCCTGTCGAAACTGCCCGTGCTTGTGGTGTAACGCTCAGGCGCGCTGGAAGCCCAGAATTTTTCGGTCTCGTCCCAGTGCCTGCATCGCGCTTGCCGCGATATCGTGGCGTGTCAGACCCGCATCGAGATACATCTCGTCAGGGCTGGCCTGATCAATGAAACGATCCGGCAGCGTCAACGTCCGCACGGCAAGGCCACGGTCAAACACACCGGCTGCGGCCAGTTCATGCAGCACCATCGCGCCAAAGCCACCGCGCGCGCCCTGCTCTACCGTGATCAGCGCGCCATGGTTGCGGGCCAGTTGCAGCAGCAGGTCCAGATCCAGCGGCTTGGCAAAACGGGCATCGGCGAGCGTGACAGACACACCCTCGGCGGCCAACAGCTCCACCGCCGCCTCGCATTCCGCCAGATGCGCCCCTAGGCTGAGGATCGCCAGATCGCTCCCTTCGCGGATCACGCGGCCTTTGCCGATTTGCAGTACTTGCCCGACCTCGGGCAAAGTAACGCCTGTGCCGGAGCCGCGCGGATAGCGAAAGGCAATCGGGCCTGCATCATGCGCGGCGGCGGTCGCGACCATGTGCACCAGTTCCGCCTCATCAGCGGCGGCCATCACCGTAAAGCCCGGCAGGTTCGACAGATAGGCCACGTCAAACGCCCCCGCATGGGTGGCCCCGTCAGCCCCGACCAGCCCGGCGCGATCTATCGCAAAGCGCACCGGCAAACCTTGCAACGCCACATCATGCACGATCTGGTCATACCCCCTTTGCAGGAAGGTCGAATAGATCGCGCAGAACGGGCGCAACCCGCTCGCGGCCATGCCTGCGGCAAAGGTCACACCGTGCTGTTCGGCAATACCCACATCAAAGACCCGCGCGGGAAAGCGTTTCGCCATGATGTCCAGCCCTGTGCCATCCGGCATCGCGGCGGTGACGGCGACCACCTTGGGATCGCGCGCGGCGATATCGGTGAGGGCCTGCCCGAACACCGCCGTATAGCTGGGCGCATTCGGCTTGGATTTGACCTGCGTGCCGGAGGGGACATCGAATTTCGCCACCCCGTGATATTTGTCGCGCGACGCCTCGGCGGGCGCATAGCCCTTGCCCTTGACGGTGCAGCAATGGATCAGCACCGGCCCTGTCGCCCTTGCCCTTGCAGCGCGCAAAACCGGCAAAAGCTGTTCCATGTCATGGCCGTTGATGGGCCCGATATAGGTAAAGCCCAGTTCCTCGAACAAAGTGCCGCTTGCGGGTTGTCCGGTCACAAGCTGGCGCGCGCGCTTTGCGCCCTCGCGCATCGGGGCGGGCAAGGCCGCCTCGAACCCTTCAGCCATCTGGCGTAGAGCAGCCAGCGGTTCATTCGCATAGAGCCGTGAGAGGTAGGACGACATCGCCCCAACCGGCGGCGCGATGCTCATTTCATTGTCGTTCAGGATCACGAACAGCCGCCGCCCCTCGTGGCCTGCATTGTTCATCGCCTCATAGGCCATGCCCGCGCTGATCGAGCCATCGCCGATCACGGCAATCGCGTCACCCGTCGGCTGGCCCATATCGCGCCCAACGGCAAAGCCCAAAGCGGCAGAAATTGACGTGGAGCTATGCGCCGCCCCGAACGGATCGAATTCGGACTCGCTGCGCTTGGTGAAACCTGACAGCCCGTCACGCTGGCGCAGCGTGGTCATGCGGTCACGCCGCCCTGTCAGGATTTTATGCGGATAGCACTGATGCCCCACATCCCAGACCAGTTTATCCATCGGCGTGTTGAAGACCGCATGAATCGCCACGGTCAGTTCAACCACACCCAAGGACGACCCCAGATGCCCGCCCGTCTGCGCGACCGACCGGATCACCTCGGAGCGCAACTCGTGACTGAGCAGCGCCAGTTCTGAATCGGAAAACCTTTTGAGATCGGCAGGTCCTGCGACGCGGTCCAGAAGGGGGGTATCGGTCTTGTCATGGGATTGGGTCATCAGAGCCTCCCGCTCTTGAAACAAAAGACGCCACACCAGGTGTCCCCGGTGTGGCGCCCTGGTCCTGTAGCCAACAGGAAGGGAACCGGGGTGTTGAAGCCCCGTGCCCGGATCGCGTGGCGCGAACAACGCTGTCCGAACATGGCTAAGGAGAGGGCGGAGGGGAGTCCGCCCCGCCCTTATTCGTAAACCGGCGTGCCCGAGGTGGCCAATTCCGGCCAGTCCGCGATCACATTGGTGCCTTGCAGCGGTTGCTGGTAGCCCTGATGGCAGGTCTTGCAGGCTGCTTTCGGCGCGTCACCGAAGACCGGCCCAAGACGGTGCTCGGGATACTGGTCCTGCAACGGCACAAGGTAGTCGTTGTTCAACTCCTGCACCATCGCGATGCCCAAGGATGCAGTCGCCCATTGGGGCGTGACCTGACTCACATCATAGAAGGCGCGGCTGTTGTGACAGAAAACACAGTTCACACCCAACGCGTTCGAGAAGTAGTTCATCAGCGAATAGGTGCGCTCTGTCTCGTGGATACGCGGATCACCCGGCTGGCTTCTGACGCGGCTTTCCAGATCGTGGACATTGATCTGCTCGTATTCCAGCAGGAACTTTTCCAACGCATCCGATGGCAGCGAGGTGGACTGGCTGATATTCGTCGCGCGGTTCTGGATCGCAGACCAGCCAGCCACGGATTCATTTACCGGCCCGATCTTGAACCAGATGTTCTGCGGCACGTTCTGGCCACGGTGGCAGGTCATGCAGGTCACGCCGACTTCTTTATTGGCGTTCACATGACCGTCCCAGTTCTCGTTGATGTTCTGGGTCATCTCGATCATCCGGCGCGACACGATCTTGGTATAAAGAGTGTCCTCGCCATAAGTATCGACGCTGCCATCACCGTGACAATAGGCACAGCCCTGATCGGGCGAGACCCATTGCGTCATTGCAGCCATCAGACGGTTGAAATTGGCATCCGTCAGATTGCCCAGAACCTGCACGTTCTGATAGACATCGCCCGCAAGCTCTTCGCCCGGTTCGGGGGGAAGCGGATCGCTCTGGATGATGTCGATGATCGCAGGGTCGGGTCTTGCCAGATCGGCCTTGAACTCCGGCACGGACATGCCCGTTCCACGCGGCCCGGTCTGCAGGCTGTCGGTGGCCAGGGGTTGCCCCCAGGTCACCAGCAGGGCAGCAACGAAAACCGCACCTCCTATGGACCCGACAAGGATTGCGGGACCATAGATGTCTTTGGGGTTCTTCTTGTTCCATTCACCAAACCATTTGGGAAACATATCAATTCTCCTGTCCGATGAAGGCTTCGTAAGACCCGTAATCGGCGTAACCGTAAGAACCGTCATACATAGGCGCGAAATTGTGCTCTTGTGCCCAGATGAACCAGTTGTCCACAACGGTGCCGGTCAGCAGGATCCCGATGCCACCGGTGATCGGTGTCAGAACCGCGAACCACCATGCCCAGCGATGGATACCTTCCATCGTGGCATTGAAGCCCATGGTCCAGCGCCAGAACAGCGCCGCCCGCTCGGAAGCCGTACCACGGTCATAGATCTGCTCAAGCTCGCGGTCGCCGCCGAAACGGGTCACCGCCAGAATGGTCGCGCCATGCATCGCGAACAGCAGGACAGAGCCATAAAGGAAGACGATCGAAAGCGCGTGGAACGGGTTGTAGTAGAGGTTGCCGTAGCGGATCGAGAAGGCGGTCGTCCAGTCAAGGTGCGGGAAGATCCCGTAAGGTACTGCCTCGGACCAGCTGCCCATCAGGACAGGACGGAAAAGACCCAGTACAAGGAACAACCAGATCGCGGAGGCAAAGGCCCAGGCCACATGTTTGCCCATCTTGTGCTGCTGCGCGAGAAGATAGGAGCGCAGCCACCAGAACATCACCGAGACCAGCAGAAAGAACGAGCTGATGATATACCAGCCTCCGTCATTGAGCGGTGGCATCGACAGGCCATGCTCCGGGCCGGGAGGCTCCAGCGCCAGCCAGAAAAGCTGCCGCAGGAACTCGGGGATCGAAAAGCCGACCTGCGCCAGCATGTTTATCCCCACGATGAAGAACCACAAGAGGCCGGTCGCGAGGCTGATCATCCCGGTCCAGCCCAGATAGACGGGGCCGATCTGGGCGTTGCCGATATAGCCAACCAACTGGCTGAAGAAGGGCTTTACCGCGCGCTCTTCCATCATGTTGTTTTCGTTGTCCATGCCCCACTCGGGAGGACCCTGGACCTGCACTTGCGTGAATATGTTTTGATATTCAGCCATGATTATAATCCTATCTGCGAGGGCCAGATTGGCATCTCGAGCCACCAGTTCCACCATTCGGGCCAGCCCTTGGTCCAGACCGGACCGGAGATGATGATACACACGGCGGACCAGAAACCGGCGTTCAGTGCCAGCAGCAGACCCACGCGGTGGATGCCCAGAGTCCCGACCGAATAGCCGATGAAGTCACGGAAGAATGTGTCTTCATTGTCGGGGCCTTGCGCCTCTTCACCCTTTTCGGGGTTTGCCGCACTCAGAACCAGGGCACCATGCAGCGCGAGGGCGAAGGTGGTTGTGAAGAAGAAGGTCACCGCCAGCATATGCGCCGGGTTGTAATGGAAATGGAGGTAGGCGTAGCCAACGTTGCTGACCCAGTCGAGGTGGCTGAATATCCCGTAAGGGAAGCCGTGACCCCATGCGCCCATCAGAAGCGGGCGAAAGATAACCAGTGTCACATAGGCGAAAATGGCCACACCGAAAGCGAAGGGCACATGATAGCCCATGCCAAGCTTGCGGCAGATCTCAACCTCGCGCAGGGCCCAGCTGATGAAGGCGCCGGTTGCGCAGAATGTGATGATCTGCCAGAGCCCCCCCTCCATGAGGGGAGCCATGCCCAGACCGTAAGCAAGGTCGGGCGGTGCGATATTGATAAGCCAGGGATTGAACGTGCCCTGCTGGGATGCACCCCAGAAAATCAGAATGGTGCCGAGTAAAGCGAAAAATGCTGTCGTGACCCCAAAGAAGCCCACATAAAAAGGACCGACCCAGAAATCGAACAGATCGCCGCCGACAAGCGTCCCACCACGGACGCGATACTTTCTTTCGAAGCTGAGCAACGCCATCTTCTGTCTCCGCGATTGGCGGCTCGTCTGTTCAGACTTGAAGCCGTCGATGAATTTCGGTTTGCCGCGGGCAGGCCACGCCTGACGTGCCCGCAGCTAGGTTAGTGTCACTCGACTGGTTGTTATCCGTTCCCATCAAAGGGAGCGGATCACATCGCTGCCCGTTGGGCTGCCAGCTCGAACCAGTTGAAGTGCTCTGTGCTCAGCAGGACGAGGTGAATCATCGCTGCCAGCAGGAAGAGGAAGACGCCTTGTGCGACGAACACACGACGCGGATCGAAGATCAGCCAGATCTTGTAAAATTTAGCCATAGTTCAATCTCTCCTCAGAGCCAGGGGCGCCAGATGTACACGGCAAGGTGAGCCACAACTGCGACAGCTGTGAAGAGCCAAAGCCCGCTCATATAGACCGAGTGCAACTCTTGCGCCTGCTCGTCTGTGAGACCTGTAAAAGACAGGTCGGTTCTATCAGCCATTAACTTTCCTCCGGAATGTAATGGTGACGCCGCGCTCCCCGCGGCCGGGTCCTTTGGGGTGCAAGCGCCCCTCGGGCTCTGACCATCCTTCCGGATGGACAGATCTCGTATTCGGCTGTCCGCCGCAGCGCTTTTGCGCCTTATGCAGACCGATCCTCATGGATCAGGCCGAAAAAATCATGGGCGTGATGATACCGGCCTGGCTCCAGGCGCGGGCCATCGGGCCTTTGGTCGGGATACGTCCGCTTTTCAGCATCGCCAGCGCCCAGGTCAGGGTGGCGAGCGGCAGCGTCGCCAGAAAGATCACACCGAAATAAACGAAGTATTCGGTACGCGCCGGTTTGCGGCTGCGTGTCATCGGGGTATTGGATGTTGCATCTGTCATGACAGATCTCCTTTCACCTCTGGGCCTCGCGCGGATCGCGCAAGATCGGGATTGAGTGCTTCGACAGTTTCCAGCACGACGCGTTCGGCCCCTTGGGCCAATGCGGCACGCTCTGCCTCGTCTCTCAGGCTCTTGGCCGCTGAAATCCGTGTCAGCACCGGATGGCGTGACACGATACGGTCAAGAGCTGCTTGCGCATCGGCGTCCCAAGGGAAATCGCGGCGCAGGGTCGTGGGGGTTGCCTCGGCAGCATCCATGGTGCTGGCGAGGGGCAGGATGTGGAACAGCGCATCGAACAGACCGTTGCACACCTCCTGCAGCAGATAGGTCGCACCGGCATAGCCCATCATCGGCGTGCCGGTGTGCCGCCGGATCGCGGCACCGGGGAACGATGCGGGGATGAAGGCAGGGCTTGGTCCGTGCCCGCTTTTCATCTCGGCCAGATACATTTTCTCGTTGATGCTGCCCAAGACGATCAGCGGCCGCTTCTGGTGCAGCATCGCCTTGACCTCGACATTGTTCGTCTTGGACCCGGCCACGCGAGCCACCGCAAAGGCGCAGGGAAAACCCAGGTCGCCCTCCAGGAAATGCCGGATGCCGCGCGCATAAGTCTCGTTCGCGACAACTGCAAAACTGGCGGTGGCAAAGAAATCCTGCGTCACGCTGCGCCACAGATCCCAGACCGGCTTGATCGTGGAATGCTTTTCGCGCGCGATGAAGGGCTCAGGGTCCAGCCCCAGCATTTCGCCCAGTTTGCGCAGGAATTTCGTGGTGCTGTCCACCCCGATGGGCGCTTGCAGATAAGGCTTGCCCAAACATTCGCACAACCCGCGCCCAAATTCGCGGTACATGCAGATGTTCACATCCGCATTCACCAGATTGCGCATCTCGGCAACATGGGCACCAAGCGGCATCACCATGTTGACCTCGGCCCCGATGCCTTCGACCAAGCGCCGGATCTCGGCCAGATCGGAGGGCATGTTGAACACGCCATACATCGGCCCTAGGATATTGACGCGCGGCGCATCACCTTCAGCGCGCTTTTTCTCGGGCGGCATACGGCCCTTGGTCATCCCGAACTCGGTAAAGATCCACGTCATTGCGCGGTCAGCGCTCTGCCACTGGTCCTCGTCAATCGTGCGCGGCAGGAAGCGTTGGATATTCGTGCCTTGCGGCGTGACGCCGCCGCCGATCATCTCGGCAATCGAGCCTGTGACCACCACAGCCGGAAGCGCCGGATCAAGCGTGCCCCAAGCGCGTTTCATCGCCTCTTCGGTGCCAGACCCCATCTCGGATTCGCCCAGACCTGTCACCACAATTGGCAACTCATGCGGCGGCAATGCATCGGTATAATGCAACACCGATGTCACCGGCAGGTTCTCGCAGCCAACGGGGCCGTCGATCACCACTTGCAGGCCTTTGACGGCGCAGAAGGCGTAAACCGCACCCCAATATCCGCCCGCGCGGTCATGGTCCTGGATCAGCATGATCGGCCCTCCACCTTGCGGCGCGCGCGCGCATATGTTGTGATAACGCCCACTAGATCATCTCCGCCGCTTTGGCAGCGCGTGCCGCTTTGTCGATTTTTTTCTGGTGCAAGGCGCGGAAATCGGGCCGCAGGTTGGGGCTGCCCTCCCATATGCCAGCGGTATCGCCGGTGCCGACGCCCTCGAAGAATTCCTTCATATGTTCCATACGCGCCTTGCCAGCCATGGCGGCATTGACCACCTC
The DNA here is from genome assembly GCA_047921295.1 of Rhodobacterales bacterium. Lineage (GTDB taxonomy): Bacteria > Pseudomonadota > Alphaproteobacteria > Rhodobacterales > Rhodobacteraceae > Seohaeicola. Next base: position 83,670 of record JBLRWK010000001.1, read on the forward strand.
GGCCAGCGCCCCTGCCCCGGCTGGCCCCATCAAGGGACGCGCGGAAATCAGGTTGGTGAAATAGAGCGCGGGGATCGCGAGTTCCTTGGCCTTTTGCACCACCGGCGTTGTTCCGATGGCCAGATCCGGGCGGATCGCCTCCATTGCGGCGCAATCATCTTCCAGTGAGGCACGGAATTTCACCGTCACGCCCTTGGCCCGCAGCCATTCGGCATCCTCGGCGGACCAAGGCGTTTTCGGGCAGGCCGTGCCGACATAAGGCACATTCGCGCCGCTTTCGATCAGCAGACGCGCGACCAGCAATTCGCTGCCCTCATAGCCGCTGAGCGTAATCGTGCCATTGATCGGCGCACCGGCAAGGGCCTCCGTGATCGCGGGCAGGAACATATTCTGCGCGTCGGCCACTTTGTCAGCGGGCAGATTGAACGCCTCGCCAATCGCGGCGAGCCAGCGGGCGGTGCCGTCATGACCGACAGGAGCCGATCCGACAACGGGGCGACCCGCCGCCTGAAACTCGCGGATTGCCGCCGTGTAGAAAGGGTGGATCGCAGCCACCGCCCCGCAATCAAGGGCGGCATAAAGCTCGCGCCATTCGCGGCAGGGCACAACGGGACCAACCGCCAGACCCATCGGGGCCAGCATCGCACCGATCATCATCGGATCGGCAGGGAACATCTCGCCCAGCAGCGTCACGGTCGGACGGTCGGATTTGCCACCGGCGGGGGCCGCCACTGGGCCAGCCTGAATTTCCTTGCGGGCATAATTCAGCATCGCGCCGGCCAGAACATCCTTGGCCTCGGCATGGGTGGGGATGCCGAACCCCGGCACGTCAATGCCCACGATCCGCACGCCGTTGATTTCCTCGGGCAGCAGACGCAGCGGCACGCCGCTGGCTGTGGGGACGCACAGGTTTGTCACCACGACCGCGTCGAACTGATCAGGATCGGCCAGTTCGTGTACCGCATCGCGGATATCCTCGAACAGTTTGCCGGTCACCAGCGATTCCGAGTTGAACGGCACATATCCGACAGACCGACGCGCACCGTAGAAATGCGACACAAAGGTGAGCCCATAAACGCAGCAGGCAGACCCCGACAGGATCGTCGCCACACGCCGCATCCGCAGACCCACGCGCAAAGACCCGAAAGCGGGGCACATGCTTTGCGGCTGGTCGTGCGGACCTTTGGGGTAATCAGCCGCGTAGCGGTCCAGTATCGCGGATTGCCCCGCCTGACGCGCAGCGGCCTCCATCGTGGCGGCACCGGCGTGACAGCCTGCCCCATCCTGTGGAGCCGCCGCGGTAGGCGCATCGCTTGCCGGGTCGGACTTTCCGAGGATCACATCAGCCTGAGCGGCGGTGTCATATGTGACTTCATCATTCATGCGGGCTTCTGTTCAGCTTGTTTTTGCGGTTGCGCGGGCGCTGCCATGCGTTTCAGCAGGGCATCCCATGTGGAAAGCTGGTCGAGATCAAACATCGTCATAAACCACTTCAAGCGAGGGTTTCGGTTCGGCATTCTTGCCGCGCATGTCCATGTCGGTGGCCGGCACCAACTGATAATCACCGCCCGTATCCTTGGCATCGAACAGCGCCAGCAGACCGTCCTGATCCAGCGGCTTGGGGCGCACCGGCGGGGCCACGCCAACCGCTTCGGCCAGATCGGCAAACAGGTTGCCCCATTGCGATTCCATCGTGCCGACAATCTGGTAATTGGCCGATTTCTTGCGCAGGTCGTCATCCTGCGGGATCGCGGCCAGCACGGGGATATTCACCGCCGTGGCAAAGGCCTGCGCCTCGCCTGAATGGTCATCCTTGTTGATCACCAGACCGGCGACACCGACATTGCCACCCAGCTTGCGGAAATATTCCACCGCCGAGCAGACGTTATTGGCGACATACAAGGATTGAAGATCGTTCGATGCGACCAGGATCACCTTTTGCGCCATATCGCGGGCAATCGGCAGGCCGAAACCGCCGCAGACCACATCTCCAAGGAAATCCAGCAGAACATAGTCAAAGTCCCAATCATGGAAGCCCAGCTTTTCGAGCAGTTCGAACCCGTGGATAATCCCGCGACCGCCACAGCCGCGCCCCACTTCGGGGCCGCCCAGTTCCATCGCAAAGACGCCGTTCCGCTTGAAGCAGACATCGCCGATCGCAACCTCTTCGCCCGCCAGTTTCTTGCGGGTCGAGGTTTCGATGATGGTCGGGCACGCTCTGCCGTTGAACAAAAGCGAGGTTGTATCGGATTTCGGGTCGCAACCGATCAGCAACACGCGCTTGCCCTGTTCGGCCATCATGCAGGACAGGTTGGCCAGCGTGAAGCTTTTGCCGATGCCGCCCTTGCCGTAGATCGCGATGATCTGTGTCTTGCTGGTGGGCTCACCTTGCGGCACCTCCAGCGTCGGCTCCTCATGCGCTTCATCGCGCAGGCGCTGATCGAAGTCCTTCAGATTCGGTACATCGTCTTTCACGCTGCGTCCTTCCAGTTCAGTATCATTTTAAGGCAAGCCGGATCGTCAAAGGCCTGACGATAGGCTGCGGGGGCGTCTTTGGCGGCGGCCTGATGTGTGATCAGCCCCGCCAGAGACAGTGCGCCGCTCTCGACAAGCGCACGGGTGGCAACAAGATCATCCCGCGCCCATTCCGCTGCGATGCGGAACCGCGCCTCTTTCATGAAGGCGGGCGGGAAGGAAAAGCTGAGAGGCTCGGTATAAAACCCGGCCAGAACGATCTCTCCGCCCTTGCGGATGCGGGTGACCAGTTCATTGATCAAAGCGCCATTGCCGGAGGCATCATAGATGGCGCGGTAATCGCGGCGCGTGTCATCCTCGGGGGCAATCACCTGATAGCCTTCGGCACCAGTGCGGCGATCCGCGTTGACCTCCCAAACGGTAGGCGCAGGCGCACCTGCGGCAACGGTCAGCCGCGCCAGCAAACGGCCCAGAACGCCGTGTCCCACGATCAGATCGGGCACGGCCTTGTCCAGGCCCGCCATCGCATGACGCGCGGTTGCGGCCAAAGCCAGCAGCGCGCCCTCGGCACCAAGGCCAGCATCGATCCGCGTCACGCGGTCCGACGCAGTCACGACACGGCGCGCAGCACCGCCAAAAAGGCCGAAAGCATCGCGGTAGCAGCTTGCCCCCGGCACAAAGACATGATCGCCGACCTTGTAGCCAGTCTCGGCACCAGCTTCGACAACCTCGCCCGCCGCCTCGTAACCGGGCACCAGCGGATAGCCCATACCGGGGAATGGCGGCATCTGACCCGACCAGAACAGCTTTTCCGTGCCGGTGGAAATTCCCGAATGAGCAATCTCGACCACCAGATCGGCGGCAGCAGGATCATTCAGAACGAGCGTATCCACAGACAGGTCGCGGGGACCGTTGAGAAGGACTGCTTGTGTCTGCATGGCTCCCTCCTGTGGCTGCAGATCCGGACGGGAAAGACTCGGATCGCGTTGCTTCGTTATATGTCAGTTTAAACTTACAGCGTTTAGTGTCAATATAAATTGACAGTTTGCTCCAGCCTTTGTCAGGTCGGCTTCACACAGCTCACGACACTGGTGACAAAAGGCCTGCGGGCGTTGGGCATCTTGATATGCTCAAAGCCACAAGCCGCGCAAAGTGCTGCAATATCCTTGGCGGAGCGGGTTTTTCCCGTGCGCATTGCCATCGTATAAAAGGCAAAATAGACATCGCCTGCCCGCTCGGGCGTTTGCCCGCCTGACATAGGCTCTGAAACGATCAGCCGCCCACCGGGGGGAAGAGTGTCATATATTTTAGACAGCAAGGCTCGAACCGTATCGTCGCTATGATCATACAGCACCCTGATCAGCGAAATCGCGTCGGCCCCGTCAGGCAACGAATCGCTGCGAAACGATCCGCCGTGGATCGAGAGCCTTCCCCCCTGCCCTGCGGCGGCAAACCGTGTCCTGGCGGTCGGCACGACATCAGGCAGGTCGAACAATTTCAGGGCAAGCGCCGGATAGGCCTCGGCCACCGCAAGAAGGAACGCGCCGGACCCTCCGCCCACATCCAGCAGGCATGTCACACCGGACAGGTCCACCATCCGCAGGGTGTCTTGCGCCACCAGTCCCTGACTGTCCGCCATCAGGTCCGAATAGGTCTGTGTCACCGCAGGATCGACCTCGCCGCGCGCGCCGAAGACATAGGGCCAGAAATCCGCCAGCTCCGTCTCGATCTCGCCACGCAACAGCGCAACGGGATCTTCCAGATCACGGTAGAACGCACGGTGATGCAGGATCATCGCCTCAAGCCCCGGCACACCCAGAAGGGCGGCGCCCTTGCGGGCAAGGCCATAGCGGCCATCGCGTTGTCGCCGGATCAGGCCGAGTGCGGAGGCTGCCTGTAGCAGCACGGCCATCCGGTCAGGCGCGATCCGCGCCTCGTGGGCCAAGCCGGCCACATCGCGCGGCACCTCCAGCAAGCGATGCAACAGCCGCAGCTCGACCACGGCCATCAAGACCTGTGACTGGACGAAACCGGCCACGAGATCGAACATCTCCGCCCCCTCGCGCCGCGCGATGCCGCGCGTCAACGGGAACTTGCTGGCCCATGTCTGAAACGAAGGTTTGGCGATCAGGCGATGGAACCAGCCCGTCAGGCGCGGCCCCTTGGGGCGCGCATGTCCTTGGCCTGTGGCCGCATCGCTCATGAGATCACCTTGCGCTGCGCGCCGGGGCCACGGGCGTTAGCCGCTCGGCCTGTTTGCGAACCATTTCAGCCAGTTGCGCCTCGCCGGGGCAAGCCGGGATTGAGGCAATCGCCCCGCCCAGAATATCCTTGAGCCGCCTTATCGCACCATCGACGCCCAAAGCCGCCACCGCATTGGGCCGCCCGTGCAGATCATCCTGACCCACAGGCTTACCCAGCGTTTCGGCGTCATAAAGCGTGTCTCGCAGATCGTCGGCCACCTGAAATGCCTCGCCAATCCTTGCGCCCAATTCGAACCAAGGCTCGGCCTCCTGACCTGCCGCAACAGCGCCCATCTGGGTGGCTGCGATAAACAGCGCGCCGGTTTTGGAGCGGTGATAGGCTGACAGATCGATCTGCGCCTCGCTCTCCCAGCCTTGGCCCGCACAAATGCCGTTCGGCATGCCGGTCTGGCGCGCCAGCGTCAGCACCAACTCGGCGCAGCGCATCGGGTCATGCTTCGCCTCGCGTGCCAGCACTTCGAAGGCCAGTACGATCAGGCTGTCACCCGTCAGCACCGCCAAAGGCTCTGAAAACGCGCGATGGACCGAGGGCTTGCCGCGCCGCGTATCGGCATCGTCAAAACAGGGCAAATCATCATGCACAAGGCTGGCGCAATGGATCAGCTCCAGCGCCGCAGCGGCTGCATCCGACAAGGCAGGCTTGTCATCTCCGCAGGCCATTGCGACAGACATCAGGATCGTCGGCCTGATCCGCGCACCACCCGGCGATGTGGCATAACCCAGGGCAGCGGACAGCCTTGCAGGTGCGATACCGCCCTGCCCCGTTGCGATGGCTCGTGAAACTGCGGCATCGATACGCGCGTGCAAACCCATTTCATCGGCCCTCTCGCCCCAGATGTCAGTTAAATCCGACACCAATGTGTAAATCATACTGGACACTTTGGCCTGACGAGTCAACAATCCACGCAAGAGGTTTACGAAAATGCCACTTCAACATTCAGGCTCCTCCGACAGGATCGTCATCATCGGCGCAGGCATTGCAGGCCTTGCCGCCGCCTTGCGGCTGTCGGCTTTTGCCCGCGATACCGGGCGCGAAATCCTCGTGCTGGAGCGTCACAATGCGCCCGGCGGCAAGATGCGGACAGTGCCCTCGGTTGCCGGTCCGGTTGATGCGGGGCCGACGGTTCTCACGATGCGTCCTGTGTTTGACGCGCTATTCGCTGACGCTGGCACGAGGCTTGAGGATCATGTCACGCTTATTGCGCAGGATATTCTGGCCCGCCACTGGTGGCCCGATGGCAGCCGCCTTGACCTGCATGCAGACCCCGCAGCCAGCGCCGCCGCGATCCGCGCCTTTGCCGGAGCCCGCGCCGAGCGGGAGTTCGTCGCCTTCAGCAAACGCGCCGCACAACTGTTCAAGGCTTTCGACGCCCCGATGATGCAAGCGGCAGCGCCCAGCCTGTCAGCCGTCACAGCGCATGTGATGCGAAACCCTGCGCTGATACCAGCGATGGCGCCGCAATCCTCGCTGGCAGATATGCTGGCACGCCAGTTCAGCGATCCGCGTCTCGCGCAACTCTTCGGGCGCTATGCCACCTATGTCGGCGGCTCGCCCTATCGCTCGCCCGCGATTCTGGCGCTGATCTGGCAGGCCGAGGCTGCGGGCGTCTGGTGCGTCAAGGGCGGGATGCACCGGCTCGCCAAGGCCATTGCCGATCTGGCTGCCGCACGCGGCGTGCAGTTCCGCTTTCAGGCCCATGTCGCGCGGATAGAGGCGCAAAACGGGCAAGTGTGCGCTGTGCAACTGGCCGATGGAGAGGTGATTCCGGCGGGTACCGTGCTGTTCAATGGAGACCCTCGCGCATTGGCAACCGGCGCGCTTGGCACGGATGTGGGCAGCGTTGCCGCCGCTACCCGATCTGCGGCGCGCAGCCTGTCCGCGCAGGTCTGGAGCTTTGCCGCCACTCCGTCAGGCGCAGAGCTTGCCCATCACAACGTCTTTTTCTGTACCGATCCGCGCGCCGAATTCGCCGCATTGGAACAAGGCCAGCCGCCGCATGACCCCACGCTTTATATCTGCGCCGAGGATCGCGGCCAGCAATCCGCCTTGCCGCCCGTGGAGCGCTTCGAGATCATCGCGAATGCGCCACCTGCCAGTGACATCAACCCGACCCAAATGACCCCCGAGGATTTCGCCGCATGTCAGACGCATACATTCCACTCCCTCGCCCGTTTCGGCCTGACCTTCGACCAACTTCCGGGACCGGAGGCGCTGACCACGCCACAGGGGTTCGAGCATCTGTTTCCCGCCTCGACCGGATCGCTTTACGGGCAGAGCCCGCACGGCATGATGGCGGCATTCCAGCGCCCGACGGCGCGGACACAGATCAAGGGGCTCTATCTGGCGGGGGGCGGCACACATCCGGGGGCGGGCGTGCCGATGGCAACGATCTCCGCACGGCACGCGGCCGCGGCGATCTTGAGCGACCTTTCTTCAACCTCGATGTCCCGCCCAATGGCTACGCATGGTGGTATGTCGACGGGATAAGCGACGATGGCAGCCGCGCGGTGTCGGTGATCGGCTTCATCGGATCGGTCTTTTCGCCGTGGTATCGCTGGTCGGGGCGGCGCGATCCGGCCAATCATTGCTGCATCAATGTGGCCACCTACGGCCCCGGCGGGCGGTTCACGATGACCGACAGGGGGCGCAATGCCCTGCGCCAGACAGCATCACGGCTGGAGGTTGGCCCCTCGATGATGCGTTGGGAGGGCGATGAGCTGATCATCGACATCGACGAGATTTCCGGCCCTCCCCTCATCAGCCGCGTCAAAGGGCAGATCCGCGTCACACCCTCGGCGATCACCGGCGTGGAACTGCCGCTCACACCGGATGGGGCGCATGTATGGCGACCGTTCGCGCCGACATCGACGATCAGCGTCGAATTGAACAGCCCCGGCTGGCAATGGCAGGGGCATGGCTATTTCGACGCGAATTTCGGCACCCGCGCGCTGGAGGATGATTTTTCCTACTGGACATGGGGTCGCTATCCCACCAACGGGGGAAGCACCTGCTTCTATGATGCGACGCGGCTTGATGGCAGCGAACTGGCCGCCGGTATCCGTTTTGATGCCGCAGGACAGGCCGAAGCGATCCCCCTGCCCCCGAAGGCCCGTATGCGGCGCAGCCTTTGGGCCGTCGCACGCGAGACACGGGCAGATGCGGGCTATCAGCCGAGACAGGTCAAAAACATGCTGGATGCGCCGTTCTACAGCCGCTCAGCTGTCAAAACGCAGCTTGATGGTGTGGAAACCACAGGTGTGCATGAAGCCTTGGATCTGGTGCGGTATCGCAGCCCTTTGCTCAAGCCGATGCTGGCCTGCCGCGTGCCGCGTCGGGCCAACTGGAAATTCAACGACTGATCAGGCCCGCCCGCGCGCGACCTGCGGGTTCAACCGCCAGACCGCTGCATTAAGGCTCGCGGCAATTGTGACCCAGAGGAGATAGGGCGCAAAAAGCAAGCCCGCGATCCAGTCAACCTGCCACAAGGCGATCATTGCCCCGAATACCGCCAGCCACAGGGCCGATACGACGACAAACCCCAGCCTGATCCGCTTGAGCCCGAAGAACACAGGTGTCCACAATCCGTTCAGGGCAATCTGCAACGCCCAAAAGGCCATTGCATACTGGCTGTCAGGCAGCACAGCCGCGCGCGCACCGGCAGCGGCCATACAGGCGTAGAGCACAAACCACGTGACGGGAAAGACCCAGTCCGGCGGCGTCCATGACGGCTTATTGAGGTTTCTATACCACTCGCCGGGCTGAAACAGCCCGCCGGTCATGCCCGCACCAAGGCAGGCACCGAGGAAAATGAGAAAAAGCAGCCAATCCATACTGGTCAGCTAAGCTTTTCTGCCCCTGTAATCAAGGCCGCCTTTTGTCTGCGGCTATGCATCTCAAGCTGTGCGAGTGCATTGATAAAGGCATCGGGGCGGCTTTTGGCCTGCAAGGGTCTGCGGGCCGCGGCATCCACCAGAAACTGCACCTCCTCAAGCGGCCTTGCGTAAAGCAGGGCAGAGCGCGGCATCACCATCGTCGCACCAGAGCGCAAAACCGACAGGCCGAGCCAGCCGATTTTCTGCGATTTGGATGTGTGGGCGCGGGTTGTGAAGGAATCGTATCCGGCCTTCTGCACCTGTGCACCGATCCCGGCATAAATATAGCGGGCGGCGAAAATCCCCGGACGTACCGCGCGCGGCAGGCCCGAAACCCCGGCCTCCGAGCGGGCATAGAGCCTGTCGGCCTGCACCAGCAGGCGGCGCACCATCTGCCGGATCGCCTTGGTCGGGCGCGGGTTCTCCAGAAACTGCTCCGGCGTCAGACCGGCTTCGGCCAACCAGTCGGTCGGCAGATAAAGCCGCCCTTCCATCGCATCCTCGCCCACATCGCGGGCGATATTCGTGAGCTGCATCGCAACACCCAGATCGCAGGCGCGCGCCAGCGCATCGGGGCAACGCACCCGCATCAGCACGCACATCATAGCCCCGACAGCGGCGGCCACACGCGCACAATAATCGAACAGTTCGGATTCCGTGGCATAGCGCCGCCCCAGAGCATCCCATGCAAGACCCTCCAGCAAAGCCTCCGGCAGGGCGCGCGGCATCTCGAAATCGGCAACCATCGCGGCAAAGGCCCGGTCCGCGGGCGCATTCAGCGGGCGGCCCTGATAGGCCAGATCCAGACGGTCCCGGAGCGATAGCACCGCCTGCGCCTTATGGGGTTGCAGATCGACGGCATCATCAGCCAAGCGGCAGAAGGCATACAGCGCCAAGGCCGGATCACGCACTTTGGTGGGCAACAAACGGGAGGCCGCATGGAAAGACAGCGACCCGTGGCGGATCGCCTCTTCGCAATGCGCCATATCTCGGGGATCAATCATGGCTGTGACACCCTTTGCTGAACCATCTCCGCATCCGGCACCAGTTGATCCAGTACCTCGGCACTGGAAATCACACCGGGCAGCCCTGCTCCGGGATGGGTGCCTGCACCCACCAGAAACAGGCCCGGAATGGTCTCGCTGACATTATGGGGTCGGAAATAGGCGCTTTGCAGAATACGCGGCTCGATCGAGAAGCCAGAGCCGAAGGGGCTGAGGTAACGATCGCGGAAATCCTCCGGCGTGAAGATCAGCTCCTCACTGAGATGATCGGTCAGGCCCGGCAAAAGCTGATCCTCCAGCACCTTGATCATCTTGTCGCGGTAGGCTGCACTCTCCGCCTTCCAATCCACTGGGTTGTCATGCCCCAGATGCGGCACCGGGCTGAGAACGTAGAATGTATCATCTCCCTCTGGCGCCACAGTCGGGTCAGTGACGCTGGGGCGATGGACATACAGGCTCATATCATCGGCCAGCTTGCCCTTGATGAAGATGTCCTTCAGCAATTCCTTGTAGCGCGGTGCATTCAGGATGGTGTGGTGCCCCACATTCTCCCATTTGTCGCGTGTGCCCTTGGTACCGAAATACCAGACATAAAGCCCCATCGACCAACGGGATTTCTTGAGCTTCTTGTCGGTCCATCTCTTGGCGGCATGGTTTCGCAGCAGCCGCGTATGGGTATGGCCCGCATCGGCGTTTGAAATGACGATATCTGCATCGATACGCTCGCCGCTGCCCAGCTTGACGCCAACCGCGCGGCCCTTCTCGATGACGATCTCGTCTACTTCCGTCTGCAGCCGCAAAAGACCGTTCTGGTCTTCGATCACACGTGCCATGGCCTGCGCGATGGCAGCCACGCCACCCATCGCGTAGTGAACACCAAATTCCTTTTCCAGATGGCTGACAAGGATATACATTGAGGTGACATTGAAAGGATCACCGCCGATGAACAGTGGATGGAAAGACAGCGCCATACGCAGCCGCTCATCCTTGACCCGGCGCGCCGCGTGGGCATAGACCGAGCGGTCCGCCCGCATCTTTACAAACGTCGGCAAGACCTTGATCAGATCGATGAACTTGTGCATCGAACGTCGGCCCAGATCCTCGAATCCGAACCAGTAGCGGTCTTCGCTGTCTTTCAGGAATTTGTCGTAGCCCGGCAGATCGGTCGGCGACAGGCGCGCAACCTCGGCCCGCATCGCCACAGTGCCCTGCCGCGCAGTGAAGGTAGAGCCGTCCGGCCAACGAATCTCGTAGAACGGGTCCATCGGCCTCAGATCAACCTCGGCATGGAAATCGCGCCCGCAGACGGCCCACAACTCCTTGAGGATTTGCGGCACGGTCACAATTGTCGGCCCAAGATCGAAGCGGTGCCCGCCTTGGGAGATGGACGACCCGCGCCCGCCGGGCATGTCGAGCTTGTCCACCACGGTCACACGATAACCGCGCGCCCCCAATCTCATGGCTGAGGCAAGACCGCCTATACCAGCGCCGATTACAACGGCATGTGGCGCAAGCGCGCGGGCGGCTTCGTCAGCCAGACGGGGGTCAACGCGTGTCATCATCCTTCAACAGTAACATGTCTAGTTTAGTTTACAATCTGAACCTTCGTCTCTTTTCAATTCCATTGCGTCATGTCAGACTAAATTGACACATTCTCAGAAAGAGGGTCATGCAGACGGTCAGCCTCAGCTTTTTCCGCTTTTCCAGCACGGCAGATCGCCTTTGGGCGCTTGTCATGATGGGTGCGGCGCGCTTTGCAATGGCGCGTGTGCCGCAGATCGGCTTCTGGAAACTCTGCGGTTCCGGCACCGGCGAAGGGTTCACCCCCGTGCCGAACACCGCCGTCTACGCGATTCTCGCCACGTGGCCGGACGAAGCGACCGCGCGCAAGCAAACCGGAACGGCAGCCGTCTTTCAACGCTACCGCCACCGCGCCGCCGAAAGCTGGACCGTTTTCCTTTCACCCACATCGGCGCGCGGCGTCTGGTCGGGCGTTGCCCCCTTCGAGGTGACCGAGGCCCCCTCCCCCGGCCCGCTCGCCGCGCTCACCCGCGCAACGATCAAACCATCTGTAGCCATGAAGTTCTGGCGCAAAGTGCCCGATATCAGCAAGATGATCGGATCGGACCGGAACGTGACCTTCAAGATCGGAATCGGCGAGGTGCCTTTGTTCCATCAGGTGACATTCTCGATCTGGCCCGATACCGATAGCATGGCGGACTTCGCCCGCGCGGACGGACCTCATGCACAAGCCATCCGCGCGGTGCGCGAGGGCAACTGGTTCCGCGAGGAACTTTACGCACGCTTCCGTGTCCTTGGCGATGCGGGCAGTTGGCAGGGCGGCAGCCCGCTTACCAAATTGGAAAGACCTGTATGACATCTCCCTTCCCGTTTTCCGCCATCGTCGGCCAGACCGCGATGAAACAGGCGATGATCCTGACCGCTATTGATCCGGGCATCGGCGGCGTTCTGGTGTTCGGGGATCGCGGCACCGGAAAATCCACCGCAGTACGCGCGCTAGCCGCGCTTCTGCCCCCGATCATGGCGGTCGAGGGTTGCCCCGTGAACTCCGCCCGTGTCGTCGATTGTCCGGAGTGGGCTGAAATAGGGTCGAAAAAGGTCATATCCCGCCCGACACCTGTCATCGATCTGCCGCTTGGCGCAACCGAAGACCGCGTGGTCGGCGCGCTGGACATCGAACGCGCCCTGACGCGGGGCGAGAAAGCCTTTGAGCCCGGATTGCTGGCGCGCGCCAATCGCGGCTATCTTTATATAGACGAGGTGAACCTGCTGGAGGATCACATCGTCGATCTGCTACTGGACGTCGCGCAATCCGGCGAGAATGTTGTCGAGCGCGAGGGCCTGTCGATCCGCCACCCTGCCCGCTTTGTGCTGGTCGGCTCCGGCAACCCCGAAGAAGGCGAGTTGCGCCCGCAATTGCTGGACCGCTTCGGCCTGTCGGTCGAGGTCCGCTCCCCCACCGATATCGAGGAGCGTGTCGAGGTGATCCGCCGCCGCGATTCATTCGAGTCCGACAATGCGACGTTCATGAAGCGCTGGCGCAGCGCAGATACCAAAATCCGCAACCGCATTCTGACGGCGCGTGAAGGCCTGCCGAAGATCGTCACGCCGGAACCTATCCTGCGCGATTGTGCCGAATTGTGCATCGCCCTTGGCTCGGACGGGCTGCGCGGTGAACTGACGCTGCTGCGCACTGCCCGCGCGCTTGCCGCTTATGAAGGGGATACCGCCCTGACCCGCGATCATTTGCGCAATATCGCGCCCTCGGCTCTCAGCCACCGTCTGCGCCGCGACCCGCTGGACGAGGCCGGATCAGGCGCGCGAGTCTCCCGCACAGTCGCGGATGTGCTGGGGTGAGCGAGGGAAGCGACAGATGGGATGCCGCCTGTCAGGCGCTGCGCCTTCTGGCGGTTGATCCTGCAGGCCTGAAGGGTCTTTGCCTGCGCGCAAGGTCCGGCCCCGCACGTCACACGTTTTTGGCGTTTTTGCCAGCCCTACCCCTGCCGCTGCGCAAGCTGCATCCGACGATTTCCGACGAGCAGTTGTTTGGCGGTATTGATCTTGCTGCAACGCTAGCTGGCGAGAAGCTCATTATCAATCAAGGCATCGCGCATGACCCTGGCACTTTGGTTCTCGCCATGGCCGAGCGTGCAGGTGCTGGTCTTGCCGCCAAGCTGGCGCAGGTTCTTGATGCGGATCGCGGCCATTGCCTGATCATGCTGGATGAAGGTGCCGAAGCGGCGGAGCGCGCGCCGCCGGCATTGTCGGAGCGTCTGGCCTTTCGTGTCGATCTTGACGGCATCGGCTTGGGAGAGGCTGATCCCACGCTGTTTGATCTGGTCGATCTGGACAATGCCCGCAGCCTCTTGGCGGCCGTGACCGCGCGGCCGGATGACGCGACCGTTCTTGTGACCCTCGCGGCGCGCTTCGGCATTGACAGCCTGCGCGCCCCTCTTCTGGCGCTGCGCGCAGCAAGGGCCAGCGCCGCGTTGAACCAGCGTGACCGGATCACGGCAGAAGACCTCGCGCTGGCCGCAAGCCTCGTTTATCCGTCGCGCGCAACGATTGCGCCTGCCGAGGATGAGCCGACGCCGCCAGACCCCGAACCACCGGAACCATCGCCGGAAGACCAGACGCAGGACAGCGAAACCCGTGATCCCGCCGAACTGCCGGACGAAATGCTGATCGACGCCGTCCGCGCCCTGCTGCCCGCCAACCTGTTGGACGGCATGGTGCCTGCAACCACCTCGCGTAGCAGCAGCGGGGCTAGCGGTGCCGGATCGAAACGCAAGGGCAACCGCCGTGGTCGGCCCCTGCCTCCCCGTCCCGGACGGCTGGACGGCACCTCGCGCATTGATCTGGTCGCAACCCTGCGCGCCGCTGCTCCGTGGCAGCCGATGCGGCGCAAAGCCTCGCCTGATGCGAAAGGCTTGCTGATCCGCCCCTCCGATATCCGGCTGAAACGCTACGAGGAAACTTCGGATCGCTTGCTGATCTTTGTCGTGGATGCCTCAGGCTCTGCGGCCATGTCACGGCTGGGAGAGGCGAAAGGGGCCGTCGAACTGCTGCTCGCCGAAGCCTATGCGCGGCGTGATCATGTTGCGCTGATCGCTTTCCGCGGTCTAGGCGCGGAAATCCTGTTACCGCCGACACGTTCGCTGGTGCAAACCAAACGGCGGCTGGCCAGCTTGCCCGGTGGCGGCGGCACACCCTTGGCCGCAGGGCTGAAAGCGGCGGGCGAACTGGCGGTGCAGGCCCGCAGTCGCGGCCTTAGCCCCACAGTGGCGATGCTCACCGATGGGCGCGCGAATATCACGCTGGATGGTATGGCAGATCGCGCGCAAGCCGCGCAGGATGCAACAACGCTGGCAAGGCTGCTGCGCGCGCAGGGCATTCCCGGACTGGTGCTGGATATGTCCAACCGCCCTCAGGATGCGCTGCGCGATCTGGCGGCACAAATGAATGCGCCCTATGTGCCGCTGCCGCGCGCCGATGCGAAACGGCTGAGCGGTGCGATCACCAAAGCCTTGGAGGCGTAAACCTGATGGACTGGCGCCGCGATCTTCCGACATGGCCGAATGCGGAGCTGTCCCGCCTTGTGCCGCAGCGCACGCATCGCTGGCATGTGCAGGAAGCGGGCAGCGGGCCGACGGTGCTGTTGATCCACGGGGCCGGAGGGGCGACCCATAGCTGGCGCGATATCCTGCCGGATCTGGCAGGCGATTTCCACGTCATCGCCATTGACCTGCCGGGGCAGGGTTTCACAAAGCTGGGCGTGCGCCAGCGCTGTGGTCTGGATCACATGGCCGAGGATATCGCCAGCCTGTGCATAGCGCAGGGCTGGCAGCCGGACGCGATCATCGGCCATTCCGCAGGGGCTGCGATTGCTTTGCGTCTGTCCCAATGTGTGCGCTCGCCTCAGGATCAACCGCCGCTTGTGATCGGGTTGAATGCTGCCTTGGGCAATTTCAAAGGCGTTGCTGGATGGCTGTTTCCGGTCCTTGCAAAGGTTCTGGCCCTCAATCCGCTGGCATCCGGTCTGTTCGTGAAATCAGTCTCGGGTCCGGGTCGGATCCAGTCTCTGATCCGCTCCACAGGCTCTGATCTCGATGCAACCGGTATGCAGCTATACGAGCGATTGATCAAAGACACCGGCCATGTCGAAGCGACTCTGACGATGATGTCGCAATGGCGTCTGGATCGTTTGAATGACGATCTGCCCACACTTAAGACCCGCACAATCCTTCTTGCCGCCACGGCCGACAAGGCGGTTCCTGCCGAAGTATCCGAAGCCGCCGCCAAACGACTGCCAAACGCGCGCTACACTGCCTTGCCGGGACTGGGCCATCTGGCGCATGAGGAACAGCCCGCCATGATTTGCAACATGATACGCGAGATTCTGGCAAGCGAAGGTATTGCTGGCGGGCGCTGAAACGTCTCCAAGACGCTATTTCAAGTTGCATTGTGACGGGCGTACTCTCGGTTTCGCGATCCCGTTAACGAGACCGCAGGATCGCCAGTGGCAGGTCAGGGAACAGGCTCGCGGGATCGTGCGGGTCAGTATCTTGTCCGTTGATCAGGTTGTACCAACCTGTGCGCTCGTCCTTGGGGAGGTGCACGCGGGTGCCGCTCCAGGCTGCCGCATCGAAGCTGGCGGGATGCAGGGCTGCCGCAACTATCAGACGATCCCCTCCCGCGCGTCGCATAAAGCCGAGGAAACCCTCGGCAGCGGCGCCTCTCGCGTGCAACGGTTCGTAGCTGCCATTGGTAAGCAGCGCCGGATGCTCAGACCGCAGTCTTAGCAAAGTGGCGACCAAGGCAAGCTTGACCTGCCCTGCCGGACGATCCGGCATGTAAACAGGCCCACCCGACAGATGCGGCAGCAAATCCGCTCTCAGCGCAAAATCGACGGGGCGGCGATTGTCGGGATCGACGAGGCTGTGGTCCCACATCTCGGCCCCTTGATAGATATCGGGCACGCCCGGCACAGTGAGCTTGAGCGCGGTCTGGATCAGGCTGCCTGCTTCAGCCTGTGGCCGCATACGGCGCAGAAAGTCGGTGAAGGATGCCTGAAACGCCGGGGAGTCCAATGCGCGACGCACGAAAGCGCGCATGTTCTCTTCATAACTTGCATCCCCGAAGACCCAGCGGCTGTTCTTGCCCGCCTCGCGTACGGATTTAAGCATTGCAGCAATGACGCGCTCTTCCAACTCCGTCATATCATCGGCGGCTTCCGGCCAGACGCCGATGAGAAGCTGGTAAAGGAAATACTCCTCGTTCGGATCGACAAGTGCTTTGTTGTCCTGCAGCAAAGAAGACCATTCGGCCACTTTCTGCTGCCAAAGACCTGAGTGGCTGGTGAGGGCGACAATCCGCATGCGGGCATCCTCGCCGCGTTTGGTGTCATGCGAGGCAGTGCCAAGCATATTGAACGGTGCATTTTTCAAGCGCGCCGCCTGCGCGGTGTGAAATGCCGCCACGGACAAGCCGAACTGGCCGGGATGGGAGCCGACCTCGTTCAGCGCGATCAGCCTGTTGAAGCGATAGAGCGCGCGATCCTCAAGCCCCTTGGCCATAACTGGCCCGGACAATTGCTGAAAGCGCATTGCGGTTTCAAGGATGTCAGCGCTCGCTTCGGGCAGGCGGTCGCGCATGTCCAGCGTAAGCACGTCCGCCAGCATGTCCCAGATTACGGGGTCAAGCTCCGGCGCATTCAGGCGCGCCTTGTCCAGCGCCGCCTTGATGCGGGCGCGGCACTCCGGGGCAATCCCGTCGGCATCGGCATAGGGGCGATAGATATCCAGCGCGGCAATCACCTGCATCAGGCCTTCACGGATCGCCCCCTGCCCCAGATCGGCCCACTCGGGGATTTTTTCCGCCAAGGCAGAAACCCTGCTCACCAGAGCCTCCCGCTCGGCGCGCATCGGGCCACAAAGGACCGCCATCTTGCCGTCATGCACCACACGTTGCGGCGCGTCATGCTGTTCGGTGAAGTCATGGTAAAGCGCAGTCAACGCATCGTTCCCTGCGGGATCGGCCAGCAAGGTGACGACCTCGTTGGCAAACTCATAGCCTGTCGTGCCGTCGCTCTCCCAGTCGGCAGGCAGCGCCTCTTCCGGTCCGAGGATCTTTTCGACATAGATCGGGACTTGCTGCCCCACCGCTGCGCGCAGCCGCAGGCAATAGGCTTTTGGGTCGCGCAAGCCGTCGATATGATCGATACGCAGGCCATCAACCAGCCCTTCTTTGACGAGCGACAGGATCAGGGCATGCGTCTGCGCGAACACCTCGGGGCGTTCGACACGCACCCCTGCCAGATCACTGATCGTGAAAAAGCGCCGGTAATTGATCGCATCCGCATCCAGATTGAACTTGCCTGCCCGCCAGTGCTGACGGCTGATCAGCGCATCCAGCCGTTCAGGATCTTGGAAGGCTGAAAGTTCTGCCCCCTCTGCGGCAAGGCGTGAATGCAGGTCAGACCAGCGCGGGTCTTGCGGGGCGGCGTCCGCCATCGTGTCAAATGCGGAGGCAAGGGAAGAGCCAGCCTCTGCCAGCACGGCGGCATAGTCGCGCGGACAGATTGGCAAGCGATGCGTCTCGTGCGCCCAAACCGCCAGACGACCCGCCTGATCCAGCCGCAGTTCCAGCCCGCCTTCGGCCAGCACCTCGGCATAGGATTTGCCAAGGAACGGGAACAGCACCTTGCCCGCAAAGCCCGGTGCCTTCCAGTCAATGTCGAACCAATGCGCGTAGGGGCTGTCTGCTCCCCATTCCAGCAAGTTGTCCCAGAACAGATTATCCGCGCCGCCGATCCCCATGTGATTTGGCACAATATCGAGGATCAGACCAAGCCCGTGATCGCGCAAAGCCTGCACCATCGCGCGAAACTCCGCGTCGCTGCCCAAGGCAGGGTTCAGACGGTTGTAATCCGTGATGTCATAGCCGTGCGTGCTGCCCGTACGCGCGGCAAAGACGGGCGAGGCGTAGACATGGCTGATGCCCAGATCAGCAAGATAGGGTGCCAGAGCCGCGCCATCGGCAAAGCGGAACTGGGCCGTGAACTGCAATCTGTAGGTCGCGCGCACCGGGGTCATCCAGCTGTCCTCGGACGGGCTGCTGCTATTGCGGCGATGATGTCGTTGAAAAGCTCTGTCTGCGTGAGTTGATCCAGTTGCAGCCCCAGCTTACTGCGCCAGTTGGGGTATTCATCAACTGTCGCGGGGATGTTCACAGGGTTCAGCTCCGCCGCCAGATCCTCAAGCCTTACCGCGAAAAGGCGCGAAGGCGCTGTTGCCAGATGGCCGTGCACCGCCGTAATCAGCGCGGGGGGTGCTTCATTGGCGTTGATCGTCTGTGCCTCGGCCTTGGTCAACATTCCTGCTTTCTGCAAATCAGCGAGCAGATCTGCGCGCTCGGCTTTGCGTTCCTTGTTCTGCTTGCGCGCGCCCTTCTCGGCGATGAAGCCAAAGCGCTTTCGCAGGGCGATATCGTCTCCACGCCACCAGCCGCGAAAGGTTGGCAGGTCATGCGTTGACAGGCAGGCGAGAGCCTCGCGGGGGTAATCCGCAGGCGGAACAAAGCCTTCCGCCGTGCGCTCGAAGAAAAAGATACGGTAGGATAGGATGTTGCAGTCCGTCATCACCTCCTGAAATCCAGGAGGGACGTTGCCCAGATCCTCGCCGATAATGACCGTGCGGTTCTCCAAAGACGCGTCCGACAGCGCGCGCAACATGTCGCCCACCGGATAGCGGGCATAGGTGCCATCCGCCGCACTGGCGTCTTCGGGTATCAGATAAAGTTGCCACAGGCCCATCGCATGATCGATCCGCAAAGCGCCAGCCTGACGGGTTGCAGCCTCAATCAGGCTGCGAAACGGGGCCGCGCTTTCGCGGGCCATGACCAGCGGCGAGAGCGGCGCTAGGCCCCAGTCCTGCCCCTGCTCGTTGTAGGAATCGGGCGGCGCGCCGATGCGGACATCTGCCAGCACATCCGCACTGCCCCAACTGCCCGACCCGTCCGCCGCCTCGCCCACCGCGAAATCAAGGTAAAGCCCGATCCGCATACCGACCTGCTCGCACAAGGCGCGCAAGGCGTGAAGTTGCTGGCTGCACAGATATTGAAGCCATTGAAAAAAGCGGATGTCGTCTTTGTGCTTCTGCGCGAAATCCTGCACCGCTGCGCCGGTCACATCGCGCCATTCCTCAGGCCAGCCGATCCATCCGGCTCCGTGCCCCTGCGCGACCATCTCGGCCGATAATGCCTCGAACAGCGCGTGACGATGCAGCAGAGCACCGCCCTCCCGCACAAAACTGTCCGGCAAGGCCGCGCCCGCCTCCCAGATCGCGCGGAGCACGCGCAGTTTGGTGGTTGCAACGCCGACATAATCGACAAGTTCACTTGCCCTCAGGTGTTCAAGCTCCGTGTCGTCCACCATATCCGGCAGGAAACCCGGCACCCTGTCGACGGCAAGATAGAGTGGATTCAGAAACCGGCGGTTGGAGGGCGAGAACGGGCTGCGTTGCGCGGGTGCGGCCAGAAACATCGCGTGCAGCGGGTTGAGGCCCAGAAAATCGGCACCTGCAGGGGCAACGGTTCTTGCCAGATGCTCAAGATCGGCAAAATCGCCTATCCCCCAGTTGCGGCTGGTGCGAAGCTGGTAGAGTTGCAACGCGATGCCCCAGTAGCGCCCGTCCTGCGTCAGGAAGCATTGTGCGCCCTCGGGGGCTTCTAAAACCGGCTCTTGTGCGAGCGGTTCTTGCCGCTCCGCCCCGAGAGCCTTCAAAAGCGCTTCCAGCGTGTCGGAGGGGGCTATCCGGTCGGGGCCGTCCACGACGGAATATGTGGGCTGTATTCCATAGGCGCGCGCGCGTTTGTCGAGGCTCATGCGACCACCTCCAACCAGACTGCCACATGGTACGGCGCGCATGTGCCGGAGCTGTCTTGGATGCACTCTCCCGCCGCATCGGGCAGATCAGCGTTTGTATCCGACAGGTTTGCGCGCAAACCCAGAACCGCCCCGTTGAGGTGCCAGTCCACCGCGATCAGCCCATCCTCCGCCAGCAGCAGCCGTCCCGCGTGGCCAGCGGCACCTTTCAGATGCGGCACGATCCGGCTCTGGCGTAACGCCAGCAAGTTGCTTGTGAAATCCAGCCAGTCGCGCCCCTCCGCCGAGGTGGCCCGTGCCCAGTCGATGCGCGACGCCTCAAAGGTGCCCGGTGCGTTGGGGTCGGGTATGGATTGCCGCTCCGCACCATGCTCGAAAGCCGCGAAGCTGGCGAATTCACGACGACGGCCTTCACGCACCGCGCGGGCCAGATCGCCCTCGAAATCGGTGAAAAACGCGAAAGGACGTGTCTCGCCCCATTCCTCACCCATGAACAGCAGGGGGATATGCGGGGACAAAAGATGGATGGTCATCAATGCCCGCACCATTGCGGGCGAGGACAGGCTTAACAGACGCTCTCCAAAAGCGCGGTTGCCGGTTTGATCGTGGTTTTGCAGGAAATCCACGAAAGCCGTGGACGGCAGATGCGCGGAAGGCGCACCGCGCGGGGCATCGGCATAGGCCGAATGTTCACCCTGCCAGATAAAGCCCTCAGCCAGAGCGCGGCCCAACTTGGGCCAGTGATCCTCGGCAAAGTCCGCATAGTAACCTTCGGTTTCGCCCGTGGCGATCACATGGGCAACGTTGTGGAAATCATCATTCCACTCGCCGGAATACAGCCTTGTCTTGCCGCTCTCGTCACGCTCGTGAAGGTGGGTGATGTTGCGATTATCCTCGGTGGTGAGATGGGCATCGGGGAAGCGTTTGCGGACCTGCAGCGCGATATCTGCAAGAATTTCGGGATCGCCCGCGTCAATCACATGATCGACCGCATCCAGTCGCAGCCCGTCAAGATGGAACTCCTCCAGCCAGTAGAGCGCATTCTCGATAAAGAACCGCCGGACGGGATCACGACCGTAGGCGATAGCGTCGCCCCAAGGTGTCTGGCGATCCGGATCAAAAAATTCGGGCGCATAGGCGGACAGGTAATTCCCCTCCGGTCCGAAATGGTTATAGACCACGTCCAGCAGCACCATCAGCCCCTCGCGATGGGCCGCGTCAATCAGCGCTTTCAGGTCATCTGGCGTGCCATAGGCCGGATGCGGCGCATAAAGCAGCACCCCGTCATAGCCCCAGCCACGGTTTCCTGCGAACTGTGCAACCGGCATGATCTCCAGCGCGGTGATGCCAGTTTTGGCCAGATGCGGCAGCTTTTCGATTGCGGCGCGGAATGTGCCTTCGGTTGTGAACGTGCCGATATGCACTTCAAGAATGACCGCTTCTTCCCAATCGCGACCGCTCCACGGCGACCAGTCAAAAGCCGTGGGGTCGATCACGCGTGATGGGCCATGAACATCGCCCGCTTGTGCGCGCGATGCGGGATCGGGCACAACCTGTCCGTTATCCAGCGCAAAGGCGTAGCTGGCCCCGGCGCCCAAGCCCTCAACTGTTACTTCGAACCAGCCATCGCCTACCGCTTCCATCGGATGGTCTGTTCCGTCAGACCGTAGCAAAGGCCGCTCCTGCGCCGGAGCCCAAAGGCCGAACCGGGTGCCGCCCTCGACCAGTTCGGCACCCCAACTTTTCTCGAACATCCGCTTCATTGGGCGATATCCTCAAGCACAACAACGCTGCGCGGTCTGATTGTGATGCGCCCCGGAGCCACCCGAGGGGCCTTTTTCAGTTGGAGGGTGCCCTCGTGACTGTCGAGCAGACGTGCCCAGTCTTCCCCGAACGCGGGTTCCGGCAGATCGAACTCCACATCCTCGAAATGGCTGTTGAAGAATGACAGCAGCCCCTGCGTGCTGTTCTGCAACCGCATTCCCACCGCGCGGGCATCGGGGTTGTGCCAGTCGTCATCCTCCATGTCGCCGCCATCGGGGCGGAGCCAGTGCACATCCACTTTCAGCTTCTCGTTATGCAGAAATGATGGCAGCGACAGAAGCGGACGCGACCGCCGCAAGGCAATCAAATCCCGCAGGAAATCCTGAAAGGCCTCATCCCGTGGCGACAGGTCTGTCAGGTCGAGCCAGTTCATCTCGGCATCCTGACAATAGCTGTTGTTGTTGCCCCCCTGCGAGCGGCCGATCTCGTCACCCATCAGGATCATCGGGGTGCCCTGCGAGAACAACAGCGTCGACATGATCGCGCGGCGCATCTTGTCGCGCAGGTCCAGAATGGCGGGATCGTCGGTCTCGCCCTCGACGCCGCAATTCCAACTCAGATTGTGGGAGTGGCCATCGCGGTTATCTTCTTGGTTGGCCTCGTTGTGTTTGTCGTTGTAGCTGACCGTATCCATCAGGGTGAAACCGTCATGCGCGGTTACGAAGTTCACGCTCGCCCAAGGCCTGCGCCCGCGTTTGTCGAACTGCTCGGCAGAGCCTGTCAGGCTGGCGGCAAAGGCCGGCAACATGGATTGGTCACCCTTCCAAAAGGCGCGCACGGTATCGCGGTATTGATCGTTCCATTCCGCCCAGCCGGGTGGGAAGTTGCCCAGTTGGTAGCCGTTGTCGCCCGTGTCCCAAGGCTCGGCTATCAGCTTGACCTGAGACAGCACAGGGTCCTGCCGCACGGCGTCCAGAAACGTGGCCGCAGGGTCAAAATTCTCCCTGTTGCGTCCGAGGGTAGAAGCCAGATCAAACCGGAAACCGTCAACATGGCAAGCCTCGACCCAGTAGCGCAGGCTGTCCATCACCATCTGCAAGACGCGCGGATGCGTCAGATCAAGGGAATTCCCGCAGCCGGTGGTGTCAAAATAATAGCGCGGGTCGTCGGCAAGGATGTAGTAGCTTGCGTTGTCGATCCCGCGAAACGACAGGGTCGGACCAAGCTGGTTACCCTCGGCGGTGTGGTTGTAGACCACGTCCAGAATGACCTCGATCCCGGCCTCGTGCAGGCGGCGCACCATCAGCTTGAATTCATGCAGGTTGGAGCCGGACGATATGTACCGCATCGCGGGCGCGAAAAAGCCGATCGTGTTGTAGCCCCAATAGTTGGTCAGCCCCTTTTCGGTCAGGTGACGGTCATCATAGAAGGCCTGTGTCGGCAGGAGTTCGATCGCCGTCACCCCCAGCTTCACCAGATGGTCGATCACATCCGGGTCTGCCAGCCCGCCAAAGCTGCCGCGCAGATTGTCGGGCAACCCCGGATGCAGCGCGGTCATGCCTTTGACATGCGCCTCGTAGATGATGGTTTCGGCCCAAGGCGTATTGGGCCTGCGATCAGACCCCCATGTCACCGCAGGATCAACCACAATGCATTTCGGCATCACATTGGCACTGTCCCTCCGGTCAAAGGACAGATCCTCGCGCCCGTGGCCGATCTTGTAGCCGAAGGTGGAATCGTGCCAGCGGATATTGCCGAAGAGTTCCAGCGCATAGGGGTCCAGCAACAGCTTGTTGGGATTGAAGCGGTGCCCGTTTGCCGGATCATAAGGGCCGTGAACACGGTAGCCGTAAAGCTGGCCGGGGCGGACCTGCGGCAGATAACCGTGCCAGATCTCGTCGGTATATTCCGGCAGCGCGATGCGGGCGATCTCCCGTTTGCCGCGCGGATCGAACAGGCAAAGCTCCACCTTTGTCGCATTGGCCGAGAAGATTGCGAAATTTGTCCCCGATCCGTCCCAGGTGGCGCCCAGTATCGTCGGTGTGCCTTCGCTGACAATGTATTCGTGCGTGCTCATGCGGGTGTCATCACAATCGTGGCCAAGGGTGGGAGTGTCAGCCGCAGCGAGTGATCGCGGCCATGCATGGGGGTTGCTTCGGCTTCGAGCGTCGCCGGGTTTCCGGCATCCGATCCGCCATAACGGGCAGCATCTGTATTCAAGGCCTCCCGCCAACTGCCGGGCAGAGGAACGCCGATACGGTAGTCTTCATGGACGACGGGAGTGAGATTGCAGATCACCACAACGGGCGGCGCGCCATCGTCGGATTTCCGCATATAGACCAAAACACTCTGTGCGGCGTTGCTCGCGTCGATCCACTCGAAACCCGCAGGCTCGCAATCGAGCCGGTGCAGGGCGCCGTATTCGCGGTAAAGTCGGTTGAGATCGCCGACAAGCTTCTGGACGCCCTGATGCAACGGATCGTCAAGCAGGTGCCAGTCCAGCGACTGGTCGTGGTTCCATTCCTTTTCCTGTGCGAACTCCCCGCCCATGAACAACAGTTTCTTGCCCGGATGGGTCCACATGAAACCGAAATAGGCGCGCAGGTTCGCGAACTTCTGCCAGCGGTCCCCGGCCATTTGGCCGATCAGCGAACCCTTGCCATGCACCACCTCGTCATGGCTGAGCGGGAGCACGAAATCCTCGGAGAAGGCATAGTCCAGCCCGAATGTCAGATCATGTTGATGATGACGGCGATGGATGGGATCACGCCGGAAATAGGTCAGAGTGTCATGCATCCAGCCCATGTTCCATTTGAACGCGAAGCCCAGCCCGCCATCATTGACCGGACGGCTGACCTTCGGAAAAGCGGTGGATTCCTCGGCAATCGTGATCGCGCCGGGATGATCCGCCAACACGCGCTCGTTGACCTCCTGCAAAAAGGAAATCGCTTCAAGGTTCTGGTTGCCACCATAACGGTTTGGCACCCATTCACCGGGCTGGCGCGAGTAATCCAGATAGAGCATGGAGGCCACAGCATCGACACGCAGGGCATCGACATGGAACCGCTCCAGCCAGTACAGCGCGCTGGCTTGCAGGAAGTTCGCAACCTCGCGGCGGCCGAAATTGTAGATCAGTGTGTTCCAGTCCTGATGGAACCCCTGCCGCGGGTCTTCGTGCTCGTAAAGCGCCGTGCCGTCAAAGCGGGCAAGACCGTGTGCGTCTGACGGGAAATGCGCAGGCACCCAATCCAGAATAACCCCGATGCCCGCCTGATGCAGGCGGTCCACCAGCCGCGCAAACGCCTCGGGCGATCCAAAACGGCTTGTCGGTGCAAAAAGCCCGATGGGCTGATACCCCCACGAGCCGGTGAAGGGATGCTCGGTAACCGGCAAAAACTCTACATGGGTAAAGCCCATCTGCTCCAGATAGGGCACCAGAAGATCACCGATGGTGTCGTAATCGAGGATATCCCCTTCCCCGCTGCGCCGCCAAGATCCCAGATGAACCTCGTAGACAGAGATGGGCGCGTGCCGATCCTGCATGACGGCACGAGCAGACATCCAGCCCTGATCGTTCCAGTCATGCTCCGGCAAGCCGTGGATCACGGAAGCGGTTTCCGGTGTCTGCTCATGGGCGAAACCCACCGGATCGGCCTTGAGCGGCAAACGCTCGCCATAGGCGCTGACGATCTCGTATTTATAGATCTCGCCTGCGGCCAGTCCGGGAATGAACAGCTCCCACATACCCGGCCCGTGGCGTTTGCGCATCGGATGCCGTCGACCGTCCCACGCGTTGAAATGCCCGACAACGCTGACGCGGCGCGCATTCGGAGCCCACAGGGCGAAGGCCACACCACTTACCCGTTCATGGGTCATCGGATGCGCCCCGAGCTTGTCGTAAAGCCGCCGGTGGCTGCCCTCCGCCAGCAGGTGCTCGTCCATCTCGCCCAGAACGGGGGAGAAACGATAGGGGTCTTCAACCTCCCACATATGCTCACCTGCCTGCATCGCCAGCCGGTAAGCGCCTTTGGGGGCAGGCCCGCAAAAGAAGCCTTCGGCATGTAAGCGCGTCAGCGGCTTGCGGCTTCGCTTTGTGACAACGGACACTTCTGCCGCATTCGGTGCGAAAACACGCAACTGGCCGTTATGCGGACCAAGCACCGCGAACGGGTCATGGTGCTGGCCGCGCAGAACTGCCTCGACATCGGTGGTCTGAAGGCCCTCGGGCAATGCATCGGTCAGGAACCCTGTGTTGCTCATGATTGACCACCTTCCAGAAGATCGAGAATGCCCCTCAGGGGTATCCCGATCCACGCCGGGCGATTTCCAAGCTCGTAATCAGCCTCATAAACTGCCTTTTGCAGCAGGAAGAGATCGAGCAACGCGCCGGAGACCGCATCATCATCCGGCAGGTTCGGGGCACCTTTGGCGTGATGCCAGTAACTCGTCTGGAAATCTGCCCTGACCGTGCTGCGCCATTCTTCCAGCCGTTCCAAGGTGCGTGTATTGCTCCCGGCCGGAGCGCTGCGATTACGGGTGGCCAGTGACAAAGCTGCATAATCGAAGGATCGCAGCATTCCGGCCACATCCCGCAACGGCGAGGATTTTGCACGCCGCTCGTCAAGACTGCGGGTCGGTTCGCCCTCGAAATCGATGATCGCCACATCATTTTGCGCCAGCAGGACCTGACCCAGATGATAATCGCCATGAATGCGCGACAGGGCACCGGAGGGCGCCAGATCACCCGCAGCCTGCAGGCGCGAGACAAGCGCGCCGCGCTGTTCCAGAACAGACTTGGCCAAAGTTGCCGCCTCTTCCGGCAAATCCGCCTTTTCCAAACGGGTCAGCAAAGCTTCGGCTTCAGCCGCTGCGTCCTGTGCCCACTGCCGGAGCTGATCCTGTGTCAAAGGTTCTGTCGTGAAGGAAGGATCGTCTGTCCGGGTGGCAAGTGCGTGGTGCAATTCTGCCGTGCGCTGCCCAAGGAGCGAACCGATGGCGAGGGGGAAGCCGAAAGCTTGCGGCTCCGTCGCCGTCTCTCCCGCCGAGGTCCATGTTTCATGCTCGTTGAGATCAAGCGCCAGAGCGTCGATGATACCTGACCATGCGTCGCCACGGTTTGGCACAAAGGCGAACGCGGCCGCCAATGTGGTTTGCCCATCGCCCTCATGCGACAGATGTCCAAGATACTGTGGCGTATGCTCAAACCCCGCCACCTGCGTCAGGAATTGCGGCACCTCTACATCAGGCTGCTCTCCCGCGCGCAAACGGCGGTAAAGTTTGAGGATGATCTTGTCCGAGAACGCGATCGAGAGGTTGGACTGGTCCACACCAAGCTGGCGCGGCGCGCCGATATTCTCGAACCCATGCAATGCATCCGTGCCGCTGAACGCCAAGTCACCCAGTTGCGTGCCGCGACGCATCCCGTCCAGCAAAAGCTGTGGCAGGTTCTCGTCAAAAGCGCCGTCCATCAATGCGCCGACCTTTGCCGTATGCCGGATTTTGGCCATCGTCCAAGACAGTTTCGGGGCACCGGGGCGCAGGTTCTCGTCACCCCATTGTGCCGAGATAGGCAAAAAATATGCCTGCCGCTCACCCTCGCCCGGTGTCACCTCGACAGACACCAGCGCATGCTGACCGTTGTCCAACGCACCCAATGAGGTCAGTTGAACGTCATGCAGTTCCGCATCCTTGGCCGCGAACCAGCGTTGGCGCGGCAGCCATCGCGGCAGCACCTCGTTTTTGAAATGCGCGCCTTCGCGCCCTGCCAGTGCGGTATCCACGCGTCCGTCACGACTTGTGAGGGTCATAAATTCCGGCAGAATGTCAGGCACCTGATCATGCCACGAGGGCATCTCTGCCTCGCCCGACAGCACGAACCAGAAAAACCCGTAGGCCGGCAATGTCAGCATATAGGGCAGATCGCCCACTGGCGGGAAAGCCGAACGGCCTGTCAATTCTACCGGCACCAGCCCACGATGGGCAGACAGGTCCAACTCGACAGCCTGCGCACTGTCCGACAGGTTGGCGACACATAGATAGGCCTGACTCTCATGCGCCCGCACATAGGCAAGTATCTTGCGATTGCGCGGATAAAGCAGTGTCATCTCCCCGCGTCCGAATGCGGGATGCTGCTTTCGCACGTTAATCATCCGCCGCATCCAGTTGAGCAAAGACGACGGGTCTTCGGCCTGCGCTTCGACATTGATGACCTGATGGCCGTAAACGGCATCCGTGATCGTCGGCAGATAAAGTTGCTGCGGTTTGGCGCTGGAAAAACCGGCATTACGGTCACCCGTCCATTGCATGGGCGTGCGGACACCGTCACGGTCGCCGAGATAGTAGTTGTCGCCCATGCCGATTTCGTCACCGTAATAGATGATCGGCGTGCCCGGCATCGACAGCAGCAGCGAGTTCAGCAACTGGATCTTGCGCCGGTCGTTCTGCATCAACGGGGCAAGCCTGCGGCGGATACCCAGATTGATCCGCGCCCGTGTATCGGCGGCATAGGTCTGCCACAGATAATCTCGTTCTTCCGAGGTCACCATTTCCAGCGTCAGCTCGTCATGGTTCCGCAAAAATATGCCCCACTGGCAATTCTCGGGGATCTCCGGTGTCTGCCGGATGATGTCAGTGATCGGGTGCCGGTCGGCCTGCGCCAGCGCCATATACATCCGCGGCATCAGCGGGAAATGGAAACCCATGTGGCATTCGTCACCCTCGCCAAAATACGGGCGCGTATCTTCGGGCCACTGGTTCGCCTCGGCCAGCAGCATGCGGTCCGGGAAATGCTCGTCCAGATCGGCGCGGATCGCCTTGAGCACATCATGCGTTTCCGGCAGGTTCTCGTTATTGGTGCCATCCCGTTCAATCAGATAAGGAATCGCGTCGAGCCGTAGACCATCCACGCCCATTCCCAGCCACATGCGCATGACCTTGAGCACTTCTTCCAGCACACGCGGGTTGTCAAAGTTCAGGTCCGGCTGGTGCGAATAGAAACGGTGCCAATAGTAAGCCCCTGCAACGGGGTCCCATGCCCAGTTAGATTTCTCAGTATCCAGAAAAATGATCCGCGTTTCCGGCCATTTCTCGTCAGTATCGGACCAGACATACCAGTCCCGCGCCGCTGATCCGGGCTTGGCGTGACGCGCTTTCTGGAACCAAGGATGCTGGTCTGAGGTGTGGTTGATCACCAGTTCGGTGATCACCCTGATGCCGCGCTTATGCGCTTCGGCCACGAAAGCCTTGAAATCTTTCATCGAGCCGTAGGACGGATTGATCGACCGGTAATCTGCGATATCATAGCCGTCATCGCGCAGCGGCGAGGGATAGAACGGCAGCAACCAGATCGCGGTGACACCCAGTTCCTGCACGTAATCCAGCCGCTGCATCAGCCCGGCAAAATCACCGATACCATCGCCGTTCGAATCCATGAACGCCTTGATATGCAACTGATAGATGATCGCGTCCTTGTACCAGTCGGACTGTTCACGGTCGATCCCGCGCATGGCGAATTGGGCGTTGTCGCCCTTGAGGTTGGTAATATTCATGAACGCTGCACTCCCGGTGCCAAGAGTTGCCAGATCGCATAGGGGCGCGTCTGGGGATCAAGCTCCAGCCATTGCACCTTGCCGTGCCACGTGAACCGGTTGCCGTGGATCAGATCGCGCACTTCGACCGAGGCATCATCGGGCAAGCCGAACTCCCACAGCGGCACCTCGAAAGCGAAACTCTGGGTATTGCGGGGATCGAGATTAACGTGGATCAGAACAAAGTCGTCTCCCGCCTGCTTGCCATAGGCCAGCACCTGATCGCTGTCTGCGTGATAAAAGCTCAGGTTCGAGAATTCCTGCAACGCGGGATGCTCGCGCCGGAGCCGGTTCATCAGGCGGATGTCATCCTTGATATGCCCCGGCTGGTCCATATCCCAGACGCGCAACTGGTATTTCTCGGAATCAAGGTATTCCTCCTTGCCCGGAACAGGTGCGGCCTCGCAAATCTCGTAGCCGTTATAAATGCCGTAATTGCCGCCAAGCGTGGCTGCCAGCACGAGGCGGGTGCGGAAGCCCGGTCTGCCGCTGGTTTGCAGGAAACGCGGATTGATATCCGGCGTGTTGACGAAGAAATTGGGCCGCATCACGTGGCGGCTGTCTGTCGTCGTCAACTCGGTGAGATACTCAGTGATTTCCTGCTTTTCGTTGCGCCATGTGAAATAGGAATAGGATTGCGAGAACCCGACCTTTGCCAGCCGCTTCATCACCTTGGGCCGCGTAAACGCCTCGGCCAGAAAGATCGCACCCGGATCGCGCTGGCGCACCTCGGCAATCATCCATTCCCAGAATGGGAACGGCTTGGTATGGGGATTATCCACGCGGAAAATCCGTACGCCGTGCTCAACCCAGAACAGCACGATATCGCGCAGCGCGTACCAAAGGTCCGGCAGTGCATCGCGGTAGAAATGGACATTCACGATGTCCTCATATTTCTTTGGTGGGTTCTCGGCGAATTTGATGCTGCCATCGGGGCGCCAGTCGAACCATTCGGGGTGCTGCTTGATCCACGGATGATCCGGCGCGCATTGGATCGCGAAATCGAGCGCTATCTCCAAGCCATGCTCACGGGCCGCCTCAACCAGACGGTGGAAATCCTCGAAAGTGCCCAGTTCTGAATGTATCGCATTGTGGCCGCCCTCGTCCGATCCGATGGCATAGGGGCTCCCGGGGTCATCCGGTCCTGCGGTCAGGCTGTTGTTCTTTCCCTTGCGGTTGGTCCGGCCAATCGGATGGATCGGCGGGAAATACAGCACATCAAAGCCCAGATCCTTCACGTAGGGCAAGCGCGCGATCACGTCGTCAAATGTGCCGTGCCTGTCGGGGTCGCCCGATTGCGAGCGTGGCATCAGTTCGTACCATGCGCTGAACGCCGCAGCTTTGCGGTCCACCTGAAGCGGCAAGACGGGCGAGACGGTCAGATCGGTCTGTGGCGCGGCACGCTGCATCAATGACGCCACCTCGTCAGAGGCAAGATGCGCCAGCCTTGCGGATTGGTCAGCGGTTTTCGACAGGGCGCGCTCTTGCTTCAGCACAGACTTGAACGCGGCCTTGTCGTCGCGCGTCGCGCGGGCCTCTTTGCCGCTGGCCGCCTCGACAAGCCGCCGTCCCTCTTCGAGTTCCAGCGCGATATCCTGCCCCGCCGCGTGCTTGGCGGCGATTTCCTTGCGCCATGTCGCATAAAGATCGCGCCACGCAAGAAAGCCGAACTCGTGGTCACCCGGCTCTACAAAATCCACTGTCACTTGCCAACGGTCATTGCCCAGAAAGGTCATCGGCAGTTCCGCGAAATCCTCTTGTCCGCGCTTGCGATGAACGAAAGCGGCGGCAATCACATCATGCCCGTCCGAGAAAATATCGGCCTCGAATATCTCCGGCTGGCCCGCCACAATCTTTGCAGCAAACCGCCCGCCGTCGATCTCGTGCGATATTCCCTCGATCACCAGCCGCTCAGCCGCCAAGGTGAACAGGCGTTCATCCGTCTGGGGCGCGCGGGCTTGTGAACTGTCAGCCTGCTTTGACGCCGATGGCGCAAGCAGTTTCGTTTTGCGCTGGCTGGTCTTTTTCTGACCTGCCACCTGATCCGCATTTACCTTTGCCACATGCACCCCCGTCTCTCATGTCAAAAGTGCAAACAAAGAGACGGCGTATTTGTTCCAGCTTTTATCAGAGCAGAAACCTGATGGTGCCACCATCAACGGCAAGAAACGCGTTCAGCGGCGGTAGGTAAACTCCGGTATTGCCTCCGCCTCGGGAAGTTCCGCCAGCAACGCATCGACAGCGGGTCGTTGCGGCGAATAACGGCAAACCGGATCGGTCGCATTGGCATCGCCGGTCAGGGCCATCGCCTGACAGCGGCAGCCACCGTGATCGATATCGCGCCGCTCGCAACTCCGGCACGGCTCCTGCATCCAGTCGTGTCCGCGAAACGCCTGAAACGCGGGACCGTGCTGCCATATCTCGGCCAGAGTCGCCTCTGTGACACGCTGGAACTCCAGATGCGGGATGGTTGCGGCGGCATGGCAGGGCAAGACGGTGCCGTCAGGCGTCACGTTCAGCCCGGTTGATCCCCACCCGCCCATGCAGGCCTTGGGGAAATCGGCGTAATAGTCCGGTGGCACGAAATCTATCGCCATATGCCCGCGGTGGGTTTTCACAGCTTGGGCGACCGTTTTCTTCGCCATCTCCACCTGTTCCCGCGTCGGCAAAAGCGCCGCCCTGTTGGTCAGCGCCCAGCCGTAGAATTGCACGCAAGCAATCTCGATCCGGCGTGCACCGAGTGAGGCGGCAAAAGATATCGTCTCGGCCAGATCATCCAGATTCTGCCGATGCATCACCGCGTTAAGCGTCAGTGGCAGACCCCGCGACGTGATCGATTTCGCGACTTCCAGCTTACGGTCGAACCCGCCCTTGTAGCCTCCGATCCTGTCCGCGATCCCCGCCCGCACGCCCTGCAATGACAGTTGGACATGGTCCAGCCCTGCGGCTTCCAGCGTATCAAGACGCGCTTCGGTCAGACCGATCCCGGAAGTGATGAGGTTGACATAAAGTCCGGCCTGCCGTGCGGCGGCCACAAGTTCCGGCAGATCCCGGCGCGCGACAGGCTCGCCACCCGACAGGTGAAGTTGCAGCACGCCCAGATCAGCGGCCTCGGCAAACACCCGCGCCCAAGTCTCAGTGTCCAACTCACCTTGCCGCGCCACCATCTCCAGCGGGTTCGAGCAATAGGGGCAGGACAGCGGACAGCGATGGGTCAGTTCCGCCAGAAGCGCAATCGGGGCGGGTGGGAGCGGCAGATCACGCATCAGCATAATCCACCAGGCGCTGCACCTGCAGATCCTGCAGAAACGCGCGCACATCTCCGGCAATCTCGTCACGCGGCGCATCGTAGCGCGTGGCCAACCTGTCGATAAGAACAGACATCTGCAATCCGGTGTTCATCTCGGTCAATATCGCCAAGCCGATCTCGTCCAACATGAGCGCCCGCTCCGGTCCCAGCAGCACCGGCATATCGCGCACGCGGTCATGATGCAGACGCACCCCGCGTGGCAGCTTTACGAACGGATCGGATCCTATTGTCTCTAAAGTTTGCGTCATAGTTGCCCCTCTCCGGGTTGCCATGCGCCGGGTGGCGTCTCCCCTGTGACATAGCCGTGCCACAGCGCGTCAAGTTGCGCCCAAAGCACATCTGTCTTGAAGGTGAGCGCGGCGAGCGCCGCCTCCTGATCGGCACTGGTCAACGCATGGTCTAGCACCCAGTGCAGCGTGAAGTTCACATCCTTCGGCGCTTCGTTCAGCCGTTGGCCAAAGTAGGAAAGCGTCTCCGTCGTCGCGAAATCGTAGTGTTCCAGCAGCCCTTCGATCCGCCGCGTGTGGATCGCCGGTGCGAACATCTCGGTCAGTGAGGATGCCATCGCCGCGATCAGCGGCGCATCCCGCACAAAGCGCACATAAGCATCCACCGCGAAACGCGTGGCTGGCATGATACCCCGACCTGATGCAACATAGTCGGGATCAAGGCCTACCGCTTCGGCCAGCTTTAGCCAGCGCCTGATGCCGCCACCCTCATCCACGTCGCCATCATGATCCTCGATCCGGCTTCGCCATATACGCCGGAGATGAGGATCTGCGCACCGCGACATGAACGCCGCGTCTTTCATCGGGATCGACGCCTGATAATACCAGCGGTTGATCACCCAAGCCTGGACCTGCTCCATAGTGCACTCACCGGCATGCAGCCGATAGTGGAACGGATGTTTGTCATGGTAACGCTCCTCCCCGATGCGGCGCAAACGCGACTCGAGGGTGTCACGTGAAAAGGATTGGTCTGTCACAATACGACCTCCATGCCGTCAAAGGCAATTTCCCATCCAGCGGCAATGATCTCCGCACACTCGGGCGCTTCGGGTAACAGAACGGGATTGGTGTTGTTGATATGCGTAAAGATCCGGCGGCATTTCAAGCCGGACAGCCGTTCAAGGCTACCCTGCGGTCCGGCCATCGCTATATGCCCCATACGGCCC
The DNA here is from genome assembly GCA_047921295.1 of Rhodobacterales bacterium. Lineage (GTDB taxonomy): Bacteria > Pseudomonadota > Alphaproteobacteria > Rhodobacterales > Rhodobacteraceae > Seohaeicola. The sequence goes on from JBLRWK010000001.1 coordinate 117,525, forward strand.
CCGGTCTTCTGCCCGGTTTTGGATTGCAGCATATCGTCGTCTGCCCAAACCGTGCCGTCAAAGAGAACCAGATCCGCATCCGAAAGACGCTCGCACAGCCAATCAGGAATGTCGGCGCATCCGGGCAAATAGTGAAACACTCCACGTGCGCCTTCGATCCGCAGGCCGATGGTCTGCTCGCCAAGCTCTTTCGTTTGCCCCGCGTCAAACGTAGCGCCTTCCAGATAGAGCGGTACCTTGCCCGGCACCGCATAAGCCGTGATCTTGAGCCCACTAACCGGCGAGAAGGATCTCTCCAACTCCACGGTTTTCTGCTTCACGAAATCAGCGTCAAGCACCCCGAAAACCGGATTGTCACCGAGTACATTCAACGTCGTGGGGGTGGCGAAAAGATCGTATGCGGTTTTCTCACGCAGCGTCAGCAATCCCGCGATGTGGTCTACATCGCCGTTGGTCACGATGACCGCCCGCAATGGCGACATGCGCACACCGGTAGGATGGAGTTCCGGAGTGGCCTCCATCTGCACACGCAGATCAGGCGAGGCGTTAAGGAGAACCCAGTCAGTCCCGTCAGCCGAAACGGCGACTGACGACTGTGTCATGGAGCCAATAAGACCGGCGCGGGCCGCGTTGCAGTTATTGCAGCCACAATTCCATTGTGGCAGCCCTCCGCCCGCGCCCGCGCCTAAAACACGAATGAACATCCGCCGTCAGGCTGTTCAGAACAGATCTTCTTGGTTCCGGTCATCCTCGGCGGGACCGTACATGTTGATTTCCATGCCGCAGGCGACCAGTTTCGCGATTGGTTTCTTCCAAGCCATCTTCTTATCCTTTCGATCGACAGAGAGCGCCGAGTATTGGAACCCCGCGCTATTCTTACAACGTACGCCCTTTCACCGGCTATTCCATCCTGGTGAACGGACACTCCTGTTCACATCCCCGCCATTGGTTGCGCCTTCCAACTTTGGAAGTGCCGGAATCCATCATGGCGATCCTGCATATGTGTAACACGTAAGTTTAAGGATCGTTCCCTGCCTTGGCTCGGCCGCAGCAGCGCTCCGTGGCAGAGCTGGACGCCCCGGCCCTGGCCGAGTCGTGACGCGCCGGAACATTACGGGCCCTGTCAACGTTCATCGTCCACACGCAAAGCAGCACAGAAAGGTTCTACCATGTTTGGATCAACATTACTTGCGATCATTATCTTCGGTTGCCTCCTCGCAATTTCAATTTTCGGGCTGGTGAAATCGAATGCAACTGCATCAAAGCTCGAGACCACAAGAAACCGTCGTCTCAACGATCAGAACAACCGAGACGCCTCGGCAACTCCCTGAACCGCCAGTTCTCGAGAACGAGTATGAGCGCAACATCGGCCCGCGCCAATCCGCGACGCGGATCCAGCAGAGCCAATTCAAGGAATCCCAAGATGCCCAACGAACCTAAAAACGCGAAAGAGAAGCGGAACGAACCCGAGGAGCGCCACAATGCACAGGGCGATCACGAAGGCGCGGCCCATAATCCGGAAGAATTCGAGGTGATGACCCCGCAAAAGCAAAAACCACAGAAGGACAAGCGTTAAGTGGCGTGACCGCTTAACGACCACGTCAATCGGCATGACTGAGTGGACGGATCAAATCCGCCCGCCCGTTGAAGTGCGTGGGCAAACCGCATGTCCCAACGTTTTTTTGCAAGGCCAAGGGAACAAAACACCATTTCGGAATGTTAACGAGGCAAAGCCGCATAAATTAGCAGGGACAGCCATGTATCACCTCGTTCCCGGCCGGAACATGCGCAACCGCGTGCCAGATTATGCAGTGGTTGCCTTGGCTATCGCCTTATTGTTTCTAGGGGTTCCTCTCTTTGTCGGTGGTGTGTGGCTTATGATCCTGACTGGCGGATTGTTTTTCATGCTGGCCGGAGCAGGTTTGTGCCTGACAGCGTATTTCCTGTTCCAAAGATCCGTCATCGCCATTTGGGTCTATCTGATGGCCTTCGCGGGAACGCTCTATTGGACTCTGTCAAGCGCTGGTCATTTCGCCGCGCAGATGCCTTGGCTCATTGCGGCAGCTGTAATCCTTTTGCTGCTTTTGCTAACGCTGCCAGTGCTCACCGGTGCCAAGCGTGAGAAACCGCGCCCCACACCAAAGCTTGTTCTCTTCATCGGGGGAACGCTGGCTCTGTGGAATGTGTCCCTGCAAGAAGAGATCGGATTTGCGATCGCCACCTGCAATCTGGGGCTTTGCTTGTCCTGAGACGGGGCCTGTTCGGCTGCAATCGCGGCATGACATCCAATCCTCCCGAACCAAGAGCCTGAACAGCGATCGAACCAATCGAGAACGATAACGTATGGTTTCGGTTATTGTTTCCTGACGAGATAAGCCCTCATCAAGTGAATGTGTGGCGCTGCACCAAATACCTCAAGCCTGCGTTATTTCTTAAATAATTACAGCATTTTCAGCTAGTATTAGCCAAACCAGCCTACGAAATACTTTGCATATGTCGCGCGCGCCTTATATGTCAATCTATGTTAAAATTGTATCACGCAACGCGAAACATCTCTCCCTACCTCACCGCTTTCTTGCACAGAGGCAGGCACATCAACCTAGCTGTCTGTGGCACGCAAACAGAAGACGGGACGGCATCATGCAGGCTCACCTCTCAATCCCGTCGATGATCGGCGCAATGTCCAAAGCTCTCACTGTTCTGTCTAACCGACGGGACGCCGTCAAACACCATCACGCGCATCGGTCAGGTAATTGTGCAGGTAGGGGAATGTGTTCATATGCAAGATGATGACCAATCTGAAAAGCTGGACAAGCAAATGAAGCAACTTCTGGTCAAGATAGAGAAAGAGCCGGTATCGGCGGAACTTCGCGCTCTGGCGAGCGAGTTGCAAAAGGCCCTCAATGAGCGCCGCGTCGGGATCAAGAAAAACAGCTGAACCCTAACGCACTCTAAGAAGGTTTCTGACGTTCAGTACACCCGGAATCTCGTTGACCGAGGCTGTCACCAGAGACCGCTGGAACTCCAGTCCTACAGAGCCTTCCACCGTGACGATACCCTCGCGCACAGTCACTGTCATGATCGCGCTGTCCAGGCGCCCGTCCTGCGCAAGGCATGCCTGCACATCTTCCGCCAGAGCATCATCAGGAACTGGCACCCTTGGAGGCTTGGCCGCATTGGCCGGTTGTATGGGCTGTTGGACATCGGAAGGCGCGTGCGGCTTGTGATGGTTCACAAGATCCGATCTGACGCGCTGAACCGGCGGGTTTTCTTCAGGGTCTCTATCAGACATCCGTTACTCCATGAGAATTCGAGTGCGAGGGGTGTTTAGTTGAGCGCCCACTGTCGCATGACAGAACATTCGAGAAGAAAACGCCTCTCATGCAGGTTTGTTCCGTTCCGCATCGAGCCTCGGTTGAAGCTTATCGCTGACGGCAAAGAACGCGGCCACTCAATCCAGCGAGTCGTTTTCCTGCCGGTCAGTGGCATCTGCACCGAACGAGAAGGAACAAATCCCCCCTGCTTTGGTTCACCTCGGACAGGGTCGCGCCTTTTCGCCGATCCAAATCAGATGGAGAATGACCGATGAGATCGCCAGAAAACAGACCACCAAATCATAACGTAAACCGCCCTGCCAAACAGTCCAGAACTCCGTTGATAGGCATTGTCGCAGTGGCATTGCTTGTTATCATCGTACTGGTCTGGTGGGTTGACTGGGGCAATCAGGGCGTCCAGACGCCGGGCGGCACCGGAACGACCACTGGCACGCAGATGGACGGCCAGACGACAGCACCAACTGGCGGCACAGCGCCCGCCGGAGGTACAGCTCCCGCCGGTGGAACACCGCCGGTTACGGAACCCACTGCGCCGCAGCAGCAGGCTCCGGCGGATACGGCTCCCGCTCCGGCTCCTGTCGACTAACTGCGATCAAATGAGGGCGGGACAAGTTCCCGCCCTGCTCTTTTGCGCGATTTCGCAGACAGATTGAGCCTTTCCGTTTCGCCCGGTCAGGGCTGTCCAATTAATTTCACTTCCTGCAGCTCTGCCTTTGCATTTCTGCGAAGTCCGCCTTCCCCGCCGACAGGAGGCCGTATGATATCTTTCTTGTCCCAATACGCCCATATCCTCAACGTGATGCTCAACGCCGCGATGGTGCTGATCTGGGTGGCCTATCTCCATTTTTTTACGGTGAACCACCTGCGACAGGCACGAAACGTCGTGCATATTGATCTGGGCGCTGCCGAAGGCGCGCATTCACGCTGTCTGGTCACGAACCTCAGCGCGAAAGCCATCTATGTTCAGGCAATTGTCGCCGAACTGTCCAGTGAAGACCACCGCTCGATGACGCAGATCACCGACAAGGACGAGATTCGACCCGAAGACGTGGAAGACCCGCTGTCACGGACCACCCGGGGCACCCTCCAACCCGGTCAGACGATGGATATCGGATCGCTGGAAAACCTTGTCAGCCGCGCGCGGATTCACCTGTCCGAGGATTGGAGCAGCGACGTAGTAGATGAAGTCACGCTCACCGTTGTCGGCATCTCAGGTCAGGCCGAGAGGATCTTTGCAGCCAGCAAGACTTTCGAGGCGAGAAAAAATGCCAATGGTCGCGCTTTCGTGGCGCAAAGGGTTCTGACAAAGCAACTCCGGAAGCGCGAGACACGTGCGGCATTCAGTAAAATGTTGCGGGATCAACCTTACAAATAGCCGCCTTTGGTCGGCTCTTTCCAGCGCCGTCCAAGCCATTCGAGAGGATTTCCGCCGAACGAAAGAAACCCCCTCAACAGCACCGTTTCTCAGGAACATTCGCTATAGCCCTGTGTTGGTGCGAGAGGGGGCCAAAAGGCCCTTGGAAACATCTGAGGAGATAATCATGACCAAGACAAATGGACTCGTACTCGCCGCCTTTCTGATGGCGTCCACGTCTCCGATGGCTTTCGGCCAGACGACACCTCCGACGCCGGGCGGGGATACCGGAACCGGTGCCGCGACCACACCGGGTACTGATACCGGCACAGGCACAACCACTACACCGGGCGCTGATGCCGGAACAGGCACCACAACAACTCCGGGCGCCGACACATCCGTCGGAACTGGAACCGGAACCGGAGCTGCCACTGGTACTGACCTGACGACTGGTGCTGCAATGACCGATGAAGACATGGAACGCAGCATGCTGATCACCAGCCTGACCATGGAAACTGGCGACAGGGACTGGGAAGAAGACTTCTCGAATCTGTCTGACGATGTTGAAGTGAAAGTCGTCCAGCTTTCCGAGTTGAGAGACGCTGACACCGCGGGCGCAGGAGGTCTGGATCAGGCGATCGACAACATGGAAGAAGGCCGCAGCGACCTGCGCGCTGCCGTTGAAAACCACGACAGGCTGATGTCGGCCCTTGAGGACGAAGATTACTCCGCTGACGACGTCGTCGCAGCCGTGATCCAGCCGGGCGCGGACAACGAGGTAACGCTTATCGTCGACACCGAGAACAACGACGACTGATACCGACCCGCATCTGCGGCAATAAAGGGCACCCTCGTCACGGCGGGGGTGCCCGTTTCAATTGTTGAGATACCTATTTCAGAAATGCAAGGCGAGCGGCGGACATGGATGGGACAGAAGCTTTCCGGAAGGGATCAGGGGACAGACACCTCATCCGGGCCAGGCGTGAAACCGGAAAAACCGACACTGTGCTCCATACCATCGCGTCCGGTTGACACATGCCCACCGCTCTTGAACCCAACCGCGACACTTGCTGCATGTTCCCGATTTTTCTGTGGTGATTGAACTGAGCAAAAACTGTGCCTTAAAGCGCACGGGAACATCCGGTCCTTGCGTTGGTTGATTATGAAGACCCCCTGAAAATCTAAAGGAGTCGGTCCGATGTTCTCAGAAAAATGGCAAGCAATGCCGCGGCTCATCCGCTTCATGATCCAGCACTTTGCGGATGGCGCCGTGATGGGGTGCCTGTTCGGTCTGATTGTGATCCGGCTGGATACCGCAGGGCTCGGCACATTGCTTGAAACGTCGCAATCAGCCGGCCCTACTGCGCTGTTTCTGGCGCAAGCCGCGCTGTCGTTCGGCACCCTGTCCATTGCCGTGGGTATAGTCTCTATACCGGACAACAGCGACTGATTGTACGCAAGATCTTCGAGCCCCGGATTTTACCGCGGCCCGACGACGAATAATAAAAGACGGTCAGTAAGTGCCCGGCGGATCACTGGCAGGGAAAGACTCGTCACTGCGCTCATCGACCATATCCCACGATGCAGGCTCGTCGTCTTTCAACTCTCCCAGTTGATCTGTGCGGTCATCATTCCGGTCTATCCGGCGAAGTGGCACGATCTGCGGTGCCATCGAAGAAATCAGCGCGTAAAGGCCAACGCCTGCACCTGCTGCGAAAACAAGATTTCTGATCAACATCACGCTCTCCATAGCTGTGTTTGCAAAACGATCCGGGCGTCTAACCCGTTCATGCCGAGTGGCGGGCTGACGACGTTACGCAGCCCTACCCTGCATTATCTCTGGTCATATCATCGGCTGGCCACCGGTTACCGCGATCGTGGCACCGGAAACGTAGCTCGACATCGGGTCGGCCAACATCACATAGGCCGAGGCCAGCTCGACCGGCTGGGCCGGACGCTTCATCGGATAATTGCCCCCGAATTCAGAGACTGTTTCGCCCGGAAAGCTGCCCGGAATCAGGGGCGTCCAGACGGGTCCGGGGGCGACACAGTTCACCCTGACCGATTTCTCGGCCAGAAACTGCGCAAGACCGACAGTGAAATTCTGGATCGCCCCTTTTGTCGTGGCATAGGCCAGAAGCGACGGGTTCGGTTTGTCTGAATTGATCGATGCCGTGTTGATGATGCAGCCTCCCCCCTCAAGATGTGGAAGTGCCGCTTTGCTGAGATAGAACATGGCATGGATGTTGATGGCGAATGTCCGCTCCCATTCCGTATCGGTGATCTCGTCAAGCGCATCGAAGCTTTGCTGGTGCGCGGCGTTGTTCACCAGAATGTCCAGATGACCCAGTTCCTCGACAACGCGCTCCACCATGGTTCGGCAATGGGCGGCATCTGACACGTCACCGGGTAAAAGCAGGCAACGACGGCCTGTCTCCATGATCACACGCGCCGTATCCTTTGCATCCTCGTTCTCGTCCAGGTAGCTGATGGCGACATCAGCCCCCTCCCGCGCATAGGCGATGGCCACGGCACGGCCAATTCCGCTATCGCCGCCTGTAATCAGGGCGACCTGCCCTTCCAGCCGCGCAGCACCCTTCCATGACGTCTCGCCATGATCGGGTTGCGGCTCCATCTCGGCAAAACTTCCGGGCAGTTCCTGCGTCTGCTCTGGAAATGGCGGGCGCGGATAAGACGGCACGCGGCGGCGCTTTGAATCCTGCGATTTTTCAGATGAGGCTTGCGAGGAACCGGTGGCGGCTTTGTCTGATGGCGATGTCATAAGACCTGCTTTCTTTGCTGGTTGCGCATGCATTCACAACCAAGCGTCCGCCAGGATGTTCCAGTTCCTTGACGAAAGCGTCAACGTACCAACACCTAAGATGCTTCCGCCGGTTCAAGAGTATCGACAGGCACGCAGGCATCAGGCGAAGCTGTGCCTTTCAGGGCTGACAGAAACGCCTCTGCCCAGCTTTTCGCGTCATACTCTGTGATATGGGACAAGAGCGCGGCATGGCGCGCGCGACGTTCCTGCAAAGGCATCGAGAGCGCGCGATGCAGTTGTTGCGCCATGTCTTCGGGATCATACGGGTTGACGATGAGCGCCTCGCGCATCTCTTCCGCCGCCCCTGCGAATTGCGACAGGATCAGCACACCGGGATTTTCGGGGTCCTGCGCCGCAACATATTCCTTCGCGACAAGGTTCATCCCGTCGCGCAATGGCGTTACAAAGCCTACCTCGCTCTGGCGCATCAGCGGGGCAAGCGTATCGCGCGGGAGCGCCCGACAGATATACTGAACGGGTGTCCAATCGAGTTCACCAAAACGACCGTTGATCGAGCCTGCAAGTTGTTCAAGTTCGACACGGATATCAGCATAGGCATCCACCTCCCCCCGCGAGGGCGGAGCAACCTGCACAAAGCCCACCCGCTTTGCGAATTGCGGGTAGCGCTGTAAAAATTCATCAAACGCGCGGAAGCGTTCCGGCAGTCCTTTGGAGTAATCCAGCCGGTCAACGCCGATGATCCGCTTTCGCCGGTTCGGCGATGGAGCGTTTCGTATAAGCGACCTACCGAGATCCGATTTGCGTGCCAGAGAGTTGAACTCCGCCACGTCGATCCCGATAGGAAAACGATCAAGGCGGATCGTTTTATCCGCTGTCAGGACATGATCATTCTTCACGTTCACGTCGGGTCTTTGGGTTCTCAGATATGATTTCAGATTGCCCGCATCGGTATGGGTCTGAAATCCCAGCAGATCGTAATCAAGCAGCGCATCGACAAGCCCGCGATGATGCGGGGTTGCGGCAAGCAGCTCAGGGGCCGGAAACGGGATATGCAGAAAATGCCCGATCTTCTGCGTGCACCCCAGCTTTCGCAGCATGGAGGCCAGCGGGATCAGGTGATAATCATGCACCCAGATCTGGTCGTCCGGACGCAGGAGCGGCATCAACTGGCGGGCAAAAACCTCGTTGACCCGCATATACCCGTCAAAGGCTTTCGCCGTTATGTGCACAAGGTCCAACCGGTAGTGGAACAGTGGCCACAACACGCTGTTTGAAAAACCCAGATAATAATCGGCAAAATCATCCGGCGAGATCGGCACCCCGACACTGGTCACCGCACCATGCTGGCTGATCTTGAGCGGCCCGCCGGTTTTGCCCTCGCGGCTGCCGTCCCATCCGAACCAAAGCCCGCCCTGCTCGTTGATCGCATCCGCCAAGCCGACGGCAAGCCCGCCGGTCTGGGTTGAGGAGCTTAGATCAGCCACGCGGTTGGACACGACAACAAGCCGCCCGGTATCACCTCCGGGCAACGAGCCATGCGCGCTTTTTCCATGTGACCGTGCGCTTGAAAGAATGTGACTGCCGGGGGGAGAGGATTGTACTGTCATGGGACATGCCTGAGGTTCGTTCATCAACTGTTGAACCAGCCAAGGCCCCGAATGTTCCCGCTCTTGTCAGCCTTGTTCAGCAATTCTCGACAGATAAGCGACCAGCGCATCGGGGTCCGGCAAACGATAGCTCGCACAGGTATTGCCCTCTCCGATTTTGACCGTGATCCCGTCCAAAGCGTTCACACGGCGAAATCCCGCCTCATCCGTTACATCATCTCCGGCAAAAAATGCACGGCGTCTCTTGAACGGAGAGTTCTCCATAAGAGCCGCTACGGCGTCGCCCTTTGTCTGTCCACCGAATATCAGCTCGGCAACCATCTTGCCGTGCAGCAATGACAGCCGCGGCTCCCCATCCGTTTGGGCCTGCATGAAGGCTGTGCATTCTGCCTCAAGCTCAGGACGCTGACGGAAATGCAGCGCAACCGCACCGGGTTTTGGTTCGGCCTTCACGCCCGGATAGCGTGCGGCGAATTCTTCCACCAAAGCCACCAGTTTGTCATGCGCCTGCGCATCATGCTCCAGCCTGATCAGTTGCCCGTCCGACAGACGGCGCTCCAGCCCGTGCACCCCCACAACGGGCAGGCGCAGCGGCGACAGCATCCGGTCAAGTTGGTCAATGGACCGCCCGGAAATCAGGGCAACCGCACCATCTGACTTGACGCTGAGCTTGTCGAGAACCTCCCGCGCGGCAGGGTCGACACGCGCCTGCTGCGGGTCTGCTACAATTCCTGTTACCGTGCCATCCACATCAAGAAAAAAGGCCGTTAGCGCGGGAGAAACCCCTGTGATCGGCGGGCTGGGTTGGGTCACGACTTATCCTTTGCATCCTTGCGAAAGCTCATCCTCAACCTCCGAGATCGCGGTTGGTTGCACGCGCGGCGCGATTGCCGTGCAGCCAATGCGGAACAACACAGAGCGGTCATGCGTTGTCCGACAAGCAGTGAAGGAGACAATCATGAGCCAAGACCCGAAACCAACCCGCGGCATGCCGCGAAGCCTGATCTACGCAATGATCCCGATCGGCTTTGCCCTTCTGGTTCTCATCTTGGTGCTGTCCGGCTTCTGGGCGGAGGAGACCGCCGACGGGCCGAATACCGTCGTCGAGGAACCGCTGCACGCGACCGACTGATAGCGCACCTTCTGAGGGTTTCGGCTGATACGATGGCGAGATTGCTGTGCCTCAGACGACCTCAATTCACCATTTATCCGGCATGAAAACCTGTACCGCAAGGAACGCCGTGACCCCGCGCGCGTTGCTTTCCGGCCAAGGTGGCGTGCTGTCTCTAAAAGGAAACAAGACCATATGGGCTCCGAACGCAGGATGAGAACCGACACGATCCTGCTGACGGCGGGCTTACTGCTCATTGGCTACCTTTTGGGAGAGGTCATTTTGCTCGTATTCGCCGCAGTGGTTTTTGCGGTAGGGCTTGATGGTGTCTCCCGAAGCATGTCCGAACGGCTGAGTATCAAAAGAGGGTGGGCCTTGTTTGCCGTCGTGTCCGGCATCGCGGCTATCATTCTTGGTGCCATAGCTTTGACAGCTACCCGCCTCGTGCAGCAGTTTCAGGAGATCAGCCAGACCGTCCGCGAGGTATACGAACAGATCCAAGATTGGCTCGCAGAGCGAGGTGTTCTGGAATATATCAGCGATCTGGATATGAACGGCGAGAACGGCGACGCCTTGGGCGATATGGCCGGTCAGGTCATGACCTACGGGATGAGCGCAATCGGCGCTGTCTCAAGCCTGATGATCCTCATCGTGCTCACGCTTTTTCTTGCGGGAAATCCCGAGCTCTACCGCCGTGGCGCAATCCGCCTCGTGCCTCCGGCAAAACGGCAGATGGTGGCAGACACTTTCTCCTCGCTTGCCTATGCCCTGCGGTGGTGGTTCTTGGGGCAACTGGTCTCGATGGCGCTTTTGGGCGTAACGGTGGGACTGGGTCTTTTCATACTCGGGATCGAGCTTTGGTTTGCCTTGGCGGTCATCACGGCTTTGCTGACCTTTATCCCCTTCCTCGGTCCGCTGATCGCAACCGTACCCATCGTTGCGGTGGGTTTCACCGAAGGAATGGAAACAGGCCTGATCGTGCTGGCGGGCTACATCGTGATTCAAGGCGTCGAGGGCAATGTGATTACGCCGATGATTCACCAGAAAGCCGTCGACCTTCCGCCGGCGCTTCTGATTTCGGTACAGGTGTTGCTAAGCCTGATCTTCGGCGTGGTGGGCCTGATCCTCGCGGCACCGCTCACTATCGTGGCAATGGTCTCGGTGCAGAAGCTATGGATCGAATACACATTGGGCGAAACGGTGAAGCAGGATTAGCCTGTTCAGGCGCGTAATCCCGCTGCACAATACCGCACCAGATAGTCGATCTGGTCATCCTGCGGAGCACTTTCCCCGCCAAGCGCGCCTATCCTCCCTTGCGAGGTAAGAAGCGCAAGCATCGCGGAGACCGAAAAAACGAAACCCTCGGCAATTTGTGTTCGCGCCACATTGGGCAGAAGGCCTCGCAGCGTCGTGATAAACACCTCTGCGGTCGGGTCAAAGCACTCCGCCGAGATAGCGCGCCAACGGTCGTCAGCCGAGACGAAAGCCACAAGCCGCGCATAGTCACGCCAGCGCGGTTCGCGTTGCGACAGATCAAAAAACGGACACATAAAAGCGGCAAGCAGGGATTCCAGCGTCAGCGCCTCCTCGTTTTGCAATCTTTCCAACGCCTCGATCCGCACAAGCGCGAGCGTTTCGGCGCGCCGCGCGACGGTTCGATGAAACAACGCCTCCTTGCCGCCTCCGTGATGATGGATCGTTCCGACCGGCTCACCCGCCGCCGCCGCGATATCGCGGATCGTAGCCCCGTCGAATCCCCGCGCCGCGAAAACCTGCTCTGCCGCATCAAACACACGCGTTCTGGTCGCCAACGCCCGCTCAGACGGTGCTCTTTTTCGTTTCCTATCATAGGCTTGCGACATCTGCATGAAAACATCTTGCCTTAAATTGAACAGTTGTTCAAGTTAACACTGTCAAGGGAGGACATGATGGAAAAGACGCGCAACCGCCTCGCCCTGATCGGGGCAGGCCCGATGGGTCTGGCCGCCGCCAAACTGCTCAGCCAGCACGGGATCGACTTTCAAGGCTTTGAGTTGAACGCAGGTGTCGGCGGATTGTGGGACATCGACGGTCCCCGCTCGACGATGTACGAAACCGCGCATCTGATCTCGTCCAAGACGATGACAGAATTCACGGATTTCCCGATGCGGGCGGACGTGGCCGAATATCCGTCACACCGCGAGATGAAGCAGTATTTCGAAGGTTTCGCCGCGCATTTCGATCTGAACAAACACTACCATTTCGGTGCCGAGGTGCTGTCTTGCAAACCCCTTGGCGCACCGGGGGATGGCTGGCGCATCATATGGCGGGATGCCGCCGGCGAGCATAGCGAGGACTTCGCCGGATTGCTTATCGCCAACGGCACACTGAGCACGCCGAATATGCCGCAGTTCAAAGGCGCATTCTCCGGCACCTTGATCCATTCCTCGCAATATCGCCATGCCAGCCAGTTCGACGGAAAGCGTGTTCTGATCATCGGCGCTGGCAATTCCGGCTGCGACATTGCCGTGGATGCCATCCATCACGCCAATTCATGCGACCTGTCGATGCGGCGCGGCTATTACTTTGTGCCGAAATACGTGTTCGGCAAGCCCGCAGACACAATGGGCGGCGCGATCAAGCTGCCTATGGCGCTCAAGCGAATTATAGACGGCATCATCTTGAAATGGTTTGTAGGTGACCCGCAAAAATACGGCTTTCCCAAACCGGATTACAAACTCTACGAGAGCCATCCAATCGTGAACTCGCTGGTGCTTTATCATGCGGGCCATGGCGATATCAAAATCAAGCCGGATATTGATCGGTTCGATGGCAAAACGGTGCATTTCAAAGACGGCTCGCAAGCCGACTATGATATGGTCCTTGCCGCAACCGGCTATCAGCTTGATTACCCGTTCATCGATAACGCGCTGCTCAACTGGCAAGGTGACGCGCCGCATCTCTATCTCAACTGCATGCACCCGCAGCGCGATGACCTCTTCGTGCTGGGTATGGTCGAGGCGGCAGGGCTCGGATGGCAGGGACGGCATGAACAGGCCGAGATGGTGGTGCGCTACATCAAAGGGCTGAGGGCCGGTGATGCCGATGCTCTCAAACTGCAACAGACCAAGGCGCAGGGCTTTGAGCGCGCCACCGGCGGTATGAGCTATATCGACCTGCCCCGCATGGCCTATTACGTGGACAAGGCGACCTACCGCAAAGCTGTCACCCGCTGGATCAGCAAACTTGGCGGGGCGGCGACATGATCGACGAGGCTGTTCTAGGTTTTTCCGCAGGTGCGCTTACCGTGCTGAACGCCATTCTTGCGATCGTCATGTTCTCCATCGCGATTGACCTGCTTCCGCGAGATTTCAAGGTTCTGGCGAAAGCACCAAAGCCACTGGTCGTGGGGTTGCTATCGCAATTTGCCGTGCTCCCGATGCTGACCTTTCTGCTCGTGCTCGTCGCGCAGCCCCCGGCCTCTATCGCGCTGGGGCTGATGCTCGTTGCCGCCTGCCCCGGTGGCAACATCTCCAATTTCATCACCCATCGTGCGGGCGGCAATGCGGCACTATCCGTCTCGATGACCGCCTTTGCAACGGTGGGGGCCATCCTGCTGACGCCTCTCAATATCGCATTCTGGGGGAGCCTCTACGCGCCCTCGGCCGAGATCCTGCGCGCCACATCGATTGATCCGGTGCGCATTGCGATCACGGTCAGCCTGATGCTGATCCTGCCGCTGGTGCTGGGCGTCACGCTGAACACGAAACGTCCCGATCTGACCCGCAAGTTGCGCGTGCCGCTGCAATGGGTGTCGATGGCGATTTTCATCGGCTTCATCCTTGTCGCATTGGTAGCAAACTGGACGCAATTTCTGACCTATGCTGGGGGAATCGCCGGTCTGGTCATTCTGCACAACGCCATTGGCTTGGGCGGCGGCTTTGCAACGGCCACGCTGGCAGGGCTCTCACCCTATGACCGCAGAGCCGTGACGATCGAGACAGGTATCCAGAACTCCGGCTTGGGGCTGGTGCTGATCTTCAGCTTCTTTGGCGGGCTGGGCGGCATGGCCGTAGTGGCCGCGTTCTGGGGCATCTGGCACGCGGTTTCCGGCTTAGCCCTTGCAGGGATCATGTCCCGCCACAGGGTTGCACCATGACAAGTATACTGATCACAGGCGGCGCTGGCATGGTCGGGCGCGCGCTCACGGAGACGCTTCCCACAAACGATCTGGTGATGACCGACCTTGCGCGCGGCACCTTGCCCGATGCGGTCCGGTTCCGCCGGATGGATGTGACAGGCGCCGATCCGGAAACCGTGATTGCAGAAGAACGCCCCGACGTCGTTGTCCATCTCGCCTCCATCGTGACACCGCTCCCCGGCATGAGCCGCGAACAGGCGCGTCAGGTGGATGTCACTGGCACAGCCAATGTGCTGGCCGCGTGTATCAAGCACGGCGTCCGGCGTCTGGTTGTCACCAGTTCCGGTGCGGCCTACGGTTACCACGCCGATAACCCCGTGCCGCTGACCGAGGATGCCCCCTGCCGTGGCAATCCCGCTTTCGCCTATGCCGACCACAAACGTCAGGTCGAAGAGATGCTGGCCCGCGCGCGTCAGGATCATCCGGAACTCGAACAGGTTATCCTGCGCGTCGGGACTGTGCTGGGGGCCGGGGTCGACAACCAGATAACGGCTCTGTTCCGGCGCAAAAGGCTTCTGGCGATCCACGGTAGCGACAGCCCTTTCGTTTTCATCTGGACCCGCGATCTTGCCCGCATTGCGGCGCGCGCCGCCACTGATGGTCCGGCGGGCATCTTCAACGTGGCGGGAGACGGCTGGCTTTCCGTCGATGCACTGGCGCAAGCGTTGGGCAAGCCCGTACTGCGGGTACCTGCGTGGGCGCTGAAGGCAGCGCTGGCGGTGGCTTATCCGCTGCGGCTATCCCGCTACGGGCCAGAACAGGTGCGGTTTCTGCAGTACCGCCCCGTATTGTCCAACGAGAGGCTCAAGCAGGTTTTCGGCTACACGCCGGAACTGACCTCTGCCGAAGTGTTTGATCTTTGGCGTCGCGAGGCCGGATTGTGAAGACTGCTGTCATCTCCGGCGGGAATGGCGGTTTGGGACGGGCGCTGGCCACGAAGCTCGAGCAGCTGGGTTGGCACTGCGTTTTGCTCGATATCAATGTGGCGGGGCTGACAGCCTCGGACAAACGGACCCCGATGGCCGTTGACCTCACCCTAACGGAGGCGCTGACGGATGCAGCCTCTCGGATTATCGCAGCGCGCCCCTCGATTGATCTGGTGATCTATAATGCGGGTGTCTCGCAAATCGGCCCCTTCGCCGAGACAGATGCGACCAGCCATCGGCGCGTTTTCGAGATCAACTATTTCGCCGCCGTCGCGATGGCGCGGGCGTTCCTGCACCCGCTACGGTCAAGCGGTGGCACGCATCTGGCGATCTCGTCGGTTGCAGGCTTTGCCCCGCTGCACAACCGCACGGCCTATGCCGCATCGAAACACGCAATGCAGGGTTTCTTTGCCTCTCTACGCTCCGAGGAAGCGCCTTTCGGTGTCCGTTGCGTGATCGCGGCTCCCAGCTTCATTGCCACGAATATCGGCAATCCGGGTCTTTCCGATGACGGTATCCTGCGTCCGGGTGCGGCAGCGGACGGTATGGACTACATGACACCGGAGGACGCCGCCCGGATCATCCTGCGCGGGGCGGAGCGGGGGCAGGATTTCATCCCCGTCGGCCGCGTCGCACGTCTCGCATCATGGTTGATACGCGCCGCGCCCTCGCTCTATCAACGGGCGATGCGCCGCAAGATCAGCGGCCAAGGCTGATCCTGCGCTCACCCATCGCTTGAGGTTAGAACCGCCCGAACCCAGCAGCGGTCGGCAGCCAAAGCGCGAGCTGCGGGAAGGTCCAGATAAGCAGCAGCCCGATCATGAGCAGAACAACATAAGGGGCCGCCCCCCGCATGATCTGTGTCAATGGCGCGCCCGTAATGCCCTTGAGGACAAACAGGTTCATCCCCACAGGCGGCGTGATCAAAGCCAGTTCCAGATTGATCATCAGCATCACACCATACCAGATCGGATTGATATCCAGAGCGATCAGCGACGGCAGCACGATAGGCGTAGTGATCAGAATGATCGCGATGGTTTCCAGAAACATCCCCAGCACGAACACCGCTAGCATCACCAGCAGGATAAAGGCGGTCTGCCCCAGCCCCAACGCGGTGACCGCCTCCACGATCTGGGCAGGCAGGCGGATGAGGGTGATCGCATGGCCAAAGATGGCGGCGGCAGCGATGATCATGAATAGCATCGCTGTTGTCCGCATCGTCTCCCACAAACAGTCCCACATATCCCGCGCACTCATGTTGCGATAGAACAGCAGCGCCACAACCACAGCATAGACCGCCCCGATAGCGGCGGCTTCTGTTGCTGTGAAAACACCCAGATATATCCCGCCCATGACCACAGGCGGCATCAACACTGCCCATATGGATTTACGCAGCGCACGCAGAACCTCGGCACCGCCGACCCAATCCTGTTTTTGCGTCTCGCCATGCGCGTTCGCCTGCGCCCAACTGAAGATCGCAAAGATGAAGGCGATGATCAGGCCGGGAATCAGCCCAGCCAGAAACAGTGCGCCGATAGAGGCATCCGAGACGATGGCGTAGAGGATCATCGGCCCCGACGGCGGGATCAGAATACCCAACGTGCCACCCGCGGCAATGATGCCGTAGCTGTCGCGCGCACGGTAGCCGTATTTCTGCATCTGCGGGATCGCGGTTGACCCGATGGTCAGCGCGGTTGCCACGGACGAGCCGGAGATCGAGGCAAACACCGTGCAGGAAAGGATCGTGGCAAAGCCAAGCCCGCCTTTGACATGCCCGACCAGTTTGTTGGCGAAGTTGAACAGATCGTCCACCACCCGCGCCTTGATCATCACATGCGCCATGAAGGCAAACATCGGGATCGCCGCCAGCAGCGGGTTGTTCAGGCTGGCAAAGACCGTGTCGGCCATCGCATCAATACGCCCTTCCATGATCCACAGCACGCCCAGAGAGGTCAGGCCGAGGGCAGCAAAGATCGGCATGCCCGTCAGCAGCAAAACAATCAAAGCGCCGAAAATAAGAAAAGCGGTCATGTGTGGCCCCTTTCACGGGCGAAGGACAGGGCAGCCTCGATCAGCTTGAGAACAGCCATCGCCAGAAGCAAAGCCCCACCCACGACAAGCGAGAATTGCGGAATCCACATCGGGATCTCCAGATAACCCGGTGAATAGGCGCCAAAGCTCCGTGAGAACTCCACCGTGTGGAGACCCGTGCGCAGCAGGTTCGCGGCAAAAGCGGCAACCGCGATATGCGACAGCAGATCGACCCAACGCGCCCCGCGCGGTCCCAGCCGGTCAGTCAGAATATCGATACGGATATGATCACCACGCCGGTAAGCCTCGGCCGCGCCCAGCATGACCATTGCAACCACCAGAAAGCCAGTGATCTCCTCCGCACCGCGCACAGGCGATGTGAACAGATACCGGCCTGCCACGTTGATGGCTGTGAGAACAAGCACAACCAGAATCGCCAGCGCGGCAAAGGCTCCGAACAGCCAGCCGATAAGGGCGGCAAGCCATCCGACGGCACCTTGCGGTGCCGCCGTATTCTGCATTTCATGTGCCATCGGTCACTGGATCTTTGCGATCAAGTCCAGCAGTTCCTTGCCTTCCGCGCCGGTTTCGGCTTCGAAACCAGTGGCAAAGGCAGGCTGCATGACGGCTTTGAACGCTTCGTTCTCCTCGTCAGTGGCGACATGCACCTGCACCCCGGCAGAGCGCAACTGGTCCGGTGCCGAAGCAGATGCCTCTATCGAGGCTTCCAGCGCCCAGCTTGCTGCCTTCTCGCCAGCGACGCGCAAAGCCTCTTTCTGGCTGTCGTCCAGACCATCATAGAAGGACGGTGTGACATAGCCGTGCAAATAGGCGGCAAGAACCGGCACCACGACGAAATGGTCCTGGACCTCGTAGTATTTGCGCGACCATGCCGCCGCCACATCTGTCACTGCTGCGTCAATCACACCTGTTGCCAGTCCCTGATAAACCTCGGAACCGGGCATCGACACGGTGGTCGCACCCATTGCCTCAAGCCCGCGATCAAAGGCAGGCCCGAGACCGCGCATCTTGATACCGGCAAAATCTTCCGGCGTTTGCAGGAACTTGCCCTTGGAGGTGAAGACAGAAGAGTTTGTCTGGAACATCCAGGCAACGTTCTTCACACCTTTCTCCAGCAGCTTGTCCTCAAGATAGGCAGCAGCTTCCGATGTCGGCCATTTCTGCCAAGCCTCGATCGAGGACATCGTGTAGGGGCCGACAGTGACGTTCATGATCGGCAGGGTGCGGCCCCACTGGAAATTCAGCGAAAAGGCACATTCAACCTCGCCCTTGGCAACCGCAAGGATATTGTCATTTGCTTTGATCAGACTGTCTGCGCCAAAGACCTGCACATCGATGGACCCGCCGGACTGGGCCTCGACCTCGGCAGCCCATTGATCGACCACAATGGCGATATGATGGGCGGGGGGCAGTTGATGGCTGCACCGCATAACGGTCTGGGCCTGTGCTGCGGAAACACCGGCAGTTGTTGCGAGTAAGGCTGTAACGATTGTGTACTTCATGTCTTTTCCTCCCAAAAAAGATCAGTTCGCCCGCCACTCCAGATTGGAGGGTGGTCCAGACCGGGCAAGCGCGCCATAGAGCGTCTCGTCCGGAATCTCGGTTTCCAGTATTTTGCGGATTGCGCTTAACGCGGCAATATCGATTCCTGTGGCAAAGCCCATGCGCTCGCACAAATAAACCAGATCCTCGAACACGACATTGCCCGTCGCACCGGGCGCAAAGGGGCAACCGCCCAATCCCGCCAAAGCCCCGTCAAGAACACGCGCGCCGTGATCCAGCGCTGCGGCGGCATTGGCGATACCCGTGCCCCGCGTGTCGTGCAGATGCACAATGAACGGCCTGTCGCCGCACAGCCGCACCATGCCATCGCACAGCGCCGCCACCTCCCGCGGTCCGGCGTAACCCACAGTGTCGGCGATCCCGACGATATCGGCACCAGCGTTCAGGCAATCCTCCGCCAGACGGAGCACTTCGGAAGGATCAACCGCACCTGTGATCGAGCAGCCAAGAGCCATCGCGATCCCCGCGTTGACGAGCACATCGGGCGCCTGCGCGTCACGTATCGCGGCGGCGCGCGCCACCAGCGCCACCGAATCCGTGCGGGCCCGCCGGATGTTGGCCTGACTGTGCTCCTCCGTGGCGGAGACAACGCAAACAACCTCCGAAATGGCACTGGCAAAGGCCGCATCCATACCCTTCTCGTTCAAGGTCAGGACAGCGGCATGCAGATCGGGCAGCGCATTTGCGGTG
The DNA here is from genome assembly GCA_047921295.1 of Rhodobacterales bacterium. Lineage (GTDB taxonomy): Bacteria > Pseudomonadota > Alphaproteobacteria > Rhodobacterales > Rhodobacteraceae > Seohaeicola. Next base: position 137,128 of record JBLRWK010000001.1, read on the forward strand.
CCGATCAGGTCCGGCAAATCCGCGAATTGCGGAAACCGCGCGGCGGGCAGGAAAGAACCCAGCTCGAAATGGCGCACGCCTGCCGCATGCTCACGGGCCAGCCAGTCCTGCTTGGCCTTGGTTGAGGGATAGGATTTCACCATCTGCAACCCGTCACGCAAGCCGACCTCGCGCAGGCTCACCCTGTCGGCGGGATAGGCGTCAAGCCGGTTCATGCGGCACGCCCCATTGCAGCGGCAATCTCTGCCGCGTTCATGCCCAAGCCCTCCAGAACCTCGGCACTATGGGCACCAATGGCATCTACATCCCCGCCACCTGTCAGCATGGTGCCATCCACCTCGAAAGGCAGTGCCGGTGCGCGAAAGGTCTCACCCGTCCACAAACGCGATGTGGCCATGCCGCCCTCGCGCGTGACATGCGGATCGTCATACATATCCGAAGGCTTGGCGATGGGAGAAAATGGCAGCCCCAGACGCTCCAGATCGGCCATGACAGAGGCTTTGTCCCGCAGACGCAACGCCGCTGCGAAGACCGGAATTGTGCGGTCGCGCGCATTGATCTGGTCCATCCGCTTCTGCAATCCGGGATCGGCCAGCAGGCCCTCCAGCCCCAGCCATGTGCACAGGGTCACCCATTGGTTCTCCGACACGGCGCCCACAAAAACCTGTCCGCCATCGGATGTGTCGAAAATGTCATAGACCGGCCAACTGAAATCCCGCTCAGGCATCGGCGGCGGCGCGCGGCCTTCCAACTCGAACTGCACCATATGCTGCGCGACGAGCAGCAGGCAGTTCTCGAACAGACCGATCCGGATCGACCTTCCCTGCCCTGTTGTATCCCGCTCGCGTAAGGCTGCGACGACAGACAAAGCCCCGAACAAGCCGCCCATGATGTCGTTGGCAGACGAGCCTACCCGCAACGGGCGACCCGTGGGGCCGGTCATATAAGCCAGCCCTGTCATCATCTGGACAACCTCGTCCAACGCCGTGCGATTCTCATAGGGGCCAGACAAAAAACCCTTGTGGCTGGCAAGTATCAATCGCGGGAAGCGCTTTTGCAATTCGGCCGGATCAGCCCCCATCCGCGCCAAGGCCTGATCGCGAAAGTTCTCCACAAAAATATCAGCCGTGGCCAGCAACTGGTCCAGCGCCGCGCGCCCTGCTTGCGATTTCAGATCAAGCTGCACAGATTTCTTGCCACGATTGAACAGCGGGAAAAACGGACGCCCCATGCCGGTGAGGTCGCGGGTCTTGTCGCCCTCGGGCGGTTCGACCTTGATCACTTCAGCGCCCAGAAAACCCAGAAACATCCCGCAGGACGGTCCCATGATCATGTGACTCATTTCGATCACCCGCACACCGGCGAGGGGCGCAAACGCATTATCCATTCCATCCTCCGTTGCGCCAAGGCTAACCTTGCAGGCGGTTCTTGAAAATCATAAAGTTTGGAACGTTTCTTTATAGGAATTAGAAAGCGTGGACAGTCGTCAGCTTCGCTATTTCGCGGCAATCTATGACTGTGGCAGCCTTTCCGCTGCTGCCGAGGCGGAGCGGATCGCCGTGTCCGCCCTCAGCTACCATCTGGCCAATCTGGAGGCCGAGCTTGGCACGTCCCTTTTTGACCGCAAACCGCGTGGCCTGCACCCGACAGCGGCGGGGGAACGACTAAACACCCATGTGCGCGCCATCCTGAAAGCGATGGATGCGGCAACGCGCGATTTATCCGCGATCCGCGATACTATTTCAGGCGAGATCGCCGTAGGACTGGCCTATTCTGCGGTCAAGGCGATCGGCGTCGATTTGGCGACACGGGTTCTCGCGGATTACCCCGATCTGAAGCTGACGCTCACCGAAAGCCTGTCCGGCACCACTTTGACCCATCTGAGCGCGGCTGACGTCGATCTCGCATTGGTCTATAACCCGCCGCAAACACCGCTCTTGCGGACCAAACCGCTTCTTGAGGAAACGATGGTGCTGGTCGGGCGGAGGGACATGATCGGCGACACGGATGATCCGATTCCTGTGACTGAACTGTTGAACCTGCCGATTATCCTGCTGCGGCAAGGCGTATCGGCCCGTGCCCTGCTGGAGGATGCCCAACTGCTGCGGAAGTTGGAATCCCGCGCGAGACTACATATGAATTCGGTGCAGGCGATTGCCGGATCGCTCACAGCGGGCTTGGGCTGCGCTATCGGCACCAAACTCTTTATGCGCGAACATATCGACTCCGGCGCGCTGCATTGGCGACAGATCATCGAGCCCGTCCTGACGCGCACCCTGCATCTGTGCGATCTGGCAGACAGGCCACCGACAATCGCCCTCGAAACTGTGCGCGACCTGATCCTTTCGCTTGTCAGAGAGGCCGTCGCGACCGGCCAGTGGGAAGCACGGCTGCTGTGAGCCATCTGATGCGCTGCCCGCCGCATCAGTCCAAGCTAAACCGCCCGCCACATCCGGAACCTGCCCTGCCCTGTCACCTCGCGGATCAAGCCTCGCTCTTGCATCCATGCCAGATTGCGCTGAACAGCGGCGCGGCTGGCACCCGTCAAGGTCTCTGCCATCGGGGCCGAGACCAGCGGCCACTCGGTCAGAACGGCGCACAGCGCAGGCGGCGTGCGGCCGGACAGCGGCGCCGTAATAATCGCCGCACGCGCTAACCAAGCCTCGATGTCGTCGAGATGCCGCATCGCTGTGAGCGTCGCACCCTCCATCCCGTCAAGCCAGCGGGCGAGGCGCTCAGCTGGCGTGCCACCAGACCGCAACGCCCCTGCCCCGCCCATAGCCAAGGGTGCGAAAACAGCGCCACCATTCTCTCCAACAGCGATCCTGCCTGCCGTCACCGCCGCTTCCATCCTGTCACCATGCTCGCCCAAACCTGCGAGGCTCCACAGATGATAGCCCATACAGGCGCGACTGATCGGATGAAGATGCCGCGCCGCCGCCATCAACCAAAGCCAGCCGCCTGCCCGATCGGAAAAACGCTCTGCCTCAGGGCCAAGGCTTTCGGGATCGTGACGGCCCAGAAAATCCGACAGGCTCGCCTCCGGCCCCGGTCCCGAGGTCAAACGCCGCACCGCCCACCCGACGCGGGAAAGCGCCGCCATATCGTCCTGCACGCCGGTCAGACGGAGCGCTGTCCACAGAGCCAACCGGTCCGGTGTGACCCTGTCGTCAAGAAGCCAACTCAGGTCTGCGGCCTCGATCAATGCCAGCCTGTGCCGCCACCCGTCTGGTCCCCGACGCAACCTATCATCCAACGCACCAAGCCTGCCCGCAACCCGCGCCAGATGTGCAGCCAGCTTCGCCTCCGCCTGCGCCCAATCCGTGAGAATGGCCCTTTCATCCGGCTCCCCACGCGGCCCGGGCAGCAGCACATCGTCGTCATCCCTCGGAGCGGGGAGAAAAAGATCATTTTTTTCCTCCTCTACCGAGTCTTTCATGCTCTCCAAGGAAGTTTTGATTTTGTCAGCAGAGGCGGCATCTTGCGATTTCATCTGTGCAAATTACTGCAATTTTGCACACTAAACAACGGGTTGGCTGTTGGGCAGTCAATTGCAGGCTTTCCGGCAAAAATTAAAGGAGGTTTCGCGTGCGAAACCCCCTCCAATACCGTCACGCGTGGTGCGGCTGCCGCAGCGCTAAATGCTTACCTCGCGCTCAGAAACCGCTCTACTTCCCGCAGCACTGACTCGACTAACTCGCTGCTCACACCCTCACCCTCAAGCCGGATAGAGTGCCCCTTGCTGTCAGCATCATGGGTCATCGTAATTCCGTTCGCGAGCGTCACGACTACCGCATTTCCCGCTAAAGGCAGCGGCTTGTTTCGTGGACGACCGGGCGCCTTTAACGGCTTCTCCAAGGCTTCCGCACCCAGAACCACCGGCTCCACCAAAGCCCACTCTCCCCCGGCATCGGTGGCCTGTCCGGACATCTGGCCCGCCTCAAGCGCGCGCCGTAACTCGGTCGTGAGACCCGCACGGATCGCGGCAACGATCCGCAAACCTTGCCGCTCAGAGAGCTCATGTGCATGGGAGAGCAAGTCTCCCAACTCTTCGTGCAGCTCGGCAAAGGCACGGATCTTCGAGCGCTTCGCCTTGCTGCCAGCATGGAAAAGCGCGTTCACAGCCTTCTCTACCGACGCGAACGCGCCCTGCCCCGCTGCCATAACCGCAATGCGGCCACGCTCATACTGGCTCAGATCGCTGCGGATCTCGTTCTCTTCCACCATCGCAACATAGGATTCCGCAGAAGCGGCCTGTGCGCGGACGATGGCTTTGATCTTTGTATGCGCCTCCCCCCGCGCCTCGACCATCAGATCGCGCACCGCCATCAGCCGCCGCCAGCCCGAGATCAGCCCATAGCGAGCAGCCCTCGGATCATCACTCTGCGGGTTGGGATATACCTCGATCGGGAGCCGCAAACCATGGGCACGGATTGAGGCTTTCAACTCCTCCATCTCTTCTGCATCTACGTTAACACGGTCGCGTGCCAGCGCCTCGGAGTGGATATCGACGACCCTGATCTCCTCGACAATCAACCCCTCCGCCAAGGCTTTCCGGTAGCGTTCAGCATCGCTTGAATCGCGCGCGGCCTTAAGCCGTTCTTCTGGCCCAAGCGCCGAAGACCCGGCAGCGGCCTCACCCGCGATCTGTGCAATCGGAGGCATCGGGCCCAACGCACCATTCCCGGAGGTTTCGCGCGCGAAACCATCCTCGAACTCTTTGAGCGCATCAGCGCTCGGGACTTCCAGACGTTTGCGTTTAGCCATCTGCCTGTTCCTTCTGCTCTGTCGCCTTTGGTGCCGCGCCGGCCTGCACGGCAGCTTCGGCATCGGCCATTGCCTGATCGCGCCACCATGCGCCAATCAGGATTTCCTTGAACTCCGCATATGTCCTGTCAAAAGCATCCCGGCCCCGTGCATAGGTATCTCGGTTGAAGTCGCGATAATCCGCCTCGTAAATGCCGTTCACCTGCTCGCCTGCCTGACCGACCAAAGCGGTAAACTCCTGCCGGTAAGCGTTCATAAAATCCCCGAAATAGGCTTGGATAACATTGGCAAGATCGGTTTGCTGATTGGCATCGAACCGAGTGATGAGGGCGCGCACGACGTCCCATTCGAACTTCATCTCCGGCAAACCGGCGCGGCGACGCGCGGAATTCTCTCCCTCTTCGATGCTGGCGAAGGTGGAATAAAGCATGTCGAAGAACCGGCCCGTGCTGTCGAACTCCAGAAATGACGCGCCCAATGGCACCAGCAGGATGTCGGCAGCCGCCAGCGCGTTGATGGTCAGGTACCCAAGTGCAGGAGGGGTATCGAGGAGAATGATATCATATTCCTCAAGGATACCTTCATTCTCCAGAAAATGTGTCAGCGCATCCCAAAGCGGCCAGTTTCGCAACGCCATGCGCCAGACAGGGACCTGAAATTCCGCCCAGTAAAGGTTAAGTTGCGCGCCGATCAGGTCGATATTCGGCCAATGGGTGTTCTGGATCACATCCGCCGCAGACACGGTAAGAGCTTCGGTGAGCGTTTCATCAAGGGGCAGGGGAGGCTCGCCGCGAGCTTCGCGAAGACGGTTCTCCTCCTGCACAGCCAGCGCGTAATCCTTGGCTAGCAACGGGAAGACTGTTGTCCATTCATCCGCCACCTTGCCGCCCATGATCGAGGTCATGGAGCCTTGGCTATCAAGGTCGATCACCAGCACCTTGTAACCGTCAAGCGCGGCAGACATCGCAAGATGGGCCGCAGTGGAGGTTTTGCCAACACCGCCTTTGAAATTGGCCACCGCCGCGACCTTGGCGGGCAGACCCTTGGGCCGGTAGGGCAGGTACTTCTTGGAGGCCATCCCTTCGGCCGCAAAATGGTTTCGCAGCGAAACCACCTCCTCCAGGGTGAACCACTTGGAGCCGCTGGCGCCTTCACCCTGCGGCAAGTCGGGATTGTTCTTCAGCACACGCCGAAAATGGGCAGGCGCGATCGGCAGCAAGTAACGGCAAATCTCCCAAGTGGAGAACTTCCGCAAGCGCTTGGTCCCATCAGGCGAGTAGCCACGTTTTGCGAGATCACTCCGACCGCGCTCGCAGAAAGCCGCAGCTTTGGCGAATCGGGCGGTGTCCACAGGATCACCCAGTTTCGCAGCGGAACGTTCGGGATCAAGGTTCTGATAGGGTGGCGTGTAAGAGTCCGGCTTTTTTGTCATTGTTGCTGTCTGCCCCGATGTCACATGATTTCTGTGCTGTCTCGCAAACAATCGCACATCCGGTACAGAAAGTGAATCATATCCTGCTTTGGGAAGCCACGCTGGTTCATTAAGCTCCAATAAACCTACTATCCGGTCCTGAAACTAAATCTAAACGAACATGCGACCTTATAAAGCTGTAGAATCTTTAAGAGATTATAGAATCTTTGGGCTGGAATAATATATAAAAATCATTAGGTTATTCTACCTTAGGGACCTGTTTGCAGGACGAAGGGAACCTGCGAGCGGGACAAAAGGTACCCGTCCGCAGGAGCGCAGGAACCCGAATTCGGTTTCTGGGGTACCGATTCGCAGGAGAGTCCATTTCAGCCATATTAGTCTCTATGATTCGAGTCTTGAGACAGCATCAGACCCCATGTGAGCCGAAAGGAGATCGGTTTGAGGGCCATCGAAGCCCGTCTTTGCCGTTAAGGCACCTGTTTACGGGATCGTCCCCCGCCAAGGTCCATCCTGTATATGGGCACCCATAGCAGGCTTGAGCGCGGGTGCTTTTTCTGTAATCATAGGGGTGCACCGGAAGAGTGCGAAAAAGAGCGGGCAAAAAATGGTGGCAGCGGGCAAGATACAGAGCGCGAAGATCCCCCTGAGCGGGGCGTTGAAGCGGGAATCGGTCAAAAAGAACGTGGCCGCGATCCATGTATCGGGAAAGCTGTCGCTCTTGCAGCGCAAGTTGTCCAACGTGCTGCTTCTCAATGCCTATGACACGCTCGTCACCCAACCGAAGCATCGCATCGATGCCCGCACGCTCTGCCTGATGATCGGCTATAATTCCAACGATATGGACACGCTGAAACAGGCTCTAAGAAGCCTTGCAGAGACTGTTGCCGAATGGGACATGCTTGATGACAAAGGGCGGCAGGAGTGGGGTGTTTCGGCGCTTTTGTCCTATGCCAAGCTGAAGGGCGGCGTGTGTGAATACGCATATTCGCCCGCGCTGGCCGAAAAGCTGCATGACCCCAAGGTCTTTGCGCTGATCAACCTGAACATCCAGCGGCGGTTCACCAGCGGTCATGCGCTGGCCTTGTACGAGAATTGTTATCGCTTCGTCCGGACAGGCAGCACAGGCTGGTGGCAACTTGATCTGTTCCGTCGCCTGATGGGGGTAGATGACAGTGTCTATTACGAGACGTTCAAGCATCTGAACGCCAAGATAATCAAACCGGCAGTGGCCGAGGTGAACAAGACATCAAACATCGTGCTCACACCGCAATTGCGTAAGGAAGGCCGCGCGGTGACAGAGATCAGGTTTCTGATCAAGGAGAACCCGCAACTTGCCATGTTCGAGATCGACGACAGTGAGGGTGTGCGCACGAGCGCGATTTACAGCGCACTGGTAGGGCAGGGGGTCTCTGATCGTCTGGCACGACAATGGATCGCCGAACACGGCGAAGATTACGTGCGTGAAAAGATCCGGCTCGTAACCGAATCAGAAGGCGTGGAGAATCCGGCGCGGTATCTGAGCGCCGCAATCAGAGACGATTACCGCGCAAAAGCGGTCTCTCCACCCTCGGCAGAGGTCATCCAAGCCTTCACAAAGCGGCAGGATGCTCAGGCGAAGGCAGCGCAAAAGGAGGCGGCACGTGAGGTGGAGATCACGCAAGCGCGGCAGGAACGTGCCCGTAAACTGGCCCGCGTAAGAGAGGTGGCAGAGGCGCGTAACCCGACGCAGCGCGATAGTGACAGGCGGTTGTTTCTCTCGCACCTCGAGGACGAGACCGGCCGGGAAGCTTTTGTGCGCCTTGGCTGGGCCTCGGCCATCAACGCGCAGGCAATCTTTGCCTTTTGGGAAGACATGGTGCCCGGCATTTTCGATCCGGTAGAATGAGCCAGCCGCGTTTGCCCTAACGGCCTTTCCAGACAGGATCGCGTTTCTCGGCAAAGGCGCGGGCACCTTCCAGCTGATCCTCGCTGGAATAAAGCCTGTCCACCGTCGCAAACTGGCGCTTGGTGATGCGGTTGAGAGCGTCCTGAAAGCGCATCGCCTCGGCCTCTCGCACAACCTCCTTGATCGCGGCATAGACAAGCGGCGGGCCGCTTTCCAACAGCCGTGCCAGATCCCAGACCTTGGACAACAGATCCTCGGCGGTGGTGATCTCCTTCACCAAACCCCAGTGCAGAGCCTCTTCGGCATCAAACCAGCGGCCTGTCAGCAACAGATCCATCGCGACATGATAGGGAATCCGCTTGGGCAATTTGATCGAGGCGGCATCGGCAACCGTGCCGGAGCGGATTTCCGGCAAGGCGAAAGTGGCGTTGTCCGAAGCCAGTATCAGATCGCAACCGAGCGCCAGTTCCAGCCCGCCGCCACAGCAGATACCATTGACCGCGGCGATCACAGGTTTGTTCAGATGCGGCAGTTCCTGCAGGCCGCCGAAGCCGCCCACGCCATAATCGCCGTCAACGGCGTCACCATCAGCGGCAGCTTTCAGATCCCATCCGGGGCAAAAGAACTTGTCTCCCTGCGCGCGTAGAATCGCCACGCGCAAGCTGTCATCATCGCGGAAATCCCGAAACACCTCGCCCATGATCCGGCTGGTTGCCAGATCAATCGCATTGGCCTTGGGGCGATCCAAGGTCACCTCAAGGATCGCGTTCTCGCGTCGGGTCAGGATCGGGCCTTCGGTTCGCATCTGCATCATCATGTTTCCTTCCAGATCACGGCATCCACCGCCACGGCGCCCTGTGTGCGCACCATCAGCGGATTAATTTCGATTTCTTCAAACGCGGCACCCGTTTCCAGCATGTCCTGCAACAACAGCGCCACATCAGTGACCGCCGCAACATCCGCTTTGGGTCTGCCGCGAAACCCGTCCAACAAGGACCAAAGACGCAGCGTTTGCAACGCTTGCGCGACGTCCTTTGCTGTCACGGGCAGCACCAGCGTGACGGTATCGGCCAGAAGCTCGGCGGTGACACCGCCAAAGCCGAGTGTGAGCGTGGCACCATAAACAGGGTCCCGGCGAACGCCAATCAGCAGTTCGGCGATGACGCCTGTCACCATCTCCTCTGCCAGATAGCCCTTGGCGCCGGGAATGTCGGTTTGATCGCGCAGTGTTGGCAGGCTCAGGCGCACCGCTCCAGCTTCGGTCTTGTGGGCGAAACCCAGACCCTTGAGGGCCAGGGGCGGGGTGAGCGTTTCGGCTAGGGCGCAAAGTTCCGGGAGGGCAGGGGCGCTGACCCCGCGCGGCACGGCTATCCCGGCTTGGGCCAGAAGTCCTTTGGCCTCGTCTTCGGGCATGAGTTGCAAGGCTCTCTCCTGCGGAGCAGGCGTCCACGGTTGCCACCCGTCCTCAGCGGGGCCGATCTGGGCAGCCCTCAGCGCGGCCAGCGCGGTCTCGAGGCCCATCAGCGGCGCGATACCCTGATCCATAAGAGCAATCGCGCGGCTCTCATCGAAGTTCTCCGGCATTGAGGCGACGGGGAAGGCCGGTTTGCCTGTGGCCTTGCCTGCCGCGACAATCGCCTCAAGCGCGGGCTCGAAACTTGCGGGGTCGCAACGATCAGGACGCGGCGGGTCGATAATAAAGACGCCTGCGTCATAACCCGCGAGCATGGTGGTGAATACATCGGTGGTTCGTGGCCCGTCGCCCCAGATGAAGGTGTGATAGTCCAAAGGGTTCGCGATGGTGACGAGCGGGCCGAGAATTTCCGCCAGCCGTTCGGATTGGGCCGCAGAGGGTGGCGGGAAGTCCAGACCGAAAGGGGCTGCTATATCTGCCACTAGCCCGGCCTCGCCGCCGGAACAGGAGAGCGAACAGAGCCGTTTGCCAAGACCGGGGCCATGCAGATGCAGGATCTTCAGTGTCTCGATCAGTTCGGCGGGTGTGTTGACCTCGGCCACGCCCGCCTGACGCAGATAGGCAGAGGAGGCCGCACCGCCGCCTGCCAGTGACGCGGTATGTGACGCAGCGGCAGTGCGGGCCGCGTCGGTTTTGCCGGATTTGATGGCGACGATACCCTTGCCGGCGGCGCGCGCGGCCTGCGCCAGCGCGGCAAAGGCAGCAGCATCGCCCAGTCCTTCGATATAGAGGCCAAGCGCCGTAACACGTTCATCTGCAAGCAGAGCCTCGGCCAGAGCGGTCAGCCCCACTTGCGCGGCATTCCCCAGACAGGCGACATAAGCGATAGGGAGACCCCGCGCCTGCATGGTGAGGTTGATTACGATATTGGACGACTGGCTGAGCAGCGCCACACCGCAGTCTACCCGCCGCCCGCCATGCTGATCCGGCCATAGTAAAGCACCGTCAAGATAGTTGATCAGACCGTAGCAATTCGGCCCAAGGACCGGCATCGTAGCGGCATTGGCCACGAGTTGATCCTGAAGCTGCCCCTCTCCGGTTTCGCGCCAGCCGGAGGCGAAACAGATCGCGCCGCCCGCGCCCATCGCGGAAAGCTCCCGCACCACATCAAGTGTGGCATGACGGTTCACACCGATAAACGTGGCATCAGGCGGGGAGGGCAGGTCGGACAGTTTGCGAAAACAGGGCAGGCCGCCGATCCGGTCCCGCGTGGGGTGAACCGGCCAGACCGAACCGTCAAAACCCATGCGGTGGCACTGCTCGACGACATTGCCCGCCCAGCCGGACCCGAGAACCGCGATGGAGCGCGGGCGCAGCAACCGCGACAGATCCATCAGTTGGTTCCCTGCGGAGGCGGCGCACAGGTGGGGGCTTTGCCCCCGGACTCCCAGGATATTTGTAAACAGGCGAAAACCCCGAGTCGCCCTGCCCCGAACCAACGAGGCAGGGAAACTTCACCTGTTGCGGTCATCGGGGTCCCCCCCTGTACCGCTTTGTCATCATGCAAGCGCAAGGTTAATATCCCGTTTCATCTGTTCACAAATATCCTCGGGGGTGAGGCCGCAGGCCGAGGGGGCGGAAGGCCCCCTTATTCATGCGGGCGCAGCAATTCGCGGCTGATGATATGGCGCTGGATTTCCGAGGTGCCTTCCCAGATGCGTTCGACCCGTGCATCCCGCCAGATGCGCTCCAAAGGCAGTTCGTCCATAAGCCCCATGCCGCCATGGATCTGGATTGCCTCGTCCGCGACCATTGCCAGCACTTCGGAGGCTTTGAGTTTCGCCATCGCCATATCCGCATCGGTAACGGTGCCCTGATCGAGCTTCCAGCCTGCTTCCCATGTCAGAAGTCCGGCGGCCTTCAGCTCCATCGCCATATCGGCCAGTTTGAAGCTGACACCCTGAAACTTGCCGATCTGCTGGCCGAACTGTCGGCGCTCTGCCGCGTAGCGGGTGGCGTGGTCCAATGCGCGTTCGGCGCGGCCAAGGCAGGTGGCGGCGACTTGCAGGCGGGTGGCACCGAGCCATTGATTGGCGACCTCGAAGCCTTTGTGCACCTCTCCCAGAATGTTCTCTGAAGGGATGCGGCAATCGTCGAAATCCAGTACCGCGTTGGAATAGCCACGGTGGCTGACATTGCGGTAACCGTCGCGGACGGTGAAGCCTTTGGTGCCCTTGTCCACGAAAAAGGCGGTGATCTTTTTCTTCTTGCCGCGCGGCGTGTCTTCTTCGCCTGTCGCCATGAAAACGATGGTAAAACCCGCGATATCGGCATGGCTGATGAAATGTTTGGTGCCGTTGAGCACCCAATCATCACCATCCGGCCGCGCCGTGGCCTGCATCCCGCGCAAGTCCGAGCCAGCCCCCGGTTCGGTCATGGCGAGGCAATCCCATGTCTCGCCCTTCAGGCAGGGGGTCAGGTATTTCTCACGCTGCGCGGCGGTGCCTGCCAACAGAATGTTCGAAGGACGCGCCACGCAGGTCCAGTGCAGAGCATAGTTGGCGCGGCCAAGCTCGCGTTCATAAAGCAGCCAACTGAGCGTATCAAGGCCTGCGCCCCCCACCTCTTCGGGCATATTGGCGGCATAGAGACCTGCCGCCATCGCCTTTGACTGGATCTCGCGGATCAGTTCCATCGGCAGGTGGCCGGTGCGTTCCACCAAGGCTTCATGAGGATAGAGATCGGCCTCGACGAAGGCGCGGGTCGTGTCCACGATCATGCGCTGTTCATCGGTCAGGGCGAAATGCATCAGCTTTTCCTTTGTCCGACATGGCGACCTGTTGCGTCGGGCCGGGGCAGGGCGGTATGGGCATCGCGGATAGGCATGATGCGAGCCAGCACGTCAGGGGATGCGGGACAGGCGCGGCCTGCTTTCATATCCACATGCAGCAGCATCTGCTCGATTGTCGCCACCGGCGCGCCGTCTCTCTCGATCCTGATGAACAGATGCAGGCGCTTTTCATCGGCCGAGAGCACCTGAATCGACCCTGTCAGACGGTCGCCCAGCTTGGCCTCGCCAAGATGCATCATATGACTTTCGGCGCTGTAGTAGCTGTGCCCGCCTTCGACATAGTCCAGCCCCGCGCCGATGTGGCGCAAAAAGGCATCGGTGGTCTCGGAGGAGGCAAAGAGGTAGCGGCTTTCGGTCATGTGGCCATTGTAGTCGATCCAGCCGGGCAGAACCTGCATATGCGCCATGACCATCGGCACGCTTGCCGCTTCGTGCTGTACGAGCGTTTCGCGGCGGCGGGCATCATGCGCGTTCAGCACGCGCCCCGCGCCCCAGTCGCGTTCTTTCAGCGTGCGCAGGAAGCCCACGAGGTTGCCGTCGCGGATACGTTCCAGCTCGCGGATCGTATGATGACCGGATTGTGCATCGGATTGTCCCGCGATCAGATCGACAAGTTCGTCATTAAACTCCGGCACATCCATCAGCTTGGTCCAGGGCCAAGTCAGGCAGGGGCCGAACTGCGCCAGAAAATGCTTCATGCCTGCCTCGCCGCCCGCGATGCGGTAGGTCTCGAACAGGCCCATCTGGCCCCAGCGCAGGCCAAAGCCCATGCGGATCGCCTCGTCGATCTCCTCGGTGGTGGCGATGCCGTCCTTGACGAGCCAGAGCGCCTCGCGCCAGACAGCCTCAAGGAAACGATCGGCGATATGGGCGTCGATCTCCTTGCGCACATGCAGAGGATACATCCCGATCCCGCGCAGCGTGTCCTTGACGGATTCGATCAATGCCGCATCACTGACAGGGCTGGGAACAACCTCGACAAGCGGCAGCAAATAGACCGGGTTGAACGGATGCGCGACAAAGATCGTGGCCGGATTGGTAGCGCCTTCCTGCAATTGCGAGGGTTTGTAGCCGGATGTTGACGAGCCGATAGGCGTGTCCGGCGCTGTCCGCTGTATTTCGGCGTAAACGCGGTGTTTCAGGTCAAGCTGCTCCGAGACGGATTCCTGTATGAAATCCGCACCCTGCACGGCATCGGCCAGACTGCTGACATAGCTGAGTGTGCCCATCTCCGGCATCGGCGTGTCCGACAGGGCGGGCAGGGAGTCTTGGGCATTGGCCAGCACCGCGTCAATCTTGCGCGGGGCGTCCGGATCGGGGTCAAAGACCGCGACATCCCAGCCATTGAGCAAAAAGCGCGCGGCCCAACCGCCGCCGATGACGCCGCCGCCGATGATCGCCGCCTTCATAGCGGTGCCCTCTTGTCCAGTTGCAGCCGCGTCCGCACAGCTTCGGGGCCGATCACCTTTGCCCCCATGCTCTCGATGATGGTCACGGCGCGCTCGACCAGTTGCGCGTTCGTGGCGAGCACACCTTTTTCGAGGTAGAGGTTATCCTCAAGCCCCACGCGGACATTGCCACCCGCCAGAACGGAAGCCGCGACATAGGGCATCTCGTGCCGTCCCAGTGCGAAGGCGGACCAGTGCCAGTCGGCAGGCACATTGTTCACCATCGCCATCAGCGTGTTGAGATCATCCGGTGCGCCCCACGGGACGCCCATGCAAAGCTGCACCAGTACCGGCGCGGGGATGATCCCCTCCTCGACCAGCTTTTTGGCGAACCACAGATGGCCGGTGTCAAACGCCTCGATCTCGATCCGCACACCTGCGTTGGTCATACGCTGCGCCATGTCGCGCAGCATGCCGGGGGTGTTCACCATGACATAATCGGCCTCGGCGAAGTTCATCGTACCGCAATCGAGCGTGCAGATTTCTGGACGGCAATCAACGACATGCTGCACCCGTTCCTCAGCACCCGCCATGTCAGAGCGTTGCGACATCCGGTTCATCGCTTCGGTGCCGTCGAACATCATGTCGCCGCCCATGCCAGCGGTCAGGTTCAGCACCACATCGACATCAGCATCGCGGATGCGCTCCGTCACCTCGCGGTAAAGCGCCGGATCGCGGGAGGGCGCGCCGGTTTCTGGGTCGCGGACATGGCAATGCACCACGGCGGCTCCGGCCTTGGCCGCGTCGATGGCCGATTCGGCGATGGCCTGCGGCGAGCGTGGCACATGGGGCGAGGCGTCCTGCGTCCCGCCGGAGCCGGTGACGGCACAGGTGATGAAAACCTCGCGGTTCATTGTCAGTGGCATGGTTGTCTCCCTTGGTTGGCAGCAGGCTAACAGGCTTGCGCCGCAGGGATTGGCAATTTACGAAATCAAGATGGCAAATTACGAAACCGTCTTTGCGCAATCCGATGCGCCACTGGAGATCGCGGTGCTTGTGCTGCCGCGCGCCTCGATCCTCGAGGTGGCCTCGGTGCTGGACCCACTCCGCAATGCCAACCGGCATCTGGGGCGGGAGGGGTTTCGCTGGCGGATTGTCTCACCGGACGGGGCGGCGGTGCCGCTGACCTGTGGGATTGAACTTTCGGCGCGGGGGGCGCTGGCGGCAGCGGAGGGGGCCGATGTGTTGATCGTGATCGCGGGCTACAACCAGTCCGAGATTGCGACGCGGCCCCTGATTGCGGGCATCCGGCGCTGTGCCGGACGGTTTCGTATGGTTGGGGCTGTGGATGCGGGGCCTTGGGTGCTGGCCCGCGCCGGTCTGCTGGACGGGCACCGCGCCACAGTGCATTGGGAAGACCTTGAGGATTTCGCACAGGCCCATCCGGCGGTGGAGGTGGTGCCGGACCGTTTCGTCATTTCGCGCAACCGGTTTACCGCGGGGGGTGCCTCTCCCGCAGCGGATCTGATGTTGCATCTGATCGGCGCGCGCTGTGGCGCGGCGGTGGCGGGGCAGGTGGCGGCCTCGTTCCAATACGAAGCGCAGGTTGATGGTGCGCGCCCACAACGGCCCGGCATTCTGCCGCCTGCCATGGATGCGCGCCTCGCCGCTGCCTTGCAGATCATGGGCGCGCATCTGGAAGACCCGTTGCCGCTGGAGGCGATTGCCCGTGCGCAAGGGCTTGGCTTGAGGCGCATGGAGCAGTTGTTTCAGGCCGAGTTGGGGCAGGGGCCTGCGGCGGCCTATCTGGAATTGCGGTTGCAAGCAGCGCGGCGGATGATGGTGGATACGCGCCATACCGTGCAGGAGGTTGCCTTGCGCTGTGGCTTTGTTGATCCGACCAGCTTTTCGCGCGCATTCCGGCGGCGTTTCGGCGCGCCACCCGGACGAATCAGAGGTGGTTTGGCTCAGTCCGAGGTCTGAGGGTTACCGGACGCGGGGCAGCTCCACCTCGATCAGTCGGGGGCCGGTGCCTGCGGGGTCAACCGTATCATGCGTGGCACGGGAATAGGGCAGGCCACAGGCGCGGGCGAAAGCCTCCAGATCCGGCGGGCGCGGGGTGCAGCCCAGCACGTCGGAGCCAGCGGCACGCATCGCCTCGGCAATCTCGCCAAAGCCGTGGTTGTTGAACACGATGAAGGTGATATCGAGATTCTCCTCCACCGCAGTGAGCAGCTCGCCGGGAGCAAACATCAGCCCGCCATCGCCGATCAGGCACAAAATCCGCGTCTTTGGAGCCGCCAGCGCGGCACCGACGGCGGCGCCTGTCGCATATCCCAACGCGCCATAGCCTGTGGCTGCGTTGAACCAGCCGCCCGCGCGGTCATGATCGTAATAAAGGTTACCGGCATAGACGATCTGCGTGGAATCGCCCACCATGATGGCACCGGGGCAGGCATGTCGCAGACGCCCCAGCAACGCGACTTCGGCCTCGTAACCAAGGGGCAGGGCGGCGCGCGCGGCTTGTCGCGTGTTTCTGGCACGTGCGGGGCCATAGGTGGCAGGGCTACCGCGATCAAGCAGCGGCAGGATCGTCGCAACATCGCCTTGCAGCGTGAGCGCTGCGGGGTGACGGGCAAGTTGTGCGGCGTCGATATCCACCCGGATCATGCCTTGCGTCGCAGGAAAATTTCCGTCTGCATACATGTCGCAATCCGTTGGCCCCAGTTCGGAGCCAAGCACGATCAGCGGGTCCGCGCTGCGGATCAGATCGCGCACTGGCGCAAGGCTGGGAGAGGCGGGAACGACCAGCGGATGGTCATGCATCAGCCCCCGCGCATTGGTGGTCAGGATCACGGGCGCGCCAAGGCGTTCCGCAAGGGCCTGCAAGGCAGGGCTGGCGCGACGGCATCCGCCTCCCGCAAGGATGACAGGAGCCGTGGCGGCGTTCAGCAGGCGGTTGGCCTGCGTGATTCCGGTGGGGGTTGCTTTGGTGTCAGTGGACAAGGCCGCGAAAGGCGGGGCCTCTGCTGCCATAAGGTCAAGCGGGATCTGGATATGCACGGGTGTGCCGCGTCCTGTGGTCAATGCGCGCTCTGCCTGTTGGATAACGTCCGGTAGATCCTCCGGCCGATCCAGATGGAAGGCCGGACCGAGCGCGGCGGACAGGCTCAACTGGTCGGGCAGTTCATGCAGATAGCCCAGCCCCTTGCCCAGAGTATCGCGCCGGTTCACGCCGGAGATGAGAAGCATCGGCACGGAATCGGCGCGGGCCTGCGCCATCGGGGTCAGGATATTGGTCAGCCCCGGTCCGGTGATGACAAGCGCCACGCCGAAGCGGCCCGAGACGCGCGCATAGCCATCGGCCATAAACCCCGCTCCCGCCTCATTCCGGGGGGTGATATGGCGGATACCGGATTCCGGCAGGGCGCGGTAAAGCTCGATCGTATGCACGCCGGGAATGCCGAAGATGACATCCACGCCCATGGATTTGAGCCAGCCGACAAGCTGTCGAGCGACCGTGCTCATCCCTGCCACGCCTTTGCGAAATCCGTGATCCGGTCGCAGGCTTTGACGGTATCTGCATCGCTCGCATTGAGCGCGAGGCGCAACCAGCCTTCCAGCCCTGCGCCGAAAGAGGCACCGGGCATCACGGCAACGCCGGTCGCCTCCAGCAGCGCGAGGGCGAAACGCTGGGAGTCGGTGCAGAGCGCGCGGATATCCAGCAAGGCAAACATCCCCGCCTCGGGGCGGTGCACATGCAGTCCCGCGACATCATCCAGCGCATCATGGATAAGGGCAGCGCGCCGCGTCATGCGGGCCGCCATCGCATGCGCCACCTCGGGCGGGCTGGACAGGGCGGCGGCCGTCATATCGGCGATGAACGGTTGCGAGCCGAACAGCATTGTTTCGGACAGGGGCAGCGCTTGCGTACAAAAAGCGGCGGAGGCGCAGAGCCAGCCGGAGCGGAAGCCGGGTGCGGCATGGGATTTGGAAATCGACGCGGCCACGACCACCCGCGCTTCATGGTCGGGGTTTGCCAGCGCAGAGGTGAAAACCGCGTTTCCATGCGTCAGATCGCCATAAACCTCGTCCGAAATGACCCACAGATCATGCGCCTCGGCCAAAGTGCAGATTGCATCCAGATCGGCGGGGCGCAGGATCGCTCCGGTCGGGTTATGCGGTGTGTTAAGCAGGATGACGCGGGTTGCGGGGGTGATTTTTGCCTCGATATCGGCGGCTTGCAGGCGGAATCCATGCTGTGGTTGTAAGGTGACGGGAACCGGAACGGCCCCAGAGGCACGGATCAGCCCCTCGTAAGTGGCATACATCGGATCGCCCACGATCACCTCGCAGCCCGGTTCGCACAGCGCCATGAATGTCAGATAAAGCGAGGTTTGAGTGCCCGGCAGGCATAGAAATCGGTCAATCCCGATCTCCCGCTCTGTGAGCGTGCTGTATCTCGTAGCCAGTGCTTGCAGCAATTGCGGCTCGCCGCGTCCGTTGGAATAGCCGGTGCGGCCTGCGGCCATCGCCTGCGTGGCTGTCTGGATCAGGGTGTCGGCGGTGGAGACATCCGGCTCCCCGATGGTGAGGTTGATCACCTCTTGGCCCGCTTGTTTGCGGCGGTTGGCGGCGGCGCTGAGTATCCATTTGTCCGAACCCAGCCCCGCAAGGCGGCTGGTCACTGGGGCGTATTGCATGGCTTACTCCGGAAATTTGAGGTCGAGCAGGCTTTCAAATGCCTTGGTCGCGATGGATGTCATGTCGTCCTGCGCAAAATGGTCGGGCAGCAACGAGGCTTCGATCCACAGACCGTCCAGCAAGGCATTGCCGGCGATGGCAAGGCGGCGCGTTGTGGCAGGATCGGCGGGCTTGTTCGCAGCTTGCAAGGCCGCTGCAATCATCTGTTCGAGACGGTCGCGGAAGGCGAGATACGTTGCCTCGTGCACCGCGCGCATGGCAGTATCGCGGGGCACAAGCTGCATCGAGGCGGCCCAAAGCGCCATCGCACGCGGATCGACGACGGGCGGGGTGACGGCATTGGCCACAAAACCGGCAAGGCGCGCCAACGGATCGGCGGGCAATTCGTCCAGCCGCGCGGCGCTCGCCTCGGTCAGGCGGGACATCAGGGTTTCATGGGCAGCGGCGATCAGATCTTCCTTGGTGGCGAAATAGTGCCGGATCAGCCCTTGAGTCACCCCCGCCCTGAGCGCGATGGCGCGCACCGTGGCCGCTTGTGGCCCGCCCTCGGCAATGCAGTCCAGCGTTGCCGTGATCAGCGCGGCGCGGCGGGCCTCCTCGCCCTCGCGTTTATAGGCGCGCCGGGCTGTCATGCGCGCAACACGGGCCGGGTGAGGCAGGTCGGCCCGCCCTCGCAGGCGATGCACAAAGCGTCACCTTCAAAGACCTGCACGGTGCAACCGGCCTTCTCCATCAATGCGCGGGTTTGCGGGAAACCGTCCACCATCACCACATCGCGGGGGCCGAGTGCGAGCACGTTGAGGCTGAGGCCACCGGAGGCGAGAAACTCGTCCTCGGGCGCATGCAGCAAGGTCCAGCCGCGCGCTGTCATCTCGGCCCAAAGCGCATAGGGCAACAGGGGCGCATGGATCAGCGCGATATCGGGGCCCAGCGGCGAGACAAGCGACATCAGATGCAGGCAAGCCTCCGGCCCGGTCCACCACGGCAGGTCATAGGCTTGCACATCAATACCATGCGGGCCCAGAATCCCGGTCAGTTGCGCGATACCCGCCTGATTGGTGCGCGCGCCCCGACCCACGGCCAGAACCTGCGGGTCCAGCCAGAAACAATCGCCGGATTCGACAGTTGCCTCTCCTGTCA
Organism: Rhodobacterales bacterium; assembly: GCA_047921295.1. Taxonomy (GTDB): domain Bacteria; phylum Pseudomonadota; class Alphaproteobacteria; order Rhodobacterales; family Rhodobacteraceae; genus Seohaeicola. Next base: position 156,709 of record JBLRWK010000001.1, read on the forward strand.
GCTGGCCGATCACCGGCACATCAAGCGCATCGTAGAAAGCGGCATGTAGATCGGGCTCGGGCCGCCTCAGTTTTTTGCCCATGTTCAGGATGACCGCGCCGTGCCGGGTCACAAAAGACGGGTCTTGCACGAACATCGCATCCGACAGGCCGTCATCGCCGGAGGGCATCCAGTGGATTTCCGCACCGCTGTCCTGAACGATTTTTGCCAATGCGGCATGTTGCGTCTCGGCGCGGACAGGATCGAATCCCGGTCCGTAATGCCAGTCTTTCGGGTCGGCCTGCGCCATGGCGGCACCGGGGGCGCGCATGATGACACGGGCAAGAGGTTGAGAGCGGTCTTCGGCACCAAAGCGCATGATGTTCACGATCTGCTGAAATTATACGCTTGCATAATTGCGAGGTTTTTGGCCAGATACAACTCCTAATCTGTCGCAGTGCCAATCGGGTGCCGCGCAACGATCAAGAGGTGCCGCCAGCGCCCGGATGCTCAACAGAGGAGAAGATCATGACAATGAAGACACTGGCCCTTGCGGCAACGACAGCCCTTATCGCAGCAGGGGGGATGGCGCAGGCCGATACCGTGCGTGTCGGGATCGCCGCCGAACCCTATCCGCCCTTCACCTCGCCCGATGCCGCAGGCAACTGGGTTGGCTGGGAAGTCGAGATCATCGAGGCGGTCTGCACGGCAGCCGAGCTTGAATGCGAACTGACCCCGACCGCTTGGGACGGGATTATCCCCGCGCTGTTGTCGGGACGCATTGATGCGATCATGACATCGATGTCGATCACGGCAGACCGGATGGAGACGATCGATTTCTCCGATCCCTATTACAACACGCCGACAGTGATCGTCGGGCAGCGCGACATCGAGATGGATGCCAGCCCGGAGAGCCTTACCGGTAAGGTTCTGGGTGTGCAGGTCTCGACCATCCACCAGACCTACGCACAGACCTATTTCGAGGCCGAAACCGAGTTGCGGACCTATCAGACACAGGACGAGGCCAATCAGGATCTCGCCGCAGGCCGTATCGATGCGACACAGGCCGACAGCCTTGCGATGGATGACTTCCTTGCCTCCGAGGCCGGACAGTGCTGCGAGGTCAAGGGCGCGGTTGCGCCTGACGAGGCGATTCTCGGTGCCGGTGTCGGGGCCGGTATTCGCAAGGGCGAGGATGATCTGCGCGAGGCGCTCAATCGCGGCATCGCCACGATCCTTGAGGATGGCACCTACGACGAGATCACAGAGCGGTATTTTGCCACCTCGATCTATGGCAACTGAGCGCGGCCATTAACGGGTGATCGACTGGCTGTTTGCCATATGGCCGGGGTTGGAAACCTCGGTCGGTCTTCTGTCCCTCCAGCCGCCGGGTTGGGGGGGCAATCTGTTGCGCGGCGCTTTGGCCAGTCTGCAGATTGCGGGCGGTGCCTTCGCGCTGGGGCTGCTGATCGGCACGTTCGGGGCCATCGGCAAGCTGAACGGCGGGCCGGTCACGCGTGATCTGCTGGCGGTTTATACCGTCGTTGTGCGGGCAGTGCCTGAGCTGATCCTTATCCTGATTCTCTATTATGCGGGCACTGATCTGTTGAACCAGTTGCTGCGGGCGATGGGGCAGCGCCCTGTCGAAATATCCGGCGTGATTGCGGGGATTGCGGTGCTTGGGGTGGTGCAGGGTGCCTATGCGACGGAAGTATTGCGCGGCGCAATCCAGTCGGTTCCGCGCGGCCAGCTAGAGGCGGCGCGCGCCTACGGAATGGGGCCGGTCACAACCTTTCGCCGCGTGACCTTTCCGGCGATGCTGCCGCTGGCGCTGCCGGGACTGTCGAACCTGTGGCTGATCGCAACGAAGGACACGGCCTTGCTGGCGATCGTGGGCTTTGCCGAACTGACATTGGAGACGCGGCAGGCGGCAGGCTCGACACGGGCCTATTTCACCTTCTTTCTGGCGGCTGGCGCGCTTTACCTGATGATGACTTTGGTCTCGGGCCGGATATTCGGCTGGATCGAGGCGCGTTACCGGCGCGGGGAGGCGGCGCGATGAATCGCTGGCTATCCCGAGCCGCGCAAGAGGTTTTTGTGCCGCATCGCCTGATCATGATCGCCGTGGCGGTCGGGATCATCGTCTGGGCGGGGATGTCGATGCGCTGGCACTGGATTCCGCGCTATGCCGATCTTGCGGCGCAGGGGCTTTGGCGCACATTGTGGCTGTTGGCTCTGAGCTGTGTGATAGGCTTTGCCATGGCGGTCCCGCTGGGACTGGCGCAGGCGGCGGGGCCGCGCATTCTGGAGGTGCCGGCGCGGGCCTTTTGCACGGTGATCAGGGGCACGCCGCTGTTGCTGCAACTGTGGCTGATCTATTTTGGCCTTGGCAGCCTGTTTCCACAATTTCCCCTGATCCGCGAAAGCGAGTTGTGGCCCTATCTGCGGCAGGCATGGCCCTATGCCCTGCTGACGCTGAGCCTGAGTTTTGCAGGGTATGAGGGCGAGGTGATGCGCGGTGCGTTCAAATCCGTACCCACCGGACAGCTTGAGGCCGCGCGTGCTATGGGGATGAGTCGCTTCGCCATTTTCCGGCGCATCTGGTTTCCGCAGGCCTTGCAGCGTGCGATCCCGACCTTGGGTGGAGAAACGGTGTTGCAGATGAAAGCCACGCCCTTGGTGGCAACGATCACGGTGATCGATATTTACGCCGTTGCCAGCAGGGTGCGGCAGGACACGTTCATCATATACGAGCCGCTTTTGCTGCTGGCGCTGGTCTATATGATGATCGCGGGGTTGATCGCACTGGCGTTCAAACTGCTGGAAAACCGCTATAACCGCGGCATGGTGGTCTGAGCTTTTTACGCTGAGCAGGGGCCGAGTCTGCGGGCTTAGCGGGCGAAAATTTATTCAGGCGCCCTTCCGTAGCATGGCTGCGTAGACATGCGACCGTTCGCGCTATATAGTAGCGAAAGGTATTACCTACCACGTGGAGTATCAAATGGCCTCTCCGACATCCATCAAGCTTGATGACGACATGAAAGAACGCGTTCAGAATCTTGCGGACTCTCGCAAGCGCACGTCTCACTGGATCATGCGGGAAGCTATCGCACAATATGTCGAGCGCGAAGAAAAGCGCGAGACATTGCGCCGAGACACGCTCGAGGCGTGGGAAGAGTTCCAGGTAGTAGGAATGCACGCGACTGCGAAAGAGGTCGATCTGTGGCTGACAAGCTGGGGAGCTGAAGACGAAGGTCCTGCCCCTGAATGCCACAAGTGATATTCGCAGCCCAGGCGATCCGGGACCTGCAACGGTTGAGGGATTTCCTGCGGCCCAAAAGTGACGACGCTGCGCGCCGGGCAGGTGAAACTATCCGGCTGGGCGTGAGGACACTCGGTGCGCACCCCCGTCTCGGCCGAATGGTCGATGATCTTCCTGAGGAATTCCGGGAATGGCTCATCGATTTCGGCGACAGCGGTTACGTCGTTCGTTATCGCATAGACCAGTCTGCGGTGACGATCCTCGCCGTCCGGCATCAGAAAGAAGCGGGATATTCCTGATCGTGTTCTCCAAGAAAGTCGCCGCGCCACCAAAAAATGCCCTCGCAGAAATCCGCAAGGGCTTTGGGCCACCGGATGTTCACTCCCGCTGCACTGTTGAGCTCTTGGCGGAGCACATCCGGTAAGGAGCTTACGTCCGTGACTGCATTTCGCGATCTATATAAAAATCAAGCGACCGCGTGGGCGATGGCGCAGCGTTTCCACAAGGTGCTGAGGGCAGCAACAAGGTGGTCGATATCGGCATCCGTGTGATAGGGTGAGGGCGTGAAGCGCAGCCGCTCGGTGCCCTTTGGCACGGTCGGATAGTTGATCGGCTGCACATAGATCCCGAAATCCTGCATCAGGATGTCCGCAAGCTGGC
>JBLRWK010000002.1:0-157007 GCA_047921295.1 Rhodobacterales bacterium
GGATTCGAACCCACGGTACGGTTCCCCGCACGCTAGTTTTCAAGACTAGAGCCTTCAACCACTCGGCCACGCTTCCGACCTTTGCTCACGTCTTGCTTTTCAGGCAGGCTTCGGGATGGCCGGAGCCGCCCCGCGCAAGCCATTGGCGTCACGTGTCGCGGCTCGTAATAATCACGTTCCAACGGGCCAGTCCAGAGGTTGCAACTCTCTTTCGTGAACAGCAGCCTGTCGCATCGCCGTTTTACGCGAAGTCTAGGCCATCATGCCGCGCCGGTTTTTCCAGATGCTCCTGACAGTCGGCATACGGATGCACTTTCGCGAGAGATATTGCCGAAATTGCCTCCCGCGGCCTCGCGGCGCTTTTCTTGATCGCGGGTTGCAGCTAGAATGCGCGCGAAGAGCGCTGACAACAGTGGCGGAAGGACCGGAAAACCGGCGTACCCCACGAAAAGGCGCAGAGGCAGCAGGGCAAGGGGCACGCAATGTTTAGCACGATCAAGAGCAGAGGGCGCGGATTTCGTCCGCTGGTCATCGCGGGAGCCGGATTTCTGACGCTGGCGGCTTGCGAGGACGGTGGGCCGATGGCGTTTTTGCAAGGCCAGGGCGCCACGGAACAGGGCGCTGTCTCCAACAGATCGGTTCGGCTGGTCGAGCGTGATGTCGAGGCACCCGGCGTGTTTCAAGTGACCGAAGCGGGCCTTTGGGACGGTCGTCCCTCGCTGGGCGGCGTGTGGGTGGCCCATCCCGATGTGAAAGAGCCGGAGCGGGTGATCATCCGCAACACTGTCAACGGCAATTTCGTGATCGGTGCGCTGTTCCGGCGCGAGGTCGACACGCCCGGCCCGCGGGTGCAGGTCTCCTCGGATGCGGCGGCCACGCTGGGCATGCTGGCGGGCCAGCCTGTGCAGGTCAATGTCACGGCCCTGCGCCGCGAAGAGGTATCGGATCCCGCCGCTGCAGAGACGGACGGGCCGGATGTGGCCGACCCCGCCATGCCCGCGCCATCCGGCATCACCGAAAGCAGGCTGGATCCGATCAGCTCGGCCGCGGCGGCGATCGAGGCCGCACCGCAGCCCGTTCCGGCAGCCGCCGCTGCCCCGTCACCCGCCCCGCAAGCCGCAGCGCCTGCGCCACAGGCGCGCCCGTCCAACTTGGACAAGCCGTTCCTGCAGATCGGTATCTTCAGCGTCGAGGCCAATGCCCAGCGCGCTGCAACCGCGATGCGCAATGCTGGCATGGTGCCAGAGGTGAAGCGGCAGGAAAGTCAGGGCAAGCCGTTCTGGCGCGTCCTTGTCGGCCCTGCGGGCAGCGCCGCTGAACGCAGCAGCCTGCTGGCGAAAATCAAGCAGGAAGGCTTCACCGATGCCTATGCTGTCACAAACTGAAACGCCTGACCGGAGGTGTCATTCCCTATGATGATGCGTTTTCCTCACACGGCCCTGCGCCGCATTCTCGCCGCTTCGCTGGTATCCTCGATGGTATTCGGCACCAGCGCACAGGCTTTCGACACGCGGGCCGGCTCTGCCTATGTGGTCGACCAGACCACCGGCACGGTGCTCTTGTCCAAGAATGCCGAAACGCCGCTGCCACCGGCCTCCATGTCCAAGCTGATGACGCTTTACATGCTGTTCGAAGCGCTGGAGCGCGGCACGGTGACGATGGACACCACTTTTGCGGTCTCGTCACGCGCCCGTGCGATGGGCGGCTCGACCATGTTCCTGAACGAGCAGGACCGCCCCACCGTGCGCGAACTGATCCTCGGCATCGTGGTGAACTCCGGCAATGATGCCTGCGTCGTGGTGGCGGAGGGTCTGTCCCCCACCGGCACGGAGGACGGTTTTGCCGCGCTCATGACCCAGCGGGCGCGCGAGCTTGGCATGACCGATACGGTGCTCACCAATGCCTCCGGCTGGCCGCATCCGCAACACCGGATGTCGATGCGCGATCTGGGTATTCTGGCGGAAAGGCTGATCGAGGATTTCCCCGACCTTTACCTCTATTTCAACGAGCGCGAATATGATTACAAGAACCGCGCGCCCGCCAACCGCTTCAACCGCAATCCGCTGTTCAATCTGGATATCGGGGCCGATGGTCTGAAAACCGGCCATACGCAGGAGGCCGGATTCGGCCTTGTCGGATCGGCGGCGCAGGGCAACCGTCGGGTGATCTTTGTCATCAGCGGCATGGAGACCGATCAGATCAGGGCCGAGGAATCGGCAGCAATCGTGAACTGGGCCTTTCGCCAGTTTGCCGAACGGACCGTCGCCACAGCCGGGCAAGTGATTGCCGAGGCCGAGGTGTGGCGCGGTGCCCAGCCCCGTGTCGCGCTGGTGCCGGAAACCGACGTGAGCATGCTGCTGCCCGCACTGTCCAGCGACAATATCGAGGCGGAGATCGTCCATCAGGGTCCGATCAACGCGCCGGTCGCACAGGGGCAGGTGCTGGGCGAGATGATCATCTCCCGCGAGGGGCTTGATCCTGTGCATGTCCCGCTGGTTGCCGCAGCCGATGTGCCGCTGGGCGGGTTCGCCACGCGCGTGTTGACCACCTCGCAGGTCCTGCTGGAGCGTTTCACGCAGCCTGAGCCCGCAGCGCAACCTGCCGGAGGCGAGTCTTGATCCCGCAAGGCGGGTTCATCAGCTTCGAGGGAATCGACGGGTCAGGCAAATCCACGCAGGCCCGGCTTCTGGCCGCCACCTTGCAGGCGCAGGGTCGCGATGTCGTTCTGACGCGGGAACCCGGCGGATCTGCCGGAGCCGAGGACATCCGCAAGCTCGTGCTGGAAGGCCCGCCGGACCGCTGGTCGCCAGAAACGGAAATCCTGCTGTTCACCGCCGCGCGCCGCGATCATCTGGAGCGCACGATCCGGCCTGCACTGGCCGCCGGACAGATCGTGATCTGCGACCGTTTCGCCGATTCCACGCGCATGTATCAGGGCCTGCGCGGCCCCGACCTGCGCGCGATGGTCGATCAATTGCACGATCTGATGATCGGACAGGAGCCGGACCTTACCCTCCTGATCGACATGGATCCCGCTTTGGGTCTGGCCCGCGCCTTGGGGCGGCAGGGCAGCGAGGAACGCTTTGAGGGGTTCGGCGAGGCTTTGCAACAACAGATGCGCGCAGGCTTTCTAAACCTCGCCCGCGCCATGCCCGCCCGCATCCGCGTGATCGACGGCGCGCGCACACCTGAAGCGGTGGCGGCCGATGTGGAACAGATCGTCACCACCCATTTGGAGCAGCAAGCCTTGGGAACGGCGCAGGGATCAACACCGGTATGAGCGACGACGCCCTTCCCGAACCCGACAGACTCGACGGTGCGCCGCATCCGCGTGCGACCGCTGCGCTGTTCGGCCAGTCCGGCGCCGAGTCGGCGGTGTTGCAGGCCCATGCCTCGGGCCGGATGCACCACGCATGGTTGCTGACCGGCCCGCGCGGCGTGGGCAAGGCCACGCTGGCATGGCGCATCGCGCGCTATCTTCTGTCTACCCCGCCTGATGGCGGCCCAAGCCTGCTGGACGCGCCTCCCCCCGCCCGCAGCCTCGACATAGAGGCCGATCACTCGATCAACCGCCGCTTGCTGGCCCTCTCCGAGCCGGGGTTGTTCCTGCTGCGCCGTGGTCCCACCGACAAGGGTGACCGTCTGTCCAATGACATCCGCGTGGATATGGTCCGCAAACTGGCCGGTTTCCTGCAACTCAGCGCAACCGAGGGCGGCCAGCGTGTGGTGATCGTGGATTCCGCCGACGAGCTGAACACGCAGGCTGCCAATGCCCTGTTGAAGATGCTGGAAGAACCGCCCGCGCGCTGCACCTTCCTGATGGTCTCGCACCAGCCGACAGGTCTGTTGCCGACGATCCGCTCGCGGTGCCGCGAATTGCGGCTGTCGCCCTTGCAGGCCGAAGACATGGCGCTTGCGCTGGCGCAGGCCGGCGTTGATATGCCCGCCGATACCGCCGCTTTGACGGAACTGTCCTCCGGCTCGGTGGGCGAGGCGATCCGCCTGATCTCGCAGGGCGGGCTCGAGATTTATGCCGAACTTGTGGCCCTGTTCGCCCGCCTGCCCGATCTGGACCGCCCGCGCGCCCTGCGGCTGGCCGAAGCGGCAGCGGCGCGGGGGGCTACCGACAGGCTGGGCCTGCTGATGGGCCTGACCGATCTGATGCTGGCGCGGCTGGCCCGCAGCGGTGCCACAGGCCGCCCCCCCGCCGTTGAGGCAGCCCCCGGCGAGGCGGCGCTGATGGCGCGGCTGGCGCCCGGACCTGTCCGCGCAAGGGCTTGGGCCGACGCGGCACAGGCAATCAGCGCGAGGGCCGTGCATGGGCGGGCGGTCAACCTTGACCCTGCCGCGCTTGTCCTAGATACGGTCTTCAGGATTCAGAAAACCGCGGGCGGCTGAACCGGCCCGCAAGGCAGATCATGACCGACCAGCAGACAAGCACCATCCAGATCACCGACAGCCATTGTCACCTCGACTTTCCCGATTTCGACGGAGAGCTTGAGGCAGTCATCGCCCGCGCCCATGCCGCAGGCGTGACGCGGATGGTTACGATCTGCACCAAAGCCCGCAACGAACCCGCCGTTCGCGCCATCGCCGAGGCGCATGAGAGCGTGTTCTACGCCTTCGGCATCCATCCGATGTCCGTGGTCGACGGCCCGCTCGTCACGCAGGACCATCTGATGACGGTGGCTGCCCATCCCAAATGCGTCGCCATCGGCGAGACCGGCCTTGATTACCACTACACCGCCGAAAGTGCGGTGCAGCAGCAGGACAGCCTGCGCATCCATATCGCCGCCGCCCGCGAGACCGGCCTGCCTTTGGTCATTCACGCCCGCGCGGCGGATGACGATATGGCCCGCATCCTGACCGAGGAATACCGCAAGGGTGCCTATACCTGCGTGATGCACTGCTTTTCCTCCAGCGCGGAGCTGGCCCGCGCGGCGCTCGATCTGGGCTTCTACCTGTCGATGTCCGGCATCGCGACCTTCCCCAAATCGCAGGAATTGCGCGACATCTTTGCCGCAGCGCCCCTCGACCGCATCCTTGTGGAGACCGACGCGCCCTATCTCGCGCCCAAGCCTTTCCGCGGCAGACGCAACGAGCCTGCCTATACCCGCCATACCGCCGAGGTGGGTGCCGAGGTTTTCGGCCTGCCGCTGGCCGATTTCGCCGCCGCCACACAGGCCAATTTCGACCGGCTCTTTACCAAAGCCGCTGCGTTCAGGGCCGCCGCCAAATGAACGAGATGCGCTTCACCATCCTCGGATGCGGATCTTCAGGCGGCGTGCCGCGCCTTGGCGGACATTGGGGCGATTGCGACCCCACCAATCCCAAGAACAACCGCCGCCGCTGCTCGCTGCTGATCGAGCGCGAGGGGCCGGACGGCATCACCCGCGTGCTGGTCGACACCTCCCCCGATCTGCGCGCCCAGCTTCTGGATGCAGGCGTGGGAGAGCTGGACGCCGTCGTCTATACCCACAGCCATGCCGATCATGTCCACGGGCTGGACGATCTGCGGATGATCGTGTTCAACATGCGCCGCCGCCTGCCCGTCTGGGCCGATGGCGACACGCAAAATGATCTCTATTCCCGCTTCGGCTATGCTTTCATGCAACCCGCCGACAGCCCCTATCCGCCGATCCTCGACATGTTCACGATCAACGGCCCCTTCACCGTAACGGGCAAGGGCGGTGACATTACCCTCACGCCGTTCCGCGCCAATCACGGCAGTATCGACGCCTTGGGCTTCCGCGTACTCGATCTGGCCTATCTGCCCGATGCCGTGCGCCTTTATGACGAGGCGCTGCCGCATCTGCAAAACCTTGATTGCTGGATCATCGACGCCCTGCGCCGCACGCCGCATCCCACCCATGCCCATCTGGAGATGACGCTGGACTGGATCGCGCAAATGGCCCCGCGCCGCGCCGTGCTGACCAATATGCATATCGACCTCGACTACCAGACCGTAGCCGATGAAACCCCCGCCCATATCACCCCCGCCTATGACGGTATGACGATCCGCTACCCGCTCTGACCCCGCCCACTTCTTCTTGGCCAGCTTCTTCTTGCCTCAAATATCCCCGCGCGGAGCGCTCCTGCCCCGCCATCCCACGCAAGGCCCGATCCGATGCAAGCCCTTCTCGACGTGATCCTGCCCGTGTTCGGCGTTATCGGCATGGGCTATCTCGCGGTACGCCTCGGCTATTTCAAGGACAGCGCTGTGGACGGGCTGATGTCCTTCACGCAAAACTTCGCGATCCCCTGCCTGCTGTTCAGCGCCATCGCCGGTCTCGATCTGGCGCAAAGCTTCGATCCGCGTCTGCTGTTGTCCTTCTATACAGGCGCAACCGTCGGCTTTGTGACGGGTATACTGGGCGCGCGGTATATCTTCTGCCGCGAATGGGAGGATTGCGTCGCCATCGGCTTTTGCTGCCTGTTCTCGAACTCGCTGATGCTGGGCCTGCCGATCACCGAACGCGCCTATGGCACCGAGGCGCTGGTGGCCAATTATGCGATCATCGCGATGCATTCGCCGTTCTGCTACCTGCTCGGCATCACCACGATGGAGATCGTCCGCGCCCGTGGCACCGGCCAGTCGCATGCCCGTCTGGTGCTCACCGTGGGCCGTGCGATGTTCCGCAACGCACTGATCCTTGGCATCCTGCTGGGGTTCATCGTCAATCTGGGCAATATCCCCCTGCCCGCCCCCGTCTATGGCACGCTCGATCTGATGGTACGCGCGGCCCTGCCGGCGGCGCTGTTCGGACTGGGCGGTGTTCTCGTGCGCTACCGGCCAGAGGGTGATCTGAAGGTGATCGGCTGGGTCGTGATGGCCTCGCTGCTGCTGCATCCCGCCACCGTCTGGCTGATGGGACGCGCTACCGATCTGGGTCAGGCGGGGTTCCGCTCTGCCGTGCTGACGGCGGCCATGGCCCCCGGCGTGAACGGCTATATCTTCGCCAATATGTATGGCCGCGCACGCCGCGTCGCCGCGTCTTCGGTGCTGCTGGGCACCGGCATTTCCGTGATCACCATCTGGCTCTGGCTGGCGGTGCTGCCATGAGGCGCGAGACGACATGACAGACCATCCCGCCGCCGCGCAAAACAGCACCGACTGGGCGTTTGATGCCTATCAGGCCATACGCCACCGTTTGCCGCAGACGCATTTTCCCGCCCGCAGCGAAATAGCCGCCGATCTGACGGCTATTATGGCGCGTTTCGATATCTTCCTGCTGGATGCTTTCGGCGTGCTGAATGTCGGCGAGACGGCAATCCCCGGTGCTGTGGAGCATGTCGCGGCACTACAGGCGGCGGGCAAGCATGTCATGGTCGTCTCCAACGCCGCAGGCTATCCTAAACGTTTTCTGATGGCGCGGCTGCACCGTCTGGGTTTTGCCTTCACGCCGGAGCAGGTCCTGTCCAGCCGCGAGGTGCTGCTGGAGGGCTTGGGCGCAGAGCCTGCCCGCCGCTGGGGCCTGATGGCAGATGCGCAATACGGGCTTGAGGAACTGGAAAACCTCACCGCAACGATCCTTGCCGATGATCCGCAAGCCTATGATATGGCAGAGGGTTTCGCCTTTTTCGGGTCAGGCACATGGATCGGTGCGCGTCAGCGCCTGCTGACCGACAGTCTGCGCCGCAACCCGCGAACCGTTCTGGTGGGCAATCCCGATATCGTCGCCCCGCGCGAGGGCGGATTGTCGCTGGAGCCGGGATATTTCGCGCATATGTTGGCTGACGCGACCGGCCTTGCGCCGCAGTTCTTCGGCAAACCCTATCCTGCCATCTATGACATCGCCCTGACACGCGCCCGCGCCGCCCGCCCCGATGTCACCGATCCCGCCCGTATCCTCATGGTGGGCGATACCTTGCATACCGATATCCTTGGCGGGGCGGCAGCGGGTGTGAAAACCGCGCTGGTCACAGGCTACGGCGCGTTGCTGGGGATGGATGTACAAGGCGCGATCACGACCTCCGGGATTGTGCCGGACCTGATCCTGCCCGCCCCCTGATTTTTGCTTTTGGGCAGCAATGTCCTGAACCTGATGCAGAAGTGAGGCAAATCGGGTGGCAGTTTGGGCTCAAGAACATTACGCTGATTCGGAACCATATCCGGCACAGACGCGTTATTCGCGTTGGTGCGCTGCTGCTGTCATGATCGAAAGGCCAAGCCATGCCGTTCCTTTTTCCCCGGACCCCGACAGCGCGCCTTGCCATAGTCGTATCAGCCGGACTTTCCGTCACCCTTGCACCGCATCCTGCCGGAGCACTCGATCAGGCAACGGTGATTGCCAGCAGTGGCGGCGAGCGCTTGCTGGACCGTCTGACAGCCGGTTCACTGGTGATCGCGGCCGAGCGCGACGGCGTGACCAATCCGCAGGATATTCTGGCCGCCGCACAGGCCGATTACCGGCGCATGGTCGATCTGCTCTATGCCAGCGGCTATTACAGCGGCACGGTGAATATCCGCATCGACGGGCGCGAGGCCGCCGAGATCCCGCCCCTCAACCCGCCAACCCGCATTTCCGTGGCCGAGATCCGCGTCAATCCCGGCCCGCGTTTCACCTTCGGCTTGGCCGAGATCGGACCGCTGGCAACCGGCAGCACCCCGCCCGAGGAGTTTCGCGCAGGTCAGATCGCGCGCGCGACCGTCATTGCCGACGCGGCGGACGAGGCCGTGGATGGCTGGCGCGCGGCGGGCCACCCCAAGGTCGAGATCGCCAACCAGCAGGTCACCGCGAACCATCCCGAACAGCGGCTGGATGCACGGATCGGCCTGACCCCTGGCCCCGTGGCGACATTCGGCACCACGACCGTGCAGGAAGGCAGCGCCGTTCGCAGCACCGCGATCCGGCGGATCGCCGGCGTGCCGGAGGGCACCCGCTACGACCCCGAGGATGTGGCAAGAGCGGCCCAGCGTCTGCGCCGCACCGGGGCGTTCCGCTCGGTGGCACTGACCGAGGCGGACCTGCTCAACCCCGACAACTCTCTGGACATCGGCATTGCCGTGGTCGACGAGGCTCCACGCCGCTACGGCTTTGGCGCGGAAATCGCCACAGATACGGGTCTGGGTCTCAACGGGTTCTGGATGCATCGCAATGTCATGGGCGGGGCCGAGCGGTTCCGTATCGAAGGCCGCGTGGACGGGATCGGCACCGACCGTGGCGGGCTCAATTACGGGGTGAGCGCGCGGTTCGACCGTCCTGCGGTTTACGGCCCCGATACAGGTTTTTTCGCCGTCCTCGGTGCGGAGCAGCTGGACGAGGAGTTTTTTCTCACCGAGCGCGCCTTTGCTGGCGTTGGTGTGACGCGCACATTCTCCGAGACGCTGGAAGGCGAGTTGGGGCTGCAACTGGAATATGCCCGCGTCACCCAGCGCTACCTGCCGCCCCTGCCCGATGGCAGCTTTCCACGGCGCGATTTCACGCTTGTGACCCTGCCCGGCGCGCTGACATGGGACCGGCGTGACGACATTCTGAACCCGACGGAAGGGTTTTATCTCAGGGGCGAGGCCACCCCGTTCTTCGACCTGGATGGCAGCGACCATGGCGGGCGTCTGCGGTTCGATGCGCGCATTTATCAGGCGTTCGGCGAGAATGACGGCGTCGTTCTGGCAGGCCGCGCGCAGGTCGGGTCGGTGTTCGGGCCGGACCTTCTCGATATCCAGCCCGATTTGCTGTTCTACTCCGGCGGCGGTGGCACGGTGCGCGGCCAGCCGTTCCAGTCGCTTTTCGTCGAACAACCCGGCGTGCGCGGCATCGGCGGACGCAGCTTCGTCGGTTTCTCGGGCGAGGTTCGTGCCAAGGTCACGGACAGGATCAGCCTCGTCGGGTTCGCCGATGCAGGCTATATCGGCGCGGAAAGCCTCTATGACGGCAGCGGCGAATGGCACTCCGGTGCAGGCCTCGGCTTGCGCTACGACACGACGGTCGGGCCGATCCGGCTCGACGTGGCCGGACCCGTCGGCGGTGATACCGGCGATGGCGTGCAAATCTACATTGGTATCGGGCAGGCGTTTTGATGCGGCATTTCATTCTTTCCCTCGGTCTTCTGGCGCTTGGCCTGTTCGGCCTGACACAGCCCGCAACAGCACAAACCCCCGAAGAGGACCGCGGCTTTCTGCAGGGTCTGATCGAGGACAATCTGTCCGGTGTCGGGCGTGATGTGCGGATCGTGGGGTTTCAGGGCGCGCTGAGCTCGCAAGCCAGCATCGCGGAACTGACCATCGCGGATGGCGAAGGGATCTGGCTGCGCCTCACCGATCTGGTGCTGGACTGGAACCGCTCGGCCCTGCTGCGGGGCCGGATAGAGGTCACCGAACTGACCGTGGCGCAGATCGAACTGGTCCGACCGCCGGTGCCGGACCCGAGCCTTCCTGCGGCGGAGGCGTCGTCCGGCTTCACCCTGCCAGAACTGCCCGTGTCGGTGCAGATCGGTCGCGTGGCCGCCGAAAGCGTCAGTCTGGGTGCCGCCGTGTTGGGTCAGGCGCTCGAAATCAGCCTTGAAGGCAGCGCATCGCTTGCCGATGGCGAAGGCACGGCGGAACTGGCCTTGCAGCGGATCGACGGCTTGCAGGGCAGCGTGCTTATGGCCGGTGCCTACGTCAACGAGACCCAGAACCTGACGCTCGATCTGGCGGTGCAGGAAGAGTCCGGCGGTATACTCTCCACCCTGATGGGGCTGCCCGGCGCGCCCTCGATCCAGCTTGTCGTGACGGGTGATGCGCCTTTGGACGATTTCACGGCTGACCTGACATTGGCCACGGATGATGCCGAACGCCTGTCCGGTCAAGTCGTGTTGCAAACGCTGCGCGAGCCAGCGCCCGTGGCCGATGGCACCGATGGCTCCGAGGACGAGCTTGTGACAAGCCGGTTCGTCATCGATATCGGCGGCGATATCGCGCCGCTGTTCGCGCCGGAATATCAGGATTTTTTCGGCCCCGAGATCCAGCTTGACGTGATCGCGACCCGCACACCCGACGGGCGGTTGGTGCTGGAAGGGCTGGACCTTGCCGCGCAATCCATCCAGCTTTCCGGTTCTGCCGAACTGGCTGCCGACGGCTGGCCGGAGCGGTTGGCGCTGGAAGGCCGGATCGCCGCCGCCGACGGCACGCCGGTGCTGCTGCCGCTGTCCGGACCTGAAACGCGTCTGGACCGTGCCGATCTGGACCTGACCTTCAACGCGGAAGCGGGCGACAACTGGACGCTGGAACTGGATGTGCGCGGGCTGGACCGTCCCGATCTGACCGCTGATCGCGCTGTTCTGGCAGGACAGGGGCTTATCTCGCGGACCGAGGGCGGAAACGGGCCGGGTCTGGTCAATGGCCGGATCACCTTCGACACGCTTGCACTTGTCTCCACCGATCAGGCACTGGCGCAGGCCTTGGGCGGCGATGTGGCGGGCGGGTTGCAGTTCGAATGGACCACGGAGGGGCCGTTCCAAATCTCCGACCTGTCCCTGACCGTCGCGGATACAGCCCTGACCGGCAGCGCCGATATCGCACTGGGTCAAGGTGACACGGCTCTGTCCGACCTGCAGACCGATTTCGACCTGCGACTGGTCGCGGGCAACCTGGCGCGCTTTGCCGGGCTGGCAGGCCAGCCTTTGGGCGGGGCCGCCGATGTGACGGCCGCGGGAACATTCAAACCGCTGACAGGCGCTTTTGCGCTTGATCTGGCAGGCACGGCGCAGGATCTCAGAACCGGACAGGACCGCGTGGACCCGCTGATCACGGGCGCAAGCGAACTGGTACTGCAAGCCCGCCGCGACGAGACAGGCACGCGGATCGACCGTTTCGAGATTGTTACAACTGGCACCGATCTGCGCGGCAGTGCGGTGCTGCGAACCGACGCCAGCACCGTCGATCTGACAGCGCGTTTGACCGATGCGGGGCTTGTGCTTGACGGCATCTCCGGCCCGATCGCACTGGTGCTGGACGCGGACCAGCAGGGCGAGACATGGCAGATCGCCCTTGATGCAGAGGCACCGGGCGACACGGTCGCGCGCCTGACCGGCACCGTGACAGGTGACGGGGTCGAGCGGCTATTGGCTGACGGGCAACTGAGCGCCACTGTGGGCAATCTGGCGGCATGGTCCACCGTGGCGGGCCGCCGCCTGTCCGGCGCGGCGCAGATCAACCTTGAGGCCGCAGGCGATGTGCTGGAACGCAGCGGCACCGCACAGGGCAGCGTGAACGGCACCAACCTTGCCATCGGGCAGGAGACAGCCGATCTGCTGCTACGCGGCGACAGCACCCTCTCGTTCAACCTGCGCCAGACCGCAGAGGGTGCGACGATCCTTGAAACAGTCACTGTGCGGACGCCCCAAGCCTCTGCGGACCTGTCCGGCCAGATCGCCGCGCAGGACAGCCGCCTGCAATTCGAGGCGGCTCTGCGCAACATCGGGCTGCTCGCGCCGGATATTTCCGGCCCCGCCTCGATCAGCGGCACTGCACAATCGCGGGGCGGCGACTGGCAAATCAACGCCACTGCCGATGGACCGGGCGGTATTACCGCGCGGACCAACGGCACCGTGGCCGCCGACGGGCAGCGGGTGAACCTCAACCTGCAAGGTAGCGCGCCGCTGTCGCTGGCCAACGCCCAGTTGCGGCCCAATGCTGTGGCGGGGCTCTTGTCCTTCGATCTGGCGGTCAACGGCCCGCCCGCTTTGTCCTCGGTCACGGGTGTGCTCTCAACCAGCGGGGCACGGGTCACTGTGCCCGCCGCAGGGCTGGCGCTGGCCGATCTGGGTGCAACCGTGCGGCTGGCCAACGGACAGGCGCAGGTTTCGGCACAGGCCGCGTTGTCATCGGGCGGGCAGGTCGCCCTCTCGGGACCAGTCTCGTTGAACGCGCCATATAACAGTGACCTGACAGTGGATCTGCGCGAGGCCAGACTGACCCAGCGCAACCTCTACGAGACCACAGCCAATGGCCGCGTGACCCTGAACGGCCCGCTTGCAGGCGGCGCTCGGATCGGCGGGACGGTCAATCTGGGAACAGTCGAAGTGCGTATCCCGGAATCTTTGGGGCCGACTTTCGCCAACCTGCCCAACCTGCAGCATCGCGGCGAAAGCGCCGCCACCCGTCAGACCCGCGAATGGGCCGGAATGGTCGCCGCACCGGGTGAGGCGCGTCCGGGTCCGCGGGTCTCCTTTCCGATCGACCTGCTGATCAACGCCCCCTCGCGTATCTTTGTGCGGGGCCGTGGGCTGGATGCCGAACTGGGCGGGCAGCTCCGCCTGACCGGCACCACCGCCGATCTCGTTCCACAGGGCCAGTTCAACCTTATTCGCGGCAGGTTCGACATTCTGGGGCAGCGGCTGGATCTGACGCAGGGTCTGGTGAGCCTGCAAGGCGCGTTCGATCCCTACATCAGCTTTGTCGCGGAAACCACCACACAGGGCAGTACCGTCCGGATCGCGCTGGAAGGCCCCGCCTCGGAACCCGAACTGACCCTATCCTCCAACCCCGAATTGCCCGAGGACGAGGTGATGGCCCTGCTATTGTTCGGGCGCAGCATCACCGATATTTCGCCCTTGCAGGCGGTGCAGCTTGCCGGAGCGATCCGCACGCTTGCCGGACAGGGCGGCGGGTTGAGCGAGGGCTTGCGCGGGGCGATCGGCGTGGACGATCTGGACCTGACCACCTCGGATACCGGCGAGACCGAGGCGCGGGTGGGCAAATACATCGCGGATAACATCTATACCGATGTGACCGTGAATACCGCTGGCGAGACGCAGATCAACCTCAACCTCAACGTGACGGATTCGATCACCGTGCGCGGACGGCTGAACTCGGACGGCGGCACGGGGATCGGTGTCTATATCGAGCGCGACTATTAAGCTCCGCGTGATGCGGCGCCGGCAGGATATGGATATTTGAGGCAAGAAGAAGCGGGGCCTCGCGACAGATTCAGGCGGCGCGACGCCCTGCCGACCAGACCCCGCGCACCACGGCGCTGCCCGCAACAGGGCGCAGACGCACCAGATCGGCGCGGAGCCCCGGAGCGATGCGGCCACGGTCTGCAAGGCCCGCCGCCTGTGCGGGGGCAGCGGTGACGGCGGCGAAACCGCGCGCCGGATCGCCCCAGATCTCGCCGAGCATCAACGCCGATGTCAGCAGCGAGGCGGGCACATAATCCGACGAGACGATGTCGAGCAAATCCATCTTTGCCAGCGCGGCGGCGGCCACATTTCCCGAATGCGAGCCGCCACGGATCAGGTTGGGCGCGCCCATCATGATCGCGATGCCATGCGTGCGGCAGGCCGCTGCCGCCTCGGGCGTCGTGGGAAACTCGGCCAGCCGGATGCCGTGCCCTGCCGAAACCGCCACCTGATCGGCAGTGGTGTCATCATGGCTGGCCAGCACCGCGCCATAGCGGCGCGCCTCCGCGACGGCGGCGGCTTCATGTGCGGACCCCAGCCTGTCGCGCACGCCGTAGAGCCGCGCGACATGCTCGGCGAATTGCGCCTCGGTGATGGCATGCTTGCCCATGACATAAGCCTTGAGCTTGGAGATGTCGCGGAACTGCCGCTGGCCCGGCGTGTGGTCCATCAAACTGACGATGCCGACACGGTCCTCGGGGCCGAACAGCGCCATCTCGTCGATCAGAGTTTCGGAACAGATTTCGGCCCGCAGATGCAGGAAATGGCTGATCCGCAGCGCGCCCTGCCCGCGCAGGTCCAGCAACTCGCGCGAGAGGTTGCGCGCATAGGGTTTGACGCGCCCCACGCCGGAGGGGTTCGAGCCGACGCGCATCGCATCGAAAACGGTCGTGATGCCGACGCTGGCAAGCTCCGCATCATGTGCGATGATCGCGGCCGCATGCGGCCAGTCCACACCGGGGCGCGGCTGGATATGGCGCTCCAGATTGTCGGTATGCAGTTCGATCAGGCCGGGGATGACCAGATCACCCTCGCAATCCTCGCCCCGTTCCAGCCTGCCGCTGCCAATCTCCGCGATCAGGCCGTCACGCATCACCAGATGACCTTGCATGGTGCGGTCCGGCAAGACCAGCGTGGCGTTGTCGAGGATGGTTTCCGTCATTTCATGCTCCTGCCGAGTGATGTATCAGGCTTGGTGTCACCGGACTGTGACATCTGTGGTTGAAGGCTGGCTTCATGACCCGATTTCAAAGATATGCGATTTACGTGATGCCGGACGGCGCATTGGCGCGGTTCGGCGCAAGCTGGCTGGGCTGGGACGCGTTGGCCGGACGCTCCGTGCCGCATCCCGAACTCGCCGAGTTGCCCCGCCCCGTGGCCGAGATCACCGCGACCCCGCGCAAATACGGGCTGCATGGCACGATCAAGCCGCCCTTCCGGCTGGCCGCAGATAGTACCATGGCGGCGCTGATGACCGATCTGGCCAAGCTCTGCGAGAGCGTCACGTCGGTGACGCTGGACGGACTGGCTTTGGCGCGGCTGGGCGGCTTTCTGGCACTGGTGCCGCAAGGACCGACGGATGCGCTGGCCGCTTTGGCCGAACAGGCCGTCACGCGGATGGACCGTCACCGCGCCCCGCCCGATGCGGCAGAGCTGCAGCGTCGCCGCAAGGCGCACCTGACACCCGCGCAGGAGGCGCTGCTGACACGCTGGGGCTATCCCTATGTGCTGGAGGAATTCCGCTTCCACATCACCCTGACAGGCCGTCTGCCTAAAGCCGAGGCGGAACTGGTCAAGCAGGCTCTGACCCCGCATCTTGCGCCGCTCGTTCAGGGGCCCTTCACCATGGGCAGCCTGTGCCTGATGGGCGAGGATGATGCGGGTATGTTCCATCTGGTCCATCGCTATCCCCTCGGGTCTGCCGCAAGTCGGTCCAGCACGGCCACCAGCGCCTGAACGCCTGCCGCGACCGAGCCGCTGTTGTCCACGACCTCATGCGCGATGCCCTCCGGCAGGGCAAATTCGGCCCGCGCCAGCCGCCTGTCCAGTTCCAGCCCGCTTTCGCGGCCTCTTGCGGCGAGCCGCGCTTGCAAAGTCGCCCGGTCTGCCGTCACCACGATCACGGCGAGTTCCGGATACAACATCGTCGCACGGGGCAGAACCGCCCGCGAACCGTTGAAGAGCACGGTTCGTCCGGTGGCCATCTCGCGCAGGAACGTGGCCGGGATGCCGTAGGACAGGCCATGCGCCACCCAGTGCAGCGCAAAGGCACCGCGCGATTTGCGGGCCTCGAACTCGACCAGACTGACGCCCTCGTAAGGCTCGCCCCCCGCCTCCTCGGGGCGCGTGATGACACGCCGCGCCAGCACCAGCGCGGGCCTGCATGCCACTGCACCGGACAGCAACGTATCCTTGCCCGCCCCCGAAGGTCCGACTACTGAAATCAGCCGTCCTGTGGGGCCGGAGCCGACCATCACGCCACCATACGCGGCGTGAAGCGCGTGACAGCGGGAGCGCCGCCACCCCCGCTGTCAGCCAGATAGTCGCCGTAGATCATCCTCATCCGTCCTGAGCTCCCGCAATTCGACACTGACAGACAACTTGTCAACTTATCTAGATTACTATACAACTATACAAATAGTTACGCCTTTGCAAATCCGGTCGCAAGTCCGGCTTCATGAAATTTTGGTAACAGACATGCCGACACCCCCCCTCTGGTCGTCGATCGCCGATACCCTGCGTGCCGATATCAGCGGCGGGAAATATCGCCCCGGTGACCGTTTGCCGACCGAGGCGGCGCTGGCCAAGCGTTTCGGCGTTAACCGCCATACTGTGCGCCATGCACTGTCGGGGCTGGTCGGGGATGGCCTTGTCGTCACGCGGCGCGGCGCGGGGGCGTTCGTGACCCGCGCGCCAACCGAATATCCGCTGGGAAAACGGGTCAGGTTCCACCAGAGCCTCGCGGCGGCGGGCCGCCTGCCGCAAAAGGTCTTTCTGCACATCGAGACCCGCAATGCCGATACCGAGGAGGCCAGCGCGCTGCACCTGCCGCCTGACGCGCGCATCCATGCCGCCGAAGGTATCTCGCTGGCAGATGGCCTGCCCATCGCGCATTTCCGCAGCGTCTTTCCCGCTGCCCGCCTGCCCGACTTGCCCACACATCTGCAACAAACGGGATCGGTGACGCAGGCGCTCGCCGCCTGTGGCGTGGCCGACTACACCCGCATAAGCACAAGACTGTCCGCGCGCCGTGCCACGCCGTTTGAGGCCCGCCACCTGATGCTGCGCGAGGGCGATCCGGTACTTGAATCGGTCGGCATCAGTCACGATCCAGACGGCAATCCAGTAGAATATGGCCGCACCTGTTTTGTCGGGGAACACGTCACCCTGAACATCACGCCCGAGACGTAACACCCCTGCAATACCCAACAGTGGCCGCAACAGACAGATCACGCGCGGCACCACCCGCGATGCGCTTCTTCTTGCGGCAAATATCCTCGGGGGGTGCGGGGGACAGACAGCCCCCCGTTTCAGTCTAGAGAATGCACACGCACATCCGGACAGACCTTGCGGGCGATCTCGCACAAATGCCGGTGATGGGTCAGATAGATCACCTGCCCCGCCTGCGCCATGCCGGCCAGCAAGGCGAAGGTCTCGGCGGCGCGGTCATCGTCGAAGGTCTCCAGAATGTCGTCCGCGATGAACGGCACTGTGGCGCGGGCGCCCGCAATCTCATGAAAACCTGCCACCCGCAGCGCAAGATACAGCTGGAACCGCGTGCCCTTGGACAGATCGCGCGCCAGTTTCGACGCGCCATGCGCCGCGATGGCCACCAGCACCTCGCGCTCGCCGTCCAACTGGGCGGCAAGGCGGCTGTAGGCCCCCCGCGTGATCACGCGGAACGCGTCGGAGGCGCGCTGCATCATCGCGCTGCGATGGGTGTCGCGGTAGCGTTGCAGCGCGTGATCCACCACCACCGTGCCCAGACGGTGCCGCAGATAGCCGCGCACCTCCTCCTCGATCTGCAGCAGCAGGGTCTGGCGGCGTTCCTGCAATCGCGCCACTGCATCATCACCGCCGACTGCCTCGATCCGAGCCTGCGCCTGTGTCCGCGCGGCATAAAGCTCCTGCAAGGCCTGCGCCTGACGCTGCTGTGCTGCCTGAAGGCTGTCACGGGACGCCGCCAGCGCGGGCCGGTCCAGCCCGTCGAGCATGGCCATCGCCGCGTCCAGTTGTGCGGTGCCCATCCCCTCGCAGATATCGCGCGCAAACTGGTTACGCTGGCCCCGCAGGTCCTGACCCTGCCGCAACTGATCCACGGCCAGCACCAAGGCCGCGTTATCCGCACAGCCCAAATGCGCGCGGAAATCGGTCAGCCGCGCCTCCAACGCGGCCAGCCTGTCGCGCAGGCCCCGCGCCGCCTCGGCCCCCTTGGCGAGCTTGCCTTGCACGTCGCGCCGCTGCTCCTGCCCCCGCTGCGCCGCCTGACGGCGCGCCACCAGCCGCTCCCATTGCGCGGCGGGCTCTGCCTCCTGCAGGCCCAGAGCTGTCGCCAGATCCGCAACGGCACCGGCAAATGCCGCGCGGTTATCCTGCATCTTCGCGATGCGGTCCTGCAAGCCGCGCCATTCGGTCCAGACGCGGTCAAGCTCCTGCAAGAGATCCAGCGCCTCGCCCATCGTGGCCACATCCGGCGGACTGTCATGCAGGGCAATCCGCGCGCAAGCGTCGCGCCATTCGTCCTGCCAAAGCTGCATCGCGGTTTCGGCGCGGGCCTCGGCGGCACGGCGGCGAGCCAGATCGGCCGCGGCCTCCTGTTGCGCCTGCGCCAGAGCGGCCATATCGCGGGCGCGGTTCTGCAAGACATGCGCCTGCGCCACCAGCAGCGCGAGCGGCGCATCGGCCTGCACCGCCTGTCCTGCGCTGTGCAAGGCCGCCGCCAGCGCATCGCGCGCCGTCTGGCGCAGCGCCTCGGCCCCCTCCAGTTCCCGTTCCGCGGCTTGCAGCGCCTCCCATGCCTCCAAGGCGGTTTCGCGGCGGCGCAGCCAGTCCCCAAATTCCTCGGGCGCGGTGTCCGGCTCCAACCCGTTCGGCAGATGCGCGGCGATCTCGCGGCGCACGGCGGCAATCCGGCCTGCCGCTGCCTCTGCCGCCTCCTCCGCGCGGGCCATCTCGATGCCCAGAACCGCCAGTCTGGACTGCGCCTCGGCGCGCCCGCGCGCCTCTGCCTGCGCTTGGGCCATCGCAGCGGTCACCTGATCATCGCGCCGCATCGCGGCTTCAAAGGCCCCGGCTGTCTGCACCGTCAGGCTGGCGCGGTGGCTGGACCACAGCGCTTCCCTTGCGGCACGGATCTCGGCGGCGATCTCCAGCGTGACCGCGCCCGCATCCGTCACCGCGCGCAATCCCGCCTCGGTCCGCGCCATGTCATCGGTGATGCGGGCCGAGGCCTCGCGCCCCTGCGCCAGCGCCTGCTGCGCGCCCGCGATATCCTGTCGCCAGAGCTGCACCTGCTCCACATTCGGCACCGCCAGCCCGGCCAGATCGCTGCCCATACCGTGCCAAGGCGCAAGCCGGGCAAGCTGCGCCTTCCAGCGGTCGCGCGCGGCCTTTTGTGCGGCCAAGGCCCGCTCTGCCGTGCCTTCGGGATCGCGGTGCAGCACGGATTGCATCACCTCGTCCAGCACCGCCAGATCGGGCGAGGCGGCCAGATCGCCCCCGATCCGCCGCGCCAGCCCGTCGTGCTTGTCCTGCGCGGCCTCTGCCTCGGTCCGTGCGGTCTCCTGCGCGGCCACAACGCCGGATTGGCGCTCCATCAGCGCACGCAGCGCCGCGACCACCTGAACAGACGGCAGCACCTCCGCAGGATTACGCCCGACAGCCCCCAGACGGCGCAGCAGGTCATCCCGGCGCGCCTCTGCCGCCAGCGCTGCGGCCTGTCGTGTCGGCAGATCGCGCACCGCGCCATCATAATCGGATTTCAGCGCCTCGGCTGCGGCCATCCGTGGCCCACATGCCAGCATTTCGGCATCGTCAATCGCGGCGTCATGTTCGGCCTGCAAGGCCGCCATCTGCGCCGCCTGTTCCTCGATCCGGACGCGAATTAGCCCCTCGTCACGGATGAGATCGGGCAGGTCCTCCGCCCAGCCCTGCGGCAGAGGCCGCAGATCGGGCAGGTCGGCCAAGGCCGCAGTGATCAGTTGCAGGCGCGTCACCAGCGGCAACGCAGCCAGTTGGCGATCCACAAGATGCAACTGCCGCACCGTCGCCTCCTGCTCGGCCTCGGCCGCGTCCCATGCCGCCTGCGCCTGATCGCGCTGCTGCGCCAGAACCGCGAAGTCACGCGCCCCGATATCCTGCGCCGCGATCTCCGCCTCGATCTCCGCCAGCGCCTTTTTCAGATCGGCCAGCCCACCCGAGCGTCCGCCGGGCTTGAAAAACCCGGTCGCCTGAGCGCGCAGATTGTCCAGCGCCTGCCCCATCTCGGCCAGACCACTGCTGGCGGTGAACAGCATCTGCCCCAGATCGCCCTGCGAGGACAGGATACTCTCGCCGCCCAGTTCCAGCGTTTCATCATCCAGACTGAACATCGCCTCGTATCCGGCGCGGTCGATGCCGCCCAGAATGCCCTGCAACACCGCTTCGGGCAGAACCGCGCCGGAGGGATCTGTCAGCGTATTTGTGCGGCCCTTGGTGCGGGCCAGTTCGACGGTCTCGCCGCCCGCCTCGATACAGGCCCCGACCTGCATCGCGTTGTAGGGATGCAGGAAATTCAGACGGCTTTGCGCAGGTATCCCGTAGAGCAGATCCAGCCAGCCCTGCATCGTGGTGGATTTGCCCGCCTCGTTCGGGCCGTAGATGATGTGGAAATCAGCATCCCCCTGCCCGTGGCCTGCGGGTGCTGCCCCGAAATCGAGGCTGTGATCGGTGAATTTGCCATAGCGGGTCAGATCAAGGCGGCGCAGGCGCATCAGTCCGCCTCCCCCGTGCCGTGCAGATGCGCCAGAACCTCTGCCGCACCCTCCTGCAACAGTTGGTCACGGATCGCGGCCTGCGTTGCGGGATCATCCCCCAACAAGCCCCGCAAGGCGCGCGGCAGGGCTTTTGCCAGCACATCCATGACCGCATCCGCCTCGGCCATCACCGCAGCGGGAGGCACGGCGGGAGGCGTTGTCATTGCTTCGACCTGACGGGAAAGCTCCGCCAGCGGCCCTGCGGTATCGGGGCGCGGGGTATCGGTGCAGGCAATCTCGACCTTGTCAATCCAGAGGCTGCCGATCCCCTCGGCGGTCAGCATCGCCTCTTCGCGCAGCAGCGCCTGATCGCGCCGCAACCGCCACAACAGCGGGGTCGCGCCGGTCAGCACGGGGCGCAGCACCAGATGCTCCTCGCCATAAGCGCGCCGTGCCTCGCGCAGGGACGCGCCCAGCGCCGCCACGATCTCGGGCCAGTCGGCCATCCCGTCCAGCGGCACATCCAGCCGCGCGAACCGCGCAATCGCCGTGCTGCGCTCATCGACGCTCAGGCTGCCATCATCGGCCACATTCACCAGCGTGACGGATTTGCCCCCCGCCTCGCCGATATCACGGCCCTGCGGGATGCCCGGCATAACGATATGCACAGCCCCCGCATGATGTGCGCGCCCATGGATATGGCCCAGCGCCCAATAGTGGAAACCGCTTTGCTGCAGTTCGGCCAGACGGCAGGGCGCATAGAGGTCATGCCCTTCGGTACCATCCAGACTGGTATGCATCAGCCCGATATTCACCGCATCCGGCACAGGCTGCTTGTAGCGGGGCAACAGGCTCTCGTGCGCATGGGGTTTGGCAAAGCTGATGCCGTGCAGCGCGATGCGCTGGCCGCCTGCCTCGCGCAGTTCCACGCTGGCCTGCGCCCCGAATACGGTGACCGAGGGCGGCAGCACCAACTGTCCGGTGATGCGCGATTCCGCATCGTGATTGCCGCGAATGATGAAGGTCTCGATGCCCGCCGCGTCCAGCCTTCTGAGTTGCTGCGCCAGAAAGCGAGCGGTTTTCATCGACGTTTGCGCGCCATCGTAAAGATCGCCCGCGATCAGCAGCGCATTGACCCGCTCTTCCAGACAGAGGCCGATGATCCGCTCGAACACGGTCCGGCTGGCATTGCCGATGATATCGGCCAGCGCGGGATCGCGCAGGGCCAGTGATTTCAGCGGTGAATCAAGATGGAGATCGGCAGTGTGGATAAATCGGTAAGGCACCAAGGGGTCCATTCAACGGCAGGAGCAACAGGAAAGCCAGCCTGTCCTTCGGTGTCGGGCTTGTCAAACGCATTGGCACGCCATGCCTGACACCCTGCGCAGGTCAGAAGGAAGGCTGGACCGCTTTTCACATCGCCTAATTTGTATCCATAAACGCGCTCATTGGCAGAAATTGTATACAATACGCATGTCGAACAGTGCCGCATCCGGTCCGCGCACTGCCCGTGGCCTGCCCCATGGCCTAGCTCTCGGATCACGGAGGAGACGCAACCATAACAATGATCGCATGCCAGCCATGCGGCCACCCCAACAGATACAAACCACAGAGAGGGCACTTCATGGAACGTCGCAGATTTCTGACCGCCACAGCCGCCGCAGCGGTCGCGGCCCCGCTTGCCGCACCCCGCGTGGCACATGCACAAGACAGCTTCAACTGGCGCATGACCAATTCCTACGGTCCCGGTTCTCCCTTCTACACGGTCGGCCCCGGCAGCCCTACGGACGTGATCGAGAAGATCGACGTGATGTCAGGCGGTCGGTTGAAGATCCAGCATTTCGCGGCAGGCGAGTTGATCCCCGCGCTCGAAGGCTTTGACGCGGTGCAGCAGGGCGTGATCGAGATGAACGCCTCAAACAGCTATTTCTGGTCCGGAACCACCTTTGCCGCACAGTATTTCACGACCGTGCCTTTCGGGATGAGCTACATGGGCCATATGGCGTGGCTCTACCACGGCGGCGGGCTGGAACTGTGGCACAAGGTCTATGAACCCTTCGGTCTGGTCGCCTTTCCGGTGAACAATACCGGCGTGCAGATGACCGGCTGGTTCCGCGAACCGATCGAGGATGTCAGCCAGTTGCAGGGCTTGCGGATGCGGATTCCCGGTCTCGCCGGGCAGGTCTACGCCAGCCTTGGCGTGGATGCCCGCGTGCTCCCGGGCGGCGAGATTTTTCCCGCGCTGGAGCGTGGCGTGATCGATGCGGCCGAATTCGTCGGCCCCTATCAGGACCGCCGCCTCGGCCTGCAGAATGCCGCCAAATTCTACCACACCACCGGCTGGCACGAACCCGCCACAACGGGCGAGTTGCTGATCTCCAAAGCCGCATGGGACAGCCTGCCCGCCGATCTGCAGATGATCGTCAAGACCGCCTGCATGGCCGCCTGCCTCGAAAGCCTGACTTGGTCCGAGGCCGTGAATGGCGAGGCGCTGTCAGATCTGGTGGACAATCACGGCGTCACGGCTGCCGTCCTGCCCGATGCGGTGATCGAGGCGCTGCGCGAGGCAACAGCCGATACGCTTGCCACCCGCACCGCCGCCGATCCCTTGGTCAAGGAAGTGCATGACAGCTACATGGCCTTCAAAGCCAACCATGACCGTTGGGCCGGAATCAGCGAAGGCCCGTGGCTCAAGAATATCCTCAAGGTTTGAGGATGCGCGCCCTGTCACGTTTTGTGAACGGGATCGAGGTTGCGGTCCGGCTGTTCGGCTGGATCGCGGCCTGGACCTGCGTGGCGCTGGTGCTGATGGTGGCGGGCGATGTTTTCGTGCGCTACCTGTTCCGCACCGGGGCTGTCTGGTTGCAGGAACTGCAATGGCACCTGATCTCGCCCATCGCTTTGTTCGGCATGTCCTATGCGCTTTATTGCGGCGAACAGGTGCGCGTGGATGTGTTGTTCGAGCGGTTTCCGCCGTGGCTGGCCCGTGTGATCGAAGTGGTGGGCGGCTTGGCCTTGATGGCTTTCGCGGCCTATGCCGTCTATCTCGCCATTCCGTGGGTGCAGCAATCTTGGCTGCGCGGTGAGTCCTCTCCCAACCCCGGTGGCCTGCCCTACCGCTGGGCGCTCAAGGCCCTGATACCGCTGGGTTTCGCGCTGCTGGCACTGCAAGGGCTGGCGCATGCGTTGCGGCACGGCTTTGGCCTGCCCAATCCGGATAACGCCCCGCAGCACGCTCCCCAGACGGGCACCCAGACAACCGGACACTGACCCCGAGGAATACAGACGATGTCTCCGACAGAACTTCTGGCGATCGGCATGATCGCCGCCTTTTTCGTGCTGCTGATCATCGGCATCCCTGTGGGCATCGCCATCGCCACATCGGGGCTGGTGTTCGGCTATCTGGGTTTCGGTCCGGTGCTGTTCAACCTGCTGCCCGCCCGCGTTTACGGCGTGGTGACAAATTATACCTTCATGGCGATCCCGCTGTTCGTCTTCATGGGCGTGATGCTGGAAAAGTCACGGCTGGCGGAGGAGTTGATCGACATCATCGGCCACCTTTTCGGCAAGGTCGCGGGCGGCATGGGCGTGGCGATCATCCTTGTCGGCGTGCTGCTGGGTGCGGCGACAGGCATCGTCGGGGCCACCATCGTCACGCTGGGCCTGCTGACACTGCCGACGCTGCTGCGGCGCGGCTATCCCAAATCGCTGGCAACCGGCATGATCTGCGCGTCGGGCACATTGGGCCAGATCATCCCGCCATCGCTGGTGCTGATCCTGCTGGCTGAAATCCTCGGCGAATCTGTGGGCACGATGTTCGCCGCCGCGATGATCCCCGGCCTAACGCTGGCCGCTGTCTACATCGTGGCCATCCTCGTGCTGGCCGCGTGGAACCCCGCCCTGATGCCGCCGATCCCGCAGTCAGAGCGTGACGCGATGAGCCGTGGCATGCTGGCGCGCAAACTGGTGCTGGTGGTCGGCCCGCCCATCGGGCTGGTGGTGGCGGTGCTCGGCTCCATCATCGGCGGCTTGGCCGCCCCCACCGAGGCGGCCTCGATGGGCGCTGTCGGCGCGCTGGCTTTCGTGGCGCTGTCGGGGCGGCTGACCTTCGATCTGCTCAAACAGGTGGCGCGCTCCACGCTGCTGATCTCGTCGATGGTGTTCTTCATCCTGATCTGCGCGCAGGTTTTCGGCCTGTCGTTCCGCGGATTGGGCGGCGAGCATCTGGTGGGGCGCATGTTCGAATGGGTGCCCGGCGGCATCAACGGTGCGCTTCTGTTCATGCTGCTGCTGGTGTTCGTGCTGGGCTTCTTTCTGGAATGGATCGAGATCACCTATATTGCCCTGCCGCTGTTTCTGCCGTTCTTCATCGCCAACGGTGTCGATCTGGTCTGGCTGGGCATCCTGATCTGTCTGAACCTGCAAACCTCGTTCCTGACACCGCCCTTTGGCTGGTCCCTGTTCTTCCTCAAGGGCGTCGCGCCGCCCGAGGTGAGCACTCTGGACATTTACAAGGGTGCGGTGCCATTCATCGGCCTGCAGGCGCTGGCGCTGGCATTGGTCTTTTTCTTCCCCGGGCTGGCCCTTTGGCTGCCTCAGGCAATCGGGTGGTAACCCCAGACTAAAGGTGAGTGGTAACATGCTGACATCTTCCATGGGCTACAAAGGCGCGTTTTCCGCGCCGCACCGCGCCGCCGCTCTGGCAGGCCGCGACGTGCTGGAGGCGGGCGGCACCGCGATCGAGGCGATGGTAGCGGCAGCGGCCGCGATTGCCGTGGCCTATCCGCATATGAACGGAATCGGCGGCGATGGCTTCTGGCTGATCCACCGCCCCGGCGAGGTGCCAGTGGGCATCTCTGGCTGTGGTCGCGCGGCGGGGCTGGCAACGCCGGAATGGTATGCCGAACGCGGCGTCACCGAAGCACTGCCCGCGCGTGGCCCGCTGGCGGCATTGACCGTGCCGGGCACCATCGACGGCTGGGCCAAAGCTCTGGCCCTGGTGCCGGAGGCGCGCCGCCTGCCGCTGGCCAATCTGCTGGCCCCCGCCATCGCGCTGGCCCGTGATGGCGTGGCGGTCACCGCCAACCAGTCACTGACCACCGCCGCCAAGCTCGACACCCTCAAAGGCGTGGCAGGTTTTGACGATACCTATCTGGTCCACGGCGCGCCCCCCGCCCCCGGCCATCTGCTGCGCCAGACGGCCTTGGCAGACACGCTGGCGCGGCTGGCCGAGGTGGGACTGGACGATTTTTACCGTGGCGAGATCGCCGCCACCCATGCGCGCTTTCTGGAAGATATCGGCAGCCCCCTGCGCCTGACCGATTTCCACCTGTTCACCGCCGAGCAGGTCACACCCTTGACCGTCCATACCAGCGCAGGCCAGCTTTACAACATGATCGCCCCCACGCAGGGCGTCTCCTCGCTGATGATACTCGCGCTGTTCGACCGCCTTGGCGTGGCCACGGGCGAGGGGTTTGACCATCTGCACGGGCTGATCGAGGCGACCAAGCAAGCCTTCATCCAGCGCAACGCGGAACTGGGCGATCCCGACCATATGGCAACCCCCGCGCAGGACTGGCTGCACCCCGCGCATCTGGACGCGCTGGCCGCACGCATCGACATGACCACGGCGCTGCCGTGGCCGCATCGGGCGAAACCCGGCGATACCATCTGGATGGGGGCCGCCGACAAGGATGGCACCGTCGTCAGCTTCATCCAGTCGGTGTTCTGGGAATTCGGCTCCGGCCTGACCTGCACCGATACGGGCGTGTTCTTCCAGAACCGAGGCGCGGGCTTCTCGCTCGCCGCAGGGCCGAACCAGCTTGGACCCTACCGCCGCCCCTTCCACACGCTGAACCCGGCGCTGGCGCAACTGGTGGACGGCCGCGTCATGGCTTACGGCACGATGGGCGGCGAGGGACAGCCGCAGACGCAGGCGGCGGTGTTCACGCGGCACGTGACCTTTGGCCAGGACCTGCAAGCCGCTGTCACCGCGCCGCGCTGGCTGCTGGGCAAGACATGGGGCGAGACGACCACGACGCTGAAGCTGGAAGACCGTTTCGATCCCGCGCTTGTCACCGCGCTGCAAGAGGCAGGCCACGAGGTCGAGATGATCGCCCCCTTCTCGGATACGGCAGGCCATGCGGGCGCGGTGGTGCTGCACCCGCAGGGGCTGATCGAAGCCGCATCCGACCCCCGCGCCGACGGGGCAGCGCTGGCTTTTTGATCCGCATAAACACACCTGAACTGATCGGATAATTCCTTGGAACTGCTTTCACATACCGAAATCGCCCTGCTGATCGGCGGCGTGATGGTCGCCGCCGCCTTCGCGGGAATCCTCGCAGGGCTGCTGGGCGTGGGTGGCGGCATCGTGATCGTGCCGGTGCTGTTCTGGGTCTTTGTTTTCATCCAGTTTGACCCCGCCCTCGCCATGCCCTTGGCGGTAGCCACATCGCTTGCCACCATCATCGCGACCGCCATTTCATCCGCGCGCGCGCATCACAAACGCGGCGCGGTGGATATGGTGCTGGTCAAGCGCTGGGGGCCGTGGATGGCCGCTGGCGCGCTGTTGGGCGGAGCGGTGGCCGGGATCGTCAATGGCACGGCGCTGCTGCTGGTCTTCGGCATCGTCGGGTTGGCCGTGTCGATCAACCTCGCGAGGCCCAAGACGCTGGTGCTGGCGGACGACCTGCCGCAAGCCAAGGCCGCACAACCCGCGCTTGCCGGGCTGATCGGCACCGTCTCGGCCATGATGGGTATCGGCGGCGGCACATTGGGCGTGCCGATCCTGACCGCTTGTTCCGTGCCGGTGCACCGTGCTGTCGGCACCGCTGCCGCCTTCGGCCTGATCATCGCCGTGCCTGCCGTGATCGCGCTGGTCATTGCTGGGCTGGGGGTGGAGGGCCGCCCGCCTCTGTCACTTGGCTATGTCAATCTGGTGGCCGCAGCGATCATCCTGCCGATTTCCACAACGCTGGCCCCGCGCGGCGCGCAGCTTGCCCATGCGCTTGATGCAAAATGGGTCAAGCGTGCCTTTGCGGTCTTCCTCGCGATCACCTCGCTCAGGATGCTTTGGACTGCGCTGGCATAATATCGCTCCGGTTGCGGGCCCATTTCTCCAGCATCGCTTGCGCCGCGCTCACAAGGTGACGGCGCAACGCCTTTTCCGCTACCTGTCCGTCGCGCTCGATGATCGCCTCGACGATCTGCGCGTGTTCGGCATTGGACCGCGCGATGCGGCTGGGCTCGGCCAGTTGCGAGCGACGGAAGGGCGACAGCTTCACCCGCATCGCCTCGGCCATTTCGGCGAAATCGCCATTATGGCTGCCGGTATAGATCAACTGGTGAAAGCGGGTGTTTGCAGCCTCGTAGGCATCGGCCTTGCCCGAACGCGCCATCTGCGCCATCGCCTCGTGCTGGCTCAGCAGGGCGGCGCGTTCCTCCATCGTCATGCGCTGCGCGGCAAAACGCCCGCACAACGCCTCGATCTCGCCCATCGCCTCGAACAGCTGGTCAATCCGCTCGGGAGAGATGTCGCTGACAATCACGCCCTTGTAGGGCACCCTGACCGCGAGAGCCCGCGACACGACGATCTGCAAGGCCTCCCGCACGGGGGTGCGCGACACGCCAAAGCGTTTGGCAAGGGCCACCTCGTCCAGCCTGCTGCCCGCATCAAGCTGTCCCAGCATGATCTCAGCCTCCAGATCGGCGGCGATGGTCTGTCCGAGAACCTGACGCGGGGGGCGGTTGCGATTGGTCATGTCACCTCTCAGTGCTGTGTACGAAACAATGCCGCACTGCGTCTTTGTGCACAAGAATGCGCGGCGTATTTTGATTAATCTTTCGATCACAACGCCAGATCCCAGCCGCTGGCTCCACGTGTGAGCGGGCAATGCACCTTATCGCAACCCTCAAAGCTTGCCCCTTGCCATGCGCGCCACTGCGGCGGATAAGCGGGCGATGAGCACCCCTTTCGAGATTTTTCTGGCCGTCCCTCCGGGGCTTGAGGCGACGCTGGCGACAGAGGCGGCAAGCCTCGGGTTTCCGGCCCCTGTCACCGTGCCGGGCGGCGTGACCTTTCAGGGCGGCTGGCCCGAGGTATGGCGCGCCAATCTGAGCTTGCGCGGTGCGACGCGCGTGCTGGCGCGGATCGGCAGTTTCCGCGTGCTGCATCTGGCGCAACTGGACAAACGCGCGCGCAAATTCGACTGGGCCACCGTGCTCTGCGCCGATATTCCGGTGCGGGTGGAAGTGACCTGCAAATCGTCGAAAATCTATCACGCGGGCGCGGCGAAACAGCGGATCGAGACCGCCTTGCGCGAAACGCTCGGGGTCGAGGTGCTGTCGGGGCCGGCGGTCGAGGACGCGGGCGATGCGATTGCCGCTCCCGAAATCCGCCTCAAGGCGCGGATCGAGGATGATCTGTGCACGTTCAGCATCGACACCACAGGGGAGTCCCTGCACAAACGCGGCCACAAGCAGGCGATGGCCAAGGCCCCCCTGCGCGAGACGCTGGCAGCGCTCTTTCTGCGGCAATGCGGCTATAACGGGTCTGAGCCTGTGCTGGACCCGATGTGCGGATCAGGCACTTTCGTGATCGAGGCGGCGGAGATGGCCCTTGGCCTGCTGCCCGGACGCGCGCGCGGCTTTGCGTTCGAGCATCTGGCCAGCTTTGATGCGACTGCATGGGAAGACTTGCGACAGGCCGCACCGCACCGCGCCACGGACCTGCGCTTTCACGGCTCTGACCGCGATGCAGGCGCGATCCGCGCCGCCACTGCCAATGCGGACCGTGCGGGCGTGGCAGACATCACCACCTTCCAGACCCATGCGATCAGTGATCTTGTCCGCCCTGAAGGCCCGCCCGGCTTGATCATGGTCAACCCGCCCTACGGCGCGCGGATCGGCGAGCGAAAGTTGCTGTTCGCGCTTTACGGCGCGCTTGGCAAAACGCTGGCCGAGCGGTTTCGCGGCTGGCGTGTCGGCCTAGTCACCAGCGATCCGGCATTGGCCAAGGCCACGGCCCTGCGCTTTCTGCCGTCTGCACCGCCAGTGTCGAATGGCGGGCTGAAAGTCACGCTTTACCGCAGCGATCCTTTGCCCTGATACTGCGCGCAAACCAGCACGCTCACGCCAGCACAGGAATCATCGCATGCCCCATCCCCTCGTCAGTGCTCAGGATATCGCGGATTACCAACGTGATGGGGTCGTGCTGATCCGTGGCCTGTTCCGCGTTCACGTCGATACCCTCGCCGCCGGGATAGAGCGCAACATGTCCGCGCCCGGCCCCTATGCTGCCGAGAACCTGAAAGCGGGCGAAGGTGGGCGCTTCTTCGACGATTACTGCAACTGGCAGCGCATCCCCGAATTCGAGCAGGTGATCCGCACCTCCCCCGCCGCCGAGGTGGCGGCGGACCTGACGGGATCGCAGGCGGTGCAGCTTTTCCATGACCATATCCTTGTCAAGGAACCCGGCACCTCCAAGCCGACCCCGTGGCATCAGGACGGTCCCTATTATTTCGTCGAGGGCCGCCAGACCGTCAGCTTCTGGTCGCCCCTTGATCCGGTGCGCGCGGCCAGCCTGCGCTGCGTGGCGGGATCGCATCTCTGGCCCCGCCCCGTCCTGCCGACCCGCTGGCTGTCGGAGGAGAATTTCTACCCCGATGCAGAGGCCTACATGCCCGTGCCCGATCCCGATGCCGAAGGCATGGAGATCCGCGAATGGCATATGGAGCCGGGCGATGCGGTGGCATTTCACTACAGCACGCTGCACGGCGCGCGCGGCAACGAGACCGCCCAGCGCCGTCGCGCCTTCTCGCTGCGACTGGTGGGCGACGATGCCCGTTATGTGGAGCGTCCCGGCCCCACGTCGCCGCCCTTTCCGGGCCATGACATGCAGCCCGGGCAAAAGCTGCGGACAGACTGGTTTCCGGTGCTCTACACCCGCTGAAACCTGCCCTTGCGGCAGGGGTTTTCTTGCCAAAGGCGCGGCCATAGTCTCGCCCCATCACACAGGCGCGAGTGTTCACCATGCGGTTGCCGGTTCTGTTCATCCTGATCACGGTCGTGATCGACGCCATGGGGATCGGGCTGATCCTGCCGGTTATGCCGGATTTGATCCGCGAGACAACAGGCGGGACGCTGGCGCAGGCAGCGGTCTGGGGGGGTATCCTGTCCACAGCCTTTGCGCTGATGCAATTCCTCTTCGGCCCCGTTCTGGGCGCGCTGTCGGACCGTTTCGGGCGGCGTCCGGTCCTGTTGCTCTCGCTTGTCGTGATGGCGGCGGATTACGTGGTGATGGCGCTGGCTGGCTCCATCTGGTTGCTGTTGGCGGGCCGGATCGTGGGCGGGGTGACGGCGGCCACCCATTCCACCGCCTCGGCCTATATGGCGGACATCTCGGCACCACACGAGAAAGCGCGCAATTTTGGGTTGATCGGCGCAGCCTTCGGCGTGGGCTTTGTGCTGGGGCCGGTGATTGGCGGGCTGCTGGCCGAATGGGGCACCCGCGCGCCGTTCGTCGCCGCCGCCCTGCTGGCGCTGGCTAATGCCGCCTTCGGCTGGTTCGTCCTGCGCGAGACGGTGACAGACCGCATCCGCCGCAGGTTCGAATTGCGCCGCGCCAATCCGTTCGGGGCGATCCGCGCGGTGTCACGGCTGGCAGGCGTCGGGCCGCTGGTCTGGGTCTATTTCCTCTACCATTTCGCCACCGTCGTCTATCCGGCGATCTGGGCCTATTTCACCGCCGCGCGCTTTGGCTGGTCGCCGGGCCTGATCGGCGTGTCACTGGCCGTCTACGGCCTGTCGCTTGCCTTTGCTCAGGGCCTGCTCGTCGGACCTGCGATCCGGTTTCTCGGCGATGCCCGCACGGTGCTGCTGGGCCTGATCATCGAGGTCGTGTCCCTCGTCATCCTCGGGTTCATCTCCTCCGGTCTGCTGCTGTTGCTGCTGATCCCCGTCACGGCCCTCGGCGCCATCGGATTGCCCGCCCTGCAAGGCATCCTGTCGCGCGCCGTGGCGGATAACGCGCAGGGCGAGTTGCAGGGCGTGCTGACCAGCCTGACGGCGGTGGCGATGGTGCTGGCCCCGCTGGTGATGACCCAGACATTCGCCAGCTTCACCCGCGTCGATGCGGCGATCTACCTGCCCGGCGCGCCCTTTCTGCTGTCCGCCGTGATCATGGCGCTGGCTCTGGTGCTCTATCAATGGCGCGGGCGGCGCATGGCGGGCTGAGCGCGGGACGGGCGCGTTCCGCCATGCAGACAATGTTTTTGCACTTGCGCCATCCAGCCCGTGCGGGCAGGTTCTGGCCTCAAGAGTGACCATCCAGAAAGGTATCGCCTCATGCAGACCATCAAGGCCGCCGTATGTCACGCCTTCGGCACACCGCTGACGATCGAGGAGGTGCGGCTGCGCGCGCCTGAGATGGGCGAGATCGAGGTGCAACTGGATGCCGTGGCGATCTGCCATTCCGACATATCCTTTGCGGACGGCGCTTGGGGCGGCTCGCTGCCTGCTGTCTACGGTCACGAGGCGGCAGGCCGTGTCACCGCAATCGGCGCGGGTGTGTCCGGTATCGCCGTGGGTGATTCCGTCGCTGTCACGCTGATCCGCGCCTGCGGCGGGTGCACCAATTGCGGCTCCGGCAAACCGACCCTGTGCGAGACGCCCTATAACGGCGACAAGGGCCCGCTTTCGACTGCCGATGGCGGGATGCTGCATCAGGCGATGGCCTGCGGTGCCTTTGCGGAGTCCGTGGTGGTCGATCAAAGCCAGGTCGTGAAAATCCCCGATGACTTGGCCAAGGATGTTGCGGCGCTTCTGTCCTGCGGCGTGATTACCGGCGTCGGTGCCGTGGTCAATGCCGCCGCCTTGCGCGCCGGGCAGGATGTTGTGGTGATCGGCGCGGGGGGCGTCGGCCTCAACGCCATTCAGGGCGCGCGCATCGCCGGGGCGCGGCGGATCATCGCCGTCGACATGAGTGAGGAAAAGCTGGATGTCGCCCGCGAATTCGGCGCGACGGACGGCATTCTCGCGACCGACCCCAAGCCATGGTCGAAGGCCAAGCGCATCATGGGGCGCGGGGCCGATGCGGTGATCGTCACCGTGGGCGCGATACCGGCCTATGACACCGCACCGCGCTTTCTGGGCTATGGCGGTCGTGTGGTGATGGTGGGCATGCCGCATTCCGGCCAGACCTCCAGCTACGAACCTGTCGTTATGGCGGCGGTGGGTCAGGGCATGATCGGCTCCAAGATGGGCGACGTGGTGATCAAGCGCGACATTCCGTGGATGGTGGACCTTTACCAGCAGGGCCGCCTGAAGCTGGACGAGCTGATCTCGGGCCGCTGGACGCTGGACCAGATCAACGAGGCGATTGCCGATACCAGATCGGGTGCCGCGCGGCGCAACGTGATCATCCTGCGCGACTGACCGCTCCCTGCCTCTTCATCTTGCCCCAAATACTCAAAGGAGCGCCCGACGATGAAACTCACCGACCTCGATATCATCGTCACAGCACCCCCTGCCCCCGGTTGGGGCGGGCGCTACTGGATACTGGTCAAGGTTACGACCGATACCGGGATCATCGGCTGGGGCGAATGCTATGCCGCCTCTGTCGGGCCGGAGGCGATGCGTGCGGTGATCACGGATGTGTTCGAGCGTCACATGCAGGGCGAGAACCCTGAGAATATCGAGAAAATGTTCCGCCGCGTCTATTCCTCAGGCTTCACGCAGCGCCCCGATCTGACGGTGATGGGCGCGTTTTCGGGGCTGGAGATCGCCTGCTGGGACATTTTGGGCAAGGACCGGGGCCGCCCGGTTTGGGCGCTGCTGGGGGGCAAGATCAATGACCGATTGCGCGCCTATACCTATCTCTATCCCCTGCCGCATCAGGATCACGCGCCCTTCTGGGTCTCGCCCGAGATGGCAGCGGAATCAGCAGTTGAAGCGGTGGACCGCGGCTATACGGCGGTCAAATTCGATCCCGCCGGACCCTATACGATGCGCGGCGGGCATATGCCCGCGATGCGCGACATATCGCGTTCCGTCGCCTTCTGCCGCGCCATCCGCGAGGCTGTGGGCGACCGCGCCGA
Source organism: Rhodobacterales bacterium (assembly GCA_047921295.1). Lineage (GTDB taxonomy): Bacteria > Pseudomonadota > Alphaproteobacteria > Rhodobacterales > Rhodobacteraceae > Seohaeicola. Next base: position 33,932 of record JBLRWK010000002.1, read on the forward strand.
TCTGCTGTTCGGCACGCATGGGCAGTTCACCACGGCGGGCGCGATCCGGCTGGGGCAGGCGTTGGAGCCTTACAGCCCGCTATGGTATGAGGAACCGATCCCGCCGGACAATCTATTGGAATTCCAAAAGGTTGCACAGGCGGTGCGTATCCCCTTGGCCACGGGCGAGCGGATGACCACCAAGTCCGAGTTCGCCACGCTGCTCAGGACAGGGGGGGCCGAGATTTTGCAACCCGCCCTTGGCCGCGCGGGCGGCATCTGGGAGATGAAGAAGGTGGCCGCCATGGCCGAGGCGTTCAACGTCCAGATCGCGCCGCATCTTTATGCAGGCCCCGTTGAATGGGCCGCGAATGTGCATCTGGCCGCCTCCATCCCGAACCTTTTGATGATCGAGACAATCGAGACGCCTTTCCATGACGGGCTGATCAAAGGCACGATCCGGGTCGAAAACGGGTATGTCGTCCCGCCGGAAACACCCGGTCTGGGGATCGATGTGGACGAGGAACTCGCCCGCGCCAACCCCTTCACCGGCACGGGCCTGCATCTGCAGATGCAGGACGACCCTTGTGATTACCAGAATGAGAACCATTTTGAAGGGGGAGCCCCCGCAGGTGAGAAGTGACCTCGCACAGGGCAGTCACACATGATAGAAAGCGCGAAACAGATGCAGGATCTTGCAGAATTGACGACGCAAAGCCCCCCCGCCCCGCCCTCGGAAATGGCGCGCAATGCCGAAGCGGCTGCGACCTATCTCAAGACGCTGGCCCATGAAGGGCGCCTGATGATCCTGTGCCATCTGGGATCGGGCGAGAAATCCGTGGGCGAGTTGGAAAGCCTGCTGGAAATCCGGCAGGCCGCTGTCAGCCAGATGCTGGCGCGGCTGCGCGAAGAGCGGTTGGTGACCACCCGCCGCGAAGGCAAGACCATCTTTTACAGCCTTGCGGACGAGAACACCCAAGAGGTGATCGGCCTGCTGTACCGGCTGTTCTGTAGCCCCGATGCGCAGGATACGAGCCGCAGTTCCTGCTGAGGCCGCGGCCTGTCAGCCCCCTGACCACCACGCCTCGACCGCCGTTTTCGTGATCGCCGCTTGCGGGCCGATCGCTACAAGCCGTGTGCGCGTCACGGGTACAAGCGCGGGCTTGATGTCCACACTGCGGCCCACCACCTGCACCTCCCAGCCATGCCCCTCCGGTGCGCGCACCAGACCCTTGATGCGGTAAAGCGCCTGCGGGGCGGTGGCGAGTTTTGAGGCCAGCGCCTCGCGGTCCATGACCGTGTCGCCGTCGTGGCTCCACCCCAGATAGGCGGGATGGGCGGGGTTGGGTTGCCTGCCTTCCAGCGGGGCAATCCCGCCTAGCAACAAGGGCGCCACGGCAGGGCATGTAGGCAGGTCGATCTGCGGGGCCGCGCTGAGGGCGGAGAGCCGCGTCAGCAGGGTGTCCGGCGCACCCTCTTCGGTTTTGGACAGCAACAGCATGTCGGCCACGGCCACCTGCCCGCGTATCTGTGCGCCAATTTGCGGATCGTCGGCCAAGCCAAGCCAGTGCTGTGCATCCACGACAACGGCGATACCGCCATAGGTCATTTCAGGCTCGGCCCTTGCGGCAGTGGCGATGCGGGCGGGATCGGCGATGCCGGAGGCCTCGATCACCAGATGGTCGGGGCGCGGGCGGCGGTCCAGCGCGTCACCCATCGCCATGAACAAATCCGCCCCCATCGTGCAGCAGACGCAGCCATTGGTCAGGGTAATCGTGTCACCCTCGGCGGAGGCAATAAGATCGGCATCGATATTGATTGCGCCGAAATCATTGACCATGACCATAATGCGCTGCCCGTGATCCTCGCGCAAAAGGCGGTTGAGCAGCGTGGTCTTGCCTGCGCCGAGATAGCCGCCGATCACTGTCATCGGAAGGCGCGGCAAGGATTGCTGCGGGAGACTCATGCCAGATGCACCCGCCCGTCCAGCACGGTGCCCAGTACCGGCACATCCTTCAGCGCCATCGGCGCCACCGTCAGCGGATCATCGCCAAGCACCGCAAAATCGGCGCGTTTGCCTGTCTCGATACTGCCAATCTCGTGATCCATGCGCAGCGTGTAGGCCGCCCCCAGCGTGATCGCCTGCAACGCTTCGGCCACGGTGATGCATTGCGCCTCCCCCATCGTGCGGCCCGACATGGTTTGCCGGTTGACCGCGCACCATGCGGTGAACAGCGGGCCAAGCGGCGTGACCGGCGCATCGGAATGCAGCGCGACATGGACGCCTGCGTCCAGTGCGGCGCGGGCTGCATTCATCCGGCAGGCGCGATCCTCGCCCACGGTCAGCGCGATATGCTGATCGCCGAAATACCAGATATGGTTGGAGAAAATATTGGTGCAGATCCCCAGTTCGACGCAGCGCACAAACTGGTCCACCCCCATCAACTGGCAATGCTGCAGGACATGGCGCGCACCCGGCCACGGGTGTTCGCGGGAGGCTGCGGCGATGGCATCAATCGCCACGCTGCTGGCCTCGTCACCGTTGACATGGATATGCATCTGCACGCCTGCCGCCTGCATCGCCGTGACCATGCGCTGGATCTCGTCGGGTGCCATGTTCCAGATGCCGTTGGCCTGCCCGCCGATATAGCCCGGCCATTTGACCCTTGCCGTCCAGCCCTGAATGGAGCCGTCCGTCATCAGCTTGACCGCCCCCAGCCGCAACTTGTCGCTGGACTGTGCGCGCAACGCCGTCGCCCGCGCGGCGGCCTGCGCCGGATCGCTGCCCGCCACCCCCAGCACCGGCACCAGACGGGCGGGAAAGGCAGTGTCTGCGGTCACGGCCTGAAGTGTTGCCAGATCGCTGTCTTCCATCTGCGAATAAAGATCGGTGATCGTCGTCACGCCCGCCCGCATGCAGACCGCGCCGTAACTGCGGATGGAGGGTTCTGTCTGCGATAGACCGCGGAAATCCATACCGACGCGCCGCATCACGGGGAACATCGCGGCCATTTCCTGCAACTCGCCTGTCGGCTCGCCATCCTTGCCCTTGACCACGCCTTCGGCATTGGTCGTGCGGTCATAGCCCGCCAGTTCCAGCGCCTTGGAGTTCACGCACATCAAATGGAAATTGGAGAACATGATCGCCACGGGGCGCTCGCTGCTGATCTGGTCCAGATGTTTGCGGCTGAGACGTTCGCCCGAGAAGAAGATCGGATCAAGACCCCAGCCGATCAACGGCTGGCCCGGCTCCAGTGATTTCTCGTAATCCGACAGATCACGCACCACAGCGTCCAGATCGGGCTTGCCGGACCACCATTTGCCGTCCGGGTCCATCCGGTCATGAAAGCCCGCATAGGCAAAATTCCACATCGCACCGGCCATCATATGGGCATGGCCCTCGACCATCCCCGGCATCAGCACGGCACCGGCAAGGCTGTCGTCATGGCGCAACGTATGGCCTGCGGCTTTCCATTCATCTGCGCAAGACGCATCACCGACGGCAAGAATCCTGCCGTCCAGAACCGCCACATGCGTGGCCTCCGGGCGGTTCGGGTTCATTGTGATGATCTTTTTTGCACTGAAAACGGTGATTTCGGCCATGCGTCCCTCCTGAGGTTACCCAAGGGGTAAAGCAGCTTCCTGCCGTGAGAAAATAGATTTACTGTCGGGAGAAACACGATTTGATAGGGGAATAGATGCGCTTCACCCTCAAGCAGCTTCGGTATTTCGATGCCGCGATCCGCAATGGCTCTATCGTCAAGGCGGCGGAAGAGATGAACATCTCGCAATCCTCCATCACCGCCGCGATTGATGCGATCGAACAGACAGTGGGCAGCGAGTTGTTTCGCCGTGTGCCCGCCAAGGGGGTGCAGCCCACTCTGTCCGGCCAAACAGTGGCCGCGCGGATCACGCTGTTTCTTGAGCAGGCGCGGGTGTTCGAATCCGATCTGATGTCGCTCTCGGGTGATCCGACAGGCACGCTGCATATGGGCTGTTATGCCCCGACAGCCCCCTATGTGCTGCCGCGCGTGCTCAAACATCTGTCGCAAATTTATCCCGCGATCCGTATCGACCTGAAGGAAGACAACCTGTCGGCCCTGCTGGATCTTTTGCAAACCGGCCAAATCGATCTCGCCCTGACCTATCGACGGGAAGGGGGGGAAAGCGGACCGTTCCAGCCCTTGTTCAAGGCCCGTCCCTGGGCATTGTTGCCGTCGGATTCACCGCTGGCCACGAAGGACGGCGTGACGCTGAAGGAACTCTCCGGCCTGCCGATGGTGCTGCTCGACCTGCCCACCGCCAAAGCCTATTTCCGCCGCGTTTTCCTCGATCACGCGCTGACGCTGAATGTCGTGCACACGACCAAATCCAGTGCTGTGCTGCGGGGGCTTGTGGCGGCAGGATTCGGATATTCGATCCTGAACATTTGCTCCAAAGCGGACCGTGACGGCTCCAACGGCTACGTGGCGCGACCGATTCTGGGCAAGGTCGATACGCCCGAGTTCGGGGTGGCTTACACGCAGGCCTCGCGCCGTTCGACCCTTGTGCAGGCTGTGCTGGACATCAGCGAGGAAATGGCGCGGCAGGGCATATTCGAAGACCTCATCCTGTCACCCACGCCGGACGCTTCCGCTAAAATATGATGTTTCCAGCCACAGAAAACGCTCTTTTCCGAGGATAGGACGATGGGTAGCGTAGGGTTAACTGGCATCAAGACCAAAACAAACACACCAACCGGGAGATTGCTATGAAACTGATGACACGCTTCATGGGCACGGCAGTATTTGCCACCGCTGCCCTGTTCACGGCCCTGCCCTCTGCCCCAGTGCATGCCGAAGGCGGCACGCTTGTGATCGTCGGCAGTCAGGTGCCGCGCCACCTGAACGGGGCGGTTCAATCCGGTATTGCCACCGCCGTACCCTCGACGCAGATTTTCGCCTCGCCGCTGCGCTATGACGAGGACTGGACACCGCAGCCCTATCTGGCCGAAAGCTGGGAAATGGCCGAGGACGGGCTGAGCCTGACGCTCAATCTGGTGCAGAACGCCACCTTCCACGACGGAGAGCCTGTTACATCGGCCGATGTCGCCTTCTCGATCATGACGATCAAGGAGAACCACCCGTTCCAGTCGATGTTCGCGCCGGTCGAAGGTGTGGACACGCCCGACGACCACACCGCCGTGATCCGCCTGAGCCAGCCGCATCCGGCGCTTTTGCTGGCGCTTTCGCCCGCGCTGGCCCCGATCCTGCCCAAACATATCTTTGACGACGGGCAGGACGTGAAGGCGCACAGCGCCAATGCCATGCCGGTTGGGTCCGGGCCTTTCATGATCACCGAATTCACGCCGGGCGAGGCGATCATCCTGCAAAAGAACCCCAATTTCTTTATCGAAGGCCGCCCCAAGCTGGACGAGATCATCATCCGGATCATTCAGGACCCCTCGGCCATGGTGATCGCGATGGAGAATGGCGAGGCGGATATGTATCCGTTCCTTGCAGGCAGTCAGGATATCCGCAGGTTGGAACGGGTCGACAGCCTGACCATCACGAACGAAGGCTATGCGGGGATCGGCCCGATCAACTGGCTGGCGTTCAACACCGCCTCCCCCAAGCTGAGCGATGTGCGGGTACGTCAGGCGATTGCCTATGCGATCGACCGCGATTTCATCACCAACGCGTTGCACCGCGGCGTCTCCACCCAGCAGCGCGGCCCGATCATAGAAAGCAGCCCGTTCTTTGACGACACGGTCGAGCCCTTCAACGTGGATCTGGACAAAGCGCGTGCGCTGATGGCCGAGGCGGGCGTGACAGACGATCTGGAACTGACAGTCGATTACATCCCCGGCCCGGCCGAGCAGCAGCGCACGGTGGCCGAATACCTCAGATCGCAGCTTGCGGAGATCGGTATCAACGTGTCGGTCCGCGCGGCACCCGATTTCCCGACATGGGCGGGCCGTGTCGGCGGGCATGATTTCGAACTGTCGATGGATAACGTGTTCAACTGGGGCGATCCGGTGATCGGGGTGCATCGCACCTATCTGACCGACAATATCCGGCAGGGGGTGATCTGGTCCAACACGCAAAGCTATTCCAATGCGCGGGTCGACGAGCTTCTGGCAGCAGCCGCTGTCGAGCTGGATGAGGCCAAGCGCAAGGAGCTTTACAGCGAGTTCCAGCAGATCGTGGTGGGCGAGGTGCCGATCTATTTCATCAACGCAACGCCCTACCACACCGCCTATGACAGCCGGATGGTCAACCCACCGCTGGGGATCTGGGGACCGATGCACCCGATGGATATGATCGAGATGCCGCAGGGTGACTGAACCGGGTGACTGATCCGCGGGCTTGATCCGCGCTTCCCGACAACTTTACGCAGACCGGACTGGTTTTTCCCTTCGGTCTGCCGTTCCCCCCTTTCCGACATGGTAATCAGGCAGGTGATATGAGCGCTTCATTCCTCTTCCGGCGACTGGTCTACGGGCTGATCCTGATGCTGGGAGTGGTGGTGCTGAACTTTCTGCTGATCCGGCTGGCCCCCGGTGATCCTGCCATGGTGATCGCAGGTGAGATGGGCGGCGGCGATCAGGCGCTGCTGGATTCGATCCGCGCGCAATACGGGCTGGACCGTCCCTTGCTGACGCAATTGGGCATCTATCTGGGCAACGTCCTGCGCGGCGATCTGGGGCAATCCTATTTCTTCAACCAACCCGTCGCCACGCTGATCGGCAACCGCATCGGGCCGACGATCCTGCTGGTGCTGAGCGCACAGGTGTTGTCGATCGTGCTGGGTGTGTTTCTGGGTGTAATCGCGGCGCGCAAACCCAACGGGGTGTTGTCGGGGTTTGTCACGGTGGTGGCGACGGTGGGCTATGCGGTGCCGGTGTTCTGGACGGGGATCATGCTGATCATCCTGTTCGCAAGCGTCTTTCCGATCTTTCCGGTCGAGGGCATGCAATCGGTGCGGCTGCGTAGTGCCGGTTTCTGGGTCAAGGCGGTGGACATCGCGCATCATCTGGTGCTGCCCGCCTTCACGCTGGCGCTGATCTATCTGGCGCAATACGCCCGCCTCAGCCGTGCATCGATGCTTGAGGTGCTGGGGTCGGACTATATCCGCACGGCGCGGGCCAAGGGGGCATCGGAACGCGCGGTCCTGTTCAAACATGCGCTGCGCAATGCCTCCCTCCCGATCCTGACCGTAGCAGGGCTGCAATTCGGCAACCTGATTTCCGGCGCGCTGCTGGTCGAGACGGTGTTCAACTGGCCCGGCATGGGGCGGCTTGCGTTCGAATCGATCCTGCGGCGGGATTATCCCACGATCCTCGGCGTGCTGTTCTTTGCCAGCGCGATGGTGGTGGTGGCCAATATCCTGACCGACCTGAGCTACCGGCTGGCCGATCCACGCCTGCGTGACAAGACATGAGCCGGATGACGCAGACATGCGCGGGCACGGTCAGGGGGCCAGCCCCCCGCGCCGAACCCTGTACGACGCTCCCCCCGGGATATTTCGAGCAAGAAGAAACACGAAAGGGCGACGTGTGACCGAGGCAGTGGATTTCAAACCGGAAAGCCCCGCGCGTGAGGCGTGGCGTATGTTTCGCCGCAATATCCCTGCGCTGGCGGGGGTGGTGGTCCTGACGATCATCGTGGCCGCAACCCTGTGGGGGACGTTCTTTTACGACGCCAATCCCTATCAGATCGTCTGGGCCCCGCATGAGGCGCCGGGCATGACGCCCGACTTTCCGCTGGGCACCGATTATCTGGGCCGCGATATCTTTGCCGGGCTGATCGCGGGCGGCGGGCCGACACTGGCTGTCGGGGCTGCTGCGGCAGCGATCACCATGGTAATCGGTGTCAGCCTTGGCGCGCTGGCCGGATTTTACGGCGGCTGGATCGACAACCTGCTGATGCGGATCACCGAGTTCTTTCAGGTGCTGCCGACGCTGCTGTTCGCGATGGTGCTGGTGACGCTGTTCTCGCCGACGCTGACGACCATCGCGCTGGCCATCGGCATTGTCAGTTGGCCGCAGACCGCGCGCCTGACCCGCGCCGAGGTGATGAAGATCAAGGAGCTGGAATATGTCACCGCCGCCCGCGCCATCGGGGCCAAGAACAAGCGTATCATCTGGACGGTGATCCTGCCCAATGCGGCACCGCCCCTGATCGTGTCGGCCACGCTGACCATCGGGGTGGCGATCCTGTTCGAGGCGGGGCTGTCCTTTCTGGGGCTGGGCGATCCCAACACGATGAGCTGGGGGCTGATGATCGGCACCAACCGGGCCTATATTCTGGATGCGTGGTGGCCTGTCACGTTTCCGGGCCTTGCAATTTTCCTGACGGTGTTTTCCGTCAGCCTGATCGGGGACGGGCTGAACGATGCCTTCAACCCGAAGCTGAGGGAAAGATGAGCGCGCTTCTGGAGATCGAGGACCTGCGCGTCACGTTCAACACGCGCCACGGTCCTGTCACGGCACTGGATTCGGTGTCCTTGCAGGTCAATGCGGGCGAGACTCTGGGCGTGGTCGGCGAAAGCGGCTGCGGCAAGTCGATCACGGCGCTGTCGGTGATGGGGCTGATCCCCAGCCCGCCGGGACGCATTGCGGGCGGTGCGATCCGGTTGGCGGGCGAGGATCTGACCCGCGTCTCCGAGGCGCGGATGCGGGCGCTGCGCGGGGCCGAGATGGCGATGATCTTTCAGGAGCCGATGACGAGCCTCAACCCCGTGTTTACCGTGGGCGACCAGATTGCCGAGGCGATCATGCTGCATCAGAAAGTCGGTCATGCGCAGGCCTTTCGCGATGCGGTGGCGCTGCTGGACCGCGTGGGTATCCCCAGCCCCGACCGGCGGGCGCGGGATTATCCGCACCAGTTGTCGGGCGGCATGCGCCAGCGGGTGATGATCGCCATGGCCGTCAGTTGCCGCCCTAAGGTTTTGATCGCGGACGAGCCGACCACGGCGCTCGATGTGACGGTGCAGGCGCAGATTTTCGACCTGCTGAATGAAATCCAGCGCGATTTCGGCGCGGCGATCATACTTATCACGCACGACATGGGGGCAATCTCGGAAATGGCCGACCGCGTGGCGGTGATGTATGCGGGCCGCGTGATCGAACAGGCCAGCGCCGATGATGTGCTGGACCATCCGCAGCATCCCTACACGCGGGGGCTGATCTCCTGCATTCCCGCACTTGGCAAGGGCGATACGGAACTGCGCGAAATTCCCGGCGTGGTTCCGCCCCTGCATATGCTGGGCGCGGGCTGCGCCTTTGCCGAACGCTGCGCGCATCGCTTTGACCGCTGCGACACCGAGAAACCCTTGCTGCTCGATCACGACCACCACCCTGCCGCCTGTCATGCGGTCGAGGAGGGGCGGATATGAGCGTGCTTCTGGATGTGCAGGATCTGACCGTGCAATTCGCGCTACCGCGTCAGGGGCTGTTCGGCCCCCGCCCGGTGCTGGAGGCGGTACGGCAGGTGTCGTTCACGCTGGAACAGGGGCGCGCGCTGGGGATCGTGGGCGAGAGCGGCTCGGGCAAGACCACCGCCGCGATGGCGACGATCCGGCTGGTCGAGGCGGCCAGCGGCAAGGTGATCTTTCAGGGCGAGGACCTGCTGCAACTGGGCGACGAGGCGATGCGCAAACGCCGCCGCGATGTGCAACTGATCTTTCAGGACCCCTACAGCAGCCTGAACCCGCGTGCCCGCGTCGCCGATATCGTGCGCGAGCCGATGGATCTGATGGAGATCGGCACGCCCGAGGAACGCCGCGCCCGCGTGACCGAGCTGTTCCGGCTGGTGGGGCTGCGGCCCGACCAGTTGAGCCTGTTTCCGCACCAGTTTTCCGGCGGGCAACGGCAGCGGATTTCCATCGCCCGCGCGCTGACGACCAACCCCAAGCTGCTGGTCTGCGACGAGCCTGTCTCGGCGCTGGATGTGGCCATTCAGGCGCAGATCCTGAACCTGCTGGCGCGTCTGAAGGCGGAACTGGGGCTGAGCTATCTGTTCATCAGCCATGATCTGGGCGTGGTGCGGCATGTCTGCGACGATGTGGCGGTGATGTATCTGGGCAAGATCGTGGAAATGGCCCCGCGCGAGGCGCTGTTCGACGCGCCGCAGCATCCCTATACGCAGGCGCTGCTGTCCGCCGCCCCCAGTCTGGCGCGGCGCAAGTCGCGCGGCTATGTGCGCCCCGTCAAGATCAGCGGCGACCCGCCCAGCCCGATCAACCCGCCCAAGGGCTGCGCCTTTGCCGAGCGTTGCCCCAAGGCGCAGGAGGTGTGCCGCCGCGTTCAGCCGTTGCTGGAGCCGCGCGGGCCAACACAGGTTGCCTGTCACTTTCCGGGGTGATCCGCCTCCATCCCCGCCTCCATCCCAGCCGCGATCTGGCCGATCTGGCCGCGCAGCCAGCGATGCATCGGCGCGTGGTGGCTGCGGGCTGTCCAGTAAAGATCGATCCCGAACGGGGCGGGGAACGGGCAAGCCACCACTCTCAGCCCTGCACCGAAAAACCGCGCGGTGCGTAATGGCACGGTGGCGATCAGATCGGTGCCGGGCAGGATCGCGCCCAGCGTAGCGGGGCTGGGCAGCTCCAGTGCCATATTGGGGGTAAGACCCGCCGCCTCCATCTCGACCAGATAGCGCGAGCGCCAGTTGCCGCCATAGGTCACAACCACCTGCGGTGCGGCGGCAAACGCAGTCACATCCAGCGGCGCGTGGCCCAGCGGATTGTCGGCAGCCATGACGCAGACATAGTGATCGGCGAGCAGACGGCGGCCATAGAAACCGGCATCCTTGATCTGCACCGGACCGATCAGCAGATCGCTTTCCCCGCGGCTGAGTTGCTCACGTCCGCGCACCGTGGAGGTGATGACCCGCAGCTTCAGCCCCGGTGCCGCACTTCGTAAACGGCGCACGAGGAGCGGCACCAGCGTTGCGCGCTCATAGTAGTTGCACGACAGGGTAACGACCGCCTCGGCGCGGGCGGGCTCAAAAGCGCGGGGGGCGGTCAGGGCCACGAATTCGTCCAGCATCCGCGCGGCCTCGCGCACGATATCCTCGCAACGGTCCGTGGGCACGATACCTGCGCCCTGCCGCACGAACAAAGGATCGTCAAAGGCGCGGCGCAGCCTGTCGATTGTGTAGCTGACCGAGGATTGGGTCACACCCAGCGCCTCGGCGGTGCGCGAGAACGAGCCGTAATCATGCACCAGCCGCAAGACCCGCAGCGCCGTGAAATCCACCGCCATCGGATCGCTGTCTTTTGGTGGTGCCATACGCGCTCTCCATCCGCCCGTTATCAAATTATTCGATATCGTCTATCAATTCCATCGGATTGTCATATACACTCACCTTCCCGTAATGTCACCGGACACGCGAGCGCAGGGGAGGGCATGACCGTGACACTGGATGCAGCCACATCACATCTGGCACCTCTGGACGAGGACATCACCATCCGGCAACTGACGCTGGACCCCTATGCCGTTTACAAACGCCTGCGGGCCGAGGCACCTGTGCTGCGGGTCAGGGCGGTAGGGCGGACGCTGCTGACCAAGGCGACGGATACCAAATACGTCAAGGACAACCCCGACCTGTTCAGTTCCAACGATCCCAACACGCCGATGCAGCGCGCCTTTCGCGCGCACACGCTGATGCGCAAGGACGGGGCCGACCATGCAGCGGAACGGGGCGCGATGGCCCCCGCCTTTACCGCCCGCAATATCAAGCAATGCTGGGAGCCGATCTATACCAGGATCGCCGAGGATTACGTTAGCCGCCTGCCGCGCGGCGAGACGGTGGACCTGTTCACGGCGCTGGCGGGGCCGTTCTCGGCGCGCTGCCTGACGCATCTGCTGGGGATTCCCGAAGCATCCGACGACGACATGCAGCGCTGGTCGCAAATCCTGATCGACGGGGCGGGCAATTTCGGCTGGACGGACGAATTGTTCGCGCAATGCGACGCGGCAAACGACGAGATGGATGCGCTGTTCGACGCGGCCGCCGCGCGATTGCGGGCAGAGCAGGACCAAAGTGCTTTGTCGGTGATGGTGAATGCCGCAGAGCCGATTCCCACAAGCCAGATCTATTCCAACATCAAGATCGCCATCGGCGGCGGCATCAACGAACCGCGCGATGCACTGCTGACGATCCTCTATGGCCTGATCCGGAACCCCGACCAGTTCGAGGCGGTCAAGCGTGACGGTCTGTGGGGCGACGCTTTCGAGGAAGGGGTGCGCTGGGTTGCGCCGATTCAGGTCTCGTCCCGTCTGGTCACCGAGGATACCGAGATCCGAGGCTACCATATCCCCAAAGGCGATACGGTGATGACGATCCAAGCCTCGGCCAACCATGACGAGGATATTTATGAGGACGGGCATCTGTATAATGTTTTCCGCCCCAAACAGCCGCATCAGGCCTTTGGAAACGGGCCGCATTTCTGCCAAGGCACCCATGTGGCGCGGCGAATGCTGGCCAATATCATGTTGCCGTTGCTGTGCGACCGTTTCCCGAACATGACGATGCCGGACCCTGAGGCCGTGCAATTCTACGGTTTCGGCTTTCGCGGGCCGCGCAGCATGCCTGTGACGCTGAACTGAGCGGGAAGGCCCGCTTGCGGCCTAGCGAACAAGCAGAAAAAATATCGCTATATAACATAATCATTTGCGCCAAACACGACTCTGGCACAAACTACGCACAAGGACCGGGGGAGCCGGTCCGTTTCTGGGAGGAAACCGATGAAACGACGTACCATGATGAAGACAGTGGCAGCCGCAGCCCTTGCGCTGGGTCTGGCCCCTGCAACCCTGTCCGCGCAGGAAGTGACGCTGCGGTTGCACCAGTTCCTGCCGCCGCCCGCGCCGGTGCCCGCGCATATCCTCAAGCCATGGGCCGCTGCGGTGGAGGCACGTGTGGATGGCAAGCTGAAGATCGAGCATTACGATGCGATGTCGCTGGGCGGTCGCCCCAATGACCTGATCGATCAGGCGATTGACGGCACGGCCGATCTGATCATGACCGTTGTCGGTTATACGCCCGGCCGCTTTCCCAAGACCGAAGTGTTTGAACTGCCCTTCATGATGACCAATCCGGTCGCCACCTCGCGGGCCTTCTGGCAATTGACGGAAAACGAGTTGCAGGACGAAGAATACAAGGATGTCAAAATCCTCGGTGCATGGGTGCATGGCCCCGGCATGATCCATTCCAAGCAGCCGATCACAAAGCTGGAAGATATGGCGGGCAAGAAACTGCGCGGCCCGACCCGCGTGATCACCGACATGCTGAACGAGTTGGGCGCGACGCCAGTGGGCATGCCCCTTCCCGCGATCCCTGAATCCCTGTCCAAAGGCGTGATCGACGCCACCGTGATCCCGTGGGAAGTCACCACCGCTGTGCGCGTCTCGGAACTGGTGAGCAACCATACCGAGTTCGGCGGCCCGGAATCGCTCTATACCGCAACGATCATTCTGGCGATGAACAAGGACCGCTACGAGAGCCTGCCGGAAGATATCCGCGACGCCATCGACGCGGAATCGGGCGAGACATTGTCAGCCTTTGCAGCGCAGGTCATGTGGGATTACGACGCCCCTGCGCGGCAGATCGCTGTCGATCGCGGCAACACGATCACCACGCTGGACGAGACCGAAGTGGCGCGCTGGAAGGAAAAAGCCCAGCCCGTCATCGAACGCTGGGTGGCCGATATGGAAACCCGCGACATCGACGGGCAAGCGCTGATCGAGCAGGCCAAGGAACTGATCGTCGCCAACGGCGGCTGATCCGGTTCACCCGTTGAAGGAAAGAGGCCGTTGGTTGATCCAGCGGCCTCTTTTTTCCGAAACGGGACGGGGATTGAGTATTTTTGGCAAGATGAAATCCTGCGAAAGCCTATGCGCGGGCGATTCCTTCGGGTGCGTCATAGACACGGGCCACCGCATCCGGCCTGTGCCGGATCACGGCGCGAGCATTGATGGAGCCTTTGTCCGTCACCTCGCCACGGTCAAGGCTGGGCGGGTCGCGCAGGATCAGCATGCGCGCTATGCGAGTGGAACTGCCTGTCGAAGCAGCCGCGAAACCGACATGCAGGCGCGCGAGCTCGTCCATGATGCCGGGACGGTCCATCACGCCGTCAGCCGGAAACAGCAGCGCGGCCAGCGCCGGGCGATCCTCGCCCAAGATCACCGCATCGCGGATCAGCCCGCCGAAATGATCGACCAGCCGCGCGCGCAAGGCCCCCACGGCGACCCATGTGCCGGTCGCCAGCTTGAAATTCTCGGCGATGCGGCCATCGAAAAAGAACCCTTTGGTCAGATCATCTGGATCAGCCGGACGCAGCGCATCGCCGAGGCAATAGAACCCCTCCTCATCCAGCATATTGGCGGAGGTGGCGGCATCACCCAGATAACCGCGCGTGATCGAGGGGCTGTGCAGCCGCGCCTCCAGCTTGCCCTCGTTGGGCACCAGTTTCAACGTGATCCCGCGCGAGGGCAGACCGACATTGCCCGGCGCGTCTTGCGGCGTGGTGCACATCAGCGCGAATGGTCCGGTCTCGGTCGCGCCCAGACCGGTGGTCAGCAGCACGTCGCGCCCCGTCACCTGATGCGACATCGCGCGCAGCCCCTCCCAGATATGCTGGGCCATGCCGGCACCGGCATACATCATCATGTCGAGATTGCCGAAAAAGCGCGCCGCAAAGGCGGGATCGGCGCGGAACGCCTCAAGCAGCATCTCGTAGCCGGCGGGGACGTTGAAATACCACGTCGGAGAGACATCGCACAGATTGTCCAGCGTACGACCGATCAGGGCGGGGGTCGGCTTGCCCTCGTCGATATGGTAGGTGCCGCCGTGGCAGAGCACCATGTGAAACACCTTGTTGCCGCTGGCGGTATGGCTCCACGGGGCCCAATCTACCACCACGGGGGGATGATCCGCCAGAAAGGCGAAGCAATCGGCCACCATGTCCTGATTGCGGGCCAGCATGTCATGGGTGTTGATCACCGCCTTGGGGCTGCCGGTAGAGCCGCTGGTGAAGAGATATTTTGCCACCATATCGCCGCGCAGCGCGGCAAAAGCGGTATCGGCGGGCGTTGGATCAGCCTCGGGGAGCGATGCGAACGTGACCGCCCCCGCAGGCGCATTGACCGAGCAGACCTTGGGGATATCATCGCCCAAAGCTGCCAGCGCACGGCCATACCGCGCGCCGTCAGAGGCATAGACCAGACCGGGGCGCAGCAGGCTGGCCGCATCGCGCAGCTTGTCGAAACTGTCGGAGACCAGCGAGAACGCGGTCGACAGCGCCGCCGTCGGCACGCCCGCATATTGCCCGGCCAGCGCCAGCAGCGCGTGATCCAGCGCATTTTCGGACAGGATCAGAACGGGACGGTCCTGCCCCAACCCGCGCGCCAGAAGCCCTGCCCCGAGATGGCGCATCGCCTGCCAGAGATCGCCGTAGCTGATGCGCTGCCATGCCCCGTCGGGGCCACGCTGGGCGAGGGCCATGCGGTCAGGGGACGTCTGTGCCCAATAGCCGATCCGCGCCACCACGGTATCGGCCAGTCGCGGAGCTGTGCCCTCGTGGTGCATCAGGATCGTGCCGTCCTCGCGCCGCGCGATGCTGATTTGCGGTGTCCAGAAGCGCGGTTGCGTCATATGATTCCCCTCCCAAGGATCAACGGCCTGCATCCCGCTGGACTTGGCCCCTCTGATTTAGTTATGACATATAGCAATATTCCGGCGCACTCAATCACAATCACTTCGCGGAGAGACCCATGACCGAGGCCGTATCGTCGCCCACCCTGCCCCATCCCAAGCTGCGCCATGTCTGCGATCTGTTCGTCTCGCTGGACCCGATCCGCGAGATGGGCGCGGGCCAAGCAGGCCAGCGGCGGATCATTCCCATCGTCGGCGGCACCGTGACCGGACCGGGGCTTGAGGGGCACATCCTGCATCTTGGAGCGGACTGGCAGACGATCTGGGCCAATGGCGTTGCCGAACTGGATACGCGCTATGCGATCGAGACGACAGATGGCGCGACGATCGAGATCCGCAATTACGGCTATCGCCACGGCCCTGCCGAGGTGCTGGCGGCCATTGCCCGAGGTGAGGAGGTTGCACCCGACAGCTACTACATGCGCACCCATGCGCGGCTGGAGACCGGCGATCCGCGCTATGACTGGGTGAACCGGACGCTCTTTGTCGGCACCGGCGCACGGCGGGCGGGGCAGGTTGTTATCTCGCTGTTCGCGCTGGAATAATCCGCCACGGCATCTGGACCTTTCCGCGCGGCTGGCAGACAGTCCCCGCATGGATATCACGCTTGTCATCATCGCCTTTGCCCTTGGAGGCATTCTCAAAGGGGCCACGGGGGCCGGTGCCCCGGTGATCGCTGTGCCGGTGATGACGATCTTCTTCGGCGCGCCTTTCGCGGTGGCGGTGTTCTCTATCCCCAATCTGGTCACCAATATCTGGCAGGGCTGGGCCTACCGCGCCCATGTGGTCAAAGGCCCGCTGATGCTGCGCTTTGCGGTGGCAGGCGCGCTGGGGGCGGGTTTGGGCAGCTTCATGCTGGCATGGCTCCCGACCGAGGCCCTGACGCTGACCGTGGCGCTGTCGGTGCTGGCCTATGTCGGCTTTCGCGCCGCGCGCCCCGGCTGGACGCTGGCGCTGCACCGCGCGGAGAAGCTGGCGGCACCAATGGGCGTTCTGGGTGGCATATTGCAGGGGGCGGCGGGGCTGTCCGCGCCAGTGTCGTTAAGTTTTCTCAACGCGATCAGGCTGGAGCGGGCGCAGTTCATCATCACCATCTCGGTCTTTTTTCTGGCCATGGCGTTGGTGCAGGTTCCTCTGCTCGCCGTTCTGGGGATACTGACAGCCGAGCGGTTTTTGTTGAGTTGTCTGGCACTGATCCCGCTGATGGCGGCGATGCCTCTGGGCGCATGGCTGGCGCGGCGCATTTCGCCGCTGATGTTCGACAGGGTGATTCTGGTGCTGCTGTTCATGCTGTCGCTGCGGCTGATCTGGCAGGCAGTGTTCGGCTGATCCACTCCGCTCGCGCGCAGTTGTATTGATCGAATCCTGCCGATCTGCGATTGGCTGTCAAAACCAAGCGGGGCAAAACCCTGCATCCTTCGGCAGCCGCATCTATACAGGATCATCGGACATGAAATATCTGGCTTTTCTTGCCACAGTGGCAGGCGTGATGACAGTGGCAGGCACGGCCATGGCCGCACCCACTCAATGCACCACCAAGATCGAGGGCGAGGAGGTCACGATCTTTTACGATGATGCCGAACCCACCTATTCCTCGTTCCGCGAGCGCTATTTTACGCGCAGTCGCACCTGCCCCGGTGCCGTGGTCATCACCTATCTGATGCCGACCCTGACAGCAGAGGAGCGGCAGGTGTTCTGCGCCAATTACGATCCCAAGACGCGAAGCCACTCCCTGCCGGCGCAAGGCAGCCGCGATGCCTTTGGCCGCTGCGAGACGCCGTCGAGGACCTGCAAGATCGTCAACACCACCCGTGACGGCGCGCTGTCGCTGGTCGGGATCGGAGAGAAGGCCGAGGAAGGCACGTTGACCGGGCGTCTGTCCTCGACCCTGTCGGCGGCGACGCATAGTTCGGGCGCGATGGTCCTGTCGGGCAATGCGGGCAGCATCACCAGCCTGCTGTCCTCGGCAGGGGCCACGGTGGGCACCGCGCTCAGCGCGCCCGCGGTGCTGGCGGGGGCTGCGGCCAGTGTCGTGGTGATCGGCGGCGCCGTTTATCTCTGCAGCGACGACTGAGGCGGGATCAGGGGGCGAGCCATTGGCCTGCCCAGCCATCCGCGCGCGTGAATGCGGCGCGGCGGTGCTGCGGGCCCAGATGCACCACATCCATCGTCTGCACGATGCAGCGCAGCACGGCAAAGCTGGCCGGATCGCCGGGTTTGTCATAGGCAAGTGCGTCGTCAATCGGCTGGCCGGGTGCGGGGGTTGTGCCGTAGCTTTGGCGCGAGGGGTCGGGCACCTTGGCCCAAATCTGCGCCACCGCATCGCCTGACAGGATCGTCACGGTCACACCCAGCCGGATTTGCAGATGGGCCGAAGCCTCCCAGATATGCAGCGCGGCGCGGGGATTGGACCGCAGCGCCGCAACCTTGGCCGAGTGCAAATCGGTATGGACTTCCACCATCGCTTCAGCCGTGTCGGCGGCCCGCAACACCACCGTGCGCGCCTCAGGCCAGCCATCGGGCGAGACAGTGGCAAAGGTCGGATGCCGTGCGGGCGCATGGCGATCCCCGACGCCGCGCACAAGCCGCTGCCAGACCTGTGCGTGCAGCCCCTCAAAGCTGGCCGCCCAAGGATGCGGATCAGTCGTCATAGCCTGTCATCTCCAGATATCCGACACCGCTATGAGAGCCTGTCACCGTGACCGGCCCCTCCCAATAGGGCACGGAGGTCGCCATCCACGCATCGGGGTTGAGGGCTGTCACCGTCGCGTCCAGCCCCTGCTCCGGCAGGGTCACCTGCCACGTCACGGGCACATCGCGTCCGGCGACACTGTGCCAGTCCAGCGGCACGGCCCCGAAAGCCCCGTCGGGCAATGCCGTCGCCTGCCCCTCGGCGGTGATCCATGTGCCTGCGGTAAAATCGGTGGTGCCGCGCAGGACAAAGCCCATCAGCTTGTCACCACTGTCGAACGAGAGCGAGAACCAGTCCCAGCCGGTCTGATCCTCGGCCAAGGGCTGGGAGGACCACTCGCGGTCAAGCCATGCCTGCCCTGTCACCGGGACCTCGCCGTCAGGCAGGGTCAGCGTGCCGGACAGATCAAAGAAGGGCTGCGAATAATAGTAACTCGCCTGCCCCGCCCCCGATTTGACCGAATAGCCATCCGCGCCGTGGCGCACCAACGGGCCGGTTGCGGTCAGTTGCACATCATAGGCAAAATCCGCGCCCGAGGCGGTGAGGCGCATGTTGTCGAAATCCGGCCCCTCCATTGCCCAGTCGTCGATCCATGCTGAAAAAGGATCAGCCACCACACCCGCCTGCCCGATCCCGCCGCGTGCCAGCCGCTCGGCCACGAAATGCGCCTGCGGTGTGGTAACGGCGGCATGCCCCATCCAGAGCTGCGGCGTCTCCCAACCCTCCCCGTCCTGCGGGGCAAGGGCCGAGCGGAACAACGTCCATTGCAACCCGTAAGGGGTGCCGCTGTCGTCGGTCATATTGGCGGTCAGATACCACCATTCGATGCGATACGCGGGATGCGCGCCATGATCGGCAGGAAATTCCAGCACCCGGCCCGGTACAGGCGTGGCGAAATCTCCGGCATCCGTGCCCAGCCCGGCAAAGCCCTGCGCGGCGGCTTGCAACGGCAGGAACAGCAGCAGGATCAGTGCCTTCACGTTCATACTAGCGTTCATGGCGGAAAACTCCCAAAAGCTGCGCCGGCGGGGTGCGCGACAGCCGCCATGCGGGCCAAAGCGCGGCCAGAGCCGCCGCCAGCAGGGCCAGCAAGGCAAGGCGCAGATAATCCAGCGGGAACAGATACATCGGCAAACGCCAGCCGAACGCCTCCACATTCACCACGGCCAGCAGCGCCCATGCCAGTGCCAGCCCCAAAGGCAGGGCAAGCGCGCCCGTCAAAGCCGCCAACACCACGGCGCGGACCAGATCAAGCGCCGCCAGCCTGCGCCGCGTCAGGCCCAGCGCCCAGACGGGTGCCAGTTGCGGCAGGCGCATCACGGCCAGTGTTAGCAGGCTCATCAGGATGGCGAACCCCGCCACGGCCAAGGTCAACACATTAAGCGCGGTGGTCACGGTAAAGGTCCGCTCGAAAACGGACAGCGACATCGCCTTGATCGCGGCCTGATCGACCATCATACCATCGGCCACGCCCGCCTCGGCGCGCAGGGTCGCGCGCAGATCATCGACCCGCGCGGGATCGGTCCGCAGACCGAAACGCAGCGCTGCAATCTCGGGGAAAGTGCTGCGGAACAGGGCTTCGGTCACGATCACCTGCCCGATGGGATTGCCGTAATCACCGTAAATGCCCAGCACCGGCAGGCTTTGATCGGGGCTGACATTCACCTGCGTCCCCAGATCCAGCGCGGCGCGGCGGTAGAGCTGTTCATTGACCAGCACCCCCTCGCCGCGCGCCAGCCTGTCCCAGACATCGGGCACGGCGCGCAGGAACTGCCAGTTGTCGCGGTAGGTGGCATGATCGCGGGCGGCGTAGACCTGCGCGGGCTGGCCGGAGACCTGACGGTCCACCGACAACAGCGGCAGGATTGCATCCGCATGATCCGCAGTCACGGCAAGGATCAGATCGGCCTGCGCCGCATCCTCGGCGCTCACATAAAGCTCGGACGCCAGACGCTGATCCAGAAAGCCGGTGAAGGTCAGCCGGAACGAGGAGACCATCGTGGACACGCCCACATTGGCCGCCATCGCCAGCAGCAGTGCCATCAGCGCCAGCGAAAGCCCCGGCACTTGCTGGCGCGTATCGGCCCAGAACCATTGCGCCACGGGTCCCCGTGCCATCGCCTCGGCCCCTTTCAGCACCAGCCCCAGCACAGGCGGCAGAGCCATCGCGCCGCCAATTAGCAAGGCCGCCAGCATGGCAAAGCCCGCAACGAGCCCTGTTCCAGCAAAGGCCAGCGCCGCTGCCGAGACCAGAAGCAGCGCCGCGAGAACCGCCAAGGCCCCGCCCTGCCGCGCCATCGCCCAGGCGCGGGGCTGTGCACCCGCGAGCAACGGCATCCGCGCCAGCGACCACAAGGCTCCGCCTGCGGCCACAGCCGTACCGCCCAAAGCGATGCCCAGCCCCGACAGCCACCACGCCGGTTGCAGCGTCAACTGGCCCGACACATCGGCCCCGTAAAGCCCGCGCAAAGTGGCGGCCACATCCGGCAACAAGGCCGCCGCGATGAGATAGCCCAACCCCACGCCGATTGCGCCGGCCACCAGCGCCAGCACAGCCAGTTCCACCGCCATCAGGATGATCAACTGACGCAGCGGCGCCCCCAAGGCCCGCAATGTCCGCACCATCGGGCGGCGCTGCTCGAAGGCCAACCCAATCGCGCCGTGTACGATGAACAGCCCCACAGCAAAGGACAGCAGGCCAAATGCGGTCAGGTTCAGGTGGAAACTGTCGGTGAGCCGCGCCACATCGCCGCCGTCCTGCGGTGCGGAGTGGACAAGATCGGGGGCAATTTCGGCCAATGGGCGGCGGGTGACGGGCTGAACGGCGGCCATGATCAGCCGGTCGATCTGGTCGGGCCGCGCCAGCAGGCGTTGCGCCAGACCGATATCGGTCATCGCCGTGTTGGGGGCTATGTCGGGGGCGATGATGCCCTGTGCGCCGGTGTCAGGCAAACGCGCCAGCACCGCCTCGTTCGCAAAGATCTGGCCCGCACCGGACAGGAACGCGCCGACATCCGCGCCCGCCTCAACACTCACCGGCGCCAGCCCGCCCGGCGCGGTCAGCGGCTCGATCCCGATCAGGCGCACGCCCTCCAGCCGCCCCTCGATCACCGGAGACACGGCCCAGCCCGCGCGGCGCAACGCGATGTAATCGGCTTGACGGATCGCACTGCCGTCGCGGGCGGTGATCTGCGCGAACTGCCCCTCGCCCAGCGTGGCCGCCGCCGCATCATAGCTGGCGCGCGCCTCGGCATTGATCGCCTGTACCCCTGACCAGAGCGCGGTCGCGAGCGCCAGCCCCGCCAGAAGCGTGATCAGTTGCAACGGGTTACGCCGCCAGTGGGAGGCCAGCGCCGACAGGATCGCCCGGTTCATGCCAGTTGTCCCGCCCGCAGGTGCAAGCGGCGGGGCAGACGTGCGGCCAGACGCTCGGAATGCGTCACAAGGATCAGCCCCGCACCGGTTTCGGCCACCAGATCGCGCAACAGGGTCAGGACGGTATCGGCTGTCGCCTCGTCCAGATTGCCGGTCGGCTCATCGGCCAGCACCAGTTTCGGCTGTGGCGAGAGGGTACGCGCGATGGCCACACGCTGCTGCTGCCCGCCAGACAGTTGTTCGGGATATTTGTGCAAATGGTCCTCAAGACCGAGACGCTGGGCCAAAATGCGGTCACGCGCAGGATCATGCCGTCCGGCCAGCCGCGCCTGAAACGCGATATTCGCGGCAACCGTGAGCGAGGGGATAAGATTGAACTGCTGGAAGATCACCCCCACCGCGCCACGCCGCAATGCCGCCCGCCCGCTGTCATTCAAGGGTGTCAGGTCCGTGCCATCCACCTCGACCACCCCGTGGTTCGCCGTGTCCAGCCCGCCTATCAGATGCAGCAGCGTGCTTTTGCCCGAGCCGGATTCGCCGGTCAGGGCCAGCATTCCACCGGCATCCAGATCAAAGCTGATACCGCGCAGCACCGGAGCTTCGGCTCCGGGATAGGTTTTTGTCACGTCTTGCAAGCGCAGCAGCATCGCGGCTCCTTTGCTCTTTACATAAGACGCCCGACAATCACGAAAAGGGAGCGAAGCTCAAGCCCTTGCGGCAGGTTGCAGGTTTTTGCCGCAGCGGAGCCGAACAGCCCGCTCCCCTCAGCCGACCTTGCGCGCCAGATGCTGGGCTGCTTGCAATCCGTGCAGGATCTCTGCCTGCAGCACAGACAGACGCACCGGCTTGGTGACATAACCTTGCATTC
This sequence comes from Rhodobacterales bacterium, assembly GCA_047921295.1. Classification (GTDB taxonomy): domain Bacteria; phylum Pseudomonadota; class Alphaproteobacteria; order Rhodobacterales; family Rhodobacteraceae; genus Seohaeicola. The sequence continues at coordinate 56,544 of JBLRWK010000002.1, forward strand.
CCATGGCCAGACAGGCCTCCCGCTCGCCCTGCATTGCATTGGCCGTCAGCGCGACAACCGGCACACCGGACCATTCCTTGCCCGATGCTCTTATGGCGCGCAGCGTCGCCTCGCCATCCAGTTCGGGCATCTGCATGTCCATCAGCACCAGATCAACAGGCAGCTCTGCAAGTATCTGCAAAGCGGCCTTGCCACCATCGGCCAGATGACAGGTCACGCCCAACGGCTCCAGCAATCCTTGCGCTACAAGGCGGTTCACATCGCAGTCGTCGACGACGAGAATGGACAGCCCCTGCATCTCGTCGCTGCGCTCTGCCAAGACCGCCGCTGCGGAGGTCAGATCATTGGCCACATAGGGGGCGGGCTCGGCCAGAAAGCTGAAAACAAAGGTCGTCCCCTCACCCGGAACAGAGGACAACGTGATGTCGCCCCCCATGACCCGCGCCAGCCGCCGGGAGATTGCGAGGCCCAGACCGGTCCCGCCGTAATCCTGCAGTGTCTTGATACTGGCCTGCGAGAAAGCCTCGAACAGGCGCGACTGCCCCTCCGCGCTGATCCCGATGCCGGTATCTTTCACGCTGATCTCGACCGCCCACATATCAGATCCCACAGGTTGTGCGGACAGGGTCACCCTGACCTCGCCATTTTGCGTGAATTTGACAGCATTCGAGACAAGATTGCCCAGACATTGGCGCACCCGCACCGAATCAAACACCATTATCTCCGGCACATCGGGGTTGGCGATGAATTGCAGATAGGTGTTGTGCTCGTCCGCGCGCGCCCTGAAAAGGGCGACTGTATCGCCGAGCACAGTGACCAGCGGCTGCGCCACGGGGTTCAGATCGATCCGCCCCGCCTCGATCCGGGAGAGATCAAGCACATCGTCGATGATCGCCATCAACAGGTCACCCGAATCGCGTATCAGGCGCAATTTCTCGCGCTGGCTATCTGTCAGCTCTGTTTCTTCCAGCACCTGCGCCATGCCCAGAACACCATTCATTGGCGTGCGTATCTCATGGCTGATATTCGCCAGAAAATCCGATTTTGCACGGCTCGCCACACGCGCCTCTGTCAGCGCAACACTCATCTCGCCGCGCATCCTTTTGATTTTAGTGATCAAAGCATCCGCGAAAAGCACGGCTGGCACACCCACAAGCACAGGCACGATAAAACTGATGATCAGAACAAGATTGAAGTGACCCGCGCCGGATTCCAGCCCGAGCAACGGATGGAACAAAAGCGCCAGCATATAGGAGCTAATGACGCTTGTTGCCACTATCGTCACGATCAGTATCGAATTGGCGGTCAGCGCACTGGCCTGATCGGTCAGATCCAGCAATCGATCAAGCCATTGAGACCTTGGCGGCTTACCCTCGGCGCAATCTTCCCCTTGAGGCAGTGCCTGACGATCAACCCTCACAACATTTGTCTCCACGCATGGCAAAATCACATCAACATATGGCTAGCCCAGAATTATGGCTGAAGTCTGAACACAAGCGGGATTGTAATAAATATTCAGTATTTCTACGGTGTTTCGGTGCGGTTCGGCAACCCAGGAACAGTATATCGGAAGATAGGTCATTCTATCCGGTTCAAGATCGGCCAGAAGGGTGCTGCCGGTTCGCAGAGGGGCCTATCCTGCCCCTCTGTTCACCGGAATTCGGGCCGCAGGCTCAAGCCGCGGCGAGTTTCTTCTTGGGGTCGTAGAACGGGCGCTCGTCAACCGTTGCGCGGGTCGGGCCTGAGGGGGTTACAACCTCAAGCTCCGCCCCGACATGCGCGTATTCGACAGCCACCATGGCCAGCGCGATATTGCGCTTCAGACGGGGAGAGTAGATCGCCGATGTGACCTTTCCGATCTCTGCTCCGTCCTTGTTGATCGGCCAGAAGGTGGTGTTCGGACCAGTCATGGGCGCGCAATCGATAACCAGACCGATCTGGATCCGGCTGACACCCTGCTGCTGTATCTGGCGGAGCGCTGCCTTGCCGACAAAGTCCGCCTCGGCATCGAGATTCACAAGACGGTCAAGCCCGAGTTCGTAGGGGTTGGTGCTGATATCGGCATCGGCATGGTAGGACAGCATCCCGCCCTCGATACGGCGGATCGACGAGGTATGGCCCGGTTTCAGGGCGAACTCCATGCCGGTTGCCATGATCCGTTCCCACAATGCATCACCATGGGAGCTGTCACGCAGATAGATCTCGTAGCCCAACTCGCTGGACCAGCCGGTACGCGACACCAGCAGGGCGATCCCGTCGAGGTCCATCTCCGCAAGCCGCGTCTTGCTCAACTGGCCATGCCGCTGCACAGCGCAAAGGATGCGGATGTCAGTTGCGTCAAGACCGAATTTTTTCATCCGTTTTGATATCCTAAGCTCTTCAGGAGGATGACGTTGACACGCCAGCCGCCTTACCAATGAAGCTACTTTGAAAGTTCCGTTTCGTTGACGAAATTGCGACCCGTTGTCTTTCAACAACGGCACGGACAGCAGGCCCGTCACCTCCGGCCCCGCTCTGGTGTCTTTGCAGCCTTGCCACCCCCGCTCCGACGGGCGGGCGGCTGTTAATGTTGCGTTCATGTTCGGTTCCGACATCTTTCAGACTGGTTGCCTATCTCTGGTTCAGCCGGGCGGATAATCCGCAGGTAAAATGTATGGAGATACAGGATATGAAACAGCTTTTTCCCGTTATTGCAGCCCTGTCGTTTGGCGTTGTCGCCGCAGGCCCCGCTTTTGCTGTAACAGCCACCAAGATCGAGACCACGATCACCCAATCAGATGTTGAGGCCGCGCAGGTGGCGTGGGGTGAGGCATTGGTGCAGATTTCAAACGATTACGCCGAAGGCGGCATCGAGCTGGCCCGCGAGACGGCAGAGGGAGTTATTGCGGCGGCCTATGGCTATGACATTGGTCCGGTGCTGTTCAAACCCACGCTCGCGGAAAACCCCCAGACCTTCCGCACCTCGGCAGAGGGCGCTCTGTCCTATTTTGTCGGCCATGACGATGCGTTTCCGAACGACAGCGGCTTTGCCCTAAAGGGATGGACCGATGTGGAGATCGAGAACGCGGCAATCTTCATCAGCGGCGACACCGCGATCACCATGGGCAATGTGCATATCACGGACAGCGACGGCTCGGTGACCACGGTGGACAAGACATGGGGCTTCGCCCGTGACGCGGATGGTGCATTGCGCATCATGCTGCACCACTCGTCCCTGCCGTTCGCGCCAAGCTAAGGCCCGCATGGCGTAGCGATACCCGTCCCCGCCCCTTTTAGGGGCGGGTCTGCGTGAGGCGGTAACCAAGACCGCGCACATTCAGAATGCTGACCGAAGCGTCGAGTTTGTGCAGCTTGCGGCGCAAGCGACTGATATAGACATCCACAATATTGGTCAGCGGATCACGGCTTGTCTGCCAGACGCGCGACAGAATACGCTCGCGGCTGACGGTTTTACCCTCTGCCGCGAGCAGAAGTTCGATCAGGGACAGTTCCAGCAAGGTCAGCGGAATTTCCTGACTCTCGGCACGCAGGCAAGGCAGATCACGGTCAAGAGCAATCATCCCGATCGAGATGATCTTTTCCTGCTGGGGCTGCTTCGCCCGTCGCATCAGCGCTTCGATGCGGGCCAGCAATTCGTCGAACTCAAAGGGTTTTGGCAGGTAATCATCCGCTCCGCGGCGCAAACCGTCGACACGGTCGCTGGTTTCGCCCATCGCGCTGAGCATGAGCACCGGCAATTGCACGCCCCTTTGACGCAGCATCTGGCACAGGCTCAGACCGTCGAGTTCCGGCAGCATGATATCCAGAATGATGACACCCGCCGCATCAACTTGCGCGCATTCCTTGGCAAAGGCTTCGGCCGCGACAAGGCCGAGACGCCCGTTCTTGACCCATCGCACGCAGTAGCCCTCCGCCTGCAGACCGCGCAGCAGGAAATCGGCAACGCGGGCTTCGTCTTCGACCAACAAGATTTCCATTACGGTTTCCTATTCTGACAACGGCAAGCGCAGGGTGGCGATAGCACCTTGGGCCTTTCCGGCACTTTGCATGGTGATCGTCCCGCCAAGCGCATGCGCAAGCTGGCGCGCGATGGCAAGGCCAAGCCCCAATCCTTCAGGGCGGTGCGAGCGGGCGGCCTGTCCGCGCCATCCCCGATCCCAGATTGCCGGTATATCGACCCTGTCGATTCCGATGCCCTGATCTGCCACGCGGATCGAGAGGCTGTCACCCTGAGCGATCTCGTATGCCAACGAGACCGTGCCCGCCTCATGCGAATAGCGGATCGCATTGTCGAGCAGACAGACAAGCACCTGATGCAAACGGTCAGGGTCCGTGGTCAGGGTGAGCGGCGCAACTTCTGCGGGACCTGTGACCAAGACGTTCTTCGTGGCGCCAAGGCCTTGTGCCGCATCAAGCGCCCTGTTGATGATGGATGGCAACGCGGCCTGTCGCAAAGACAGCGGGATCTGGGCGGCGGGGTTGCGGACAACCTCGATCAGATCCTCGATCAGTCCGCCCATCTGGCGCGCGACAGTGACGATGCGCTCCAACGTGTCGCGGTAAAAGGCGCTGTCTTTGTGTTTCGCGCGCAAAGCAACTTGTGCTTCGCCCTGAAGCACCGTGACAGGCGTGCGCAATTCATGTCCGATATCGGCCAGCAACTGTTTGCGGGCCGCGTCCGTCGCGGACAAATCATCGAGCGCCGCGCGCAATTCGGTTGTGCGTGCGGCAACGGTATTCTCCAGATGCTCGCGCTGCTCGGCGGCGCGGCTTCGGGCATCTTTCACCTCGCCAGCCATCGCGTTCAACTGTGTCGCCAGTTCTGCAAACTCCGCATCGCGAAAATCTGTCAGACGATAGGAAAAATCGCCTGCCTGATAGGCCTGAACCCCGTCGCTCAACCGGCGCAGCGGGGTGCGCAGACGTCTGGACAGGATAACCGCCAAAAGGACTGTCAGGATGCTGACAAAAGCACCTGCCGATAGAAACAACTGCCGCGCTGCCGCCAGACTTCCATCGGCGCGCGCGCGTTCCTGCGCAAGCAGCACAGCCTCCTGCCGGCGGGCCGCTGCCAATGCATCCGTCAGGGAAATATCCCCGATCTGCTCGAACTCCGCATCAATCTCCGCAAGTTCCACCAGAGCGGGCTGATCCAGTTCAAGGCGCTGTGCTGCCTCGTTTCTGAGCTTTTGGATAACGGCCTGCAGCAGATTCAACAGCGCTTCCCGCTCCTGATGTTCCTGCAGCGATTTGCGGCGCTGTTGGTCCAGCAGGATGGCCTGCCGCGTCTTGCCTGCGATGGCTGCGGCCTGGCCCTCCATCTCGGCGAGAATCCGGAGCATTTCCTCGGATGCGGTGTCGCTGGAAAGCCCCTGCTCGTAGCTCCAAACCCGCAACTGGGCCTTGGACAGATCGAAACTGGTCAAGGCGGAATAGATGTCGCTCGCAATGCGCCCACGTTCGACGCGGTAAGAGGATTCAGCCGAAAATTGCCAGCCGAGCCACGCGAAGATGACTGCGGGAAGGCCTACGCAAAACAAGGAAAAATGCAGCCATGCCGCGTAACTTTTCACAGATCCGCCCCGAACCGAGTGCCACTGTTCTAACGAACCGCCGTCCGCGCTTCAGGTTTGGCGGCGGTTTGAAAAGCTACGGTAAAACATATTCTGCACCCTCGACATCACGAAATGCTTTTCGGTGATCAACACTTGGAAACCCTCCAATCAACGCTCAAATCATCAGTTCCGCCAAGGCAATGAACAGCGGGATACTGAGTATGGTGACAGGTGTGCCCAAGCCGGTCGAGGTGCCGACATAGGCGGAAGCATTCGCGTCAGGCAAAGCCGCGCGCATCGTGGGCGGGCCGGAAATGTCGGAGCTTGACGCCGCCATGACGGCCAGAAGGACAACGCCGCCAGCCGAAAAGCCTGTCAGCTCGTGCGCCGCCATGCCAACCGCAAAACCGATCAGGCCGTGAATGATGGGCGCCGTCAAACCGTAAAGAATATAGGCATGCGCCACTTTGCGCAGTTCGGCCAGACGGCTCCACGCCTCCATTCCCATGATCAGCATCAGGATCGACAAAAGCCCGCGAAACAGGGGCTCGTAAAATCCGTGGTATACGGCATCCGGTTGCGACAGGATCCCGATCGCCAGCCCGGCAAGGAGCGCCGAAATCGCAGGGCTACGGCAGGTATCGATCAATATGCCGCGCACCAGATGGGCATTGGACCTGTGCGAGAACGCGGGCAGATGGTGCCCGTGGCCAACGCCAAGCGTCACGTTGTCGCCATGTGCCGAAGAGGCGGTCACTTTGCGCGCCGCTGCCAGTTTCGCCATCAGAATGGCGGTGACCAAAGCTGCGATGTCCATGAACGGATAAAGCGCGCCGATGAATCCTTCATAAGCGATACTGCTGTCATCCAGAACCGCCATGCCCGCCGCAAGGGTCGATGCCGAGACAGCACCGAACAGGCCCGCCGTGGCAAGACCGTCCGTTTGCGAGACACCGCGCCAGCGCACCAAGGTCCGACTGCCCAGCACCACAATCGCCACACCCACCAAGGCGGCACCGACTGCGGGCACCATCAGCGTCACCACATCCGCCTCCCTGATCGAGATGCCCGCACCAAGCCCGACCTTGAGCAACAGCAGGATGACGATGAACTTGTAAACCGGATCGGGGATTTCAAACTTGCTGCCCAGTGCTGCCAGCAGCATCCCGGCGATCAGAAAGGCGAGCGTGGGCTTTTGCAGTTGTTCCAAAAAGCTTGCGGCGATTGTCACGATGATGTCCATGGTTGGCTCCTGATCTGGTTGCCAGACTGGGATAGGAGACAGGGCGCGAAAATAAAAATATATCATTCTAGCAATTTCGTTCTATAAAACAGAATGAACGCACGGCTGAACTATCATCATCTTCGGTATTTCCGCGAAGTCGCGCGCGAGGGCCACCTTGGCCGCGCCGCAGAACGTCTGAACGTGGCGCAGTCGGCTTTGTCAGTGCAGATCAAGCAGTTGGAGGACAGGCTGGGCTACGCGTTGTTCGACCGCGTTGCACGCAGCCTTTCCCTCACCGAGGCGGGTCGGATCGCGCTGGACCATGCCGACCGGATTTTCAGCACGGGCGACGAGCTTTTGGAAACGCTGCAACAGAACAGCAGCTTGGCACCGCCCTTGCGGATCGGGGCGCTGTCTACTTTGTCGCGCAACTTTCAACTGCAATTCCTGAAACCGCTACTGGTCTCGGATAGCTGCACATTCCTGCTGAAATCCGGTAACACAAAGACCTTGCTGAATGATCTGGAAAGCCTTGCACTGGATGTCGTGCTCACCACGCAGATCCCGGACAGTGCATGGGGCACAGCCTTCGCGGCGCAGCGGATAGCGGAACAATCCGTCAGCATTCACGGCAAACCGGAGCGGTTGCAACACGCCAGCCTCGCCGCATTGCTGGAAAGCGAGCCTTTGATACTGCCGACCGAAACAGTCGTCCGCACAGGTTTCGAAAACCTGATCGCAAATCTGGGGCTGCAACCGCGTGTGGTTGCCAATGTGGACGATATGGCGATGGTGCGCCTGTTGGCACGTGAAGGTATCGGGCTGGCGATTGCGCCGACGGTTGTAGTCGCGGATGAAATCGCCAGCGGAGTGCTGGCCACAGCGCCTTTCGATCTGGGTATCACCGAGCCGTTTTTCGCGGTGACCTTGCCACGAAAGTTTCCGCATCCGGCCTTGCACGGCTTGTTGCAGGGGCATTCCTGACGGGAGCGGCACGGACAATTCCAATGATGGCGCGCATCATCCGCCACAGACTAGCCCTAACCGTTCCCCCTAACCGTTCCCCCTGACAATCCGCGACCAGATCAACCCCGCCGTCTGGGTCACACCCTCGCGCACACGGCCCGCTTCCTGAGTCCAGCGCGATTGCTGGGTCTCGCCGTCGAGCCTGCGACGGTTACGCTGTGTCATCATCGCCTCTGTTGCGTGATCGCCGATGGTTTCGACAAGCACATCGACGTTCCATGCCGCGTCCTCGGCGCAGACCGGCACGATGATGCGGGTGTCAAGATCACGTGACACGGCCTCCACCAGATCGGCGACTGTCTCGCGGTCCTCGTCCGGAAGAATGTGCTCGGGATAGGGCCAGCGCTGCAACAGGCTGTCGGTCGCGGAGACGGCCACCACGACGGGAGGTTTTCTGCGGCGATGATCCGAGGCGAAGGCTTGACGGAACCGCTCCATCAACGCCACGTCGGGCGCGCGCGCGGGACGATTAGCGCGCACCACCCACAAGACGATATCGCAATCCCGCATCTGCTTGAGGATCGTCGCTTCAGTCGCCTTGCCACCATCAAGCCCTTGAGTGTCGATGATATGATAGGGCAGCCCGTCCAGAACGATATCGTGACGCGTCAGCCCGGGCGTGGTGGGCGCCATGTCCGTCTCGGCCAGTTCAGAGCCAGCCAACGCATTGATCAAGGTGGACTTGCCGGCGCTGACCTGCCCGATCACCAGCAACCGCAGCGGGGCGTCGGGCTGCGCGAGGGCACCGCGATCCGCCACCTCGGACCCGAGTTGAATCGCCAGCAATTCCGTATCGCTGAAGCGCAGACGGCCTGAATGCAGCTCGATAGAGGCATGGGCGACCTCTTCAAGGATCATGCGCTGCAACACCAGAAGGCTGCGATTGGTCAGAAAGTCGTTCGCGCCTGAAAGGACGGTTCTTTGAACCTCTTGCACGATGGCCTGAATCGGCGCTGTCGTCAGGCGGAACAGCCGCCAACCAATGGTTGCTGCATTGACGCCCTTTTGCATTCCCACCCTGTTTTGCCAGACCCAATAGAGCGTCCCGATGCTGATCCGGTCCGCCAGAGGCAGGGTGCTGCGGATCGTCCCGCGCAGGCGCAGAATGATCCTATCCGCAAGCAGCAGCGCCTCGGGAACAGAGAAATCCAGCGCGCCTTTCTGTCCGTCCGACAGCTTGCGCGCGGCGCTTTCGGCAATCTCCAGCGCCATGTCGGGCAGTGCGGTCATAAGCTGCGGCTCGGGAATACGTTGCACGATATCTTGGCGCAGTTCGGCATAAATCCGCACTTCGCGGGCTGTCCAGTCAGGGTTCTCCGCGACGATGGGCGTATCATCGTCCGGACTGTCCGCATTGTCCGGTTGGTTCCCGTCACCCCGCGCGCGCTGCCATTTACGGAGCCAGACAGGCATTCTGGCAAGCACGATTGCAACGGTTGTGCCAAGGGCGAACAGCAGGAAATAGCCGCTTTGCAGCAGCCAGAAAATCCCCAAAGCGATCAGGACAAGCCAAGGCAAAGCGATCAGCGTCAGCGACAAAAGAGACCCGCCGCGCAGAAATCTGAACAAAACGGACTTAATCGGCTTCATTTTTGGCCGTCTTTTTCAACGCTTGCGCATATCGCTCGTGCAGCGCCTTGCGATCAACAGGTTTGCCCTGACGTGTCTGATACATCCAGTAGGCTGCCGCGCGCCCCAACGCATAGGAGGAGGCGAAACCCCAGCTTGCCGACAATGCGGGCACCACGATCTGTCCGATGACGGGAATGAACGAGGCCGCCTGCCGCCCCAGCAGGCCAAGCGCCTGTCCGCCCAGCACACCCCCACCGAGCGCTGCGCCGAACATCGCCAACTTGGACCTGTTCCAGGTAATCCCGTACGCAGAGGCCAGAGAGGCCAACATCGCGATCTGCACGGCAGGCACCGACGCCGCCCCCACCATGGGAACCGCCCCCGTGGTCGCCGCAGCGGCGGCATATCGCAGGATCAGGTTGCGCTTGCCAAGATATGCCGTCTCTTCCGCATCTTTCGCCACCTCCCGCTCCATGAAAAGCGAGACCGACGGCAGAACCGACAGCAGCTTCTCCCCCAGATCACCTAGTTCCGCTGTCTGTGGATCGGAGAGGTCCAGAACCAGCGAGGGAATCGGCTTGCGCCAAGCATCCTCAAAGGCCGACTGGGTGACCGCGCGCGCCCGGACACGCGTTTCGGGATCGCTGATCCGGTCGCCCGCCGTATGCAGCAGGATAACGGGCATATCCGCCTTCTGCTTCCTGACAGCCGCCAGCGCCTCTGCCACAGCACCCTGCACCGGATCATCAAGACGGGCGAGGATCACAAGCACATGGGAGCCAGTCTGACAGGCTGCCAGATCCTCCGCAGGGTCATACCGCGCCTCACCCAGACCGCGGGTATCCAGGAACCGCATCAGCGGTTCCTCGGGCGGAAAATCATAGGCCGAGGATGTACGGGTGCAAGCCTCGAACCCGTTACCCACAGCAGCTTCGGTCGCCCCCGTGATGGCGCGGATCAGGGATGTCTTTCCCGCGCCGGTCTTGCCCAACAGCCAGATCACCGGCAAAGGCAATGCGTCTTCCGGCAGTTCGGTCTCCGTCCTCTCGCCCTGCCCTGAAGGCTTCGATTCTGACATGTGGATTCCCTTGGCTGTTGGCGGTCGACTATACGCCCCTGCGGCCCGCGCTACCAGAACGGGATGATGCCCGCACGACCGCGGCGAGTGGTCCATGGCAAGCGCACGCCGCTTTAACGCGGCTTCGCCACCAGTCGAAGGGAATTGGACCTGTCGCGCATTTGTGCCGCTCCTGGTACTCGTTTAAGCCACCTTCCGTTCGAAAGCGACGGGCTTTTCCAGCCAAGCGCTGAGTGGCGGCGACGCGGGTTATAGAACCCATTGATGTATTCGAAGATCGCCATCTCGGCCTGTCGTCTTGTGTGCCATGACCGTCGCCAGATCAGCTCGGCCTTGCCGACCGCGCCCATAGCGTCTGAGAAAGATAGGTCCGGCCGGTTGGTTTTCATTCGCCAACCAAGCTCCAAGAATGCCGTTGGTTCAACCGTAGTTCATATACACTAGAAATTCGAGCCGATCGGAGCTCCGCAGCCTGCTTCAGGATATCTTATATCTATCAACTATTTAATTTAATTTATGCGTTTTCTGATAATTTTTCTTGACACGGCGTGCATCAGAAAAAGCTATTTCGTGCATTCATATGCCCGCTCTACATCTACACTTGCCAATTGGGCATATGAGTGCACGAATCATTACGGTATATCGACTCACTTAAAATTAAATCAATCATTATCAGTAGCTTATATGCCCACGACTAAAGAGAAGGGCCATAAGCGTGCACGCCGGAAGCATAAGCATGCAAATAGGTAACCAAAAAAAAGGCCCGCCATACGGCGAGCCAATTTTTCTTTGTTAAATTTGTTGCCGTTTATCGGTCTATCCGTTGAGGGCAAACAGCCGCTTCGGGTCGAACGCCTCCATGAAATCGGGGGCGGTAAACGGCGAATATTGCTTTGGAATACCTTTCTTGGCGGCGAACTGTTTGGCGAAATCATGAACGTCAAGTTGTGGCTTGCCCACCAGTTTTGCTTCAACCAAAGTGTCGATCAGTAGTTCGATGACGAGGCCCCATCGATGGGAACAAGCGTGGTCGAGACGGGCCAGAAAATCTTGAGTCACGAGTTGTTCGATTTCAATATCGACCTGATCGGCGAAATCAAACAGAAGCATGGTGAGCAATTCTCTATCTTGTCGGATATTAATCGTGTCGAAATGGACGGGGTCCAAAAGCTCGTCGAGTTGTTCATATGACTGAATATATTCAGCCAACGACGGCACGCCCGACAAGATCATCATTAATGGCCAGCGCGGCTCTTTCATCATGGACTTGAAACTGTCGAGGAAAATTCTGTTCGACTTCGATCCTTCCCCAAAAACGTGCTGACATTCGTCGTAGTGAATCCCAATGACACCCTGGCCCGCAGCTTGGTCGAGCACTCTTTCCCAGATGTACTCTTGCGTGGCTCTGCGCTTAAGCTCATAGCCAAGAGCCGTAAGCGTTTTGATCCCAAGATCTTTGAATGTAACGCGCCCGGAGAGAAGACAGCTCACGATTTTCGCTGGCCTTCCATCTGGCATAAGGGTTTCACTCGCGTTGAAGTCCCGGATTAGCTTTTTCATCTCACGTGATTTTCCAACTCGCGACTGTCCTGTGACAATCATACCGCGGACCTCCAAGTCTTCTATTTCTTGGTTCAAATAGTATTCCTCCACGCATTTTTGGAATACCCGGCCCAACTCCTTCGCGCGCGGGAATTCCAAATGAGGCGCTTTGAGGCGTTTTGCGATTGCAAGCTTTTCAGGGTTCACAAATGTCATGAAAACTTACCTTTATTCTTCGGGCGGCCAATTGGTTGGTGTCTCAGGTCGATCGCTTTTTCAGATTTTGGTGCGACCGGAATCTTCCCAGCATTTCTCTCAACTGATGCTTCCCTACCAGCCTGCAAAATAGAATTTTCTAACAGATCGATAGGCCGATCGATCTCGTCATGTTCAATGGCTGCGCCACCGTCACCGATCAGAAAGATCCCCGGACCTTGCATGTTGGCAGTAATTTCGCCCGGACGGACAGTTTGGCCAATTGCAGACGACCGAACGATGCGGGCACCGCCGAAGACATGACGCGCTTTTGTACGGCATTCCTCGAAGGTCGAGTGGCTGCGAGACAACCTGCGTTCAACACCAATTTGCCTAAGCTGATCAAAGCGTTTGCGGCGTGTCGATGCGATACGATCCTCGTAAATTTCGGTAACGTCGGGATGTTCCCTGCGATGCGCCTCAGTAAGTTCGAGAACTTCCGGAATGGTCAAATCCGCAAATGCCGTAACCTGAAGCTGAAGCCGGAACTCGCGAGCAACTCCCGGAATAATGGCCGTCGCTTCATTGACGTTCTCAGGGTCAACAAAGACGGAGATCTTCGACACCGCGCGGTCGTCGACTGCAACTTGGAATTCTGTGGAATTATACCAGATCCCGGAGAACACGCGAACACCCTCGTCGTTCGGTGTGACTTCCAACTTCCAACCCAAGTGAATTCTACGTTGGTCAGCGTCCATCATTTTGAACAGACCGCGCGTTTCATTCAACTCCCGAATAACCTCGGCTGGGCGTCGTCCACCCATTCCAACACCCATGTGTCGCATGGATGGATATTCGTCGATGAAGAACCGGGTCAGAATGCCGTAGAGCTCGTCGATATCGAGGACGCCATTTGCCTTGGAGTCATAACCAGGAAGCTCGCCCGCCTTTCGACCGGTATAGCCATGAATAAGCTTGATAAGCATCGACTCGGTCGTGCCTATCAAGCGTTCCACATATGGCTTGTCAGCCGAAGCGTAAGTTCTGACCGCGGTGAACGATGCACCTGACCCCAAAAGGCTTTGAATAACGCCTTGATTCCGCAATCCGACACCATTGTCAGTTTTCACCGAACCCAAGCCCATGGGTGGGGCCGGGTCGCCTTCACAGCCGTACTTGATTTTCTCTTTTGTCTTGTCCCGAGTTGCCATCCGCATCAGTGCAAGTGTTGCTTCACCTTTGGGCTGATCACTCACGACCCATGCCAAAGGCATTTTTGACGCAACATCCACCATTACAAGCAGTGTTAGGCGCTCTCGAATTTCTTTGTCGATTTCTTCGAGCGTTTTTCGTTCTGCATGCGACAAGTTTTCCCAATATCCACGTTCTTTTGCAGACGCTATCAGTGACAACTTGCATTCATCAGCTTCAACCAACTCACCGGGGAACAATGCCCGAAGATCAGTACTGCCACGGCCCCTTTTGTTTCTGGCGTGGCGTTCACCCTTTGTTGCAACCAACAGTTCGGTAGGACTGAGTAAGTAGTCTCTGTGAACCTTCAGGGTCTTCTGAGACGGGACAATAAGCGCATCCAGCCCGTTTCGAATGCGGCGAGCATTCTTTTCCCGAACCAACATCTCCAGATGATGGTGAACGTTCGAGACGGACGGAGCCTTGAGGTCCAGCCCAACGTCCTCCCAAGCCTCCGTCATCAGCTGCAATAAAGGCAATTTTATCCGTTGAGTCGCATTGCCTTTGAGGTGATCTCGTGTCGCAAGAGCAGCGATTACGTCGTCATCGACCCCCACTTGATCAAACACTTCCATGTATTTGAGGATCGTCCGACCTGCGTAAAGAATCCATTCACTGTTCCTGCCCCCACGACTGCTGGAAGGTTTGACTTTCTTTCCGAAGATCTGTGTCGCAACATTGCAGATGAACATCCGATTGTCGGCATTGTTCAGCAACGCACCCGTCAGGCGAAGATCGGGGTTACGTTGTTCTTGGCGAAATTTTGTGCGCAGCATCGCCACTGCGCAGCAGACAGCATTATGAAACTGCCCACGTTCTTGTTGTGGCAGTGCAAGCTGCTCTGCAACCTTGAGGTTTCCGAGGCGCAGTTCCAACACACTGGAAGCCATTCCACCGCATGCACCGATTTTCATCGCCGGAGACTTTTGAAGCTCGGCGAACTTGGAGAATGACGTAACCCCGACCTCCCCTGTTTCCAAGTTCAGTAGTTCATAGCCCTGGTCAGTCATTGACTTGAAAGACAGCTTTTCATCGAAAAGCGTCACTTCGGTGCCTGCCGGATAGTTATAATGTGGGACGATGCTCATGCCGCCACCTGCACACGCGATGTCTCGTGAATGACGTGGTCCAAATTGACGATCAGTTTCTTTCGGGCAATCAAACGATAGCAGGCCCGGAATGCGCGCTGCTGCGGCAGCGCAGAGTGAGGGAAAACATCCTTGATTTGCCAAAGAGACTTCAAGTTCTCGGCAATGGAAAGTACACGGTCATCCGCTTCTTGATCGCACTCTTGAACCATCTCATGCATGCGAAACAGATTTTCGCGGCGCTGGCGCGAATAATCATCAGCACTCACAACGATCATATCGTTTGCGGCGGTGGGTGGTGTTGCATACTTGATGGCCGCGATTTCCCGCCATGTTTTGGGCTTGGTAAGACTTTCTTCATTTCGCACAAAAACAAGCCGACGGTGGCCGTTTGTTTGTGTGATTAGGAGATCGTGCGTATATTCGCGCGACTCTCCATCCAGCTCGAATTCGACCTTAAGCGGCTGAAAAACAACATCATAAATATCCGGATCAAGTAGAACATCATGTGCCACGGCAGCCTCAGCTGCACTTTCGCAGATACCAACCTTGGGCCGCCAGTCATTTGCGGCGGTCCGGTATGGCAACCAAATTGTATGAGATGTAGAGCTCCGAAATCCCGGGTTACGCACACCATCAAAGGGAAGCACCCCATGGATGTGGTCCAGTTTGATCGCTGGGACTTTCGGCAGCTTCGGAGGTGAATAAGGCCATGCATCGTGTTCTATGATATCGTTAGGCATAGGGTGTTCCACTTGTTTGATTTCCATGCCAAGCCAACCATTGGGGGTTGTTGGTACGACTGAATTGGAAATGGTGTGAGAAGTTGGCTTGGCACAATCGC
The DNA here is from genome assembly GCA_047921295.1 of Rhodobacterales bacterium. Classification (GTDB taxonomy): domain Bacteria; phylum Pseudomonadota; class Alphaproteobacteria; order Rhodobacterales; family Rhodobacteraceae; genus Seohaeicola. The sequence goes on from JBLRWK010000002.1 coordinate 71,920, forward strand.
AAGGTTCGGTTCCGTCTGGTGCCAGCGACGTAGTTTTTTCCGTTCGATCGCAGGCTTGGTTCACTCTGGAAATTGCACTGATCTTCTGAGCAGTGAGCGAGTCTGGGCGAAAACTTGATAGAATTTGGCAGTTCTGACGGTACAGCCATGAATCTGCAGGATTCTTTTTTTGCTCGTAGAGCTCGATTTTTTGGGGGGGTGTCAGAAGATCGACGCCCAGAACCGGATCCGGGCGCGAACACAAAAGTGGTCAGGTTGACATGAGCCGCAGCAGAGCACGCTCCGCTGCAACCCGGTCGAGCGTTGCGTTGCGCGCGGAGAGAAACTGCTCGAACGTGCTCTGGACGCGCAGAAGACTCTCCCCGTGCTCACTGTAGATAACGAATGCGCGTGGTTCGCAGCACGGCCCGTCCGCATCGCAGTATGTTTCAAACAATTGCCATTCCGTGCCGCGCTCCTCGTGAACCAGGTCGGCTGCGATGATACCGCGCAGGGCTTCCAGCGATGCGTCATCGCGAGGATCGAACGGATCCCGCGCTGTGACCCGGCGCAAGGTGCGATTGACGAACCCGTTTTCAGCGCTGTTTTCGCCCAAGCAGACGGCCGCAACCATCTGGCCGAGCTCCCGACCGAGCCGGACCGTAATCGCCGCCAGATCATCGAGTCCCTGCGGGGGTGTTTGCCTATTGTTCATTGGGAACCTCTTCGTTTGCACAGCCAGAATGACCGGGCGTCAAGGCTCGATCCCCGAGGCGGGAACCGAGCGAGGTGTCAGGCTGCAACCGCGTCGCGGCCATAATTGCTACGAGATCGGTTGTCTGCCGCGACATCCAGTTCCCGCAGCAGATTGTCGAGCATGTCCGTGAGCCGGCAAATGGTCTCCACCTCCGCCGATCCCGGATCGAGGGCGGAAAAGAGTGCTGTCTCGATGTTGTCGGGGTCACCGACGTTCTCGAGCGACAACAACCGGTGAATGGCCTTCAACTCCCGTCGGATCTTATGGTCGACGCGGCCCGCCGTCGCGAGCCGCTCGGCGCAAGAGGTGACGCGTCTCTCGGCAGCAGCGCCACCCAGCTGTAATGCCGCCAGCGCAAGGTCGTGGCCGTTGTAGAGAAAGAAACGGCGGATCCGCTCGATAAGGTCGAAGCGGGCTTCGGTGGAACAGGTGTCAAACATGACGTTGCTCGTTCAGTTTGCGCTGCACCAATGCGGCAGCTTCAAGTTACCCTCCTCTCCTCGGACGGGTTCGTAGTGCGGCAGCGGCCTTGCGAGGCCTGTTCTTGCCATTTCTCGGCGGGCTCAAACTCAACATTGGCCGGTTCGCAAAAACACGAAGCGAAAATCGCAAATTAGTTGAAAAATTTTGGTGTAGGGCCTCGATCGCCCAGACTCAGCCCCCCGGTCGGGATTCAAAAGCCAACATTATTTCTTGAGCGTCAGCAGGGCACCCACGCCCTTGAACGTATGTGAAGTTAAATGAGCTCCAATCATTTCCCGATCGCTGCGAAGTTTTCGTGATCTGTTAAACCTTTCAACCTCCTGCCTCCCCTAAATTTGGTGCGGTCTCAATCAGAGGACTGCGCCAGATTAAAGGGAGAAGCTTTCAACCAGTGCCTCGAAAGGAGTGTCGAATGTCGACGGGGTCACCCCCGTGTATGCGCTGATCCTCCGGCGTCGTCGTGTCCGGTGATTGCCCGATGACGGCGGCGAAATCCCTTGTTCACCCAAATGTGGGACTTCTGCGCCTTGTTCCTAAAAAGCCATCCCCAGTGGCAAGATGGGCGGATTTTGTTGAAAAAATCGGCCTGAGAACGCGATTTTGGCTGGCCTCAGTCTTGGGTGTCGCAATTTGGTTCGAGCAATCGCCCGTCGAACCGCTTTGTGGCGTCTATCTGGCCGCTCAGCTCATGCCGTGGCCTCCGAGTTGGCGCACTGAGGCCGCAGCTTCGCGAGTTTTCGGAGGTTCTGGGCGATGGTGGCGAGGTGGAATTCGTCCTTCGCACCATTGGGGCCGCGCAGGCGTAGCCGGTTCAGGCCGAGGATGCGCTTCCAGGCTATCTGAAGACCTGCAGGGTGGCTTCAGCGATATCGGCGTCTGAGGGAAGATCATAATACGTCGATCCCACCCGCGAGGTGATGGTCGTCAAGACGAGCGCGATCAGGATAACGTTTACCGTGACCATGAAATCCTCGCTGCCTTACGCGCCATCGCGCATCCAGTCGCCGGAACGAAATTCGGAGATCGAAATTGTTGATGTGGTTGCTTCCGCCCCTCGGCAACATCAAACGAGCATTTCGAAAGTCTCGTGACTTAATGAACAATCTTTTCGGCAAGCACCGCCCAGATCATCCCCAGTTCACCCTCAAGGCGCGCAGCAACATCAAGAACGAAGCTGTCTTCATGCATGGGGCCGATCAACTGCACGCCCAAAGGCGTGTCGCCGTCCAGATGCGTCGGCAAGGCGGCGGCGGGCAGGCCAAGCACGTTGACCGCGAAAAGCGGTGCTTGCGCCGACACAATCCGCGGCAGTTGGTCAGGTGCCCTGAAATCCAGATCATTGGCGAAGGGACGTGACAGAGAGGTGGGCAGCAGCAGGATATCAATCTGCTCGAACATCTGCGCCCATGCCCGCTGCGCCACGACGCGGGCTTGCAGCGCCCGCAGCAGACCTTCGGTATCTGTCGGCTCGAACAGGCCGACAAAGGCACGGTAATAGGATTGCATCTCTGGCGACCCGGTGGCTTCGATGGTCTTGCGCAACAAAGACTCGGTTTCGGTGAACATCAGCTTGCCCCAGAGGGCGGGCAGATCGGCGGCTTGCGGCGGTGCGACCTCCTGCTCGGTCATGCCTGCCGCGCGCAGCCCATCAATGGCGCGGGTCATTGCGGCTTCGACGGCGGTATCCAACAGTCCGTCAAACGGGTTCATCGCAACGCCCACCTTGACCGCCCCCGCAGCATTCCGGCGGCTGGGTGGGGCGGCAACCCAAAGCGGGTCGCGCGCATCCGGCATCGACATGACCGAAAGCGCCGCGCGCACATCGGCGATGCTCCGCGCAATCGGGCCTTGGACGGCCATCATCTGTGTCATCGGTCCCCGCTCGATCCCGGCAGCGGATTGGGTGGGGTTCATCGCCGGTATCCGCCCCATTGAGGGACGTATGGTCGCGACACCGCAGCAATAGGCCGGATAACGCAACGAGCCACCAAGATCGTTGCCATGGGCAACCGCGCCGATCCCGCAGGCCACGGCAGCGGCCGCTGCGCCACTTGATCCGCCCGGCGTCAATAACTTGTCCCACGGATTCAGCGTGACCCCGTGGATCGGGTTCGAGGTGAACCAACGCATCGAGAATTCCGGCGTGCTCGTGCGCCCGATGATCACGGCCCCGCCCTTTTTGAAGTTGGCAACCACTGGCGAGTCCCCTGCGGCAATCGCCCCGGCCTGTGCCAAAACACCGTTGGAATTGGGATAGCCCGTCTGATCCACATTGATCTTGGTTGTGACCGGCACCCCCCAAAGCGGGCCTGCATCGGCAGGCGGGCCATCACGATCCAGCGCATGGGCCACATCCATCGCCTCGGCTACAGGCGTGGTGATGGCGTTGATCGCGGGGTTCACCGCCTCCATCCGTACCAGATGCGCGGCCGTCACTTCGGCGACGGACACGTCACGACGACGCAGGCGGACGGAGGTTTCCGCCACCGACCAATAGTGGATGTCCGACATCTTCTCTTCCTTCCGATCAGCAGGGGATCAATGTGCAAGCGGCAGAACGCGGCGGGCCAGTTCGGCCCAGAACGCGATGCCATGGCCCAATGCCTCATCATCGAAATCATAGGCAGCGTTATGCAGGGGCGCGCTGTCACCATTGCCGATAAAGACATAGGCACCGGGCACTTCACGCAGGATGAACCCGAAATCCTCGGCCCCCATCACGGGCGGCAGGTCTTCACGCACATTTTCGGCCCCGGCCACGGCTTGCATTGCGGCGATCGCGATGGCCGTTTCGGCGGGATGGTTCACCGTCGGCGGATAGGGTGTGATCGGCGGACGCACCACTGTGACCGTGCAGCCATAGGCTTCGGCAGTGCTGGCGCAGATGCGGTTCAATTCGCTAATGATGCGCTCCGATACGGTTTCCGAAAAGCTACGGATATTGCAGCGCATCGTGACGGTGTCGGGGATGACGTTCCACGCATCGCCGCCATGGATCGAGGTGATGGACACAACCGCCTGTTCAAACGGGCTGATGCTGCGTGACACGATGGTCTGCGCTGCGGTGATGAGGGCCGCCGCACAGACGACAGGATCGCGCGCCAGTTCCGGCTTGGCTGCATGGCCACCCATGCCCGTCACTGTGATCAGCATCCCATCTGCCGAGGCCATGGCCGCGCCATGGATCGCCGCAAACTGACCAACCGGCAGGCCGGGCCAGTTGTGCATCGCATAGGCGCCCTTGACGGGGAAACGCTGCAACAGCCCCTCTTCGATCATGACACGCGCGCCGCCTTCGCCCTCTTCTGCGGGCTGGAAGCAAAAGACCAGCGTGCCGTCGAAATCGCGGGTCTGCGCCAGAAGATGTGCCGCCCCCAGCAGCATGGTCGTATGCCCATCATGACCGCAGGCATGCATCGCGCCCTGCGTTTGCGAGGCGTAAGGCGCACTCGTCGCCTCAAGGATCGGAAGGGCGTCCATATCCGCGCGCAGCAACACACGCTTGTCGGCGCTGTCTGCCGGACCCTTGGCACCGTGCAGGACACCGATCACGCCAGTCTTGGCAATCCCTTCGATCACATCGTCAAAGCCGAACTCCCGCAGCTTGGCCGCCACAATCCCGGCAGTGCGCGGCAGGTCGAACATCAACTCGGGATGGCGATGCAGATCCTGTCTGATGGCCACGAATTCTGGCAGGTTCGATGCGATAGCGGGGGCTGTGTTTGCGGTCATGCTGTCCTCTGGTCAATCTGTCTGAGGGTGATCGTCGCCGGGTCCGGCGGCAAAACGAGGGGCCACATCGCGGCGCCAATATTGTTCATCGTCGCGCATGATCTGCTGCGCTTTTTCGCCATCGCCCGCCTCCATCGCCGTCCAGAAGGCGCGCAATGTTGTGATGATCCGCGTCATCCTCGCAGCGCTGTCACTGACGTTGATGAGGGCCGTCACGATATGGAACTGCCGGTAAAGCGACAGCGCCTGCCCGGCCAGAAAGCGGTTGTGCAGCCGCGCCACCATGCGGCGGCGAAAGGCGAAAAGCGTGTCTGAGAACGCGACCTTGTCGCTGGAGTCGATACTGGCGATGTCATCCCGTATGATCCGACAGGTCGCCGCATCGGCATATGTCAGGAAATCATGGATCAAAGCCGTGTCGATCCAACGTTTCACCTCATAAAGGTCGATAATCTGGCGGGCCGTAAAATCGGCAACATAGAAGCCTTGGCGCGGGCGGCTGATGACAAGCCCCTGTCCCTCAAGCTCGCGCGCCGCCTCGCGCACGGGGCCACGGCTGACGCCGAAGCTTTCGGCCAGATGCACCTCATTCAGCCGCTGTCCCGGCTTCAACGCGCCCGAGGCGATCAAGCGCACCAATTCCTGCCCGATGGTTTCAGACAGGCTTTTACTTTGAAGTTTCTCGATTTCTTGCGCCATCAGATTGCCTTTGCTTGCGTCGCGGCCGCAGCCCCTACAGGGAACCATTCCTGTCCCGGTATCGCATGCATCAGTTCGTGAACATAGGGGTGCAGGTCCCCTTCCAGCACATCGGCAGGGGCGCCGTTGGCCACCACCTTGCCCGATTGCATCACCACCAGATCATCGCAGATTTCCGCCGCGACGCGCAGATCATGGGTGATGAACAGGATCGTCAGGTCATGCTTGGCCTTGAGATCGGCAAAAAGCGCCAGCATCTGCCGCTGCACTGAAACGTCCAGCGCCGACAAAGCTTCGTCCGCGATCAGGATTTTGGGCTTGGCCGCCAAAGCGCGCGCGATGCAGACCCGTTGGCGCTGTCCGCCCGACACCTCATGCGGAAAACGGTCGAAAAAGCTACGGTCCAGTTTCACATCATCCAACAGCACAAGCGCCGCGTCGCGGGCTGATCTGCGATCATGGCCATTCACGCGCAGCACATCCACAATGGTGCGCCCGATGGTGTGGCGGGGATTGAGCGCGGAGCTGGGGTCCTGAAACACGACCTGCATCAGATGGCGCGCCGCACGGCGTTGGCGATGCGGCAGGGATAGGATGTCATTGCCCGCAATGCAGATTTCTCCGCTATCCACCTCCTCGATCCCGACAAGGCATTTGGCAAAGGTCGACTTGCCCGAACCGCTTTCGCCTACAATCCCCACCGTCTCGCCCTGCTTGGCGGCGATCGAGACGAGGTCCAGCGCATGCACCTTGCCTGTCTTGGTGGTGAACGTTTTGACCAGTGCGCGCGCATCCACCAGCGGCGTGGCCGCAGCACTGCCCGGGCGCGGGGCCCAATCGGGAATGGCGGCTATCAATTCGCGCGTATAATCATGCTGCGGGTGACTAAGGATTGTGTCGGTGACGGCATGTTCCACCACCTCGCCATGGCGCAGCACGACCACGTCATCGGCGATCTGTGCCACAACGCCGAAATCATGGGTGATGAACAGAACGGCCGTCCCGAAGTCCTGTTGCAGATCACGGATCAGCCGCAGGATCTGCGCCTGCGTGGTCACATCAAGTGCTGTCGTCGGCTCGTCCGCGATCAGCACATCGGGGTTCAGGGCCATCGCCATCGAGATCATCACCCGCTGGCGTTGTCCGCCCGACAGCTCAAACGGATAGGCATCCAGAATGCGCGGCGGATTGGGAAGGCGTGCCAGTTCCAGCAACTCCAGCATCCGCGCACGGCGCCCCTGCTGCGGTTCGATTCCATGGCTGGAAAATACTTCCTCGAACTGGGTGCGTATCCCGCGCACCGGGTTCAAGGCCGACATAGGATCTTGAAAGATCATCGAAATCGCCTTGCCGCGCAGATCGCGGATATCGGGCCGCGACAGCCCCACAATCGAGCGACCGTGATAGCGGATATCACCGCCCGAAACCTGCAGCTTGGTTGACGGCAGCAGGTCCATCACCGCATTGGCGATCATCGACTTGCCCGATCCGCTTTCGCCCACCAAACAGGTCGTCTTGCCTTTCTCGACCGCGAAACTGACGCCCTGCACGATCTGCCGCTTTCCGGCATAGCTGATCGACAGGTTTTGAATGTCCAGAACGGTCATCACACAGCCTCCCGGCGTTCAAAGAAGGGGTCTTGGCTGTCGCTGATCGCGTCGCCGATGATCGAAATGGCAACCACGGTCAGCATGATCGCCAGACCCGGCATGAAGGTCAGCCACCAGCTTTGCGAGATCACGGCCCGCGCCGCGCCGATCAGATAGCCCCAACTGACCACATTGGGATCACCCAACCCCAGAAAGCTGAGGGCGCTTTCGAACAGGATCGCCATCGACACCATCAGCGCAGCCATCACAATCAGCGGCGACAGCGCATTGGGCAGCACCTGACTGACCGCCACGCGCAGATTGGACTGACCCGACAGCAGCGCCGCCTGCACGAACTCCCGCCGCCGCAGGCTCAGGAATTCGGCCCGTGCCAGACGTGCGACAGGTGGCCAACTGACCACAGAAATTGCCACGACAACCGAGGTGATCGAGGGCGAATAGATCGCGATCAGCAGCAGCGCGAGGGCAAAGTTCGGCACGGTCTGGAACATCTCGGTCCCGCGCATCAGAAGGCTATCGATGCGGCCACCAAAGAACCCGGCCATGCCTCCGATGGTCAGCCCTAAAAGCACCGCCACGCAGGTCGACACCAACCCGATCCCCAGCGAGGTGCGCGCGCCATACATCATCATGGCCAGCATATCGCGGCCCAGCGCATCGGTGCCCAGTGGGCGGTTCATATCCTGAAACGGCAGTTGAAACGGGCGCGCGACCATACGCCAAGGCCCATCGGGAAAAAGCACAGGTGCCAACAAAGCGGCACTTCCAGCGATCAGCAGCAGGGCAATCGCCACCAGCGCATCAGGACGGGTCAGAATGGATTTCCAGATCGACATGGGAGGTTTCCTTTTCAGGCGACGCGGGTGCGCGGGTCGACAAAGCGGTAAAGCAAGTCGACGACGAGGTTCGCGAGGATCACGATGAATGAGGTGACGATGAAGACGCCGATCACCACGTTGTAATCGCGCGCCACCAGCGCATCATACATCAGCCGCCCGATTCCGGGCCATGCAAAGACCGTCTCGGTCAGGATCGTGCCCGCCACCAACTGCCCCGCCTGCACCCCCGCCATGGTGGTAATCGGCAACAGCGAGGTGCGCAGCACATGGCGGAACCAGATGCGCGCCGGGGCCATGCCCTTGGCATGGGCTGCCTTGACGAACAGCGTATTGGCCACATCCGTCATCGAGGCGCGCACCAACCGCGCATAGATCGCCATAGTGAACAACGCGGATGCGACAGCGGGCATGATCAGGTGATGAATGTAGTCCAGAACCGCCCGCGCGCCCTCATATCCCGCGCCGATGGTCTGCGTGCCGCCAGATGGTAGCCAGCCCAGCTTGGCCGAGAACAGGATAATCGCCAGAAGCGCCACCCAGTAATAAGGCGAGGAAAAGAAGAGAACCGACCCCAGAGAGATCACCCGGTCGATCCATGTGCCGCGAAACACAGCCGCCACGAAACCCGCCGTCGTGCCCAGAACCAGCGCCAGCACGAAGGCCGTGCCCGCAAGGATCAGCGTATTGGGCAGCCGTTCAAGGATGATGTCCAGAACAGGCCGCCCTTCGCGATAGGACATGCCGAGATCAAGGCTGGCCACATCGCGCAGATACAAGCCCAGTTGCACAATCATCGGCTTGTCCAAACCCATCTGGACACGCAACTGCGCAATGAACGCCGGATCGCCCGAGGCCGCTTCGCCTGCGATGAACTCTGCCGCGTCACCGGGGGCAGAACGGACCAGCAGGAATGTGCCCGTGATGACCAGAACGATGACCAGAAACCGTTTGAGCGTTTCGGACAGGATCGTGAATGCCATGGCGCGTCTCCCCTGAGACCGGTTGAAAAGGTTGGGAATGGAAAGGCCGGGCCGCAGATGCCGCCCGGCCCGTTGGATTACTTCTCGATCCAGACCCCGGCGAAGTTGCCGCTCAGCCCAGTGCCTTCAGTGATCAAGTCCTTGACCGTGGCCTTATAGAGCGTCGGGAAGTCGAGTTCGGCCAGCCAGACCACCGGAGCCTGCGCCGCGATGCGGATCTGGGCTTGGCTGTAAAGCTCTGCACGACGTGCCGGATCAGTTTCGGCATCGGCCTGCTGCAACAGGGCATCGGCGTCAGTATCACGGTACATCGACACGTTGTTCCACGGCGATCCGGCCTTGGCCGCAGTCGACAGGAAGTTACGCGACACGCCGATGGCCGGGTCTGCCCGCTGATACAGATACATCTGTCCCAGATCGTAATCACGCGCGGCCAGCTTGCTCAGGAAGGCGCCTGTATCCATCGCGTTCAGCCGCGCATTGATGCCCACATCCTTCAGCGCCTGCACCTGATATTCGGCCAGACGGCTCCAGCTTGACCCCAGCGCGGCCGGGATCAGTTCGATCTCGCGCCCGTCATAAGAGGATTGCGCAATCAACTCCCGTGCCTTGGCAGGATCATAGGCATAGCTCTCGGTGGCCGGTTCGAAAAAGCGGGTCCGCGAGCCAATCGGGCCCTTGGGCGGCGTTGACAGACCGCTGAAAACCACATCGCGAATGAATTCTTTATCCATCGCGAAGTTGAGTGCTTGTCGGAAATTCACATCATCAAAAGGCGCACGTTCGTTGTTCACCCACAAGAACGCATGCGGCGAAAAGAATTCCCATCCCTGCGAGGTGCTTTCCACCCCGTCCAGACCGGCCAGCCGATCAACGTCGAAGAGTTCAAGGTTCGAGGCGGACACAACATCCAGCGTGCCCTGCTCAAACGCAACAGCACGGCCTTGGCTGTCGGGCATAATCACGAAGAACAATTCGTCCAGATAGGGCTGGCCGCCGACATGGTAATCGTCGTTGCGCACCAGTTTGATGAAATTGCCCTTCTGCCATTCGGCCAGCTTGAAGGGGCCGGTGCCGATGGGCGTGGCGTTGGCGGGATTGTCCCGAAAAGGTGCGCCATTGCCATAGATGTGGTCGGGGATGATCGCCATGTTGCCCAACGCCAGACCATAGGGCAGCGCGGGGATCGGCTTGTTCAGCTTGAAAACCACCTCATGCGACCCTGTCGCTTCGACCGATGCGATATGTGGCACCAGCACGGCAAGGTTCGGGTTCTCTTTTGAGAAGACGTTATAGGAGGTGACCACATCGGTGGCGTCAAACGCCTCACCGTCGTGCCAGCGAACATCCTTCTTCAACTGGATCGTGAAGGTCAGACTATCCTCAGACAAGGACCAAGTCTCGGCCAGCCGCGCCTTGGGCGTCAAATCGAAGTGATAGGTGAACAGACCGTCATAGATCTTGGAATACAGTATCTCAGCGGCACCCAGCCCGGACACCCCGGCCACCGCGCTCGGCGGTTCCGGATGAAGCGCCACCTTCAAGGTGCCGCCCTGCTCTTGGGCATGGACCGGAAGGCCCAGCAATAATGCCGCGCTGGCGGCGGCAATCAAATTTACGATGCGCAAGTTCATTCCTCCTCTGAACGACGGCGCTCATAAACGGATACGCCGGGGCAGTTTTATCATGCCGTCGGTAATCGTCTTTTGTCAACTGTTGACAGTTTACAAAATGAAGATTACTCCACTCATCAAAAGATTGCAGCGCATCATCAGGAGATTTCGCCATGACGCAGGACCTGCCCGGACCGTTCAGCCTTGTTCCTTTCGTTAGCGTCGATGACATGATGAAGTTGACACTTGATATCGGCATTGAGCGGATGCTTTGCGATCTGGCCGACCGGATCGAAGCGGACTTCCGGCGGTGGGAGGCGTTCGACAAGACGCCACGCGTTGCTGCCCATTCCGAAAACGGCGTGATCGAGCTGATGCCCACGTCCGACGGGCAATCCTACGGTTTCAAATATGTGAATGGTCACCCCAGCAATACCCGCAGCGGGCGCCAGACTGTCACGGCTTTTGGTGTGCTGGCGGATGTGCGAACCGGATATCCGCTGCTGCTGACCGAGATGACGTTGCTGACAGCCCTGCGCACCGCCGCCACATCCGCCATGGCGGCGCGCCACCTGATGCCCAAGGGGGCACGGACGATGGCCATGATCGGCAATGGTGCGCAGTCAGAATTCCAGTGCCTTGCTTTCAAGGCCGTTTGCGGGATCAAAAGGGTTCAGCTTTTCGACATAGACGCGGCCGCGACTGCCAAGGCCGCGCGCAACCTGTGTGCGCAGGGGCTTGAGGTGGTCACCTGCAACACCGCACAGGATGCGGTAGAGGGGGCCGAGATCATCACGACCTGCACCGCCGACAAACAATACGCCACGATCCTGACCGACAACATGGTCGGCGCCGGTGTGCATATCAACGCAATCGGTGGCGACTGCCCTGGCAAGACGGAACTGCATCGTGACATCCTGACACGGTCGGACATCTTCGTTGAATACCCGCCCCAGACCCGGATCGAGGGCGAGATTCAGCAGCTTGACCCCGACCATCCCGTGACCGAACTTTGGCAGGTGATCGCTGGCAAGGCACCGGGCCGCACATCTGACCGACAGATCACCCTTTTCGATAGTGTAGGCTTCGCGACCGAGGATTTCAGCGCCATGTGCTATGTCCGAGATCAACTCGTGATGCGGCCCTATTTCACGCAATTGGATATGCTGGCCGATCCTGACAATCCGCGCGACCTGTTCGGGATGCTCACCCGTAAGCAATCCCGCATGGCGGCGGCTTGAACAATGGGAATTCAAGACCTTAGCCAGCCGATCCTGACGCACAGCGACATTGCAGACATCACGGCATGGCGGCGCGAGCTGCATCGCCATCCCGAATTATCGGGACAGGAGGTCAACACCGCCGCGCGGGTGCTGGCGATGCTGGACCCGACACGGCCCGACCTTGTTCTAACCGGGCTGGGCGGTCATGGCGTGGCGGCGGTCTATGACAGCGGCACCCCCGGCCCATCCGTAATGCTGCGTTGCGAGCTTGACGCGCTGCCCATCACCGAGTTGAACGACACTCTACCCCACCGCTCGACCGTGCCCGGCAAAGCGCATCTGTGCGGCCATGACGGGCATATGGCGATCCTGATCGCCACCGCACGCTGGCTGGGCCGGAACCGCCCACAAAGCGGGCGCGTGATCCTGATGTTCCAGCCCGCCGAAGAAGATGGCTCCGGCGCGCAGAAAGTCATCGAAGACCCCCGCTTTGGTCAGATCCTTCCGGATTTCGCCTTTGCCTTGCACAACTTTCCGGGGATTGCGCTTGGCCATGCCGTCTTGCCCGAAGGGCCTGCCAATTGCGCCTCGCGCGGTATGAAGATCACGCTCAAGGGGCGCACCGCCCACGCCTCGCAACCTGAAACGGGAACATCGCCCGCCGCTGCACTTGCTCATCTGATTGAAACCCTGACCCCACTGGGTGCAGGCGGGGACACAGGCCAAGCCGATTTCGCACTGGTCACCGTGACCCACGCGCGATTGGGTGAAGAAGGCTTCGGCACAACGCCTGGCGATGCGGAACTGCATGTCACCCTTCGGACGCAGAAGGACGACGGCATGGCCACGCTCGTGCATGAGGCCGAGGATCGCGTGACCCGAGCCGCAGCCCATTGGGGCCTGCGGTTCGACATCACCTATCACGATATCTTCCGCCACTGCGAAAACGCACCTGAGGCGGTGCGGGTTCTGCGCGATGCGCTCTCGACGGAAGGCATCCCTTCGGCACCAGCTTCAGGTCCCCTGCGCGGCTCCGAGGATTTTGGACGGTTCGGCGATCACGCCCCCTCCGCAATGTTCCTGCTGGGCTCCGGTCATGACACCGCCAGCTTGCATAATCCAGATTTTGACTTTCCTGATGCGCTGATTCCAGTGGGCGCAGGAGTCTTCGCCCAGATCGCAAAAGTACTTTGCGACGCATGAGTCACGTCTCAAGACTTACATTCATCTGCGCGAAATCAATCACAAAACATAAAAGGCACGCGATGAAAACGCGGGTCTTCGTGTTGTTGCTGTCGCGTAGGATCAGTTGACGATTTTCGCCAGGGTCGCCGCGCGCAGTTCTGCCTCAGACACGCCATCAGCGGTCTCAACGATCTTGAGGCCACCGTCCACCACGTCCAGTACACCCAGATTGGTGATGATGCGGTTGACCACGGCCTTGCCCGTCAGCGGCAGGGTGCATTCCGGCAGCACCTTGCTTTCGCCCGCTTTGTTGGTGTGATCCATCACGAGGACCACGCGCTTGACGCCTGCGACCAGATCCATCGCGCCGCCCATGCCCTTGACCAGCTTGCCGGGGATCATCCAATTCGCCAGATCGCCTGTCTCGGACACTTCCATCGCGCCCAGAATCGCCATGGCGATTTTGCCGCCACGGATCATGCCAAAGGACATGGCGCTGTCGAAAAACGCGGTCTGCGGCAGTTCGGTGATCGTCTGCTTGCCTGCGTTGATCAGGTCGGGGTCTTCCTCGCCCTCAAAGGGAAAGGCGCCCATGCCCAGCATGCCGTTCTCAGACTGCAGCGTCACTTCCACGCCTTCTGGGATGTAGTTGCTGACCAACGTCGGGATGCCGATGCCAAGGTTCACATACCAGCCGTCCTGCAGTTCCTGTGCCGCGCGCGCGGCCATCTGGTTGCGATCCCAAGGCATTATGCGGTCTCCCTTTTGCGAACGGTGCGCTGTTCGATGCGTTTCTCGTGCTGCCCCTGAATGATGCGGTGCACATAAATGCCGGGCAGGTGGATGTGATCAGGGTCGAGGCTGCCGGTCGGCACGATTTCTTCGACCTCAACCACGCAGACCTTGCCGCACATGGCAGCAGGCGGGTTGAAATTGCGCGCGGTCTTGCGGAACACCAGATTGCCCGTCGCATCGGCCTTCCACGCTTTGACAATGGCCAGATCGGCGAAGATGCCGCGTTCCAGCACATAGGTCTCGCCGTTGAAATCCTTCAGCTCCTTGCCTTCGGCGATCACGGTGCCCACGCCGGTCTTGGTGTAGAAACCGGGGATACCGGCACCGCCTGCGCGCATCCGCTCGGCCAAAGTGCCCTGCGGGTTGAACTCCAGCTCCAACTCGCCCGACAGATACTGGCGCATGAATTCTGCGTTCTCGCCGACATAAGACGACAGCATCTTCTTGATCTGGCGGCTTTCCAGAAGCAGACCCAGACCGAAGCCGTTAACGCCCGCGTTGTTGGAGGCGACAGTCAGGTTCTTCACCCCATTGTCGCGGATCGCGGCAATCAGCAATTCGGGAATGCCGCATAGGCCAAAGCCGCCCGCCGCGATGAACATGCCGTCGAACAGCAGCCCATCCAGCGCCTCGGCGGCCGAGTTGTAGACTTTCTTCATGCCACGGCTCCAATTTGGGACGATCTTGGCAGATCCAAACCGAGGATCATGCGCGCCTCTTGCCAGCTTGCAACGGGGCGGGCGTGGTTGTCGCAGATCTCGGCCACGCGCCGCACCAAAGCCGCGTTGGAGGGCGCCAAGTGATTACGGTCGATCCGCACGTTATCCTCAAGCCCGGTGCGCGCGTGACCACCCGCCGCCACGGCCCATTCGTTCAGCACGATCTGGTTTGGCCCGATCCCCGCTGCGCACCACGGCGCATCGGCCCCGAACAGGCGCTGCACGGTCTGCACATAGTAATCAAACACATGCCGGTCGGCGGGCATGGCATTCTTCACCCCCATCACGAATTGCACATAGGGCGTGCCTGCCAGTTGCCCCTTGTCGGCCATGTCTTTCGCCTTGAGGATATGGCTGAGGTCGAACGCCTCAATCTCGGGCTTCACGCCATAGGTCAGCATCTCGGACGCCAGCCACTCCACCAGATCGGGCGGATTCTCATAAACGCGAGTGGGGAAGTTGTTGGACCCCACAGAAAGCGAGGCCATGTCAGGCCGCAGTGGCAGCATCCCGCCGCGCGTCCGCCCCGCGCCAGAGCGCCCGCCGGTCGAGAACTGGATGATCATGCCGGGGCAATGCGTCTCCAGCCCTTCTTTGAGGCGGGCGAATTTGTCCGCGTCCGAGGAGGGCGTGCCGTCATCGTTGCGAACATGGGCGTGCACGATGCTGGCCCCGGCCTCAAACGCCTCCTGCGTGCTCTCAATCTGTTCGGACACAGCAATTGGCACAGCGGGGTTATTGGCCTTGGTCGGCAGGCTTCCAGTGATCGCCACGCAGATGATACAGGGTTTGGTCATGTCTTTTCCTCGGGCGCGTTAGGAGTCTTAGGCAGCGGACATCCGGTGCAGGGCATCGACAAAGAAGGGGCGGAACCCTTCGGGATGCTCGCTCATCGGGAAATGGCCCAACTCGTCCATGACCGCGAGGGTCGCACCGGGAATGGCGGCGGCGGTGCGACGCGCATCCTCGGGCGTGCAGGTCAGGTCATAGGCCCCCACGATGATATGCACGGGCGTTTTGACCGTGTCGATCCGACCCAGCCGCCCGATCAGGCTGTCATCCTTGGTATAGAAACTCAGGTCACCCCGGAACACGCCCGGTCCGCCCTGCATGAACATCCACAGCGTGTTCCAGCGCTCGGCCTCGGGCGCGAAGGGCGAGATATTGGCCGAAACCAGCGCCGCGCCCATCTCGCCGCCATGGGCATCGGGACGGTGGAACCAGTCGATATCATACCACGCGGGCTGGAAATCCGACGCCTCGATCGCGATGAAACCGCTGAACCGCGCGGGATGCAGCGCCGCAAGTTGCAGCGCGATCCGCCCACCCATCGAACAGCCCGCCAAGACCGGGCGGTCAAGGCCAAGACCGTCGATCACGGCCAGGACCGTCTCGATATAGGCCTCCGTTGTCAGCAGGTATTCCTGCGTCTGAAAACCCTCAGGCGGCAGGGATTTGCCATGCCACGGCAGATCGAAGGCGATCAGACGGTTGTTTTGCGTAATCCCTGCATCGTTCAGCAGATGCCGCCATTGGCGGGTGTCGGCCCCGGCGGTGTGCAGGCACAGAACGGGACGGCCCTGCCCGGCCTCTTCGAAATAAATACGGCGTGGCGCCCCCTCGACGGTGACGGTCAGATAGCGGCCTGTGATCGGTTCGATGCTCATGCGCCGATCTCCTTTGCGCGCGGCAAGGACATGACATCCTTGAAGAACCGCAGGTTCTTGACCAAGACAAGGATATCGCCGTCGATCCGGCCGCGCCCGATCTTGACCAGACCGAAGATATCGTGGAACCCCGGTTCAGGGCGCGCCTGCCAGAACCGCGCCAAGGCATCGGCATCGGTCCGCAGCGCGAAACGCCATGGCGTCTTGCGGCTGGGACCGAGCGTCACTTCGGCCAACCTGCCTTTGTCGAAGGTCAGATAAATCTCCTTGCCGCCCACATCGATCAGGACCGTTTCGGAAAACAGCCGCCCCAGCCGCAGAAGATGCGGTGTGGCGTTTAACTGCGCCTGAATGGATTTGAAAATATCGAGCAACGTAGCCTCCGTCCCTTGTCACATGCGCCATGTGGTGCCACGCGCAGGATCGGCTTCGCCATGCCGCAACAGGTATGAGGTGATACTGTCGGCAGCCGTGCCCCCGCCGGGTATCACGCGATACCGCAGGCGGCATTGGTCCCGCGCCCGCTTTGTCGGATGACTTGATGCAGACGGTCCGGCCACGCCGACCGGGTACGCCAGCATCACAGCCAGTTCGGAGGAGAACACCATGGGCATCGTTAACCAAGACAATATCACCAATGTGGTGATCGAAAGCCTCGGCAAGCACGGGGATGTCACTGCACGCCAGCGCGAGATCATGACCTCGCTTATCAAGCACCTGCATGGGTTCGTGAAGGACGTGAAATTGCAGCACAGCGAGTTTCTGGCAGCTTGCGATTACCTTGCCCGCGCTGGCAAGCTCTGCGATGACAACCGCCAGGAGTTCATCCTGCTGGGCGACATTCTGGGCGTCGAAGTTCTGGTCGACATGATGACCAATCCGATCGAGGGCGCAGAGAGCGAATCCACGGTTCTGGGGCCGTTCTACCGTGAGAACCCGCCGGTTCTGCCCAAGGGCGCATCCACCATCCTCAAGCATTACGACAACGAGGAAACCGCTTATTTCGAGGGCTATATCAAGGACGAAAGCGGCAAAGGCCTTGCCGGTGTCACGTTGGATGTCTGGGAAGATGCACCCAACGGCATCTATGAGAACCTTGATCCCAATCAGCCAGACTATAACCTGCGCGGCCGCTTCGAGACGGATGAGAACGGGCACTATGCCTTTGTTGCCGTGCGCCCCGTGCCCTATCCGATCCCCGATGACGAAACCGCAGGCGAACTGCTGCGCTTCATGGGTCACCACCCGAACCGCCCCGGACACATGCATTTCATCATCTCGCGCGAGGGCTATCGCCCGCTGATCAGCCAGATCTACGACGCCGACAGCGCATGGCTGGACGATGACAGCGTGTTTGCGGTCAAGGAAAGCCTGATCGGCAAATTCCAACCCGCCGCCAAGGAACTGGGCACCGATCTGCACTTTACCTTCGACTTCGTGCTGAAGTCCGAAACAGCAGCACAGGCCGTCGCCGCCGAGTAATTGCACCAATCTCTCCCAGAAAACTGACCCCCGTCATCGGGGGTCTTTTTTTATGCCGGGTTTGGATTAAGGATTGCCGCAGGGGAGAGCGTAATCATGAATTTCAGACAGCTGACCTATTTCATCGCCGTGGCCGAGGAGTTGCATTTCGGGCGCGCGGCAGAGCGGCTTGATATGGCGCAGCCCCCGCTCAGCCGTCAGATCAAGCAGTTGGAGGACGAGTTGGGTGCCACCCTGTTCAATCGCGGACGTAGCTCTATCACCCTGACGCAGGCTGGCGAAAGACTACTGGAGCGTGGTAATTCTATCCTGT
Organism: Rhodobacterales bacterium; assembly: GCA_047921295.1. Taxonomy (GTDB): domain Bacteria; phylum Pseudomonadota; class Alphaproteobacteria; order Rhodobacterales; family Rhodobacteraceae; genus Seohaeicola. The sequence continues at coordinate 89,996 of JBLRWK010000002.1, forward strand.
CCCAGATGGAAGACGCCAAGCTTGAAGCGCGTCGTCTGGGTCAGGGAGCCGAAGGGCGTTTGCGTATCGGCTTCGTCGGATCAGCAACTTACGGGATCTTCCCCAATATCATCAAATCATTCCGCGCCGCTTATCCGGCCGTCAACCTCAGCCTGATCCCGCTGAACAATGCGCAGTTGAAACGGCAACTGGTGGAACGGATGATCGATGTGGCTTTTGCCCGCCCCGCCATCATCGACCCCGAATTTCTGGTGAAAGAGCTGATCGAAGAAAAGCTGATCCTTGCCTTGCCCGACACGGTGGATACCGGATCGCGTAGCGTCGCCGACCTCAGCCGGCTGCAAACGCATCATCTGATCCTTTACCCCGAATTCCCGCGCCCCAGCTTTGCCGATACGGTGCTGGATGCGTGCAAGGCGGCAGGTTTTGAGGCGCCCTTGCGGATTTTCACCATGGACCTGCACACCGCCCTTAGCCTTGTTGCGGTGGGGGAAGGCGTCTGCATCGTGCCGGAATCTGTCGGATCAGCACCGCGTAAGGGCATGAAATACTTGCAAATTCAGCCCGAAATCGCACGCACCGCCCTGTCCATCAACTACCGCGTCGATGAACAGGGCGTGCATGTGCAAAACTTCGTCAAGATCGCCCAAAAGGTGGCGCGCAAGATTATCTGACAGGCCGCACGTCTTAGCCCAGATCGCCCCCGCCCACCGGGACTGTCACACCCGTGATATAGGAGGCGTCGTCCGAGGCCAGAAACAGGATCGGCCCGGCCTGTTCATCCAGCGTGCCATAGCGTTTCATCAAGGACGACTGGATCGTCTGATCCACGATGGTCTTATACCAATCCTCGCGCTGTTCTTCGGCGGCATTGGGGTTGCGCGGCACCACGCGCGGCGGGGCCTCGGTGCCGCCGGGCGCGGTGGCTAACACGCGGATGCCGCGTTCAGCCACTTCCCAAGCCAGACTGGCCGTGATCGCGTTCACGCCACCCTTGGCCGCCGCATAGGGCACCCGGTTCAAACCGCGCGTTGCGATGGACGAGACATTCACTATCACGCCCGAGCTCTGCGGCAGCATTCGTTCAATAGCTGCGCGACAGCAAAACAGCGTCGGAAACAGCGAGCGCCGCACCTCGGCCTCGATCTGCGCGGGCTCATAATGCTCATAGGGCTTGGCCCAGATCGTGCCGCCCACATTATTCACCAGAATATCGATGCGGCCCCAAAGCGCCACGGCGCGTGCCATGGCGGCCTCGCAGCCCTCCCAGGTCTCAACATCGACCGATATCGCAGCCGCCACGCCACCCTGCGCGGTGATGGCCTCAACCACCGCGTCGCGGGCGGCAGAGCGATCCACGATCAGCACCTTCGCGCCCTCAGCCGCCGCACGTTCGGCCACCACACGCCCGATCCCCTGGGCCGCGCCGGTGACCACCATCACCTTGTTCTGGAAACGCCCGCTCATGCGGCGACTGCCTCGGTTTCGGTGGGATTGAACTTCTCGAAATAGAAATTCGTAGGCTCTTGCCCCAGCTTGGCAAAATGGGCACGCACCGCATCGACCATCGGGGGTGGTCCACACAGATAGACATCGCAATTGCCATCGTTCAGGTCTTCGGCGGTCACATGATCGGTGACAAAGCCCTTGCGCGCATGGTCATCCTCGGCGGCGGCAAGGATCGTGATCACAGTGACATTGCCGATCTTTGCGGCAAGCTGTTGCACACGGTCCAGCTCCACCAGATCGGCGGCCTGCGTCACGGCATAATAAAGAACGATGGGATGATCCGCCCCCTGCGCGGCCAGCTGTTCCAGCATCGACAGGAACGGCGCAAGCCCCGTGCCCCCTGCCAGCCAGACCTGCGGCCGCGTGATCGGGCGCAGGTAAAACGCCCCCATCGGCCCGGTCAGCATGACCGCATCACCCGGCTGGGCGCGTTCTGCCAGATAGCTACTCATCACCCCGCCGGGCAGGTTGCGGATCAGGAAGGTGACTTCACTGGCCCCGGGCGCTGATGAGAAGGAATAGGACCGGTGTTTGCCGGTCCCCGGAACGGTGACGTTCACATATTGGCCCGGCAGAAAGTTAATGGGTTTTGCCAGCGCCACACGCAGCGCGAAGGATGTCTCAGACAGCCGGTCTACCCCTGCGACCTCAGCCGCCACAGCCTCGGGAGCGGTCTTGCACACCGCCGAGGAGGCAGGCACCCGCAACACACAGTCGCTTTCTGGGATCATCTGGCAGGTCAGAACGTAGCCCTGCGCGACCTCGTCGTCGCTGATGGACTCGTCCATATAAAATTCCAGCGCATACTCGCCCTTTTCGGCGTGGCATTTGCAGGTGCCGCAGACGCCATCGCGGCAGTCCATTGGCAGGTTGATCTTCTGGCGGAAGGCGGCATCCGTCACCTTTTCATCATCATCGCACTGGATGACGCGGGTGACCCCGTCTTCAAAATTCAAGGCAATGTTAAACGTCGTCATGGCGTGCTCCTCCCTTGGCCGCGCATCCTGCCGGGGATGCGCGGGGCTCGTTCCCGTCGCGGTGATGCGGGGTCAGACGTGGTAGACGTCGATCACGTGGTGGATGTGATCGTTCTTCAGAACCACCCTCTTGTCGGTGATCAACGGACGGCCCGTGCCGGTGTCGATCGTGTAGAAAGAGGTGCCCCAATGCTGATCGGTCTTGCTGTAGCGATAGGAAAGCGTGTGCCAGTTGAAGCGCAGCATGATCTGCGTGCCCTCGCGGCGCAGCACTTCGATCCCCGACAGATAATGGTTCGTGCGCGGCTCTGGCAGCGACGTGGCTGATGACCGGTCGGTCTTGATCCGAAACACCCTGTCCTCGATCCCCTGCTTATTGGGATAATACATCAAGGACATTTCATTGGCCGGGTCCTCGGTCAGGGTGTCGTAGTCATCCCATGCGGGCATCCAGAACGGGCAATCCTTGTGATAGAAGCCCAGCCAGGTGTCCCACTCGCGATCGTCCAGCGCACGCGCCTCTGCAAAAAGGAAAGCCTGGATCTGTTCATAGCTGGCCATGGCGGCGGTTTCCGTGCGTTCAAGAGTTGAAGTGTTCATGTCTTTTCCTCCTCATTCGGCCGCAACAGCAGCGCCGGGCGCGGTTTCACGCTCCTTGGCGATGGCGGTCGCCATGCGCTCGGACCAGTTGGTGTGCTGGATCACGAACAGGCCTTCGTCCTCGGTGCGGGCACCCGACAGGATGGGGTTGATCCCCAGCGCCTTGGCGTCTCCGTCCGCACCTTCGATCCACTGGGTTGCCCCACGGGTCAGGTCGTTCCACTTGGCATGGGCCGCACCGGCATAGCCACGCTGGGTGGCGCGGAATTCTTCGGTGTCATCCGGCGTTGCCATACCGGAGGCGTTGAAGAAATCCTCGTACTGGCGGATGCGGCGGGTGCGCGCTTCCTGGCTCTCTCCCTTGGGGGCGATGCAGTAGATCGTCACTTCGGTCTGATCGACGCTGATCGGGCGGAAGACGCGGATCTGGCTCGAGAACTGGTCCATCAGGAAGACGTTGGGATAAAGGCACAGGTTGCGCAGGACACCCACCATCCAGTCGGCCTTGGTCTTGCCGTGCTTTTCAGTCCACTCAGCCAGGCGAGGATAGTTCGGGCGGTTGGTCGGATCAGCCCATTCAGTCCACAGCAGTATGTGCCCGTTGTCATAGGCGTGGAACCCGCCGCGCTGCTTGGCCCATTTGGACGCATCGGTGGCCTTGATGTTGTCTTCCTTGCCATCGTCGGTGCGGTGCGCGGTGGTCGCGACATAGTTCCAGTGGACGGCGGACACGTGATAACCGTCGGCGCCATTCTCGGCCTGAAGCTTCCAGTTGCCATCATAGGTATAGGTCGAGGACCCGCGCAGCACTTCCAGACCTTCATCAGCCTGATCAACGATCATGTCGATCATCCCGCGCGCCTCGCCCAGATACTCTGCCAGCGGCTTCACATCGGCATTGAGCGAGCCGAACAGGAATCCCCGGTAATTCTCGAACCGGGCAACTTTGGTCAGGTCGTGGCTGCCGTCCTGATTGAACTGCTCCGGGTAACCTGCGCCATTGGGGTCCTTGACCTTCAGCAACTTGCCCGTGTTGGAAAAGGTCCAACCATGGAACGGGCAGGTAAAGGTCTTCTGGTTGCGCCGCTTGAATCGGCACAGCTGCGCGCCGCGATGCGAACAGGCATTGACCAGCGCGTTCAACCCGCCGTCCTTGTCGCGGGTGATCACCACAGGCGTGCGCCCCATGGTCAGCGTAAAGTAATCGCCAGGGTTCGGGATCTGGCTTTCATGCGCCATATAGATCCAGTTACCCTCAAAGATGTGTTTGATCTCAAGCTCGAACAGGTCTTCGTCGGTGAAGATATCCCGACGGCAGCGAAACACGCCGTTTTCCGGGTCATCCTGAATCGCACCGTCCAGACGGGCTGAGAATTCATCAAGGTTGGATTGGGTGAACATGGGTCGTCCTCCTCCTGGGTGCCGCGACGCGTCCTCCGTCGTCGGGGCGGTTTAGGTCATGTCGCTGGTTATGCCCCTGCGACGGCTTTGATGGTGCGTCCGCCATCACGGCGGAAGAACGCAATCTTGTCGGGGTCCAGCGCGGCGCCGATGCCATTGCCCTTGGGGATCTCGACGCAGAAATCTCGGTAGACGATGGGTGTCGCCAAAATCTCGTCCGTCAGTAGCAAGGGGCCAAAGAACTCGGTGCCCCAGTGCAGGGTCTCGACCGTGGCGAAGAGTTGCAGCGCCGCCGCCGTGCCCAGCCCGGTTTCCAGCATCGTGCCGCCATAAAGCCCAAGGCCCGCCGCCTGCGCGATGGCGATCACTTCCGCCGCCCGCTTCAACCCGCCCGATTGCGCCACTTTCACCGCGAACACATCCGCGCCATTGGCATTGACCACGGACAGCGCATCTTCAGGCCCGTTCAGCGCCTCATCGACCATCACGGCGATCTCATAGCTGCGGCAGAGTTCGGCCATCGCGCGGCGCTGACGCGCAGGCACCGGCTGCTCGACCAGCTCGCAACCCGCATCCTGGAGCCCTTTCAAGCCCCAGCGCGCATTCTGCAAAGACCACGCCGTATTCACATCGACGCGCACGCTGGCGGCATCGCCCACCGCCTGCTTGATCCGGGCCACATGGGCCACATCCTCGCGCACCGACCGCTTGCCGATCTTCAGCTTAAAGATGTTGTGGCGGCCGATCTCGATCATCTGCAAGGCCTCGGCGATGTCAGTCTCTGAGTTGCCTGAGGCCAGCGTCCACGCGACCGGCAAACGCTCATGCACAGCTCCGCCGAACAGCTGAGACACCGGACAGCCAAGGCGCTTGCCCAGACCATCCCACAGCGCGATTTCCACCGCCGCCTTGGCGATGCGGTTGCCTTTGACCAGCTTGTCGATCAACTGGATCGCGCCATTCAAATTGTCGGCGTCGCGCCCCAGCAGGACCGGGGCGATATAGGTGTCGATGGCGGATTGAATCCCCTCAGGGCTTTCCGCCCCGTAGCTCAGCCCGCCGATCGTGGTGCCCTCACCGATCCCCTCGGACCCGTCCGAGAACCGGACCCGTACCAAAACCGCAGTCTGGGTCCGCATCGTGGCCATGGAAAGCACATGGCCACGGATGGTCGGGATATCGAGGATCATGGTCTCGATCTGGTCGATCTTGGTCAAGGTGTTCACCGCATCTGAAAATTTCGTGATGGTGTATGAATGCCCGTCAAGCCTGGTTTTTGTCGATGATGGGTGGGGTCTTGGCTGATACCCTGACCGCATGTCTGCGCGGCAATCCGGCATGATAACCGGCCCCAAACGCAACAGGCGCCGCTTGTTGCGACGCCTGTCATCTTGTTGAATTACCGTCTAAAAACTGATCAGAGATCCACCTCGATGGCAACGCCCCTCTCAACGGCCAACTCCACCACCGCCGCCGTAACCGCAAGATCCTGCAGCCCAACGCCTGTGCCATCGAACAAGGTGATCTCCGCAGCCGTCCGCCGCCCGGGATCGGAGCCGTTGATGACCGCGCCAATTTCTACAATATCAGCAGGCGACAGAAGACCTTCCGCCACCGCATGCTGGGCCTCTCCGATGCTGACGGATTGCGCGACATCATCGGTAAAGACCCGCGCGCGGGTGAGCAGCGCCGCCTCCACCTCCTGCTTGCCCTTGGTATCTGTTCCCATGCACGCGATATGCGTGCCCGGTGACACATGATCCGCCATCAGCGAGGGCGCGAAAGCCGAGGTGATCGAAATGATCACATCCGCCTGCGCCATATCGGGCAGGTCCACGGCCTCGAAGGGCAGGCCCGCTTCTGCCGCGACCTTTTCGATATTGGGCAGCATCTCGGGATGATAGTTCCAGCCGATGACCTTGGTGAAGGCGCGCTGCTCCAGTGCCGCGCGCAACTGGAACGCCGCCTGGTGGCCCGCGCCGATCATGCCGATGACCGATGCATCCGGGCGCGCCAGATGACGGATCGACACGGAGGATGCCGCCGCCGTGCGCAGGGCCGTCAGCAGGTTGCCACCGACCATCGCGGCAGGCTTGCCGGTATCGGGGTCAAACAGGAATACCGTGGACTGGTGGTTGATCAGCCCGCGCCGTTCAAGGTTATGCGGCCAGTAGCCACCAGCCTTGAGGCCAAGCGCAAGCCCAGCCCGGTCGAAGCCCCCCTTGAAGCCATAAAGCGCATCTTCATGGCCAAGCGCCTCGCGCACGACGGGAAAGTTCCGAGCATCCCCGGCGGCCATGGCGGCAAAGACCTTTTCGACAGCGTCGAATGCCGCCTCGCGGGTCAAAAGGTCGGCAATGTCACGTTCGCGCACGATCAGCATGGTGGGATCTCCCGGGATTGCGGCAGGCCGAAATCCGGCCCGCCTATAGTCATGCCGGATCAGTAGGCCCGGCCGCGCGCCGATACCGGCCAGACGCATTCGACCTTGCCGCCGCGTACGCCGACGTACCAATCGTGCACATTGGCGGTCGGGTCGCAATGGCCCGGCACCAGCCGCAGCTTTTCATTGACCTTCAGCACGCCCTTGGGATCTGCGATCACGCCATGCTCGTCCGAGCATTTGACGTATTCCACATCGTCGCGCCCGTAAATGAAGGGCAGACCACTGTCCACCGACTGCGCCTTGAGGCCCGCATCGCAGATCGCCTTGTCGGCCTTGGCGTGGCTCATCACGGTCGTCAGGATGAAGAAGGCGTTTTCCCATTCGCCCGCGTCGATACGCTTGCCGTCCTTGTCCAAGATGCGGCCGTAATCGGCATCCATGAAGGCGTAGGATCCGCACTGCAACTCGTTGTAGAGGCCCGAGTTCGACTCGAAGTAATAAGAACCCGTGCCGCCGCCCGACACCAGTTCGGTCTCGATGCCTTCGGCTTTCAGCGCCTCGACCGCATCGCGGACCTGCGCGATGGCCGCCTCGATCTTGGCCTTGCGATCATCGAAGTTATCCATGTGCTGCATCGCGCCCTGATAGGCCTGGATGCCCTTGAAGGTCAGGTGATCGGCATCACGCACGGCGCGCGCGATCTCAAGGACCGCCGGCGTGGTGGTCACGCCGCAACGGCCCGCGCCGCAATCGATCTCGATGAAGACACCCAGTTCGGTGCCGTGCTTGCCGGCGGCGGCCGAAAGGTCAGCCACGTTGGCTACATCGTCCACGCAGACGATGACATTCGCGCCATATGTCGGCAGATGCGCGAGGCGGTCGATCTTGCCCGGATCGCGCACCTGGTTCGAAACCAGAACCTCCTTGATGCCGGCGCGCACGAAAACCTCGGCTTCCGACACCTTCTGGCAGCAGACGCCGATTGCGCCGCCCAGTTCCATCTGCAGTTTCAGCACATCCACGGACTTGTGCATCTTGCCATGAGCGCGGTGGCGCATGCCGTGGGCCTTGGCATAATCGCCCATCTTCTTGATGTTGCGCTCCAGCGCATCAAGATCCAGCACCAGCGCGGGGGTCTGAATGTCAGCCGCGTCCATACCGGGCTTTGCGGGAATGTCGAAACCGACTTCGTAGGCATCAAGATTGGTAAAGTCTTTCATGGGTCTATTCCTTTTCAGCCCTGCATCCAGGGCAATCTGTCCAGATCGACGTTTCCGCCGGTGATGATGACGCCCACGCGCTTGCCGCGGAATGCGCCCGGGTTCTTGAGGATGACGGCCAGCGGCACAGCGCTGGAGGGTTCCATGACGACGCGCAGATGCTTCCAGGTCAGCTTCATCGCGTCGATGATCTCCTGCTCCGAGGCGGTGTAGATCTCGGACACATGGCGCGAGACGAAATGCAATGTCAGATCCTTGAGCGGGACCAGCAGACCGTTTGCAATCGTCTTGGGAGCATCATCGGCGATGATATGACCCGCCTTGAAGCTGCGATAGGCATCGTCGGCCTGTTCCGGCTCGGCGGCGATCACCTGGCATTCGGGAGCCAGGGTCGACAGCGTCAGGCAGGTTCCGGAGATCATGCCACCTCCGCCGATGGGAGCCACCACGACATCAAGACCGCCGGTCTGTTCCATGAACTCCTTGGAACAGGTTTCCTGCCCCGCGATCACGCGCGGATCGTTGTAGGGATGCACGAAATCGCCGCCTGTCTCGGCCTGTACGGTCGCGAATGTCGCCTCGCGCGAGGTGGTTGACGGTTCGCATTCCGTGATCTTGCCGCCGTAGCGGCGCACCGTGTCCTTCTTGGCCTGCGGCGCGGTGCGCGGCATCACCACGTTGCAGGGAATGCCGCGCAGCATGGCCGCATAGCTGAGGCAGGAGGCATGATTGCCCGATGAATGCGTGGCCACGCCCTTTGCAGCCTGCGCACTGTCCAGACCGAACACCGCATTGGTGGCACCGCGCACCTTGAAGGCGCCCGGTTCCTGAAAATTCTCGCACTTGAAGAAGAGCTGGCAGCCCGCCAGATCATTCAGGTAATCCGAGATGCGGACTGGCGTCCGGCGGATATGCGGCGAAATCCGCACATGGGCCTCGAGCATGTCGTCATAAACGGGGATATACATCAATGTGCCCCCTGCATCTTGAGCGCCGCAGCGATGACCGACCCTGACCCGCTGGCGCCGTTCACGACGCGCGACTCGGCCACCCTGTCGGCCACCATCTCGGCGGTGACGGCCGACAAGGTCCAGCCCAGATGCCCGTGACCGGTGTTGTAGAACACCCGGTCCCGCTTGCCCTGCCCGACACGCGGAATCATGTTGGGCATCATGGGGCGCAGGCCCGCCCATGGGATCGCGTGTTCGGTGCTGACACCAGGGAAGAACCGTTCGCACCACTTGACCAGCGGACGAATGCGGTCATCGCGGATATCAAGGTTGTAGCCGTTGAATTCGGCCGTGCCCGCGATGCGGAAACGATCCTTGCCAAGGCGGCTGGTGACGACCTTGGCTTCGTCGTCCAACAGGCTGATCCAAGGGGCTGCGCGCTGGCTTTCCTCGTCATCCAGACGCACCGTGATCGAATAGCCCTTGACCGGATAAACATTCACCCGGTCGCCCAGTTCCGCACCGATCCGGCGGCTTTCGACGCCCGCGCAGACCACGATGGCATCAAATGTCTCGGTCTGGCTTTCGTTGTTGCGGCTCCAGGTCAGGCGGACTTCGTTCTTGTCGACGCGCAGCGCCTCGACATCCGTGCCGAACCGCAGCACCGCGCCGCCCGCCTCGATGGATTTGGCAAGCCCCGTGGTATAGCGGTGGATGTCCCCGGTGAAATCGCTTTCGGTGTAATAGCCACCGTAGAATTCCCCGCGCAGCGCAGGCTCGATCTGGCGCACCTCTTCGGGGGCGACGGCGCGGCGTTCCAGCCCGCCTTCGGACAGCAACTTGTTCACCTTGGTCGCATGATCGAATTCGGCCTTGTCGGTGTAGATGTGCAGGATGCCCCGATCCTCGCAATCAAAGCCGAAACCGTGGCGTTCTGCCTTTTCCTTGAGCAGGCCGCGCGCGGCGATGGCCATGCGCGTCGTCTGCACCGTGTTGGCGCGATACTGCGGGATCGCAGCCATGAATTCGGCCATCCAGCTGTACTTGTGCCAGCTTGGCTTGGGGTTAACCAGAAGCGGCGCGCCCCGGGTCATCATCCATTTCATGCCCTTGAAGACCGTGGCCCAGCGGTTCCAGGTCTCGGCGTTCGATGCGGACAATTGCCCGCCATTGGCGAAAGAGGTCTGCATTGCCGCATAGCGGTTGCGGTCGAACAAGGTGACGTCATAGCCCCGATCCATCAGGCTTGACGCGGTGGTGACGCCGGTAATTCCGGCGCCGATAACGGCAATTCTGGTCATGATATCCTCCCGCGACCCAAGGTTCCGGCCTGCCGGATGGCAGGCCCAATCCCCTCTGTCGCAGGTACGGCACAGGTCCGTCGCACACTTCAGATCGCCGCACCGCTCACAGTCCTTTTGCCTGAGAGGTTCCGGGGGGTTGCTCCTTCGGCGCCGAGTGTATCGGCCTCTCCTGTGATGGCATGTCAGGCAGGATCATGGGTAGAGCGCCAATGATCTCATGTCAAGACTATTTTAAGTGGATACTTCTTCCTGCTCGGCCATCAGCGCCTGTCTGTAATCCTCCGAGGTCACCCAACTTCCAAGCCGCGCAAGAATCTCGTTGAGCGCACGCATCTCCTGCGCCGACAGCGGGTCGGTCAGGATGACCTCAAGACGGTCCGACAACTGCCGGGCCACCTGCCGCGTCTCCTTGCCCCTGGGAGTCGTGGACAGCAGAAAAACGCGGGCATCCGTGCTGGAGTTTTCACGCTCGATCAACCCTGCACCGATCAGGGTCTGAATGATTCGAGAGGTCAGACTGCGTTCAAAACCGGTGGCTTTCGCGATTTCGGCAAAGGTCGTGCCCGGCGTGTCATCAATCAGACGCAGCACCCGCAGGTCCCTGATCCGACATCCTGTTTCGCGCAGAAAAATCTCGTCATTCGCGGTAATCGCCTGCTGGGCCACGATATTCAGCCGATACGTCAAGCGTTCGTTCCTAAAGGTCCTGTCGGTCGTCATGCGTTCACTCCCCGCTCTGTCCGATACCGAAAAGGTATCACCTGTTACCCTGATTTTTACCATAAATAATCTTAACAGGAAACTGTCTCGAACAACAAGTATCAAGACACAACTTTCGTAGAACTAAATCGAATGGAGCCTCCTTCAATGTTCGCCACATGGTACGATGCGCAACGCAAGACCTCCCATGCGTGGCTGCAGGAGCTGCACCGCCATCCCGAAACAGGATTCCAAGAGGTCCGCACGGCCGCATTTGTTGCCGACCGCCTGCGCGACTTCGGATACGAGGTCACGACCGGGATCGGTGGCACGGGTGTCGTCGGCACATTGCACGGCAAGAGCACATCGGCGCAAGCGCCCGGACGCTGTATCGGCTTTCGCGCCGAACTTGACGCCCTGCCGATGCAGGAAAAGTCAGAACTTGACTACGCCTCGGAAGACGCCGGCCGCTTTCATGGCTGCGGCCACGATGGCCACATGGTCACGGCCCTGACGGCCGCTGCCTTTCTGGCACGGCACCGCGATTTCGACGGCACGGTGCGCTTCATCTTCCAACCAGCCGAGGAACTACTGAGCGGCGCGCGCGCCATGATCGCGGACGGCCTGTTGGACCGCTTCCCCTGCGACGAGGTCTACGCCCTGCACAATTCGCCCGAACTCCCCGCCGGTCACGTTGGCATCCCGGCTTCGGCGGCCCTGTCCTCGGCGGATGACATCAACATCACGATCCGCGCCAACGGGGCTCATGGCTCCATGCCACACCTGGGCGAGGATGCTGTGGCGGCGGCTGCGCATTTCATCACCGCCGTGCAGCAGGCCGCAACTCGCTTGGTGGACGCGCGCGCCTCTGGTGTGATCTCGTTCGGACTGCTGCAGGGCGGCACCGCCCGCAACATCCTGCCGGACACGGTACGGATCGAAGGCACGATGCGCACCACCGCGACAGATGTCCGCGACCGTCTGGCCGACCTGCTGCAGGACGCGGCCCATGCGACAGAACTGATGTTCGGGGTCCTGATCGAAGCCGAAGTCAACAAGGTCGCCCCTGTCACGCTGAATGATCCCGCCTGTGTCGCCGCGACCGTGGCCAGCGCCATCCGCACCGTGGGGACAGATCGCGTAGTCGAAAACGCGCGCAGCCTGATGGCATCCGAGGATTTCTCGGAGTTCTTGGGGCGGGTGCCGGGTGCGTTCTTCTTTGTCGGCCAGGGCGGCTATGCCCCGCACCATCCGAAATTCATCTTCGACCCGGACATCATCCCGGTCGGCGCTGCCATCTTTGCAGAGCTTGCAAGGCTCCGCACCAACAGAACGCTCAATTCCCACCACCTCAATTAAAGGCAAACACGTCATCAACGGGAGGATCCAGATGATCAACTTCACATCCAAACTGCTCAAATCAGCCGCTGTCGCGGCCCTGACGACAGCGACTGCCCAGGCCGTCAGCGCCGAAACCCTGACCATGTCCTCATGGGTGCCGCCGACCCATTTCGTGCACACTGACTTTCTGGTCCCTTTCACCGAACAAGTGGCCGAGGTGACCGAAGGCCGGGTCACGATCACCATCCTGCCCGCCCCGCTGGCCAGCCCGCCGCAGCACTGGGAACTCGCGCGCAACGGGATCGCCGATATTACATGGGGCAACTTCACCTATGAACCAGAGCGCTTCGTGCCCATGTGGTTCGCAGAATTCCCGAACGCAGGCACCAAGGCCGAGGCGCAAAGCCGGGCGCTGTGGCGCACCTATGACACCTATCTGGCTACCAACCCTGCGTTTGAGGGCGTCAAGATGCTGGCGGTCGGGCTCTTCGGTGGCGGCCAGTTGCACCACGGCGCGAAATCCGTCTCCACACCTGCGGATCTGGCAAATGTGAAATTCCGCATGGGAGGCCCGATTCAGGAAAAACTGCTGACCTCGCTGGGGGCTATCCCGGTCGCCGCCCCCGCGACCAAAGCCTATGAGATGCTGGAAAGCGGCGTCATCGACGGCTCGCTGCACACGATGGAGTCGGTGGTGAACTTCCGTCTGGAAGACAGCCTCAAGCATCACACCATTTTCCCCAAAGGCTTTTATGACGCCACCTTCTTCGTGGTCATGAATGGCGCGAAATGGGACGGGCTCAGCGATCAGGACAAAGCCGCGATCGAGGGGATCATCGGCGAAAACCTCTCCGCCGCATGGGGCCGGAATTTCGACAGCCAGAACCCCGCCGCGACTGCAAAGCTGGGCACTGCTGGGCATGAGATCGTGGATGCCTCGCCCGAACTGATCGCTGCCGTGGATGGCATCTACAATCAGATGGTCACGGAATGGATCGACGCGGCCAAGGCTGCAGGTGTCGCTGACCCGCAGGCCATGCTGGATTTCTACGGAGAAACCTACACCGCGCTGGCTGCCGAATAAGCCAGAGACATGAACCTCGTGGAGGCCGACACCCCGGCCTTCACCTTTTTGGGGAGGAGGACGATCATGCTCTCATTGGCATGGAAAACCCGCCGTTTGGTGGAAACGATCATGGCAGCATTCCTGCTGGCCATGGTAGCACTGACCTTTGCCGATGTGATTGGACGGCGCGTGATCGGCCAGCCGATCTACGGGGCCAATGACATCACCGAACATCTGATGGCGTTGGTTGTCTTCTCGGGCTTGCCCTTGGTGACGGCCGCAGGCGCGCATCTGACGATTGACCTGATGGACAGGGTCATCAGCAAACCCTCTATGGGCTGGTGGCGCATCCTGACGTCGGCCCTTGTGACACTGGTCCTCGCCGTGATCGCATGGCTTTTCGTCAAACACGGCCTTAACGCCGCACGGATCTCCGAGGTCAGCCAAGCGCTGCGGGTGCCGCGCGGGCCACTTTATATCTTCATTTCAATCAGCTGCGCGCTCTCGGCATTGGCGGCGATCACCATCGCGCTCACGGGTCCGATGGTTGATCCCGCTGATACCCACGAGGAGGAAGCCCTATGATCGTCGGTTCCATGTCCATGCTGGCCGCCATCCTGCTGGCCTTTCTGCGGGTGCCGCTGGCCTTTGCCCTTCTGGCCGTATCCGTTATCGGGATCGGGCTTGCGATCAACTGGAACATCGCGTTCCAGCTGCTGCCACTGACGATTTCGGACGCGGTGCTGTCGTATGATCTGGCAGTGGTGCCGATGTTCATCCTGATGGGCAATGTGATCTCGAAAACAGGCATCGCGCATGATCTGTTCCGTGCGGCCTATGCCTTTGTCGGCCATGTGCGCGGCGGTCTGGCCCTGTCGACGATGGTGGCCTGTTCGGGCTTTTCGGCGGTTTGCGGCTCCAGCTATGCCACGGCTGCGACAATGGCAAAAGTCGCCTATCCGAGCATGAAGAAATACAATTACTCGGATGAGCTTGCCGCAGGCACCATCGCCGCAGGCGGTACGCTGGGCATCCTGATTCCGCCCTCGATCATCATGGTGGTCTATGGCATCCTGACCCAGACCAATATCGGCGATCTCTTCATCGCAGGTGTCATCCCTGGCCTGATGGGTCTGGCCTTCTACATGCTGGCGATCCGCTTTGTCGCCGCCCGCAACCCCAGCCACGCCCCGCAGGGCGAGCGGACAGCCTGGCCCGAACGCCTCAAGGCGCTGTCGGGAATCTGGCCGTTCATGCTGCTGTTCGGCCTGATCATTGGCGGCCTTTACGCCAAGCTTTTCACCCCGACCGAAGCGGCAGGCATGGGCGCTGGTCTTGCAATCCTGATCGCCACCCTGCATGGCCGTCTGACATGGAAAGTGCTGCGCGCGGTCATTATTGACACGGTCTATACCTCGATCTCCCTGTATGCGGTGCTTTTTGGCGCTCTGATGCTGTCCAAACTGCTGACCCTGTCAGGTCTGGCCGCAGGCGTGCTGGCGCTTGTGCAGTCCACCGGGCTTGAAGGCTATGGCCTGATCTTCGCGATCATGCTGGTCTTTCTCGTCTTGGGCTGCGTGATGGATTCGATGGCGATCATTCTGATCTTCGTGCCTCTTTTCGCCCCTATCGTCGTGGCGGAGGGTTTCGATCTGGTCTGGTTCGGTATCATCGTGATCGTCGTGACGGAAATCGCACTGGTGACCCCGCCTGTCGGCATGAACGTCTTCGTGTTGAAGGCCGTACTGCCGGACGTGCCAGTCGTGCGGATCTTCAAAGGTCTGGTTCCCTTCATCACAGTCGATGTGGTGCGTTTGGGCATCTTGGTGGCTTTTCCGGCCATCACGCTGTGGCTTGGATCAACTGTGGGATAGAAGCTGATGCTGCCATATACGGTGCGGGCTACGGCAAGAACCGAGCGAGTGCATGTTCAATCCACATTGGAGGAGTAATTTTTCTTAATGTGCTTCGCTCAATGAACACACATGTCAATTGCGCGGTAAATGCTGCTTGGCCAGACTGAGCGGCACACACTTGAAATGTGATCGAAGTTTTCCCTTTTTTGTGCACTCGAACCATTATTTCCAATGGTGCTCGTGGCGTTATGGGGGAGGTAAAGTCGTACGACAGGTTCACAAAGGCCGTGCCGATGTTATGGTCAAGATTCAGCTCGAACCAACCAATGCCATCCAACGCGACTTTCCAAAATTCTTCAATCGCGATGAGCGCGTAATCAACGATAGTTCCCGTATAGGCTATCAGCGCCGGATCGCAGTCGCCAAACCTCACAGTGTGGCGTAACACGACCCGGTCACCAAGATCCTTGACGCTCATGAGAGCCTCCAATGGCCTTGTCCGGTTCAGATTTTCTCGATCAGTTCCGGGACAATGGTGAAAAGGTCTCCGACAAGGCCATAATCGGCGACCTGGAAGATCGGCGCTTCTTCGTCCTTGTTGATGGCGACGATGATCTTGCTGTCTTTCATGCCAGCAAGGTGCTGGATCGCGCCCGAGATACCCACGGCGACATAAAGATCCGGTGCAACAACCTTGCCGGTCTGCCCGACCTGCCAGTCGTTGGGGGCATAGCCCGAGTCGACGGCGGCACGGGATGCACCGACGGCGGCGCCCAGCTTGTCGGCCAGTTTCTCGATCAGGGCGAAGTCAGCTTCCGAGCCGACGCCGCGCCCGCCCGACACAACCACGCCTGCGCTGGTCAGTTCGGGGCGGTCCGAGGCGGCCACCTTGTCTTCGACCCATTCGGACAGGCCGGGGTTGTCACCCGTGGCAATCGCCTCGACCGAGGCAGAGCCGCCCATCGGGGCCAGATCGAAGGTCGAGGTGCGGATCGTCATCACCTTGACGCTGTCGGTGGATTTGACGGTCTGGATCGCGTTGCCCGCATAGATCGGACGCTCGAACGTGTCGGCATCGACAACGCCGACCACGTCGGACAGGATCATCACATCCAGCAGGGCGGCCACGCGCGGCATGATGTTTTTCGCGTCGGTCGTGGAGGGGGCCACGATATGCGAATACCCCGAGGCCATGCTGGCGATCAGCGCGGCGACGGGTTCGGCCAGACGGTGCCCATAGAGCGCGTCTTCGGCGACCAGCACCTTGGACACACCTTCGATCTTGGCCGCCTCATCCGCTGCGGCCTTGGCCGATGCGCCGGTGCAGAGCACGGTCACTTCGCCCAATTGCTTGGCCGCAGTGACGGCCTTGGCGGTGGCGTCCAGCGCCAGCGTGCCGTCGGTTACTTCACCAATCAGAAGAACAGCCATTATACAGCCCCCACTTCCTTGAGTTTCGCCACAAGCTCATCGACCGAGCCCACCTTGATGCCTGCCGCGCGTGCTGCGGGTTCCGTGGTCTTGACCACGGTCAGTCGCGGGGTGACATCGACGCCGTAATCGGCGGCGGTCTTTTCATCGAGCTGCTTTTTCTTGGCCTTCATGATGTTCGGCAGCGATGCGTAGCGCGGCTCGTTCAGGCGCAGGTCGGCGGTGACGATGGTCGGCAGTTTGACCTTGATCGTCTGCAGACCGCCATCCACTTCGCGGGTGACCAGCGCGTGGTCGCCCTGAATGTCCAGATGCGAGGCGAAAGCCGCCTGCGACCAGCCGAGCAGGGCCGAGAGCATCTGGCCGGTGGCGTTCATGTCATTGTCGATGGCCTGTTTGCCCGCGATCACCAGACCGGGGTTTTCCTCGGCGATGACGGCTTTCAGGATCTTGGCCACGGCCAGCGGTTCGATGTCGTTGTGAACATCGTCCGTAGCCACGACCAGAATGGCGCGGTCGGCGCCCATGGCCAGCGCGGTCCGCAGGGTTTCCTGCGCTTGCTTGACGCCGATGGAAACCACCACGACCTCATCAGCCTTTCCCGCTTCCTTCAACCGGATCGCCTCTTCCACCGCGATCTCGTCGAAAGGGTTCATGGACATTTTGACATTGGCGAGATCGACACCGCTTCCGTCCGCCTTGACGCGAACCTTCACGTTGTAGTCGATCACACGTTTGACAGGCACGAGTACCTTCATTGGCGTGGTCTCCCTTGGATTGAATGACTGTTTCTTACGCACATACTCCGACACGCCCAAGCAATAAGGCATCATATCCTGCGGCTGTCAGAGATGCGGGTGAATGCCGCCTGAAACGGCCATGATCTCGCCCGTCACAAAACGGGCATCCTCGCGCAGGAAAAACGCGATGGCCGCAGCCGTCTCGGCAGGTTCAGCCATGCGCGGGATAAACGCCGCAGCCGTCAGCCGCGCCGCCTCGCCTGCGGGGATGTTCTGCGTGACGGAGGTGTTGGTCAGCCCAGGTGCCACGCAATTCACCGTCACATGCGGCGCGAATTCCGCCGCCAGCGAACGCGTGAGCGAGGCGACCGCAGCCTTGGCCGCCGCATAGTCGGACTGCCCCTTCTCGCCCCCAAAAACGATAGACGCCACATTGACCACCCGGCCAAACCGCCGCGCCATCATCCCCGGCACAAAGGCCTGCATCAGATGAAACCCACCCAACAGGTTCAAATCAAAGGTTTGCCGCCACTGATCCTCACCCATCTCAAGAAAGGGCGTATAAAGCCTGGTGGAGCGCAGGCCGCCCACAAGGTTGACCAGCAGATCGACACGCCCAAAGGCGGCAAGCCCGGCCTCGGCCACCGCCCGCGCCTCAGCCCCTTGGGTGACATCGGCCCGCACCGCCACAACGCGATCCGCGCCCAGACGGTCCCGCATGTCGGCGGCCACTTGGTCCAGCCGCGTGGCGGAAATGTCGGTCAGCACCAGCCCCGCCACCCCATCGGCCACCAGCCTGTCCGTGACCGCGCGCCCCATGGGGCCACCCGCGCCAGTCACAAGTGCGATATGTCCGGGCAAATCGGTCACTGTACCAGTTCCGCCCGCAGCATAGCACGCAGGGCAAATTTCTGAATTTTACCCGATGCCGTCGAGGGCAGCGCCTCGCGCAGTTCCAACCGTTCCGGCCAATACTGGACGGCGAAACCAAGGGCTTTCAGATGGGCCTGCATGTCTTCGAAACTGAAAGCCTGCGCCGCCTTGGGCACGACAAAGGCACAAGCCCGCTCGCCCAGCCGGTCATCTGGATAGCCGACAATGGCCACAGTCTGCACGGCGGGATGTTTGAACAACGCGGCCTCGACCTCGACCACGGGGATGTTTTCGGCCCCGCGGATGATGATGTCTTTGGAACGCCCACAAATTCGGATGTAGCCCGCCTCATCCAGACGTCCGATATCGCCGGTATCGAACCAGTCATCGGCATCATGGCTGTTCAGATGCGGGCGCTTTAGATAGCCCCCGAAATTGGAACAGGCGCGCACCCAAATCTCGCCCTCGCGTCCGACAGGCAATGGGTTCCCTTCCTTGTCGCGGATCTGCAACTCTACCCCTGGCAGAGGTATTCCATCCGAAGTAGCCGATCGGTCAGCCGCGTCTTCGGGACGTACGGTTGTGACCGCGCCATTCTCGGTCAGACCCCAGGCCGAGATCACCCGCGCCCCCAGAATGCGCTGCGCGCGCTCGACCACGGGGCCAGGAATGACGGTGCCCGCACAAAGAAAGGTCCGCAGCGACGAGGGATCGGTGCCAAGTTCATCAACCGTGGCAGACAGGTCCATCAGGAAGGGGGTCGATGCCATGGTCCATGTCACATGATCGCTTTCGATCACCCGCGCGGCCTGCGCCTTGTCCCATGTGTCCATCAGCACAGATCGCGCCCCCAGCATCAAAGGCAGAAGCAGCCCGTACATGAACCCGGTCTGATGTGCCATCGGCGAGAACATCAACACCACGTCATCCGCGCCCATATGCAGCCGCTCTGCAAACGGGGCAAGGTTGGCATACATGGTATTGGCGGTGTGCATCACGCCTTTCGGCTCACCCGTGGTCCCTGAGGTGTAGATCAACTGGCACACGTCATTTGGCCCAAGGCGGCTGTCACGGCTTAGACTGGTGCGTTCGCTGTCAAAGGCGGGATTGGACAGCAACGTCTCGAAACTGTTGGCCCCTTCTCCGCCTAAAACGACGATATGCGCCAAATCCGGCAGACCGGGGGCCATTCCGTTGGCCATGACCTCGTGATCAAAACCCCGAAACAGCCTGGGCACGACGAAAACCCGCGTCTCGCCGTGGCGCAGCATAAAGGTCAACTCATGCTCGCGGAAGATCGGCATCACCGGATTGAACACCGCACCGATGCGCGAGCAGCCCAGATAGGTCGCGACGAATTGCCAGCCATTCGGCAACTGGCACGTCACCACATCATTGCGCCCCACGCCCAATTTGCGCAGACCGATGGCAGCGCGGTCGGCCAGCAGATCAAGCTCGGCCCATGTCAGATCACGGCGCGTCCCTGCGGTGACCGAGACCGAGGACAGCGCCAAGGCGTCAGGTGTGGCCGCCAGATTGCGGTCGAAATAATCGTCGGTGGTGATGTTTTTCCAGAACCCGGCAGTCGTCATCGCGTCGCGGCGTGGTTCAATCAGGACAGCATCGAAATGCATAGTGTTTCCCTCCCCTTGTGATGCGGAACATGGCCCCGCGCCTCGGCGCGCCCTCCTCGACGCGCAGAAGACTTGTCTTCAGCCTGCGGTGGCCTCGCGGCCCGCACGTTCGCGGGCGATGATGTTCTTCATGATGTGCGCGGTCCCATCACCAATATGCAGCCCCAGAACATCGCGCAGACGCTGCTGGAACGGCAAGGTATCGCTATAGCCCGCGTGACCGTGGATCAGCAGACAGGTATGGATCGCCTCATAGGCCAGAAGCGGCGGCCACCACTTTGTCATGGCGGCCTCGGCGGTATGCGGCAGGCCACGATCCTTGAGCCAGAGCGCGTTATACGACATAAGCCTTGCTGCCTCGACCTTGGTGTCGAAATCCGCCAGTTGATGCGTCACGCCTTGAAACGCGCCCAAAGGTTTGCCGAAGGCACGCCGCTCACCGATATAGGCCCAAGTCTCGTCCAGACTGGCGCGTGCGGCACCAAGCGCCTGCAACCCGATCAAGCTGCGCGAGAAGTCGAAACCTTGCATAACCTGCGCAAATCCCTTGCCCTCATCACCCAGCAGGTGATCGGCGGGCACTTTCACATTGTCGAACCAGATCGAGCCGTGACCAACGGAATTCTGCCCCATGTTCGAGAATTTCGACGTGGTGATCCCCGGCGCGTCCAGCGGTACCAGAATAGCCGAAACCCCGCGCGCCTTGTCCTCGGGACGCCCTGTTCGGGCGAAGGTGATCACACCCTTGGCGATCTGATTGGCAGAAATCGACGTCTTCTCACCGTTCAGAACATAGTGATCCCCTACCCGCTCCATCTTGAGACCCAGATTGGCCGCGTCCGAACCGCCCTTGGGTTCAGTCAAAGCAATCGCCAGCATCAATTCGCCCGCTGTCAGCTTGGGCAGCCACTCTGCCGCGATGTGCTTTTGCGCAAAAGTCGCAAGGATATGCCCGTTCAGCGAGGCCAGCAGCGGCACATACCCTAAGGTGAAGTCGGCCTTGCCGATTTCTTCGATGATGGCGCCGGAATAAAGGTACTCCGCCCCCATGCCGCCAAAGTCTTCCGGCAGTTCCGGACCGATCAGACCCAATGCGCCCATTTCACGCACCAGTTCCATATCAAATGTCCCGGCCTTTTCGCGCGCCAGATAGCCCGGTGCCACGCGGTCTTGCGCAAACTTGCGGGCCAGATCGCGGATCTGATCCAGCTCCTCGGTATCAAATATCGTTCTCAAGGCATCCTCCCACTTCAAGACAAGGACGCGCGGGATTGACCCGCACGCCGGGGCTCAACGACCGAATTTGCGGAAATCGGGCTTGCGCTTTTCCTTGAAGGCAATGCCGCCTTCCTTGCTCTCATCAGTGTCGTAATAAAGGCTGAGGGCATACATCCCCATGCCTGCAATGCCGCGCTGATGTTCAGTGTCCATGTTGAAGGACCGCTTGGCGATGGCGATGGCCGTCGGTGATTTCTCCATGATTTCGGCGCACCAGCGATCCACCTCGGCGTCGAGTTCGGCATCGGGAACAACCGCGTTGATCAGACCCATCGCCAGCGCCTCCTGCGCCTTGTAGCGGCGGCACAGATACCAGATCTCGCGGGCCTTCTTCTCACCGACGACGCGGGCCAGGAAGGCGGTACCGAAGCCGGGATCAACCGAGCCGACCTTCGGCCCAACTTGCCCGAATTGCGCGCTTTCGCCCGCAATGGTGAAATCGCAGATGGTGCAGAGCACGTTACCGCCGCCGATGGCAAAGCCACGCACCTTCGCGATCACCGGCTTTGGCACATCGCGGATGATGGTGTGCAAATCCTCCATCGGCAGACCGATGGTGCCACGTCCGTCATACTGCCCCTCATGGGCCGACTGGTCGCCACCGGTGCAGAAGGCTTTTTCGCCCGCACCCGTCAACACGATTACGCCGATGGACTTGTCCCAACCCGCCATGTTGAACGCCTTGATCAGTTCTTCACAGGTCTGGCCACGGAAGGCATTGTACTTATCGGGCCGGTTGATGGTGATCGTGGCGACACCGTCTTTAACCGTATAAAGAATATCCTGAAATTCCATGATCTCACCCGTGCATTGTCAGGCCGCCGGAGACCGAAATCACCTGACCTGTTATGAAGGAAGCCTCATCTGAAGCGAAGAAGGCGATAGCGCCGGGCAAGTCCTCGGGCTTGCCCAGACGACCCATCGGCACTGCCTTTGTGAACGCCTCGCGCAGTTTTTCTTTGTTGCCGGCACTTTCCATAAAGTTTTCAAGCATGCCCGTCTCGGTCACACCGGGGCAGACACAATTGAAGGTGATGCCGTGGCGCGAATTCTCGCGGGCAAGTGTCTTGGAGAAGGCGATGACCCCGGCCTTGCAGGCGGCATAGACGGATTCACCCGATGATCCGCCACGCCCCGCATCCGAAGCGATGGAAATCACCCGGCCGGCTTTGCGCTCGACCATCCGCGACAGGACCGGATGGGTAATGTTCAGAACCGCACGCAGGTTGATATCCATGATCTTTGCCCAGAAATCCGGTGCCGACTTGAGGAAGGGCACGAACAGATCCCAGCCCGCGTTGTTCACCAGAATGTCGATCGGTCCGAACTCTGTCTCGATCTTTTCGACCGCTCTGTTGCAGGCATCGAAATCCGTCAGATCAAAGGCGATTGCCATAACCTGCCCACCCGACGCGCGAATTTTGGTAGCCACCGCCTCAGCGGCATCACTGTTGATATCCGCCACGACTACGCAGCTTTTCGCCTCGGCGAAGCGCAGACAGGTCGCAGACCCGATCCCTCCACCGCCGCCGGTTATGACAACTACTTTACCTTCAAGACCTTTCAAGGCGTCCTCCTTCGCTTTGGCCAGACAGGAACTGCGCCAGACAAGAGTGCATACGCAACTCATCAGCATAATGTTTCGAATCTGTCTGCAGCCTCCTTAAACAAGGGATAGGCTGGCACTAACTTTATGTCAACTAATTTACATATTATTTTGTCTCGACCACATCTAACGTGACTTGACGCCAAGCCAGCCAAGGGCGATGCTGTCAAAATGAAGCAAGATATTGATGAAACCGATGCCTTTGGCGCCAGCCTGTCGAACCGGCTGGCCTTCCGGCTGTATCAATGTGCAAACCAGCTGAACAAGACCGGCAACAAGTGGCTTGAACGCCATGAGGTGACCACACAGCAATGGGCGATACTTGGCGCTTTGGTGCGCGAACGGTGGCAGGATGGGATCGCCGTGCGCGACCTGGCGGCTCTTCTGATGGTCAGCCGCCAAAACCTCACAGGCGTTCTGTCTCGCCTTGAGGCGCGTGGCTGGATTGAACGGATCGTGGATGCACAAGACAACCGCTCGCGCCTGATCAAACTTACGCCTGAGGGCTGGCAGCGGTGGGCCGACATGCAGGCCGACATCGCATCTTTCTATGCCGAGGCTATGAAAAACCTGTCGAATAACGACAAGGTCCACACGCTGCACTATCTTGATATCTTACGCGCAAATTTCCGCGCCATTGACGAGGCGCAGGGCGGCGAGGACTGACAGCCCTCTTTTTTCACATGGCTGCGCGCGCCTGCTCTGCCATGGCGCGCGCGATTATCCCCTGCTGAATCTGGGTCGTGCCCTCGTAAATCCGGAACAAACGCGCGTCGCGATACAGCTGCTCGGCCCGATATTCGGCGATGTAGCCGTTGCCACCATGCACCTGCACATTCCGGTCAGCGACCCGACCCACCATCTCGGATGCGAACATTTTGGCGCAGGACGCCTCGACGCTGACATCCAATCCGGCATCACGCTTGCGCGCTGCATCCAGAACCATGCAACGGGCGCAGTAAGCCTCTGCTCTGCTATCTGCAAACATTGCCTGCAACAGCTGGAACTCGGCAATAGGCTTGCCGAACTGCTGACGCGTGACGGCATATGCCATCATGTCGTCGATGATCCTCTCAGCCAATCCCACACACGCCGCCGCAATATGCAGACGCCCCTTGTCCAGAACCTTCATCGCGGTTTTGAACCCCATTCCTTCGATGCCACCGATGAGCGCGCCAACAGGCACACGGCAATTCTCGAGGATGACGTCAGACACATGGGCACCTTGTTGGCCCATCTTCTTTTCGGGCTTGCCTGTAGACAGCCCCAACACTCCAGCCTCGACGGCAAAAGCCGACACGCCGCGCGGGCCTTTCTGCGCAGGATCGGTGCGGGCCATCACGGTGAACAACCCCGCGTGGGGTGCATTGGTAATAAAGCGCTTGGTTCCGTTGAGCACATAATGATCCCCGTCACGCCGCGCCGTGGTTCGCACGGATCCGGCGTCCGAGCCGACATCAGGTTCTGTCAGCGCAAAGGACCCGATTAAATCGCCACTCGCCAGTCGTGGTAGATATTTTTCTTTCTGGGCAGCAGTGCCATCAATCGCGATCCCCTGCGAACCGATGCCAACGTTGGTGGCAAACATCGAACGGAACGCGGGCGCGGCACGCCCTAACTCCAAGACAAGCAGCGCCTCTTCCTCCATGTTCAGCCCAAGCCCACCATACTCCTCGGAGATGGACAGACCGAACAAGCCGATGCCTTTCATGTCGGTCAGCACATCTCCGGGGATCGCATCGGTCTGTGCGACCTGCGCCTCCGCCGGTATCAGCCGCTCATCCACAAACCGCCGAATCGTCGAGATCAACTGATCGCGGGTTACTCCATCCAACGCCATATCTCTTCCTCCTACAGCCATTAAAGGCAATATATTGTCAGGAATCTCTAAGGGTGCAAGATCAAACATCGACAGGGATATCGCAGGAAATTCACGAATTACTCTGTTTTAATTCAGCAATTTAGAAGATTAGTTCACGTTGGAACATCACCACCACACTGAGAACGAACAGAGTTCTTGCCGAATTAATGGTAATATGTTTACATACTTTTCGGGAGGATCGAACATGCAGCTTGAAGCCAGTTACAGCCATGCGCCGTTTTTCTGCACCGCTTTTTGCGGGGCGCATCCATGACCTGGAACACGCTTCTGGTGTCATCCGATGGCCCGGTCGGTCTGATCCGCCTAAACCGCCCTGCGGCGCTGAACGCCCTCAACCTGGAACTCACCACTGAACTTTCCGCCGCGCTGAGCCTTTTTGAGGACCACCCCGCCATAGGAGCGATCGTCCTCACCGGCAGCGACCGTGCCTTTGCCGCCGGGGCCGACATCAAGGAACTTCGGGACAAGACATTTGCGGATGTCTATGCCGAGCAGTTGATCACCCGCACTTGGGAACGGGCGGCAACCTGCCGCAAGCCGCTGATCGCTGCCGTGTCGGGCCATGCGGCGGGCGGCGGCTGCGAACTGGCGCTGATGTGCGACATCATCATCGCTGCTGACAGCGCCGTGTTTACCCTGCCGGAGACCCGGATCGGCGTGATCCCCGGCGCGGGCGGCACACAGCGACTGACCCGGCTGGTGGGTAAGGCCGTGGCAATGGACATGATCCTGTCTGGCCGCGAGATGCATGCAGAGGAGGCGCTGGCCCGCGGTTTGATTAGCCGCATTGCCCCGCAGGACAGCTATCTGGCTGAAGCCATGACTCTGGCCCAAAAGCTGGCCGAACGGTCACGCCCCATCATGATGCTGGCGAAAGAGGCGGTGAACCACGCCTACGAGTCCCATCTGGCCGAGGGCATCTACATTGAACGCCGCCTGCTCTATGCAACCTTCGCCACCGATGACCGACGCGAAGGGATGGCGGCCTTTGCCGAAAAACGCAAACCCGCGTTCACCAACCGTTAGGGCATCACCTGACGGTCATTAACCTGTCTGACAGTTCTCGGGAGGAGACATAATGACACCTAAGCACCTGACCACTTCGCTGACGCTCGGCGCGATGACCCTTGGCCTTGCGCTGGCTCCAAGCTTCACCCCCACAGCCGCAACAGCCGCCGAAGTTGATGGCCCTGCCGTCACATGGCAGGTCTCGCTTTGGGGTAACCGGCGCGGTTTTACCGAAGGCGTCGAAGCTCTGGCCGCCTATGTCGCAGAAAAAACCGACGGCAAATTCACGCTGGCGATGAATTATGGTGCCGTACTGTCTGACCCGACCGAGAATATCGACGGCCTGCAACTGGGTGCCTTTGAGGCTGGTTCTGTCTGCTCTTTTTATCACCCAGGCAAGCTGCCTGTCTCGACCGGACTGAACCTCGCGTTCCTTCCGCTACCCACACTGGAAAGCCAGCACAAGACGTATGCCGAATACATGAAGCATCCTGCCGTGCAGGCTGAGTGGGCGAGTTGGAACACCGTGCCGCTAATGTCAATACTTATGCCCAATTATGAGATCATGGGTCGTGGCGAGGCACCGCTGTCCGTAGCCGACTGGCAAGGCCGCCGCGTAAATGCATCAGGCGGTCATAGCCCACTGATGCAGGCGCTGGACGCGGTGCCGACCACCATCCCTTCGCCCGACATGTACAGCTCGATGGAGCGCGGAGCACTGGATGCTATCGTCTATCCCTACACCTACGCCTTCACCGCCTATTCTTTACAGGAACTGTCCACATGGGTGACAGATAACTGGAACATGGGAACCGTCCATTGTGCGTTTGCCGCTAATACCGATGCCTGGAACGCCCTACCCCAGCAGTACCGTGACCTGATCGAAGCTGGCGTTCCGCAAGCTTATGAACATCAGATCGCAGACTACGCCGAAACGCAGGAGAAGGACGAAGCCGAGTTTGAGAAGCGCGGCATTGAGCGCGTGCCTCTGAATGACGACGTGCGGGCCACGCTGGAAGGTGCGGTCAAGCCAAGCTGGGATGCATGGGTGGCCGACATGGATAGAAGGGGCCATCCGGGTCAGGAACTGTTGGATCTGATTCTGACCTCCGCCGCCGCTGCAACTGGCGAGTGATACATGACAACGGCGGGTCGTCCTGATCCGTCGTTTCATTGCTCTGGAGGCCCCCATGAAGCCGGTCATCGACATCACAAGCACTGTTCTCGGACAGGTCGAACGTGCGTTTGCCTTGCTGGCAGGGATCGCAATCATGATCCTGATGGTAATCGTTTGCGCAGAGGTAGCTGGGCGATCCGCCCTCAATCAACCGATCCGCGGAAATATCGACATGGTGGCGCAACTGATGGCTTTTTGCGCCGCAGGAGGTATCGCCTACAGCCAGCGTAGGTTTGGTAATGTGCGAATGACTGTTTTCAGCGGCAGGCTGACTGGACGGGCAAAATGGCTATCTGAAATTCTATCCACGGCAATCGCCGCTTGGGTCATATATATTTTAGCCCGCGGCTGCTGGGCCTACCTTGTCCGTTCATGGAACAGCGGTGCGGACACCCCTGAGATCGGCATTCCGATCTGGATCGGAATCAGTTTCGTGTTGGCCTCTCTCGCGCTGCTACTGCTGCGCCTGATCTTGCAGCTTGTCGAGGCGATACGCCTACTCTTTGACCCCGTTTCGCCCTCAACCATCTTTGCAACTTACATTGCGCAGGCTGCCCCCCCTGCCAAGGAGTAACAAATGGACCCTGTCACAATAGGCTCTATCGGCATTGCAGTTCTCGTTCTGTTGGTTTTCCTCGGTGTCCCGGTCGCTTACGCTTCCGCCTTCACCGGGATCGCGGGTATCATGATCATAAGAAACGCTACAGTCAGCGAAGGCTTGGCGGGGATGATCCCTTTTGCCAATTCTGCACAGTACTCCCTCAGCGTGCTGCCACTCTTTGTGGCCATTGGTTTCTTGGCTATGCACGCAGGGATCACCACATCCGCCTATGATGCTGCGCGCAAATGGGTTGGCCGCGCGCCGGGCGGTTTGGCGACTGCCACCATCTTTGCCAGCGCCGGCTTTGCCGCCGTTTCCGGCGCATCTACCGCCAGCACCGCCGTCTTTACCCGCCTGGCTCTGCCCGAGATGGAAAAGCGCGGCTATGACAAAGCATTTGCCGCAGGTGTTGTTGCAGTGGGCGGCACATTGGCCGCGCTGATCCCGCCCTCCGCTCTTCTGGTGATCTACGGCATCCTCGTGGAAACCTCGGTCGCCAAACTTCTGCTGGCGGGGTTCCTGCCCGGCATCATGTCGATCTTCGTCTATCTGCTCGTGATCACCGTAGTGGTGAAACTGAATCCGAAACTCGCCCCGATCGAACCCAGCGTGCCGATGATGGAAAAGATCAAAGCCTTACCGCAGGTGATGGGGGTGTTTTCGGTTGTAGGGGTGATCCTCGTCGGAATCTATCTGGGCTGGATGACCCCGACCGAGTCCGCAGGCGTCGCCACCGCGATCATTCTTGTGATTGCATTGCGCGAACGCATGGCCCTGCGCGAGTTCGGCAACGGATTACTGGACACCGTGAAAACCACAGCGATGATCTTCATGGTGATCTGGGGTGTGATGATCTTTGTCCGTTTTCTGGCGTTCACTGGCCTGCCCGCTGCAGTAACGGAATCTGTCCTCGGCCTCGACGTCCCGCGCTGGGTGATCCTGATGGGTGTGATTGTTATGTATCTGCTGCTCGGGATGATACTTGACGGTCTGGGCATGATGCTTCTCACCTTACCAGTCGTCTTTCCGGCAATGATGGGGTTGGGCTATGATCCTGTCTGGTTCGGAATCCTGCTAATCAAACTGATCGAGGTCGGCGTCGTGACACCGCCAGTTGGGCTGAACTGCTATGTGGTGAACGGGATCCGCCCGGACATCCCGCTGGAAAAGATATTTCGCGGTGTCGCGCCCTTCCTGGTCGGTGAAATCTTCATCATAGCCGTGATAGTTGCTTTTCCCGATTTCATTCTGTGGCTACCCAACATGATGCAGTGAATTGTAACCAGAAACTGCCAATAGTCCAACGTAGCGTTAACAGCCCGGAAGCAGTGAGGATCGCCGCTTCCGGGCAAATCAGCGGAATCTGTTTAGCTACCGTCCGGGCTCCATATGACACTTAATTTCGTGGCTAATCGTAAAAACGAGTAGGGGCGGTGCGCGGCGCACCGCCCTAACCCGTTTTGCCGACCCCATTCGCAGGGACACTTGCTTTTCGGGTTCGCTTGCAGTGTCCATTTGGGCTTGCCCGACGGAAGGGCCTTGGCTGTGGTTGGCTCTGGATTGCCATGGTGTTCTTACGGGTCGTCGCAGCACACATGAACACCGATGGCTAAGATTAGTGAGTTTTTCATTGTAGTCTTCGATCCAAGCTCCGATCAATCCAAGAACTGTCTGGGCATCCGGTAACGGCGTCACCTGGACGTAGTCGCGCTTCAGCGTCTTCACAAAGGCCTCCGATGTGCTGGCTGTTCAACAATCGAGTGCCCGGTTGCATCCGAACGAAAATCAAGCAACCTTGCACTCCCGATGATGAAGCTCGGTCGACCCGGCCAGTGCGGATTTGCCGGGACGGAAACATCTTGACAGTGGCCGTTGAGATGACCGTGAAGCCCGGCAGTGAAGTTTCGGACGGCTATCAATCTGACGAGAACGGCAAGGACATGCCCCCCCTAAGCTGACCGTCAGTTCCCAAGGTAAATCCGAAAACTCTCTCCATCGTACCTTTCGGGTTACTTGGTATAGGTCTATATAGGAGCCGTGTTGAAAGCTCTTCCCCTCCGCCCCGTGCCTGCTCAAAAGGAGACGATCCCGTCGTTCTTGTCTCGCATGGCAGCTATGAACGGTGTCTCTGCTGCTGAATTCGCACTGGATATGGGATTTTCACTCAAGAAGATCATCAATCTTGAAGAAGATGCTGTGCGCAGTCTTGCTGAATGCGGCGGACTGAATGACAGGCAGATTGAAGAACTTATTTCGTGGACTGGTAAGGGCGTTGGCGAGGTCCGGATGGCCTTTCGCGATGAGGTTTTTGTATCTCGTGCGCTTAGGAATCCAATTATTCGGGGCTGTCCGGTTTGCCTACGTGAAGACGCCGAAACCGACCCCTCACGTCCGCTCGCACAGATGGCGATACGCGGCGATTGGCAATTGCGGGAGCTCAATATTTGCATCGCGCATCAACATCCCTTGGTCCCGCTGTGGGAACATGACCGACCAACGGATCGGTTCGAGGTTTCAAGGCGCCTCGCCGAAATTCTGCCCGACATCCTCGAAGGTCGGTTTGAGCAGCCGAGAGTGGCATCATCACCGTATGATCTTTGGCTGACCACTCGGTTGGAAACTGGAGTAGATGACACGTGGCTCGCGGATAAATCACTCTACGCGGCGACGACCTTCTGCAAGCTTCTCGGGACCGAAACTTCTCGTTTGTGCGTCTCTCCCGATGCGAATGCAGCTTCGAGGGTCACCTCCGCTCATGCCCGTGGATTCGATATCGCGCGCCATGGCGAAGCCAGAATACGGGAAACACTGGATGCACTTGCTGCGCAGGCAATTGGTCACAATGATGAACCAAACAAAGCTTTTGGTCAGATCTACGTCGACTTGAGTCAAGCCCATCTCAACAAAGATGACTTTGCACCTTTCCGGAAAATTCTGCGTGACTGCATCATAGGCATTTGGCCAGTTGCCGCCGGTGACAAGGTTCTTGGGATCATTCAGAAAGAAAGACAGGTGCACTCTATCACGAGCGCTGCGCGTGAGACAGGAATCGGGCCTTTCCTGCTCGAATAATTCTTGGTCCATGCCGGAGCGATCACGTCAGATGACGATCGACCGGCATCCCGAACAACCTTTGAGGCAAAGGCATATGCAGACCTTCTTGCGGAAATCCCGACGCTGGTCGGCCCAAAAAAGATGCAGCAGCAGATGGGGGCCACAAGACGGCAGCTGGCATCACTGGCTGAGGATAACGTCCTGAGTCCAAGGATCGACATTCCAACGATCAAACTCCCTTGGCGCGTCTCCGACGGGTTAGCACTTGTAGCGGAGCTTCAAGAGATGGCGTCATCAATTGATCCGACCGATATTCGCTGGGAAGGAATACAGCAGGCGAAAAGCCGCTCTGGCTTGCGCGTCGGCACAATCATAGCCGCCATCAGAGCGCGGCGACTTCGGATCGGTCGACGTGAGGAACTCAGGGGATATGCAGGATTTAGCGTTCTCAAGTCTGAAATCGATGGGTTGAAACCATCGAACCAGGATCAGTCAGTAACACCAGTGGTTAGCGCAGCGGTTTTTGGACGTTCAGCGGGGATGCGGACCAATGGCTGGTTCGAGAAACTTTATGCGACAGGGCACACGCCTGCAACGCGCATGCCACATCCAAAATTTGGCGGAATGCACGTTTACCTGACCCAAGCTGACGTAGCGGCGTTTCATAAGCGTTTCTTAACATCAACGACGATGGAGCGAGAATTCGCCCAGCATAAAAGAACATTGCTGGCCAAGCTAAGGGCGGCGCATGTCAGGCCCTTCGCCCCAAACGATCAAGACTTTGGAGCGATTTATCTTCGTGAAGAGGTTGAGGCCGTCTTCAAGCCAGCGCTGACGCGCCCAAAAATCTGCAACTGACCGGATAGTACAGACAGCCGTTTGTTGACTCGATGCCTTGCTACATCTGCAAACATGCACAGATATGGCAGCGCAAAGTGCTCAAGCCTGCAAAAACAAACTTCTTGACAGCAATTTGCACGAAACAGACGCGATTTGCACTCTTATGCCCCATTGGCAACAAGATTGTGCAAATATGGCGATCCCACGAGGACTCGAACCCCGAACCTGCTGATTAGAAGTCAGCTGCTCTATCCAGTTGAGCTATGGGATCGCATGGCCTCTATCTGCCGCCACATGGCCGCAAAGGCAAGCCGTCAATGCGAATGGCTTACGTCAGGCCGGATCAATGCGTCCACGCGCCGCGGCGGTTGGTGGCGAAATTCTCGCCGTAGCCGCCGGGGCGGATAACCGGTTTGCGGGGTTTCGGCTCGATCACCTGGGTCTCAATGCCGTAGGTTTCGGCATAGTCCAGCGCGGCTTCTTTACTGTCGAACTGTAATCTGACCTGTGCCTGCGTATCGCCGGACGAGGTCCATCCCATCAAAGGGTCGACCTTGCGCGCCTCGGCAGGGGCGAATTCCAGAACCCAGTCGCGGGTTTTGGCTGTGCCGGACGACATTGCTGTTCTTGCAGGTTTGTAGATACGCGCGCGCATGTCCGCTCCATCTGTTCCGGGTGATGCCGCGTTATCGGCCAAAACCGCTCCCGCGACAAGATCAAAGCATGTCGCAGTC
The DNA here is from genome assembly GCA_047921295.1 of Rhodobacterales bacterium. Taxonomy (GTDB): domain Bacteria; phylum Pseudomonadota; class Alphaproteobacteria; order Rhodobacterales; family Rhodobacteraceae; genus Seohaeicola. Next base: position 122,163 of record JBLRWK010000002.1, read on the forward strand.
GCGCGCGGTTGTGCTGTTTTCCCTCACATTTTCAGGATCACGGCGCAATTTGCGCCTTAACCCTGCGCGACTGGCGGCCAACGGGGGTTGAAACGGGCGGCAAAGGCGTCAATCTCTCATCGGTGAAAAGGAATCCCCTCCCCATGAACCAGCCGGTCCTGCATGCCCCCGCTCCCGATGTGAAATCCCGCCCCAAGCTGGAGGGTGGCAAGCGGTTTGCCCTGAAAACCGAATTCACCGCGGCAGGCGACCAGCCCACCGCCATTGCGGAGCTGACCGAAGGCATCCTTGCGGGAGAGCATAATCAGGTGCTGCTGGGTGCTACCGGCACCGGCAAGACCTTCACCATGGCGCGGATCATCGAGGAAACCCAGCGCCCCGCGATCATCCTTGCCCCCAACAAGACGCTGGCCGCGCAGCTTTACGGCGAGTTCAAAGGCTTCTTCCCCGACAATGCGGTGGAATATTTCGTCAGCTATTACGACTATTACCAGCCCGAAGCCTATGTGGCGCGGTCCGATACCTATATCGAGAAGGAATCCCAGATCAACGAGCAGATCGACCGGATGCGCCACTCGGCCACCCGGGCGCTGCTGGAGCGGGACGATGTGATCATCGTCGCCTCGGTCTCGTGTATCTACGGTATCGGTTCAGTCGAGACTTACGGTGCGATGACGCAGGATCTCAAGGTCGGCGCGCGCTACAACCTGCGCCAGATCATGGCCGATCTGGTGGCCCAGCAATACAAGCGCAACGATCAGGCGTTCCAGCGCGGCTCTTTCCGGGTGCGCGGCGACAGTCTGGAGATTTTCCCCGCCCACCTTGAAGATCGCGCATGGCGGCTGTCGTTCTTCGGCGAGGATCTGGAGAGCATCACCGAATTCGATCCGCTGACCGGGCAGAAAACCGGCAGTTTCGACCAGATACGCGTCTATGCGAATTCGCATTACGTCACGCCCAAGCCGACGATGCAGCAGGCCATCATCGGGATCAAAAAGGAACTGCGCCAGCGGCTGGACCAGTTGGTGAATGACGGCAAACTGCTGGAAGCGCAGCGGCTGGAGCAGCGCACCAATTTCGATCTCGAAATGCTGGAGGCCACGGGCGTCTGCAACGGGATCGAGAACTATTCCCGCTACCTGACAGGCCGCGCGCCGGGAGAGCCGCCGCCCACATTGTTCGAATTCATCCCCGACAACGCGATTGTCTTTGCCGATGAGTCCCATGTCTCGGTGCCGCAGATCGGCGGCATGTACAAGGGCGACTTCCGGCGCAAGATGACTTTGGCCGAACACGGCTTCCGCCTGCCCTCCTGCATGGACAACCGCCCGCTCAAGTTCGAGGAATGGGACGCGATGCGCCCGCAATCGGTCTTCGTCAGCGCAACCCCCGCGAAATGGGAGATTGAGCAAACGGGCGGCGTCTTCACCGAACAGTTGATCCGCCCCACCGGCCTGCTGGACCCGATGGTCGAGATCCGCCCCGTCGGCATGCAGGTGGATGACCTGCTGGACGAGGTCCGCAAGGTCTCTGCCGCAGGCTACCGCACGCTCTGCACCACGCTGACCAAGCGTATGGCCGAGGACTTGACCGAATATATGCACGAACAGGGCATCCGCGTGCGCTATATGCACTCGGACATCGACACGATCGAGCGGATCGAGATCCTGCGCGACCTGCGCCTTGGCGCGTTTGACGTGCTGATCGGGATCAACCTGCTGCGCGAGGGGCTCGATATCCCCGAATGCGGGCTGGTTGCCATTCTGGATGCCGATAAAGAAGGGTTCCTGCGCTCGGAAACCTCCCTGGTGCAAACCATCGGCCGCGCCGCGCGCAACGCCGAAGGCCGCGTGATCATGTATGCAGACCGCATCACCGGCAGCATGGAACGCGCCCTGGCCGAGACCAACCGCCGCCGCGAGAAGCAGATCGCCTATAATATCGAACACGGGATCACGCCGACCACAGTCAAGAAGAACGTCGAGGATATTCTGGCGGGCCTCTACAAGGGCGATGTGGATATGAACCGCGTCACCGCCAAGATCGACAAGCCGATGGCGGGTGCCAACCTCAAGGCCGTGCTGGACGGGCTGCGCAGCGATATGCGCAAGGCCGCCGAGAACCTCGAATTCGAGGAAGCCGCCCGCCTGCGCGACGAGGTCAAACGGCTGGAAGCTGTCGATCTGGCCATTTCCGACGATCCGCTGGCGCGGCAATCGGCGATCGAGGCGGCGGTGGAGGCCTCCTCCGCCAGTTCGGGCCGCTCCACCGCAGGGCGCGGCGGCATGCGCGGCGGCAAGGCACGTCCAAGGCGGCGGTAGAGGCATAGGAAAGGGCCGGTCTGCCACAGCGAACCGGCCCTCATTTCTTCTTGCTTCAAATATCCATAACGCGCCACCGCGTCACAGGATACGCCCCGTTACCGGATGACATGCACCGCGCAATGGGCGTGGCGCACCACGGTTGTGGCGGTGGACCCCAGCAGCCAGTTCTGCATCCCGGGCCTGTGCGAGGCGATCACGATGCAATCCACCCCGTTCTCGTCAGCCCAGTCAAGGATCGTGCGGCCCGAATGCCCCTCGACCAGCCGCGCCTGACCGCCGGGGATGGTTCCGGCCATCGTTGTCAGCTCGGTCTCGATCGCACTGCGGCTTTCGTTGATATAGTCGGTGGGCATATAGGTGATCGCATAGGTCGGGATCTGCTCCATCACATGCAGCAGCGTGATCTTCGCGCCTTGCGCGGCAAGTGTCTGGGCTACCTTGATGGCCCCTGTCGCGTCGCGGTCTTCATCAAACGAAATGGGAACCAGAATATTGGTGTACATCGGTGTCTCCTCCTGTGTTCTGTCCTGACATCAGACAGGTCGCCGCCTGCGCGGTCCTTGATCCATGTCATGCCTTTCAATAAGCCTGCGTCTGGTCAGAAAGTTGCAACAACATCATACATGACCGGCTCGAAGGTCTTGCACAAGGACGCGAGTTGGCGGTTGCGCTCGCGCATTTCTGTTGTCCGCAACATGGCCTGAAAATCCTCGCGGCTGCGCCATTGCGAATAATTGGCGATCCGGGTCTGGGCATCGTTCACATGCAGCCCCGCCGCGATAAATCCGGGTTGTTTCGAGATGAACTCGGCATAGGCTGCGTGCAGGGCGTCAAGCAGGTCCTGGCAGGTTCCGGGTGTCATCTCGAACGTGGTCAGCACGGTCTGGCCCTTGGCGGGCGTCTGGATGGTGGGCATGAGGTTTCTCCGTGTGGCTGCACAGGCTGACAAGGCGTGCCTGCGTTTGCAGGATAGCACCCATGCCCTTTGATCCCAAATCCTGACGTTAAACCCCTGTTAACCTTGATGGGCACAGGATGGGACGGGAGAGGGCCGCGTCATGATCCGCCTGCTTGCCTTGCTGCTCTGCCTGCATACCGGACCTGTTCTGGCGGGCGCTTGGCCGCGCGAGGCGGGCACCGCCTTTGTCAGCCTGTCCCATTGGCAGGCTGTCCGCGGGGGTGACAGTTATACAGCGCTGTTTGCCGAATGGGGCCTGACGCCACGGCTGACGCTGGGGTTTGATGCGGGCCGGTTCGTCTCCGGCGAGACGAAGACGGTGCTGTTCTTGCGTGCGCCGGTGATGGACTGGTTGGGCGTCAAGGTCGCGGCCGAGATCGGCTATGGCGAGATTGCCGGACAGTCGGTGATCAGGCCGGGCCTGTCTTTCGGGCGCGCGCTTGACGGGCGTTTCGGCGCGGGCTGGCTGGCTGTGGATACGCTCCTGGAATACGAGATCGAAACGCAGGATATCGATGTGAAGGCCGATATCACGCTGGGGTTCACCCCGCAGCGCGCCGAGGGGGAAGCCGCGCGCTGGACGCTGATGGTGCAGGTGCAGACCGGCCTTGTCGCGGTGAACGAGGGTATTTGGTTGCTGCGCGAGACTGGGCAACGCCCCGATCCCAGTTTTCTGCGCATTGTCCCTTCGGTTACTTATCAGCTACGCGAGGGGATTGATCTGGAGCTTGGACTCTATCAAAGCCTGACGGGGTCAGACGAGCGCGGCGTGAAGCTCGGGATCTGGAGCCGCTTCTGAACGCATCGCGCCGCCTTGCCCCAAGCGGCGGACCGCTCTAGTTTCTGCGTCATGTCCAGTGATGCGCCCCGTCAGAGCAGTCCAATCCGCCCAACCGATACCGAAGCGCGCAGCCTTGCGCGCGGGCTGATCACCCATGCCCGCTTTGCCGCACTTGGTGTGATCGACCCCGACAGCGCCGCGCCGATGGTCACGCGCATCGCTTTCGGCACCACGCCGCAGGGACAGCCCTTGTCGCTGGTCTCTGACCTGTCGCATCACACGCGGGCCTTGAAGGCCGCGCCCGTCGCCTCTGTCCTGCTGGGAGAGCCGGGGGCGCGTGGTGATCCACTGACCCATCCGCGCCTGACGCTTCAGGCCGGTGCACGGTTTTTGCGCCACGGCGAGGATGGGCATGCCGAACTGGCCGCGCATTACCTGCGCGACCATCCCAAGGCGAAGCTCTACATCGGGTTCGGGGATTTTTCCTTCGTTCTGTTCGACATCCGCTCCGCCTTTCTCAACGGCGGCTTCGGGCAGGCCTTCGTGCTGACACCCGACGATCTGGGCTTTTGATCCGTCAGAAATTGTCGATCCGCATGCTGACAGCCACCGTCCCTGTCACCGGCTGCGACCATCCCAGATGGACACTGCTCTGCGACGGCCCCTGTGCCGCCTGCGCGAAGGGCATCTCGTAGCGGATCACGTTGGAGGCGTTGCGGATGGGAGCGCGGGCGACAACGCTCTCCACCTGACGAGCGCGCGCGCCGAAAGGCAACGGCCCCGCGCCATCCACGACCCATGTCGACGCGGCGGTGTTTTGCACGTGCTCGATGACGGCAGGGTTATGAATACCCTGCGCCACCGAATTGTAGAGGTTGCCTGCCACGAGGATGTTCCGCATCCGCCCGAAATCCAGCTCGGCAAAGGATGTATCGACATGCTCGACACGGTCGATCACGCCCCGGATCACGCGGAACACATTGCCGGTCATCGTCAGACCGCTGATGAAATGCCCCGCGCCATGCGGCTTGATCACAAAGAACCGGAACCACGGCGCCACATCAATCGCTTGAAAGATATTGCCCGTGATACTTAGCGCGCTGAATGAGAACTCGCTGTTGAAGTTGGGCAGATGGTTGTGTTCGTTCGTCCATTCGATGGAGCAGTTGTCCACATAATTGCCGGTGATCGTGGCGCGGTTGTGGCTGGACGTCAGGATCAACCCGCCGGTCCGCACGCCGCCGGTCTCGTTGTCGCCCTGAAACCAGTGGTTGCCTGCAACTATACTGGCAGTTCCGCCCAGCACGGCGAAATGGCGGAACTGGGTGATCCGATTGTCGCGCAGCTTGACGTCATTGGCATTAGCATTCAGGGCAATCGACGTGCGGTTCTGCGCCAGTAGCCCGGTCTCGTTGGACAGAAACTGACAGCGATCGATCAGCATGCCCTGACAGCCCTGCCCCAGCGATGTGATCCCACGATCACGCGGGCCGGTGAAAAAGCAATCCTTGACGTGGAAGATCAGGCCGGTCGGCGCAAGCATGATCCCGCTGGCGCGACCACGGCAGAGAAACTCGATATCCGAGATGGAAAACCGCGAAAGTTGCGAGAAGCCGCTGAAATCAAGGACGTATTTGAAGCGGCGGAACGTATAGTTCTGCGTGCCCGCCGCATCGAACAGCGGCATCGACAGGGTGATCTCGCCCGCCCCCACATCCTTGGCGCGGACATAGACCTCGCGGCCCACGCCATTGCCCTCGATCAACGACCCCACAGGGATGTTGGCCACATTTACCACCCCTGTCAGGCGCAGCGGGTCGTTCAACTCGTATGTCGCCTGCGAGGTGAACACCTCCGGCTCCCATGCGGCATTATCCTCGCAAAAGAACTCGCCGTTGCGGATGTGGCGGCGCTGCGCGAACTGCGTGCGGTTGGGCACGGCGGCGGCCATGTCGATGGGGCCACGGATCTGGATACGCCGCCCGCCGAGATCCAGCGACTCGTGATCCACATTGTTCAGAAGCGCCTGAAACGCCTTGCGAAAGGCCAGCACCTCGTCCCCGAAAGCGTCGATATAGGCAGGCAGATCGAAATCGCGGGTCAGCGACAGGATCGCTTCGGTCGGCATGGTGACCGTGCCCTCGAACTGGATGCGGTTATTGATCGTCAGGCTCTGCCCCAGAAAGAACTGTCCCTTGGAGACAAGAATCCGCCGCCCTGCCGCCGCCTGATCGGCAGCCACAAACGCCGCCGTATCATCGGTCACGCCATCACCGATGGCACCGTAATCGCGCACATCGACCCAGTTCATCATGTCGCGGTGGAACGCGCTGGTGATATCCTCGATCACCAGATCGTCGATCCGCACGATCCCGCCATTCGGGCCTGTCAGGTCCAGCCCGAAATGCCCGTAAAGCGCCTGCCCGCCCCACACCATATTGACGCCGTTGCGCGCCCCCGCCCCCACAATGGCGCTGACTTCGACAACGCGGCCATAGCTGGTCAGTTGCACGGCTGGCCCCGTCTGCACCACGCCCGCAACATTGATGCCGCCCGCGCCGCCGGCCCAACCGGCGATTCGCACTGTGGGCAGCGCCCCGCTCAGTACCTTGACGCGCGCGGTGATCCGCAGATAGCAGCCCGGCAGCAAGGGTGTCTCGCCCATATAGCGCAGGCGCTGAACGGTCTGGGTTTTCTGCATCTCCAGACAACCGGCGAAATCCTGATCGGCAGGCACAAAGCCGGCATTGGACGCCGCCTGATAGGTATCCGATCCCGGCGTTCCGTCCTGACTTGACCAAACATCCAGCCCGATCTCGAAAGGCGGCGGCATCAAGACCACGCCATCAGTAATCGCTTTGTTCATCGCTATCCCTTTCCACCACGCTCGGGCAACGCACCCGGATGGAGAGGGATTTATCAATCAGCGGTTAAGGAAGGCCGAGACCACCGTGACGGTGCCTCAGGCCAGAGGATACAACACGCGCCAAGCCGTGCAGGCAGGTCAGGCGCTGACCTCGGGTTCGCGCAAAAGCTGCACGCCGTTGATCTGCCAACCATCGGAGGACTGGATCATCTGGTAATCCAGAATATGGATCCGCCCTGCCCCGTCAGTGATCCGCACCTTCTGCCAGATCGCACCCGCAATCTCGCGCTGTTCCAGATAGGTGACCTCGGCGGGTCGCCAGACCATCGGATAACCTTGCTGCACCATCGCGGCAAAGTTTTCGGGCGTGCGGAAGATATTCTTGATGGTCGGGCTGGCAAACTCGAAAGCTGTGCCAACATCATCGGCTTTGAACGCGTCGAGTTGCTGGCCGATCGTCTCCTCGATGCCGCGGTCCTGCGCGGCGGCTGGCACGGTCCAGCCCCACAGGGCGATGACGGCGGTCATCAGGAATGTTTGCAGGCGGGTCATCTGCTTCTCCATCAGTGGCGTGACGAAGAAGCTAGAGCGGGCTGACGCAGCGTCAATCCCGTGGATCAGGCGTCAGCCTTCAACCCAGCTCGCCCGCCAGTGCACGGTCAATGAGGCCAACCGTTTCATCCACACCATATAGCGCGATGAAGCCACCGAAACGCGGGCCCTGACTGGCCCCCAGCAGCACCTCGTAAAGTGCTGTGAACCAGTCGCGCAGCGGATCGAAACGGTCACGCCCCACGGCAAACACCAGCCCTTGTAGCGCCTCGGCATCCAGCCCGCCATCCCATGTTTTCAACTGATCGCGCAAATCAATCAGCGCCTCGCGCTCCAGATCAGAGGGCGCGCGATAGGTTTTCTGCGGTTTGACGAAGTCGTTGTAATAGCGCACCGCGAAACCCGCCGCCTGATCCAGATCGGGATGCGTCTCGGGGGCCGCGTCAGGCGCATAGCGCTGGATAAATCCCCAAAGCTTGGCTTTTTCCTCCGCTGCCGACACAGACGCCAGATTGAGCAGCATCGAGAAGGGCACCACCATCCGGCTTTCGGGCGGGTTGCCACCGTGGATGTGCCACACCGGATTGTTGACCTTGGCCGCCGCATCCTGATCGGGATAGGCGCGCAACTGCTGGTGATATTCATCCACCGCGCGCGGGATCACGTCGAAATGCATCCGCTTGGCGGTTTTCGGCTTGAGATACATGAAATACGACAGCGATTCCGTGCTGGCATAGGTCAGCCATTCGTCGATCGTCAGGCCGTTGCCCTTGGATTTGCTGATCTTTTCGCCGTTCTCGTCCAGAAACAATTCATAGGTGAAATGCTCGGGCTTACGCCCACCCAGAATTTCGCAAATGCGGTCGTAGATCGGCGTATTGGTGCTGTGATCCTTGCCATACATCTCGAAATCGACATCGAGCGCGGCCCAGCGCGCGCCGAAATCGGGCTTCCATTGCAGTTTGACCTGACCGCCGGTGACCGGCAGCGTCCATTCGCGCCCTGTCTCGTCATCAAAGGTGACGGTGCCGTCCTTGGCATTCACCTCTTTCATCGGCACGTAAAGCACGCGACCGGTTTCAGGATGGATCGGCAGGAAGATGGAATAGGTCTGCTGGCGTTCCTCGCGCAAGCTTTTCAGCATCACGGCCATAAGATCGTCATAGCGTTCCACCGCGCGCAGCAGCACATCGTCGAACTGGCCGGTTTTGTAGAACTCGGTCGCGCTGATGAATTCGTATTCAAACCCGAACGTATCCAGAAAACGCCGCAGCATCGCGTTGTTGTAATGGCCGAAGCTGTCGTATTCCCCGAACGGATCAGGCACCGATGTCAGCGGGCGTTGCAGATGCTCGCGCAGCATCTCGGGATTGGGCACATTCTCGGGAACCTTGCGCATCCCGTCTACATCATCCGAAAAACAGATCAGCCGCGTCGGAATGTCCGAGATCAGCTCGAACGCGCGGCGGATCATCGTGGTGCGCGCCACCTCTCCGAATGTGCCGATATGCGGTAGGCCGGATGGGCCGTAGCCGGTTTCGAACAGCACATGCCCCTTGGCGGGCGGCGCCTTTTCATACCGTTTGACCAGCTTGCGCGCTTCTTCAAACGGCCAGGCTTTCGAGGCAAGGGCGGCGTCGCGCAGGTCGGACATGAGGGATCTCCATCAGAAGGCAGATAAAGCACGGGCAAAGCGATGTTTCGCTCAGGATGCGCTGTGTCAATCGACGCTTCCTATTGCTCCGCCCCGTCACAGTCAATATTCTGCGCTGCAACATGCCTTTTTCAGGATCATTTCCATGCCGGATAGTTTTCCCCACGCGCTCACCCCGCAAGATTGCCTTGTGGCTGTCATGATCGCCGTATCCCTGTCGGACGAAGACATCCGCACCTCGGAACTGGTCAAGATACAGGCCGCTGTGAACCATCTGCCGATCTTCGCGGATTACGATCTGGACCGGATGCGGCGGACCGCGCAGATCGTGTTCGATCTGTTCGCGGAGGAAGACGGGCTGGACGCCTTGTTCGGGCTGGTCCGTGACAATCTGCCGGAACGCCTGTTCGAGACCGCCTATGCGCTGGCCTGTGATGTGGCGGCGGCGGACGGGGTCATTCTGGAAACAGAGTTGCGGCTGCTCGAGGAGATCCGCTACGAGCTGACGATCGACAGGCTTCATGCCGCCGCCATCGAGCGCGGCGCGCGGGCACGGCATATGCGCGCCTGATCGCGGAGTGTCGCGCATGCCGCAATGTCCGGCGTTGCAGCATGGCAACACAACATCCTGCGCCGACATGGTTGAGCTTCTTTGATTGCGACCCCTATAGGTAGCACTTAGGACAAGGGAGAACGGGCGGGCATACGCCCCCGCCTGTTTTAAGGTCAATAGTTATGGAGTTCGTCACCGTGCGGAAATCAATCCCAATCCTTGCAGTTCTTTTGTCCGGCATCGCAGGCGGCGCCGCCGCACAGAGCCTTGATAATTTCGGTGTCGAAGCGGGTCTTTCGACACTCGGTTTCTATATCGCGCCAAAGGCGGAGGTCGCGCCGCAATGGACGATCCGTGCGCCGATCTATCTGGGCCGCATTTCAGGCACGTTCGACGTGGACGACAATGACGTCCGTGGCCGCCTGACAACGAACTCCATCGCGCTGATGGGCGATTATGCTCTGGGCGGTTCCGGTTTCCGCCTTTCGGGCGGTGTGTCCTATGGTGGTTACATCCTGCGCGGGTCGAGCACCTCTCTCACGCTGGACGGCACCGAATATTCCGGTGATTTCTCGGCCAAACTTGAACAGAAGCGCGAATTCGCGCCGGTTCTGGCCGTGGGCTATACTCGCGATCTGGGCGCGAACTGGGGTTTTGTCGCCGAACTGGGCGCGCGCATCACCAGTCTGGAACTGACCACACGCGGACAGGATGACATCACCAACCCGACAGAGCGCGCGAATTTCGACAAGGATCTGGCGCAGGTGAACAGCGACCTGAACGATTTCAAGGTGCTGCCATTCCTGACAATCGGCGTTTCCTACAAGTTCTGATCAATCCAAGCCGAAGCGGAGATGTAACAGCATCTCCGCTTCGATCTTTTCCGCGTCACGTGCTGTGGATGACGCCCCAGCGCTCGATCAGGTCCTGCTGCAACGTTTTGGCGCGACGGTTCCAGTCCTGTGCGCCTGCGGGACGCTCGCGTTCCTCGCGCGGAATACCTGCCCGACGCCCCGTATCGGCCACGAAGATCGCAAAGGCCAGCGGCTTGCCGCTGTCGCGTGTCAGATACCCAGCCAACCCGCTGACAAAGTTCAACGTGCCGGTCTTGGCCCTGACCTTGACCGGATGGCCGGAGGCTGGACGCCCGTTCTGGTCCCGCATCGCGAAATCCCGCAAAAGCCCCGGCAAGACTCCCTGCTGCTGCACCCGCACCAGCGCTGATACCATATCTGCCGCCGCCAGCCGCGATCTGTCGCCCAAGCCCGAATGATCCACCAAGGCAGGCGATGACATGCCCAGCGTCGCGCTCGCCCAGCGGTTCATCTCCGCCGCCGAGGCGGACAGCCCGCCGGGACGGACACCGCGCGCCTGTGTGGCGGCAAGCCCAACCATCTCCGCAACCGCATTGGTGGAATACCGCAGCATGTCGCGCAAGATAACCGTCAACGGCTCGCTTTGATGACGCACGATAACGCTGCCTGCAGGCAGGTTGCGCGTTTCCTCCTCCTGCGGCAGGCGGATCCCCTGCGCGCTGGCGAATGTGCGGAACACCTCGCCTGCGTAGATCTCGGGCCGCCGCACCGGAAGCCAACGCGAACCGCCATTGCCCAAGGCCGATTGCGCCACGGTCCAGTCATCACTGCCTTGGGACTGGCTGTAGGTATAGACGGGCAGATTGCGCGCCACGACAGACATGCGGGCCACCCGCACATCGGGGCGGTGGCGATCGGACCGCGCATCCATCGTCACGGCATAGCCCTGACCGCTGCGTTTCCACTCAAAGTGCACGCGGTTGAAATTCAGCGACAGGCCGGAGATGGCCGGATTGTAGCCCACGTGATCGGGCTGCTCCGCGTCGATCTCGCGCGCATAGGGCAGCGCGCCGCCCCAGACCAGAAAACGCCCGCGCAACTCGCGCACGCCTGCCGCCTTGAGGCTGGCGGCCATATCGGCCAGACCGTTGGTGTCGAGGGTTGGGTCGCCTCCGCCTGCAAGCACCAGATCACCCGAAAGTATCCCGTTCTGGATCGGGCCGGTCGCGACCAGATGCGTCTGGAAACGGTGCGCCGAGCCAAGGTGTTCCAGCGCATAGGCCGCCGTCAGTGCCTTGACGACGCTGGCAGGCGGCAGGCCGCGCTGCGGCTCGCGCACCTCCAGCAATGTGCCCGTGCTGGCATCGGCCACGGCAAAGCCGACCTCGCCGCCCACACGCGCCTTGGCGATCAGCGCCTCCACAGCAGGCACGGTGGCCGCCCTGCCCCCCGCCGGACGCACCACGGGGCGCAGGGATTGCTCGGGCGCATTCGCACAGGCCGGGAGGGCGACAAGACCAAGCGCGGCGGCCGATCCTGTCAGAAATGCTCGTCTCGAGATGATGTCACGCATGTATGAAGCCTAGCTGTCCTGAACCATGAGAGACAAGTCCTTATCGGCATGCTGCCGCCCGGCCTTGCCCCAATTGCTGCGCGCCCGTATCGCGGAGGAGGAGATATCCATCAGAGGGGCGTTGACGAAACACCATGCCGGGGCCTCGGATTGTGCCAATGTCCGGCTGGCGGTGCTTTTGATGCGGGCGGACCGGAAAATCCGCGCCGCGCGGCTGGCGCGGGCGGACAGGTTCTGCCCCGGACGCGCCAGCACACCCACGGGCACCCGCGCCATGATCTGCTGCCAGTCCTGCCACTTGTCGAACTGGACCAGATTGTCTGCCCCCATCAGCCAGACAAACCGCACCGCCGGATAGGCCGCCTGCAAGGCAGCAATGGTCTGTGCCGTGTAGCGTGTGCCCGCCCGCGCCTCGAAATCCGTGACCGTGACGCGGGGATCACGCAGCAAGGCTCGCGCGCGAACGATCCTGTCAGCCATCGGCGCAGGCCCGCGCGCCTTGAGCGGGTTGCCGGGGCTGACCAGCCACCAGACTCGGTCCAGCCCAAAGCGGCGCAACGCGACGTTGGTGATATGCACATGCCCGGCATGTGCCGGATCGAAAGACCCGCCCAGAAGCCCGATCACCTGACCGGGACGCGCATGGGGTAACTCGTGGCGCATCCCGCCTCCGTTGTGGCATATCCACCGGGGCTGCAGTTGCCTATGCCGCGCCGCTTTTGTCAATCGGCACACCACAAGCCTCCGCAGCGCATTGCCCCTTAGGCTCTGGATGGTTATCTAGGCCGCAAATACACGCATTTCCTTTAAGGAGCGATCCGAATGGCAGCTTATCAGTACGTTTACCACATGCAGGGCGTTTCCAAGACCTATCCCGGCGGCAAGAAGTGTTTCGAGAATATCCATCTGAACTTTCTGCCCGGCGTGAAAATCGGTGTTGTCGGTGTCAACGGCTCGGGTAAATCCACCCTTCTCAAGATCATGGCGGGGATGGACAAGGATTTTCAGGGCGAGGCATGGCATGCCGAGGGCGCAACCGTCGGCTATCTGCCGCAGGAGCCGGAACTGGACCCGGCACTGGATGTGCGCGGCAATGTGATGCTGGGCGTGGCCAAGAAAAAGGCCGTGCTGGACCGCTATAACGAACTGGCGATGAACTATTCGGACGAGACCGCCGACGAGATGGCCACACTTCAGGACCAGATCGACGCCGAGAATCTGTGGGATCTGGACAGCCAGATCGACATCTCGCTGGAGGCGCTGCGCTGCCCGCCCGATGATGCCGATGTGACCCTGCTTTCGGGGGGCGAGAAACGCCGTGTGGCCCTGTGCAAGCTGCTGCTGCAGGCGCCCGATATGCTGCTGCTGGACGAGCCGACCAACCACCTTGATGCCGAAACCATCGCATGGTTGCAAAACCACCTGATGGCCTATGCCGGAACGATCCTGATCGTCACGCACGACCGCTATTTCCTCGATGACATCACAAGCTGGATTCTGGAACTCGACCGTGGCCGCGGCATTCCTTATGAGGGGAATTATTCCAGCTGGCTGGAGCAGAAGGCCAAGCGCCTGATGCAGGAATCGCGCGAGGACAAATCCAAGCAGAAAACTCTGGAGCGGGAACTGGAATGGATGCGGCAGGGCGCCAAGGCGCGGCAGGCCAAATCCAAGGCCCGGATCAACGCCTATAACGATCTGGCCAACCAGTCAGAGCGTGAAAAGCTGGCCAATGCCCAGATCGTCATCCCGAACGGCCCCCGCCTTGGCACCAAGGTGATCGAGGTCGAGGGGCTGAAAAAGCACATGGGCGACAAGCTTCTGGTCGAAAACCTGAGCTTTTCGCTGCCGCCCGGCGGTATTGTCGGCGTGATCGGCCCCAACGGTGCGGGTAAAACCACATTGTTCCGCATCCTGACCGGACAGGAACAGGCGGATGAGGGCACCGTTGAATACGGCGACACGGTCAAGCTCTCCTATGTCGATCAGAACCGCGACGATCTGAACCCGAACGAGAACGTCTGGGAAGCCATCGCCGACGGTCAGGACATCATCAAGCTGGGCGATGCCGAGGTGAATGCGCGGGCCTATTGCTCGGCCTTCAACTTCAAGGGCGGCGACCAGCAGAAGAAAGTCTCGCTTCTGTCGGGCGGTGAACGCAACCGCGTGCACATGGCGCGCCTGCTGCGCTCGGGTGGCAACGTGCTGCTGCTTGACGAACCGACCAACGATCTGGACGTCGAAACCCTGCGCGCGCTGGAAGATGCGCTGGTGGATTTCGCGGGCTGCGCCGTGGTCATCAGCCATGACCGTTTCTTCCTTGACCGGATCTGCACGCATATTCTGGCCTTCGAGGGCGATGCCCATGTCGAATGGTTCGAGGGCAATTTCGAGGAATACGAGGAAGACAAGAAACGTCGTCTTGGGGCCGATGCGCTCGAACCAAAGCGGATCAAGTTCAAGAAATTCTCACGCTAAAGTGTTCAGCCAAAGCGGCGGATTGGCCCAAAGGGCACACTCCGTCCGCTTTGGGAGCGCTTCTCCCTTGGAACGCCCTGATTCTCTTGAAAGGCTTGCAGCCCGGTGCCACATTTGGTGGCGTGCTACAAAGGATATGACCTCAAGATGATCTCTCGCCGCCACTTCGTCGCCGCAACTCTTGCCGCCGTTGCCTTTCCGCAAACCGTTTTCGCGCAGGCCAGAAGTTTCACCCTCAATCCGCGTTTCGCGCCGCAGGATGTGGGCATTGATCCGAAATACGGCCCCGGCCAGCTTCTGGTACTGCCCCGCGCGCATTTTCTCTATCTCGTCACCGAGACAGGCCGCGCGCGCCGCTACGGCGTGGGTGTCGGTCAGGCCGGGCTGGATTTCACCGGTACGGCCACGATTGACGTGAAGAAACAATGGCCGACGTGGCGCCCGACCAATGACATGATCGAGCGCGATCCACGCGCCTATGCCAAATTCATCGACAATGACTATGTCCAGCCCGGTGGCCCCGGCAATCCGCTGGGCGCGCGGGCGCTGTACCTGTTCCAGAACGGGCGCGATACATTCTACCGTATCCACGGCACGACGGAGCCCGAAAGCATCGGTCGCTCGGTGTCCAACGGCTGTATCCGCATGATCAACGAACATGTGATCGATCTGTACGAGCGCGTTCCGACCGGCACGGTTGTGACGGTTCTGTAAGTCACACGGTGGTACGGCACAGTAGACAAGGGGGCTCCGAGGGGCCCCCTTTTTGTGATTTACTGTTGCTTACTTGAACGCGATGCCGCTTTTGACGCCGAGCTTGCGAAACAGCATAGCGGCGGGGCAAAAGCCCGTCAGCGCGGATTGGAACAGGTTCACACCGATGAATACGGTGAACCACATGAAAAGCGGCGACACGAATGCCGTCAGAACCACGCTGAGCAGCACCATGATTCCGGCAAACATCAATACGCTACGGTCAAGTGTCATGGGATCAATCCTGAGATAAGGCAGCGCCCCAACGGCGCCGCGTTATCCCGAATATACACTTGGCACCAATAACATTCAAGTCTTGGAATACATCAGGCGGCCAGTGAGGCCGCAAATCAGTTCAGCAAAAGCGACCAGACCAGATAGTTCGGCACCAAAAACGCAAAAGCGATGCAGAACAGTTTGGCCCCGTGCACGATAGCAGGAAACAGGCCGCGCCCGTTGGAGGCGTCTCCGAAACCCGACATCCCAGCCATGAGAGCATAGCCACCCGCCATCTGCGCCATATCCCTGCGCCGGATCGAGGCCATCGCCGCTTCGGTCACCGCAGCCTGACGCTGTGCCTCTTCAAGGCGTGACATGTTCGTCCCTCCGTCCATCCCGAAAATCTCCCTCTCTAAACAGGGTTTAGTAGATGCGGCGCGCAATCAATTTGTCGAGTGTTGAAATCAGAATCTCCGGCAAGTTTTTTTTCCGAATGCCGACCTGAGGGTTGCTCCTGCGCGGCGCGCTTGCGATTCATATTGCAAGCCACTTCAATCCATGTCATACAGGCGGGGCTACGTTATTCTTTTTCGACCACTGTCTTCCGTCCAACGGCGCTCAGTCCTTCGATCCAGACCGACCAACGCCAGGCCATCGCACTCTGCGGATGGCGACTTAAGACAGGAGACCACGGATATGGCCACTGGCACCGTGAAATGGTTCAACACCACTAAAGGCTTCGGCTTCATTGCACCCGATGGCGGCAGCAAAGATGTGTTCGTACACATCTCGGCAGTCGAGCGTTCGGGCCTGACAGGCCTCGCCGACAACCAGAAAGTGACCTTCGACATCGAGTCGGGTCGTGATGGACGCGAATCCGCGACCAACCTTTCGCTGGCATAAAGTTTCGCCCTTCGGGGCTGGGACGATGACGGGCGTGCGGATATCTGCGCGCCCGTTTTTCATTTCCAGACAGGTTTTGTCACCCGCTCCAGGGGGCCGCATCCGGACCGCGCGAGGTGACAGCGAAACCACACAAATCCCTGTGCCATCGTCCGTTTTCGGCAAAAAACCGCCAAAACAAAGGGAAAACGGCTGTTTCAGGCGTCACGATTCCCTCTTGAAACGACTCTGGACCCCTCACATAATTAACAGCGCGACGTTATCACTATCGAATAGCCTGCTCCTTCACAGGTCAGTTTCTCGATTATGCACTGACTAGCCGGGCTGCCGCACAGTGCGGGCAGCATACCTGTAGAGGAGATGCGGTATGGCCACTGGCACCGTGAAATGGTTCAACACCACTAAAGGTTATGGTTTCATTGCACCCGATGGCGGCAGCAAAGATGTATTCGTGCATATTTCCGCCGTCGAACGCTCCGGTCTGACCGGACTGGCCGACAACCAAAAAGTCTCGTTCGATATCGAACCGGGCCGCGACGGTCGTGAATCGGCGGTGAACATCTCTCTGGCGTGACCTCTGGCCTCAGCGCCGAACCCAAACTTGTCGCGGGCCCCGCTGTAGGGCCCGCTTTGCATTTGAAGCGCTCAATTGGATAGGGCGCGGTTTGATTCGGCAGCAGCAATCAACTCCACCACAGCGGGGCCGATCGCATCCACGATCAGGCCCACACCTTCCGCATTGGGGTGAATGCCGTCAGACTGGAAATAGGCACGCGCGGAAGACAGGTCGCTATAGCCCAGCCCCTCGAAGAAATTCGGGAAGTAAAGCGTGTCATACTCCTGCGCCAGTTCGGGCCAGATCGAATCGAACGCGTTCTTGAAGTCGGAGCCGTAATTGCCGGGCGCTTCCATGCCAACCAGCAAAACAGGGATGTCCGCCGCCTGTGCCGCCTGCAAAATTCCCTCGATATTGGCGCGAGTCAGCGCCGGGTCCAGCCCGCGCAAAAGGTCATTGCCGCCCAGCGCCAGAATCATGCCGTGGGTTTCCTCGCTCAGCGTCCATTCGATCCGTGACAAACCGCCTGCCGTTGTGTCACCTGACACACCGGCATTCACCACACGGACGTCCTGCCCCTCCTCTTCCAGCCAGGCGCGCAACTGCGGCACAAAGCCTTGATCTTCCGCCAAGCCATAGCCTTGGGTCAGGCTGTCCCCGAAAGCCACAATCGACAAGGGCGTGCGGGTCTGTTCTGCCTGCAAAGGCAGCACAAAGGCCATGAGCAGCAGCACAATGGCGGCATATACCTTGCCCGCTGCGGACAAGGCCCCATATGACAAAAAACGAATAGAAAGCAGGCGCATTCCCATGACTTCTCCGGTTCTTTCGCTCACCGATGCTGCATTGTCGCTGGATGGCAATGCGGGTCGCGTCGATATCCTCCACGGCATTTCGCTGGATGTCCAGAAGGGGGAAACCCTTGGCTTGGTCGGTCCGTCGGGATCTGGCAAATCGTCTCTCCTCATGTTGATGGGCGGGCTAGAGCGCGCCACGGGGGGCCGGATCACGGCATTGGGTCAGGATTTGACCGACATGACCGAGGATCAGTTGGCGCGCTTCCGTAGGGATCATATGGGGGTGGTTTTCCAATCCTTCCACCTCATCCCGACGATGACGGCGCTGGAGAACGTCGCGACCCCTCTGGAACTGGCGGGCCACCGCGATGCTTTCGCGCGCGCGCAAGCCGAGCTTGAGGCCGTCGGGCTGGCCAGCCGTGCCGATCACTATCCCTCGCAAATGTCGGGCGGCGAACAGCAGCGCGTGGCGTTGGCCCGCGCCTCTGCCCCGCGCCCCGATATATTGCTGGCGGATGAACCGACCGGCAATCTGGACGGCACCAACGGAGCGGCGATCATCGACCTTCTGTTCGGCCTGCGTGACAAGCACGGCGCGACGCTGGTGCTGGTGACCCATTCGGACGAGCTGGCCGCGCGTTGCAGCCGGATCATCCGGCTGCGCGACGGGCGTATCGATACGGAAGAAACACCCGCTGCCGAGGCCGCAGAATGAGCCTACGTATCGCGGCGCGCTTTGCGGCACGGGAATTGCGCGGCGGCCTTGGCGGCTTTCGCATCTTTCTGGCCTGTCTGGCGTTGGGTGTGGCGGCGATTGCTGCTGTCGGGTCTGTCCGCACGGGCATCGAGGCCGGATTGGCCCGCGAGGGTGCGGCCATTCTGGGCGGCGATGCCGAGATTGACCTGACCTACCGCTTTGCCACGCAAGACGAACGCGACTGGATGGAGACGATTGCCATCGCGGTCTCCGAGGTCACTGATTTCCGCTCGATGGTCGTCACCGGCGAGGGCGAGACGGCAGAGCGCGGCCTGACGCAGGTCAAATCCGTCGATACGGCCTATCCGCTGAACGGGCGGGTGGAACTTGCGCCTGATATGCCGCTGGACGAAGCGCTGGCCGGGCAAGATGGCCTGCCCGGAGCCGTGATGCAGCAGCTTCTGATCGACCGGATGGGGATGCAGATCGGCGACACGTTCCGTCTTGGCACGCAGGAGTTCCGCCTCATGGCTTCGCTGCTGCGCGAGCCGGACAGCGGCGCGGACGGATTCGGTCTTGGGCCGCGCACTATCGTTCTGACCGAGGCGCTGGCCGGAGCCGGATTGTTGACCGAAGGCTCCCTCTATTCCACGAAATACCGGCTACTGCTGCCCGAAGGCAGCAATCTGGACGCGCTGGAGGCCCGTGTCAGGGCCGAGTTCGAGGGCGCGGGCGCACGCTGGCGCGACAGCCGCAACGGTGCGCCCAACGTGGCGCGCTTTGTGGACCGGCTGGGATCGTTCCTGATCCTTGTGGGGCTGTCGGGTCTTGCCGTGGGCGGCGTCGGCGTCTCGGCGGCCGTGCGCGCCTATCTGGCGGGAAAAACCAGCGTTATCGCCACCTTGCGGACACTGGGTGCGGACCGGGCGACGATTTTCCAGACCTATTTTCTGCAAATCGGCGCGCTGAGCATTCTTGGCATCGTGCTGGGGCTGATCCTTGGTGCAGCCATTCCGATGGCGCTGGGACCGTTCCTCGAATCGCGATTGCCGGTGCCTGCGGTATTCACCATCCACCCAGCCCCCTTGATGGAGGCGGCCATCTATGGCGCGCTGACCGCGCTGATCTTCACGCTCTGGCCGCTGTCACGCACCGAGGAAGTGCGCGCCGCCACCCTGTTCCGCGATGCGCTGTCTTCCAGCCGCAGCTTGCCGCCGACGCGGATGCTGATCGTGATCCTTGTCCTGCTGGCCGCCCTGATCGGCACAGCCATGGCGTTTTCCGGCGCTGCGGTGCTGACGCTCTGGACGGCGGGCGGCATTCTCGGATCGCTGATCCTGCTGAGTTTGGCCGCACTCGGGCTGCGCGCCCTGACAAAACGGCTACGCGCCACGGCGCGGGGCCGTCCGGTTCTGCGGTGGGCACTCGCCGCGATCGGCGGGCAGCGGGACGAGGCGACATCCGTGGTCCTGTCGCTGGGGCTTGGCCTGTCGGTTCTGGCGGCTGTCGGCCAGATCGACGGCAATTTGCGCAGTGCGATTGACCGCGATCTGCCAGCGGTTGCCCCCTCCTATTTCTTCGTGGACATCCAGCGCGACCAGATGCCCGCGTTTCTGGACCGGCTGGAGAATGACCCTGCCGTGTCACGGATCGACAGCGCCCCGATGCTGCGCGGTGTGATCACGCGGATCAACAACCTTCCCGCACGCGAGGTTGCGGGCGATCACTGGGTTGTCACGGGTGACCGCGCTGTAACCTATGCCAACGAGATGCCTTCGGGCACACGCATTCTGGCGGGTGAATGGTGGCCGGACAACTACGACGGCCCGCCACAGATCAGCTTTGCCGAGGAAGAGGCGCGCGAGATGGGTGTGGGGCTTGGGGACACCATCACCATGAACGTGCTTGGCCGCGATATCACCGGCACCATCACCAGCCTGCGCGAGGTGGATTTCTCATCGGGTGCGATGGGGTTTGTGCTGGCGATGAACGAGAGCGCGCTGGCTGGCGCGCCGCACACCTTCATCTCCACCGTCTATGCCGAGGAAGCTGCCGAGGCCCAGATCCTGCGCGATGTGGCAGGATCAGCCCCCAATATCACGGCAATCCGCGTGCGTGACGCGATTGATCAGGTCTCGGGCGTGCTGGCAGGGCTTGCGGCCGCCACGTCCTATGGTGCTGCCGCGACCTTGCTGACAGGCTTTCTGGTTCTGATCGGTGCTGCCGCTGCGGGCGAGCGTGCGCGCACCTATGAAGCGGCGGTGCTCAAGACGCTGGGAGCCAGCCGCGGGCGTATCCTGCGCAGCTTTGCGCTGCGGGCAGCACTGCTGGGCGGGGCGGCAGGGGTGGTGGCTCTGGCCGCCGGAATCACTGGCGGCTGGGCGGTCAGTACCTTCATCATGCAGACCAGCTTCAGCATCAACTGGCCCTCGGCGCTGGCTATCGTTGTCGGCGGCATTCTGGCAACGCTGCTCTCCGGTCTGGCCTTCGCATGGCGCCCACTGGCCGCACGCCCCGCACAGGTGCTCCGTGCTAGGGAGTGACATACGCCCCATCGGGAATAGGAAACGCCGCCGGAAAATATCTCCGGCGGCGTTCTGTTTTTCAGCGCTGACTTACTCTGCCGCTTCGGCATAATCCGTCATCGGCGGGCAGGTGCAGACCAGATTGCGGTCGCCCCATGCATTGTCCACGCGGTTGACGGGCGGCCAGTACTTGTCCACGCGGAAGGCCCCGGGAGGGAAGCAACCCTGCTCGCGGGTGTAAGGCCGGTCCCAGTCGCCCACCAGATCCTCGACCGTGTGGGGCGCGTGTTTCAGCGGGTTGTTGGCCGGATCGCTGCGCCCTTCCTCAATATCGCGGATCTCCTCGCGGATCGCCAGCATCGCATCGCAAAAACGGTCGAGTTCAGCCTTGGTCTCGGATTCCGTCGGTTCCACCATCAGCGTGCCTGCGACGGGCCAGCTCATGGTCGGCGCGTGAAAACCGCAATCGATCAGGCGCTTGGCGATATCATCGACGGTCACGCCCGCGCTGTCGGCAAAGGGACGCACATCGATGATGCATTCGTGCGCCACGCGGCCTGTGGGGCCTTTGTAGAGGATGGGGAACGCCCCTTCCAACCGCTTGGCGATGTAGTTGGCGTTCAGGATCGCCACCCGCGTCGCCTGTGTCAGCCCCTCGCCGCCCATCATCAGGCAATAGGCCCAACTGATCGTGAGGATCGAGGCGGAGCCGTAGGGCGCGCCCGAGACCGGGCCTTCCGTGCCGCCTGTCATCGGATGGCCGGGCAGATAGGGCACCAGATGCGCCTTGACGCCAATCGGCCCCATGCCGGGGCCACCGCCGCCATGCGGGATGGCAAAGGTCTTGTGCAGGTTCAGGTGGCTCACATCGCCGCCCAGATCGCCGGGGCGCGACAGACCGACCATGGCGTTCATATTCGCGCCGTCGATATAGACCTGTCCGCCGTGGTCATGGGTGATCTTGCAGACCTCGATCACGGTTTCCTCGAACACGCCATGGGTCGAGGGGTATGTGATCATGCAGCCTGCCAGATTAGCCGAATGCTTTTCCGCCTTGGCGCGGAAATCATCCAGATCAATGTCGCCATTGGCCGAGGATTCCACCGGAACCACTGTCCAGCCGACCATCTGCGCCGAAGCCGGGTTGGTGCCATGGGCGTTCATCGGGATCAGGCAGATGTTGCGATGCCCCTGCCCCTGCGCGCGCTGGTAGGCGGCGATGGTCAGAAGCCCGGCATATTCGCCCTGTGCGCCGCTGTTGGGCTGCATCGACATGCCGTCATAGCCGGTGACCTGACACAGCTTCTCGCTCAGATCCGTGACGATATGGGCATAGCCAGCGGCCTGATCCAGCGGCACGAATGGGTGCATGTCGGAGAACTCGGGCCAGCTGAGCGGCATCATTTCCGCCGCCGAGTTCAGCTTCATGGTGCAGCTGCCGAGCGGGATCATCGCGCGGTCCAATGCCAGATCGCGGTCGGCCAAGCGGCGCATGTAGCGCATCATCTCGGTCTCGGCCCGGTTCATGTGGAACACGCCGTGGGTCAGGTAGGGGGTCTGGCGCACCAGCGCATCGGGCAGGGCGAAACCGGGGGCGATGCCTTCATCCTTGCGGGTGATGCCGAAGGCGCGCCAGACGGCTTCGATCGTGTCGGGGCGGGTGACCTCATCCAGCGTGATGCCGATGCGGCTTGTGCCCGCGGCGCGCAGGTTGATGCCTTCATCGACCGCCGATTTCATGACGGCGGCTTGCAGCGGGCCAACATCCACAGTGATCGTGTCGAAGAAATGGCTTTGTTCGACAGTAAATCCCGCCTCTTCAAGACCGCGCGCCAGACGCACGGTCTTGCGGTGGATGCGCTGCGCGATGGCCTTGAGGCCTTCAGGGCCGTGGAACACGGCATAGAACGAGGCCATGACTGCCAGCAGCGCCTGCGCGGTGCAGACGTTGGACGTCGCTTTCTCGCGCCGGATATGCTGTTCGCGGGTTTGTAGCGAGAGGCGATAGGCGCGGTTGCCATTGGCGTCGATGGAGACACCGACCAAGCGCCCCGGCATGGCGCGTTTGAACGCGTCGCGGCAGGCCATATAGGCCGCATGTGGCCCGCCATAGCCCAAGGGCACGCCAAAGCGCTGCGTACTGCCCACGGCGATATCGGCCCCCATCGCGCCCGGTTCCTTGAGCAGGCAGAGCGCCATGGGATCGGCGATGACGATGCCGATGGCCTTGTTGGCGTGGAGTGCATCCATCTGGGCGGTGAAATCGGTCAGGGTGCCGTGGGTGCCCGGATACTGGAAGATCGCGGCAAATACCTTGTCGGCTGGCAAATCCTCGGGCGCACCCACGATCACCTCGATTCCCAAGGGGGCGGCACGGGTCTGGATCACGCCGATATTTTGCGGGTGGCAGTTTTCATCGACGAAAAAGGCCGTGGCTTTGGACTTGGCGACGCGCTGCGCCATGGTCATGGCTTCCGCCGCCGCTGTTGCCTCGTCCAGCAGCGAGGCGTTGGCGATTTCCAGCCCTGTCAGGTCGCTGACCATGGTCTGGTAGTTCAGCAGCGCCTCAAGCCGGCCCTGGCTGATTTCAGGCTGATACGGCGTATAGGCCGTATACCACGCCGGATTTTCAAGGATATTGCGCTGGATCGCGGGAGGTGTGACCGTGCCGTGGAAGCCCTGCCCGATCAGGCTGGTCAGCACGGTGTTGCGCTTGCCGACCTGGCGCATGTGGTAGAGAAGTTCGCGCTCGGAACGCGGGTCTTCAAACGCGAGCGGCTCTTTCTGCCGGATCGCGGGCGGCAATGTGTCGTCAATCAGCGCGCCCAGATCGGCGGCACCGACCACTTCGAGCATATCGGCCATTTCAAAGGGCGACGGCCCGATGTGGCGACGATTGGCAAAATCATAAGGCTGGTAATCGGTTGGCTTGAAGGTCATCGCCCGGTCCCCTTGTATGTCCGCTCGGTATTCACTTTCGACCTGTCACGCGGGGCATGTCGCGCCCGCGCTTGTGTCGACTTTTCCGGTCAAAGCCTGACACCGGTGCACCAGGCACACAGGATCAGGCCGCTGAGCGGATGCGTTAATCAATCAGCTCGTTATAAGCATCTTCGTCCATGAACTGGTCCAGCAAGGACAGATCGTCGATCTTCATCTTGAAGAACCACGCCTCTCCGGTCGGATCGCTGTTCACCTTGCCGGGTTCATCCACGATCACGTTGTTGATCTCGACAATCTCGCCATCCAGCGGGGCCGCGATATCCGAGGCCGCCTTGACGCTTTCGATCACCACGATCTCGTCACCCGCGGCGACCATCGTGCCGACCTCCGGCAATTCCACAAACACCACATCGCCAAGCTGCGTGCTGGCATGTTCGGTAATCCCGACAACGACCAGATCGCCCTCGATCCGCAGCCATTCATGATCTTCAGTGTATTTCATCGCTTTCGTCCCTTTTGATTGGCGCTGATGACATGGTTTAACGTTTGAAATTCGCAGGCGTGAACGGCAGAGCCACCACCGCAACCGGCAGCCGCTTGCCCCGCACCTCGCCGTACAACTGCGTGCCCACAGCGGCATGATCGCGTGCGACCAGCCCCATGGCAACAGGCGCGCCCACTGAGGGACCAAAACCGCCGGATGTGACAGTGCCCACCGCAACGCCACCCTCGGCCTGCGCGAACAGCGCCACGCCCTCCCGCATCGGGGCGCGTCCCTCCGGCCGCAGGCCAACGCGGGCGAGCGGCGCACCTTGCGCCTGCTGCGTCAGGATAAGCGCCGCACCGGGAAAGCCGCCCTCGCGCGCGCCACCCGTGCGGCGCACCTTCTGGATCGCCCAGCCCAGACCTGCCTCGATCGGCGAGGTCGTGGCGTCGATATCATGACCGTAAAGGCAAAGCCCCGCCTCCAGCCGCAGCGAATCCCGCGCGCCCAGGCCGATAGCCTCCACACGCGCGTCCGCCAGCAAGGCCCGCGCCACATCTTCGGCCTGCGCGGCGGGCACCGAAATCTCGAAACCGTCCTCGCCGGTATAGCCTGACCGCGACACCCAGCACTCCGCACCGGCAAGCGCCAGATCGGCCACATCCATGAACCGCATCCCGCGCACGGCATCGTTCAACGCGGCCAGCACATCCTCGGCTTGCGGTCCCTGCAAAGCCAGCAACGCGCGGTCCTCGATCACTTCCAGCGTGACATCCGCAGGCAACCCCGCCTGCATCAGGGCAATATCCGCCGCCTTGCAGGCCGCGTTGATCACCACGAACAGGTGATTGCCGCGATTGGCCAGCATCAGGTCATCCTCGATCCCGCCCGCGTCATTGGTGAAATAGCCGTAACGCTGCCGGTTCACGGCAAGTCCCGCAACATCCACCGGCACCAGCGTCTCCATCGCGGCGGCGACAGTGGCATAATCCGGCCCGCGCAGGATCACCTGCCCCATATGGCTGACATCGAACAGCCCCGCCGCGGCGCGCGTATGCAAATGTTCCTTCATCACGCCCAGACCGTATTGGACCGGCATGGAATAGCCCGCGAATGGCACCATCTTGGCACCCAGTTCCACATAGAGTTCTTCCAGTGGCAAATGCAGAAGCTCGCTCATCGTCACCCTTTCGATGCGCCGCACTGACCATGTGAATCAATCAATCGGCATCCGTTCCCCGCGCGATCCGCAGGTTTTGATGCCCCCTCTGTCCTGTTGCCTGAGATCGTTATCCCGTCGGCGGGCGCGCAAGGCACCACTCTCCAGAGTCCGTCATGTCAGAGCGGTCCTTGGGCCTGAGAGTTTCCGGGGCGGTTGCTCCTTCGGCACCGGAAACTCCGGTTCTCCCGATCTGACAGGTCCAGCCTTAAACGAGTCGGTTCATTCCGACAAGTGGTCGCTTTCCGGCATCGGTGGAAAACCTGCCCTTCAGGCGCGGCAAACCATCGGATGCATGATTTCAAGCAGACGCGTGTTGCCGCAGACCAGCGCATCGAGCGATATCTCGTCAAGATGGGCGTAAAACGCCTCTGCCGCATCGGCCACCGCGATCTTCAACCTGCAGGCCTCGGTCAACGGGCAGGTGTTGTCGACATCGGCAAAACACTCGGCAATCGGCACCTGCGATTCCAGCGCGCGAAACACCTCGCCGATCTGGATCGTGGCCATCGGGCGGCCCAGCATCAGCCCGCCACTACGCCCGCGCCGTGTCCGCAGATAGCCAAGCTGGCCAAGCTGGTTGATCACCTGCGCCAGATGGTTCTCGGAGGTGTTGCAGCACTGCGCGATCTCGGACTTCGTGACCAGACGCCCTTCATGCACGGCGCAATACATCAGCACACGGATAGCCAGATTGGTTCGCTTCGTGATACGCATATCGCCACTTTCCGTGTTTTCAGATGGCCCCCAGCCTGCCTGCTTTCACAGTTTTACGAATTGATATGGATCAACCGAAAAGGCTTTGTTGTATGCAGGATGTGTTTTTCTTCGGGTACGGCTCGCTGGTGAACTGCGACACGCATAGCTACGACCGCGCCCATCCGGCGCGGTTGCCGGGCTGGCGGCGGGCATGGCGGCACACCTCGATGCGCCCCGTCGCCTTCCTGACGGCAGAGCCTGACAGCGGCAGTTCCATCGAGGGGCTGATCGCCGCAGTCCCCGGCGCGGACTGGGCGGCACTGGACCTGCGCGAGGCGGCCTATACCCGCCAGCCCGTGTGCGACCATGTCGACCATCTCCTGTCGCCGCGCCCCGCTGTGTCCGTCTATACCATTCCGGCGGGGCGCTATAGCGCGCCAAGCCGGCAGCATCCGGTTCTGTTGAGCTATCTGGATGTGGTCGTCCAAGGGTATCTGCGCGAATTCGGCACCGAGGGGGTCGCGCGTTTCTTTGCCACGACAGACGGATGGGACGCGCCAGTGCTGGATGATCGCGCCGCGCCGATCTATCCACGCCACCAGCGCCTTGCTCAATCCGAACGCGCGCTTGTCGATGATGCACTCGCGCGGCTTGACGTGACGAT
The DNA here is from genome assembly GCA_047921295.1 of Rhodobacterales bacterium. Lineage (GTDB taxonomy): Bacteria > Pseudomonadota > Alphaproteobacteria > Rhodobacterales > Rhodobacteraceae > Seohaeicola. The sequence continues at coordinate 149,176 of JBLRWK010000002.1, forward strand.
CACCACAACGCCGCCGCCCGGCCTGTGAATATGACCGTTCTTCTTGCCTGAAATATCCGCGGGGGAATGTCGGCCGCAGGCCGGCATGGGGGCAGCCAGCCCCCTGCCAGCCCTGATGGTTTAGCCGCGTGCGCGGATCACCTGCAACAGCGGCATCAGCGCGGCCATATCGGGGCCATGCGCCTGTCCGGTCAGGGCCAGACGCAGCGGCATGAACAGCCCCTTGCCCTTGCGCCCCGTCGCCTCCTTGACGGTCGTGGTCCACTGGCTCCAGCTTGTCGCGTCGAACGGTCCTTCGGGCAACAAAGCCAGCGCCTGCGCCACGAATTCGCGGTCTTCGTCCGCGATCACAGGCTCCGCGCCGTCGCGGCAGAGCGCCCACCAGCCAGCCAGTTCGGCCCGCGTGGTGATGTTGTCCCGTGCCACCTGCCAGAACTGCGCCGCCAGATCGGCAGGCACGCCCAAAGCCGCGACATCATCGGCAACAGCCTCCAGCGGGAGCGATTGCAGATGGCGCGCGGTCAGCGGGAACAGGTCCTGTTCGTCGAACTTGGTCGGGGCCGCGCCGAAACGCGTGATGTCGAAACCCTCGATCAACTCGTCCATGCTGCTGCGCAGTTCCACCGGATCGGACGAGCCAAGCCGCGCCATCAACGACAGCAGCGCCATCGGCTCCACGCCCTGTGCGCGCAGATCCTTGATGGACAATGCGCCCAGACGTTTCGACAGCGCCTCGCCCTGCGGGCCGGTCAGGAGGGAGTGGTGCGCGAAGCTGGGCACAGTGCCGCCCAGCGCCTGAATGATCTGGATCTGGGTGGCCGTATTGGTCACGTGGTCCGAGCCACGCACGATGTCGGTCACACCCATATCGGTATCATCCACGACCGAGGCCAGCGTATACAGCACCTGCCCATCGGCGCGGATCAGCACCGGATCAGAGACGGAGGCGGCGTCGATCGAGATATCGCCAAGGATTCCATCGGACCATTCGATCCGTTCCTGATCCAGCTTGAAGCGCCAGTATCCGGCACGCCCCTCGGTGCGCATCGCCTCTTTCTGCGCCTCGCTCAGATCCAGATGCGCGCGGTCATAGACGGGCGGGCGCCTCATGTTGAGTTGCTTCTTGCGCTTGAGGTCCAGCTCGGTCGGGGTCTCGAACACCTCATAGAACCGGCCCATTTCGCGCAGTTTGTCAGCCGCCTGTGCATAGCGGTCCAGCCGCGCGGACTGCCGCTCGATCCGGTCCCATGTCAGGCCCAGCCATTCCAGATCGCGCTGGATCTGGTCGACATATTCCTGCTTGGAGCGTTCCTGATCGGTGTCATCGATCCGCAGGATGAACGTGCCGCCGGCCTTGCGGGCGATCATGTAGTTCATCAGGGCGGTACGCAGGTTGCCGACATGGATATAACCGGTGGGCGAAGGGGCGAAGCGGGTGGTTGTCATGGAAGGATCTCCTGTTGGAACGTGCTCTGTCACAGGCGCGGGGATTTGTCCAGAAAGCGCCGAGCGCGCCCGGCACCTGCGACGGGCCTTGCTGTGACGCACATCAACTGATTGCGAGCGCACAGGTCACCCCTCGCAATCGTGCTAACCTTTCCCTACCTGACACAATGAGGAGCCCGAGATGACCCCGCCCAGAATGTCCCGCAGAACCGTCCTGACCAGCGCCGCCGCCCTGCCCCTTGCCGGTATGGCTGCGACGCATGCCAGTGCCAGTGCCCCGCTGACGGGGCCGTCACGCGCGCCCTACAACCGCATCAGGCTGGGTGGCTTCGATGTAACCTCACTTCTCGCCGGAACCCGCACCGTGCCCGATCCGAACACGATTTTCGGCCTCAACGCCACGCCGGAGGAATTTGTAGCCGCCTCCGAGGCGGCGATGATCCCCACCGACCGCGCGCAGTTTTTCTTTACGCCGACCGTGGTCAACACTGGCACGGAGCTTGTCCTGTTCGACACTGGCCTGGCGGCGGAAGGGATCACATCCGCGCTTGAGGCGGCAGGCTACACGCCCGACCAGATCGACGTGGTGGTGCTCACCCATATGCATGGCGACCATATCGGCGGCCTCATGCACGATGGCGCGGCCACCTTCCCGAATGCGCGATACGTGACAGGCGCGGTCGAGTTCGACCATTGGAACGGCACCGACAACGAGGGCTTTGCGAACAACGTGCGCCCCTTGGCCGACCGGATGGAGATGGTGGGCGACGGGGCTTCTGTCGCCTCCGGCGTCACGGGCATGGCGGCTTTCGGCCACACGCCCGGACATATGACCTATATGATCGAAAGCGATGGCCAGCAGCTTTTGCTCGGCGCCGATTTCGCCAATCACTATGTCTGGTCGCTGGCGCATCCCGATTGGGAAGTGCGTTTTGACATGGACAAGGCAGCCGCCGCCGCGACACGCCGCAATATCCTAGACATGCTTGCCGCGGACCGTATCCCTTTCATCGGGTATCACATGCCATTCCCCGCTTTGGGATTTGTGGAGACCCGCGACACGGGCTTCCACTATGTTCCCGCAAGCTACCAGTTCGTGATGGACAGCTGATCCAGAGTACCCAAGACAAGCTGTTCTGAGCGTGGCGCGTTACCCTTCCCCTCGGGGGGTGGCGCGTCTTTTTTTTGGGGCCACCCGCGCGGCGACGCGGCCGTGCAGGGTCACATGGCTGACATGAACCGGGCCGCAACACTGCCCACCATATAGGTCACGCGCCCGCCTGCGAGCGTTGCGCCGATCTGCCAGTCTTCATCCAGCACCACCAGATCGGCGCGCTGGCCCTGCACCAACTGGCCACGGTCCCGTAGCCCCAGCAACTGCGCCGGCCCCGAGGACACAAGGCTCCACGCAGCGGGCAACCCGATCCGGTCCGCCAGTATCCGCGCCGCCAGCCGTGGTGCGGGGTAATAGTAATCTGAGGCCAGCGCGTCACACAGCCCCGCCTCCACCAGTTCTTGCGCCGAGACATTGCCGGAATGCGAGCCGCCGCGCATCACATTTGGCGCGCCCAGCACGATGCCGTCACCGCCCGTGCGCGCCTCCTGCGCGGCCACACGCGTTTCGGGAAACTCCGACAGGACAACGCCGCGCGCGCGCCAGTCCATCCGCCCCTGCGCTGTGGAATCGTCATGACTGCCCAAAGTCACACCCTGCGCGCGCAACCGCTCTGCCAGTTGGGCAACCGCCTGCGGCACCGCGTCGGACTGCGCGTGCAGTCGCTGCATCAGCGCCAGATAGTCATCGGGATTGCGCCCGCTTTTCAGCGCTTGCCCCGTCAGGCGCGCCGGACGCTTTCCCGCAGCCAGCGCCGCGTGGGGCAGATGGTCGTTGAAGACCAGATAGCCGATGCCGAAACGGGCAACAGCGGCTTCGATCTCGGGGTAATCCGCGATCATATGCGTCTCGACGCGCAACTGCGCCCGCATATCCGTGCCAAGGCCGCGAAAGCCCGCCAGCGCCTCGAGAAAGCGCTGCGCGAAAGCGGGGCCGCGCAAGCCGCCTTCCCAGCTCCAGAACTGCGCCAGCATCGCCGTGGTGATCCCGTTTGCCGCCAGTTCCGCCTCGGCCGAGGCAAGCCCGTGCCCCAGATCGCGCATGGCTCCACGGCGCGGGGCAAGATGGCGCTCGAACGCGTCACCATGGGCGTCGATGATCCCCGGCAGCACGCGGAAACCGCTCAGATCGACGCGGCGCGTCTGCGGCTCTGCGGTGATCCGCCCCCCGGCAAGCGACAGTGGCGCAGTGTCCAACCCGTCAGGGCGCAACACCTGCGCGCCAGTCAGGGTCAGCGACAATGTGGCGGTCATTCCAGCACCGGCAAATCCAACACGGGCAAATCCAGCACCGCATCGCCCCACGAGATCGAGCGGTCAAACGCGCCGGACCTCAGAAAGGCCCGCACCTGCGCGATCACCTGCGGATTGTTCATCATGAATGTATGGGTCACATGCAGCACGATATGGTCGGACATCCCCTCCACCTTGGTGGATTCGACCGAGACTTTGCCATCGTCGCGGCCCTCGATTATGGCCGAGTAAACAGGGTTCAAAGACCGGTCCCCCGCAATCACACCCAGTTCAAAATCGACCGGCGGAAGCTGTGCGGGCATGCCCTGTTCATCGGTCCGCAATTGCAGACCGGCGGGGCCGTTCAGCCATGCAAAAGCCTCAAGCTCTCCGAGTTCGTCCACCAGTTCGGAGCCTGCATTAGGCGGGGCCAGCATCACGACACGGCCCAGATTGTCCGGCTTGTTTCCAACCATCCAGAAGCGGGTCAGGATACCGCCCATCGAATGGGTCACGATATGGGTGGTCCTGTCGCCGCATTCCGCCAAGGCTTCCGGCAACACGGCATTGGCGAGATTGCCGATGGTTTCTTCCGTCGAGGGATAGCCCGGATTGACCACCTTGTATCCGTCCGCGCTGAGCACCCGGTCCATCACGAGAAAGGACACTTCCGTCCGCGCCAGCCCATGCAGCAGAATAACGCAATCCGCCTCGGCGGAATGGGCGGGCACCGTGGCCAGACCGCAGGCCGCACTCGACAATAGAACAAAGGCACCAGTGACGTATTTCGAACTGTGGTTTTTCATGGGATACAGATAGTCACCTTTGTGACGCTGCAAAAGCCCAAACGCCGTGAGGACAGATGACAAATCCACGATTGGCGGCGCGCGCCGTGATCCTGCACGAGAACCGCCTGCTGCTGGTCAATGCCTACCGCGATCCGCGCGCGACATTGTGGTGTGCGCCCGGCGGCGGGGTCGAGGCGGGCCAGTCCCTGCCCGACAACCTCATCCGCGAAGTGCACGAGGAGACCGGCCTGACCATCAGCGTCGGTCCGCCCTGTCTGGTGAACGAGTTTCACGACCCCGCGCGCCACTTTCATCAGGTCGAGGTGTTCTTTCGCTGCCGCATCACCGCAGGGACACTGTCGGATGACTGGGCCGATCCGGAGGGGATCGTGTCACAGCGCCGTTTTTTCACGCAAGCCGAGGTGCTGGCCCTGCGCCTGAAACCCGACAGCCTGCCACGCGTCGCATGGGCGCGCGGTTTCGCCTATGATCCGCTGGAACGGATCTTGCCTGCGTGATGGCCATGCCTCTCGCCTGCTTGTCTAGCCCTGAAAAAACGCCTCCGGATAGGTCAGTTCGGCAGTCACACCCGCCATGCCGGGGCGGATCGGATAAAGCAACGTATGCGCGATAGAAAACGGGGACGACAGATTTTCGGCGGCCTTCGCCGAGAACCCGAAGCGGCGGTAATAGGCAGGATCACCCAAAACAGCGACAGCCTTGGCCTTGTTCTGACGGGCATGATCCAGACCGTGACGGATCAACTCTCCCGCAACGCCACGGCGGCGATTGCGCGGATGCACGCAAAGCGGTGCCAGCGCCCACCAGCCTGCGGGCGCATCCAGCCGGGCAAAACCGATATGGCCGCGAATGGCGCGCTTTTCGAGCCAGATCAGCTCTAGCCGCATGTCACCGGCATCGCGCAGACGCTCTAGCAGGATCGCCTCGTCCGGCCGCCCGAAAGACAGTGTGAGCAGTTCCGCCACCTCCGCGCGGTCCTCCGGCAAAAGAAATCTGAGCGTCATGTCCTGCGGTTGTCCCCTTTAGCGCCTGCCTGTCCGTCCGGATGCCATCTTGACGCGAATAGCGCCGCAGCGGGCAACATTCCGTGCCGGAAAACAGCCGTTCAGCCGATGAAACACCGGATTGCCCGAATTTCAGGCGCTGCTTTTCGTGGATAGCGGTTTGCGTGGCGCTGGCATTGCCGCCAGCAGGACGCCGCCCAGCACAAGCGCGGATGCCATGGTAAACCGCAGGCTCAGCCCTTCGCCCAGCAGGGCCAACCCGCCCAGCGCTGCGATCACCGGCACGCAAAGCTGTGCCACCGCTGCGCGGGACGCTCCAAGATGCGGCAGCACGCTATACCATAACGCATAGCCACAGCCCGAGGTGACAGCGCCGGAGATCACCGCCAGCAGCACCGCCTGCCCCGATGCGCCATCAGGAATCAATGCGAACAGGACCACCCCGAACGGCACCGCAAAGACGAAATTCCCCGCTGTCGCGCGCAAGGGATCGGTCGCATTCCGGCCCAGCAGGGAATAGATGCCCCAGCCGAAAGCCGCCGCCGCCATCAACCCCGCCCCCAGCGGATCGGGCGCTGTGACCCCTGCAGGCCAGAGCAGCCAGACCAAGCCACCAAAGGCCAGCGCAGCCCCGGCCCAACGCCGCGCCGGAACCGTTTCGCGCAGGAACAACGCGCCCGCAAACATGGTGATCTGCACACCGCCGAACAGGATCAGCGCCCCGACGCCCGCAGGCAGGGTGACATAGGCAAAGGAAAACCCCAGCACATACAGCGCCAGACTGGCCGCACCGCCCGCATGCCATACCGGACGCAGCCCGCCGTTCCGCATCAGCACGATCAGCCAGAGGCACACAGCCCCCGAGACAAGCCGGATCGCGGCAAAGGCGGCAGGGCCGGTCGTGCCATCTTCCAGCGCCATCCGGTTCAACAGGGAATTGGCGGCAAAGGCCAGCATGGTCAGGGATGTGAGCAGGAACAAGCGCATGCCAAACCGCTAAAGCATTTGCCCGCCGGACAGAATAGGAGAAGTGATTGTGCAGTTCGCCACCTCCGCTTGATCCCGCGTATGGGGGCAGTCTAGGTTGGCAGCGCAGTACGTCTTGCAGCAAGGAATGCACAACATGCCGATGGTTCGCGTCCGACGCAGATCCCGTGCCCGCAAATACGGTTTGCCAATCGCCATTCTCCTGATTGCTTTGTCTCTGCTCTATTTGGTCAGCGCCACGCTGGGCCTGCACAGGGTCACCAGCAACCTTCTGACCGTGGGAACCATCTCGCAAATGCTGCAAAGCGATGCTCCGGTGACAGAACCCGGCCAGATCGGCTATCGCGGCGATCCCGAGACGGCGCTGGGGCTTGCCTTCGAGACGGTCGCCATCCAGACCGAGCTTGGCCCCGCCGAGGCGTGGCTGGTGCCGGAGCCGTTCAGCCCCAGCGCGCCGCAACCGCATCTGGCCGCCATCTATGTGCACGGCATCGCGGGGGCGCGGGAAGACGGGTATCGCTACCTTCCCATGCTGCACGAGGCGGGGCTGCCGACATTGCTGATCAGTTACCGCAATGACGACAACGCGCCCGCAACCCCAGATGACAGATACGGGTTCGGGCTGACGGAATGGCGCGATCTGGAGGCCGCCGTACTGGCCCTGCGCGACCGTGGTTACGGCGAGGTGGTGATCCTTGCCGACTCGATGGGCGGTGCCATTCTGGGCCAGTTCCTGTCCCGCAGCCCCGAGGCCGAGCGTGTCAGCGCCATCGCCCTTGACGCGCCCGCGCTGGAGTTCCGCGCGGTATTGCATCACCTTGCAAGAGGCATGGGCCTGCCGCTGCCCGGTGTCGTGGCGCGCACAACGCTGATCGTGCTGCGCGTCTCGCATCCGGCAAGGTTGCACGAGGCCACGGTGACGGGGCGTTACGCGGGGTTCTACGGCCCGATGTTCCTTGCCCATGGCAGCGCCGACAGGGTTGTGCCGCAATGGTCCAGCCAGAATTTGCTGGACCTGCGCGCCGCCTCGGATGCAGGAGCGGTTACCATCGCACATCTGACCGGGGCCGATCACCTGCAATCCTACGCCGAGGACGAAAACGCCTACAAAGCCGCCTTCCGCGAGTTTCTGGCACTGACCGGCCAGCCCTGATCAAGTGGGCGCTGATCCTTCAAACACCAACAAAAAAGGGCCCGCCAATGGCGAGCCCTTTCCTGTTCTACCTGTGGGGCAGATTAC
>JBLRWK010000003.1:0-107724 GCA_047921295.1 Rhodobacterales bacterium
TCGTTCCGTCCGGTCCCCAGCGCCGCGTCTCTGCGTCGCCGTGAGGGGGGTTCTACGGTTAGTTGGGATTGCCCGCAACCCCTTTTTTCACAAACGTCACAATTTTTTCATGCGGATGAATTTTTATGGGTTTTTAAAGGGTTAGCTTTCAGTCGTTGCGCGAGACAGCGCCTCTAGGCAAGATTGTTACCGTTACCTTAGGAACTGCCTTCCCACATCTTGCGTTACCCACAGGCTTATCCACAATCCTGTCCAGAGCACCCCACCGGCTGGCCCTGAAGATTGCGACTCGCGGGGCTGAAAAGGGCCGCGTCAGGTCAGGCGAACCGCCGATTCACGTGCAGCGCCTCCCGATTCACCCCTGTAACTTTCCAGATTGCCGCCAAAAGGCGCAGTGGATTCGCCTAAATGACGGAATCACAGGCGTATCCTGCACCGACTCGCTGCCCTCAAGCCCGCTGTACGCGTCGCATCATCGTCGCCCAAGGCAGGCGCAACGCCAGCAACACCAGAATCGTCGCCATATAGAGGAGAGGTTCGATCTGGAATCCCTTGCGCAACATCACGAAATGCACGCCGCCAAGCAGCACTACTATATAGGTGAGTTTGTGGAGCTGTCGCCACGTCGGGCCAAGGCGGCGCACCGATCGGTTGTTGGATGTGACCACCAAGGGCAGCATCAGCACTAAGGCCGTCATCCCGACCGTGATATAAGGACGCTTGAGGATATCGGCCCAGACCCGCGACAGAACCTGCACATCCAGCACGAGCCAGACCAGCAGATGCAAGGCTACATAGGTGAAGGCCAGAACGCCGATGGCCCTGCGAAAACGGATCAGGTTTATACCGGCAAAACGGCGCAGCGGCGTGATCGTCAGGCCCGCGATCAACAGTTGCAGCGCGAAGAGCCCCAACTCATGCTCCAGAGCCTTTATCGGCTCGGCCCCCAACCCGCCTGTCAGCCCGAGATAGAGGAACCACGGCGCGGGCAGCAGGCCGACGGTATAGACCAGCCAGACAGGAATGCGGCGCGCTGCCGAGTTTACCCGATCCGCCAGCATGGCTCAGAAGTTCTCGGTCAGGTCCATGCCGGTATAAAGGCTCGCCACCTCTTCGGCATAGCCGTTCATCATCAAGGTCGGCTCGTTGCGCGCAAAAAGCCCCCCGCCGACACGCCGTTCGGTGGCTTGGCTCCAGCGCGGGTGATCCACCTCCGGGTTCACATTACTATAGAAGCCGTATTCGCGTGGCGCGGACTTGTTCCAGCTTGTGGGCGGCTGCGTATCGGTCAGCGTTATCCGCACCACGGATTTGATGGATTTGAACCCGTATTTCCATGGCACCACCAGACGCAGGGGGGCGCCATTCTGGTTCGGCAGGTCGCGACCATAGATGCCGGTGGCCATGATCGTCAGCGGATGCAGCGCCTCGTCCAGTCGCAGCCCTTCGACATAGGGCCAGTCCAGCACCGGAAACCGCAGGCCGGGCATTTCTTCGGGGCGGTAAAGGGTCTCGAAGGCAACATATTTCGCGGAAGACTGCACACCCGCCATCTCCAGCAGATCGGCCAGTTCAAAGCCGTTCCACGGGATCACCATCGACCACGCCTCGACACAGCGGAATCGGTAGATACGTTCCTCCACCGTCATGCGGGACATGATATCCTCGAATGTGTAGTCGCCGGGACGGTCTACCAGACCGGCGATCGTGACGGTCCATGGCGAGGTTGTCATCTGGCCTGCGTTCTTGACAGGATCGCCCTTGCCGGTGCCGAATTCGTAGAAGTTATTGTAGGTCGTGATGTCGTCCCAGCTATTCGGGGTAAGCTCCGCATCTTGCGCGCGGCCCTGCCCTGCCATGCCTGCCAGTCCCAGACCGGCGACCCCTGCCAAAAGCGCGCGTCGGTTGAGATAGACACTCTGTGGTGTCACATCCCGTTCCGTCAGGTTGGATTTCCAGCGATAGGCCATGCGCCACTCCTTTTTATCTTACACCAGAGGTATCCCGACTTTGCGAATTGGCAAATCCACAATGTCTCACAACGGCGTGCTCGCATTGTAGCTCGGGCGTATCTTGTTCATCGGGATCGACTCGCCATTGGCCTGTACCAGCCTCACATGGCGGCGGCGCATCAGGCGCGGTTCGGCAACGCCCACGGAATGGGCGATGGTCTCGACCTCCTTGATGATCGACTTGGCGTAATTGGCAACCTTCTCGAACTTGTCCTCGACGACCAGTCCGGCCTGCAACTTCGGATCATGTGTCGTGATTCCCGTGGGACAGGTATTGCGATTGCATTTGAGCGCCTGAATGCAGCCGAGGCTGAACATGAACCCGCGTGCGGAGGTGACAAAATCCGCACCCGCGCAGATCGCCCAAGCCACATCGGACGGGTTGACCAGCTTGCCGCTCGCGATCACGCGGATGCGTTCCTTCAGCCCATGCCTGTCACGTAGATCGACAACACGCACCAAAGCTTCGCGCAACGGCATGCCCACCAGATCGATCAGCGGCATGGGCGCGGCTCCGGTGCCGCCCTCGCCGCCATCCACGGCGATAAAATCGGGCGCGCTCTCCGGGCCGCGTTCGTTGATCAGCGTGAACAGGTCTTCCCACGCTTCCGAGGAGCCGATCACCGTCTTGAACCCGACCGGCTTACCGGTGACTTTGCGGATATGCGCGACCGTATCCAGCAGGCTCTCGAAACTGTCGATCTCGGGGTGGCGGTTGGGCGATATGCTGTCGCGTCCAAGCGGGATACCCCTGACCCCGGCAATCTCCGGCGTGATCTTCTCGCCTGGCAAGATCCCCCCCTTCCCCGGCTTCGCGCCTTGCGCCAGCTTCAACTCGAACATGCGGACCTGCGGATGATCCGAGACTTCGCGCAGCCTGTCGTCGCACATATTTCCCTCGGCATCGCGCACGCCGTATTTTGCCGTGCCGATCTGGAAGACGATGTCGCAAGCACCTTTCAGATGCGCGGGCGACAGGCCCCCCTCGCCCGTGTTCAGCCAGATGCCCGCTTTCGCGGCACCGCGGCTCAATGCTTCCACGGCGGGGCGGGAAATCGCGCCATAGCTCATGCCGGAAATGTTGAAGATAGATTTCGCACGATAGGGAATGGCGGCTGTCGGCCCGATGATCATCGGCTGCGTGGCCGCGAACTCGTCATCCAGCGGCGGAAACACCGCGTTGACGAAAATCGCCGTGCCGGGGATCGACAGGTTGCGGGTAGAGCCGAAGGCCACCGTATTCCCCTGCCCTTTCGTTGCGTGATACACCCAGTCGCGTTGCGCGCGGTTGAACGGCATCTCCTCGCGGTCCATCGCAAAGAAATATTGCCGGAAAAACTCTCCCATGGATGTGAACAGATGCCGGAAGCGTCCGATCACCGGATAGTTCCGACGGACAGCATCACCCGTCTGCACCTTGTCCACGACAAAGAACAAAAGCGCGGCCAGCAGTGCCAGCCCCAAGGTAAAGACAAAGAGCAGCGCCAGAACCAGCAGCGCATTCATCGCAAAATCCATCAATCAATCCTTTCGATGCCCCACAACGAGGCAGGCAATCCGAGAGCCAGAGTGCTGACATTCCGAAACAGCGGCAAGGCGGTTCTTGTCTTGCAAAATGGCAGAGCCGCAATGCTCTGCGTCCGATCAACTTTAGGGCGATCAGATCACGCTGCACTCGCGCAGGATCACAAGATTTTCAGTGGAAAAGAGGCAGGGCTGTGGCTTAGCGCGGCACCCCTTTTCGTCAAGCAGCCTCGGCGGATTACCCCCGTGAACCAATGCCGCAGTTGGGGAGTATTGATACCGATGCCAACGCAGGCATCAACGAAACATAAAGGAGACCAAGATGTTCCGTAGAACTTACCTTGCCCTCACGACCGCTGCCCTTTTGGCCACACCCGCTTTTGCGGATATGCATGAAAAGGACATCGTCGACACTGCTGCCGAAGCAGGCACCTTCACCACCCTGCTGGCTGCTGCCGAAGCCGCCGATCTGGTCGCGACTCTGAAAGCCGAAGGCCCCTATACCGTCTTCGCCCCGACAGACGAAGCCTTTGACGCATTGCCCGAAGGCACTGTCGAAAACCTGCTGCTGCCCGAAAATCTGGAGCAGCTGACAGAGATCCTGACCTATCACGTGCTGCAAGGCGAAGTGATGTCGACCGATCTGTCCGATGGCATGACCGCACCCACCGTGCAGGGCAGCGACATCACCATCATGACCGAAGGCGGCGTGACCGTGAACGGTGCCAACGTGGTGACAGCGGACATTCAGGCCTCCAACGGTGTGATCCACGTGATCGACGCCGTGCTGATGCCCGAGTGATTCCGGCAATAGCTTTTCCGGCAATGCCTTTACAGGGGGCGGCGTCTGTCGCCCCCTTTTCCTTGGCCGAGACCGTAATTGTCTGCTTTGTCTGCCCGCCGCTGTGCCAGATTACATGGCCTTGGTCATGACAGCCTGACGCTTGCCTTGCGGTCGACGCTCGAACACAACGACACTGTCGTAGAACGAGATGCTGTCGGTCGTACGTGTCACATCCGAAACCTCAAGGCCGGAGCGCACATGCTGTGCGTTCAACTCGTCGATCTTGAGCTTGGCAAATTCGATGAACGTACCCTTCTTGCGCAGCCCGCCACCGAATTTCGGCCAGTAGGATGTGTGCATATCCTCGACAAGATAAACCCCGTCTGACGCGACGCGACCGTAGAGCGTGTCGAAGGTCTTGATCACGTGGGAGTTCACATGGCTTCCATCATCCAGAATGATGTCGAAGCCGCCATACTGGTCCGCTACCTGCGTCAGAAAGCTCTCGTCATCCTGACTGCCGATATGCACGTCGATGTTCACATCGGCATGCTCCGCGCAATCCGGATTGATGTCTATACCGACGATCTGCGACCCTTCGTGGAAATAATTCCGCCACATATGAAGCGACCCGCCGCCATGCACCCCGATTTCAAGCATCCGGATCGGTCTGTCGCGGAACCGCTCGAAATGCCGCTCGTAGATATCAAAATAGTGCAGCCACTTGTGGAGGCGTCTGTCGCCATTGTTGAGAAAATAGCGGTGCAGCAGGCCTGTGTTCGACATTCACTCATTACCTTTGTTCGTGAAATTTGCACAAACCTGCCACTTACAGCGCGCGATGGCTACGGAAAACGATATTTCCCGCCACACGCCGCATACATATAAAAGGGGCCACAGGGTTCTCCCCATGGCCCCGTCCGATCAATGAACCACAGCATCATCCGGCTTGGGCCGGTTCGAAGCCGCGATACGGTCTCCGATGATCAACCCGTCCGCACCTGCCGAGACGGGCACAACCGCGCCATCCTTCACATCGCCCGACAGCAGCATCTCGGCCAGCGGGTCCTGCAATGCGCGCTGGATCACCCGCTTCAGGGGCCGCGCGCCAAACACCGGATCATAGCCCTCATCCGCCAACCATGTCTTGGCCGCCGCGTCCAGTTCCAGCACGATCTTGCGTCCGACGAGCCGCTTGAGCAACCGGCGCAACTGAATCTCCACGATCCCGTCCATATCCTTGCGGGTCAGGCGGTCGAAGATGATCGTCTCGTCCAATCGGTTCAGGAACTCGGGCCGGAAATGCGCGCGGACTGCGTCCATCACATCGCGCTTCGCAACCGAGGCATCCACCCCGTCGGGAAGCTGGCTGAGAGCCTGCGCGCCGAGGTTCGAGGTCAGCACGATCAGCGTCTGCTTGAAGTCCACCGTGCGGCCATGGCCGTCGGTCAGCACACCGTCATCCAGCACCTGCAACAGGACGTTGAAGACATCGGGATGCGCCTTCTCGACTTCGTCGAACAGCACCACCTGATAGGGGCGGCGCCGCACCGCTTCGGTCAGCACCCCGCCCTCCTCATAACCGACATAGCCGGGAGGCGCGCCGATCAGCCGAGCAACGGCGTGTTTCTCCATGAATTCCGACATATCAATGCGGACCATGGCGCTGTCATCATCGAACAGGTATTCCGCCACCGCCTTGGTCAGCTCGGTTTTGCCCACACCTGTCGGCCCGAGAAACAAGAACGAGCCCAAAGGCCGGTTCTCGTCGTTCAACCCGGCCCGCGCACGGCGGACGGCGTTGGAGATGGCCTTGACGGCAGAGCGCTGGCCGATCACGCGGCGGCCCAGTTCCTCTTCCATCCGCAGCAGCTTGTCGCGTTCGCCTTCCAGCATCTTGGTAGTGGGAATCCCCGTCCACCGCTCGACAACCTGCGCGATCTGCTCGGGGCGCACGGCTTCCTCCACCATGACACCATCCGCGCCGACTTCCTCGGCATCAGCCAGCTTTTTCTCAAGCTGCGGAATAACGCCGTAAGACAGCTCTCCGGCCTTGGCCAGATTCCCCTCGCGCTTGGCGATTTCCAGATCGGCGCGGGCGCGATCAAGCTGCTCTTTCAGTTCACGGGCACCGGCAAGCTTGTCGCGTTCCGCCTGCCATTTCGCCGTCATCTCGGACGAGCGTTCCAGCAGTTCCGCCAGATCCTTTTCCAGCGTCGTCAGGCGATCTTTTGAGGCCGCATCATCCTCCAGCCGCAGGGCTTCGGATTCGATCTGCTTTTGCAGGATCTCGCGGTCCAGCGCATCCAGTTCCTCGGGCTTGCTGTCCACTTCCATCCGCAGACGGCTGGCCGCCTCGTCCATCAGGTCGATGGCCTTGTCCGGCAGGAAACGGTCTGTGATATAGCGATGGCTGAGCGTAGCCGCCGCCACCAATGCGCTGTCGCTGATCCGCACACCGTGGTGCAACTCGTATTTTTCCTTGATGCCCCGCAGGATCGAGATCGTATCCTCGACCGTCGGCTCCGAGACCATCACCGGCTGGAAGCGCCGCGCGAGAGCCGCGTCCTTCTCGACATATTTGCGGTATTCATCCAGCGTGGTGGCGCCGACGCAATGCAACTCGCCCCGCGCCAGTGCAGGCTTGATCAGATTGGCCGCATCCATCGCGCCATCGGATTTGCCGGCACCGACCAGCGTGTGCATCTCGTCGATGAACAGGATGATCTCGCCTGCGGCGTTCGTTACCTCGTTCAGCACGGCTTTCAGCCGCTCCTCGAACTCGCCGCGATATTTCGCGCCCGCGATCAGCGCGCCCATATCCAGCGCCATCAGGCGTTTGTTCCGCAGCGATTCCGGCACATCGCCATTCACGATCCGCAGCGCCAGCCCTTCGGCGATGGCGGTTTTACCGACACCGGGTTCCCCGATCAGCACCGGATTGTTCTTGGTGCGGCGGCTGAGCACCTGCATCGTGCGACGGATTTCCTCGTCGCGCCCGATGATTGGGTCGATCTTGCCCGCTTCTGCGGCTTCGGTCAGGTCGCGCGCGAATTTCTTCAGCGCGTCATAGCCCTCCTCGGCGCTGGCCGTATCGGCCGTGCGCCCCTTGCGGATATCGTTGATCGCCTCGTTCAGCTTTTGCGCGGTGACACCGCCTGCATCCAGCGCCTCTTTCGCGGGGGATTTAACCATGCAAAGCGCCATC
The DNA here is from genome assembly GCA_047921295.1 of Rhodobacterales bacterium. GTDB lineage: Bacteria > Pseudomonadota > Alphaproteobacteria > Rhodobacterales > Rhodobacteraceae > Seohaeicola. Next base: position 7,529 of record JBLRWK010000003.1, read on the forward strand.
AGGATACGCTCGACCGGCACAAAGCTGTCGCCCGCCTTGCTAGCCACTTTTGCTGCCTCGTCCAGAACCTTGACGGTGACATTGTCCAGATAGACCTGCGCCGCATCGCCCGACACTTTCGGGATTTTCCCCAACGCCAAGGCAAGCGCATCGGTCACCCGTGCCGCAGAGCCGCCCGCCCGGGTGATCAGGTTGCTGGCCAGCCCCTGATCGTCATCCAGCAAAGCTTTGAGGATATGTTCGGGTGCCAGACGCTGATGGTCTTCCCGCATGGCAATCGTCTGTGCCGCTTGGATGAAACCGCGCGACCGTTCCGTGAACTTGCTCAAGTCCATGGTATTTCTCCTTTTCAAAAGCGCCCGTGGTTTGCGGTGCCCGCTGTTGCGGCACACCCTGTTCCGGGCCTCAGATGAAAGATGGTTGCGCCCCGCAACCTGTTCAAGGGAGGCGGGGGGCAATTTCAGCGTAGATCAGGGAACTAGGAGGAAACAAGCGCCTCGCCCGGAAACAAGGCGCGGCACGCGCCGCCGCGCAATCGCCGACCCGCCCCCTGGGGCGGCGATTTTGCAGCCGTTGCGGCACAGGGCAAAGGTTGGAAGACGCAGCGGGGATAAACTGCCCCAAACGACCCCAGCATCGCCACCCCGCGGGTCAGCAATCGCACGGCTTGGGATCGGGACGTATTCAAACGCCCCCCGTCCGCCCTTTGGGTGTCAGAAGCTGCGCCGGACGGATCGCCTCGGCGGCCTGAAACAGGCTGAAGGTCTGGTTCACATAATTCACCACACCGGAAAGCTGCTCCATATATGCCTCCAGCGCGGGCGTGCGCTCCGCCTCGACCATCTGGATCGGGCGGTCGGGCGTGTTGCCTTCGAACTGACAGTAGAACAATGGCTCGCCGCGCCGCAGGATCAGCGGTTTCGTTAAGTCATGCCACTCGAAGGCCCACATCAGCGGACGGGGCCAGATATTGACCGGAAAACGCCCGCCAAAGATCGTGCCGGGCAAGGGATCGGCGCGGTAATGGGCAAAGGTGCCAAGCTGCGTGAGATAGAGAACCTCGTCGGAAATGAAGCAATACGGCAGCGACATCTGCACCGTGGGACGGTCGGGGTAGCGCCATTCCACCTCGTTCACCAAGGTCATCAACTGGCCCAGCTTGTTGCCCCGCACCGGAGAGGCACCGCCCGCCAGATTGACCAGAATAGGCTTGCCCTGATCGTCGCGCTTGAAGCCGATATTCAGATCGAAGGGGCATTTGACCACAAAATAGCGGCTTTCCATCTGCACCACGGCAGGACAACGCGAGGCCGATTTGGCGTGGCCCTTGTTGGTCTGGCGCGATGTCAGCCGTTCGGGCGGTTCGTAAAGGATGCCACCTTTGTCATTGGCCAGAAACCAGCCCACGGCGATGGGGCCGGTCTTGGGGTCTGTCTCGTCCCGCTCAACTGTCACTGAAAACCGCATGATACCTCGCACATGAACGAGGGGATGATGCGTTGCGCCGCGCGCAAGGTCAATCTCCGGCCTTGCCCGGCATGATACCAGCCGCTAACACCGCGGAGCCTGTAAACCCCGCCGAAAGGATGCCTGCCATGACCTCTGCCGATGACCGCCTGATCGTCGCCCTTGATGTTCCGAACGCGCTGCAAGGGCTGGCACTGGCCGAAAAGCTGGGCGATGCGGTCAGTTTCTACAAAATCGGTCTGGGGATGCTGACCGGCGGGGGGCTGGCACTGGCCAACGAGTTGAAGCAGGAACATGGCAAACGCATTTTTCTGGACATGAAGCTGTTCGATATCGGCGCTACTGTCGAGGCGGCGGTGCGTGGACTGGCGCAGTATGATCTGGATTTCCTGACCGTGCATGGCGATCCGCATGTGGTGACGGCAGCGTGCAACGGAGTGGGCGGCAAGGATCTGAAGATTCTGGCGGTGACGATCCTGACCTCGCTGGACCGTGCCGATTTGGATGCGGGGCTGATCAAAGCGGGCGATATCACCGATCTGGTGCAGGAGCGCGCAGCGCGCGCCTTTGAAGCCGGGGCCGATGGTGTCATCGCCTCACCGCAGGAGGCGGCGTTGATTCGTGCGCTGCCGCAGGCGGCGGGACGGCTGATCGTCACCCCCGGCGTGCGGCCCGTCGGAGCCGACAAGGGCGATCAGAAGCGGATCGCCACCCCCGCGCAGGCTGTGGCGGACGGGGCGGATCATATCGTGGTGGGCCGCCCGATCTGGCAGGCGGCTGATCCGCGTCAGGCCGCGCTGGATATTGTGGTGGAGTTGCGCGGGGCGTGACCGCGCCCCGCCTTGGGCGTCAGTTCTCGTTGATGTCGCGGTCCCAGATCTTGACCTGACCTTTACGGATGCCCACTAGCCGCCGCAGCGCGATCCATGCCACCAGTGACGCGAGCGCGAAGATCAGGATCAGCACATAGAGGTTGCCACCCAGCAGCCCGATCAGGAGCAAAAGCCCCACGAATGCCGCGCCGATGGCAAAGCCCAGCAGAACAAAACCGGGCAGCATCACCTCGGCCACCGCGAGGGTGACGCCGATCACGATCCAGACCCACCATTCCTGCCAGAGCACCATCAGCCGCGTCCCTTCAACAACGAGAAGGCATTGCCAAAGGCCTCAAGCGCCGAGGCAGGCAACAGGATGGTTTGAGAACCATTGCCCGTTGCGACAGCCTGCAACGCCTCCACCTGTTTCAACGCGACCTGATATTGCGCCGCTTCCAGACCGTTCTGCGCGATCGCGGCGGCCACAACACCCGTCGCATAGGCCTCAGCATCCGCCTCGACACGGCGGGCCTTGGCCTGCTGTTCGGCAGCGTAGAGATCGGCATCAGCCGCCAGTTCGACAGAGCGCTTGCGCCCCTCCGCCTCGGTGACCTGCGCGCGACGGGCGCGCTCGGCGTTCAACTGCTGCAGCATCGCGGCGCGGGTGGCGGCATCGAGGTTCACATCCAGAATCTCGGCGCGTGTGACCTCGATCCCCCAGTCATCGACCATGGCGACCACCTGATCGCGGATCTTGTGGATCAGATCGGCGCGGTTGGATTGCACCGCGTCCAGTTCGATCTTGCCGATCTCGGAGCGCACGATCCCCGCCACAGTCGTGGCGATGGCGGCATCGACATCACGGATACGGTAGACGGTCTTTTCCGGCTCGGTGATGCGGTAGAAGACCGATGTTTCCACCTTCAGCAATACGTTGTCGGTCGTGATGGCGTCCTGCTCGGCATTGGGCAGTTGCCGCTCCAGCACGGAAATCTTGTGCGCGATCACATCCAGAAACGGGATGATGAAGTTGATCCCCGGCCCTAGCACAGTGCGAAGCCGCCCGAACCGCTCGACCACATGCTTTTCCGATTGCGGAACAATCTTGATCCCCTTGTAGAGGGTAATGATCACCAGAATGGCAATGGCAAGGGCCACGGCGTTGTTTCCCACCAGATCGGCTATCGTCTCGTCCATACCGCGCACTCCCTGCATCTGGCGCGGACAATAGCCGGATGTGAGGAGCAGGGGAAAGGATCATTTGCCTTTTTGGCCGCCTACCCCTGACTGGCGGTCAAATACAGGCGCAGCCTTTCCTGAAAATGCGGGATCGCCAAAGGGTCCGACAGATAGGTTTCCGGCGGCATGAGTGTCCAGCGCTGCCCCTCGTCACCGAAGACCACATCGCGGACCCGCGAGGCTTCCAGATGCGCGGCAAAGAACCAGACCGGCCCGCTGCGTCCCGTGAACCGCTGGCCCCAGCGCAGATCGGTGGCGGCGACGGCCAACCCCAATTCCTCGCGGGTCTCCCGCAACGCGCAATCCGCCGGGCTCTCATCGCCTTCGCGGCCACCACCCGGCAGGTCCCATCGTCCGGGCCAAGGGATGTCAGGACGCGTATCGCGCAGGATCACCGCCAGATTGTCCCCGATAAACAGGGCCAGCTTGGCTCCAGCAAAGTTCTGCGCGGTGATATCGGTTTCCTGCGTCATGGCTCTTATATAAGGTAAGAGACAGCCATCCCGAACCCTGTGATGCGGAAGTTTTTCGATGCCCAGCCTGTGCCGCGATTGCCTGACCCGTTTCGACACGGCCCCGCGGTGTCCGGCCTGCCGCAGTCCGAGAATCGCAACGCATCCCGAACTGGACAGCCTGACCATCGCGCATATGGATTGCGATGCCTTCTATGCCTCGGTCGAGAAACGCGATGACCCTTCACTCGCAGATAAACCTGTCATCATCGGCGGCGGGAGGCGCGGTGTTGTCTCGACCGCCTGCTACATCGCACGGATCAAGGGCGTGCGCTCGGCCATGCCGATGTTTCAGGCGCTCAAGCTGTGCCCCGATGCGGTGGTGATCAAACCCCGCATGCAGGCCTATGTGGACGCCTCCCGCGCGATCCGCGCGATGATGGAGGAACTGACCCCCGCGATCGAGCCTTTGTCGCTGGACGAGGCGTTTCTCGATCTGACCGGCACCGCACGCCTGCATGGCGCACCGCCTGCGGTGATGCTGGCACGGCTGGTGCGCCGGATGAAAACCGACTTGGGCCTGACCGGATCAATCGGGCTGAGCCATAACAAGTTTCTGGCCAAAGTGGCGTCTGATCTGAACAAGCCGCATGGCTTTTCGGTGATCGGACGCGCCGATACGGCGGAATTCCTGCGCGGCAAGCCGGTGCGGATGATCTGGGGCGTTGGGCAGGCCATGCAAGCCGCGCTGGAGCAGGCCGGTATCCGCAGCTTCGATGACCTGCTGCGCTGGGAGGCGCGCGATCTGAATGCGCGGTTCGGCAGTATGGGGGACCGTTTGTGGCATCTGGCGCGGGGACAGGACAACCGCCGCGTCTCGCGCGACAGCCCGATGAAATCCATATCTAACGAGACAACGTTTTCCGAGGATACGGCAGACCCTGACATCCTTGATGGCCATATCTGGCGGCTGGCCGAGAAAGTGGCAGACCGCGCCAAGGCGAAAGCGCTGGCAGGGCGCGTTGTCACGCTCAAGCTGAAGCGGGCGGACCACAAGATACTGACGCGGCGGCACAGCCTGCGCGATGCCACACAACTGGCCGACCGACTGTATCGCGAGGCGCGTGCGCTGTTCGATCAGGGGGCCAATGCAGGGCCATACCGGCTTATCGGGGTGGGTCTGTCAGATCTTGTGCCCGAACATTCCGCCGACCTGTCCAGCGACCTTCTTGATCCGCAAGCCGCCTCCCGCTACCGTGCGGAACGGGCGACAGATGCGATCCGCGCAAGGTTTGGCGAGGATGCCATCCTCAAGGGCCGCGCGCTGCGCTAGCGCTACTCCGCCGCCAGTCGCTGGTCGCGCGCGCCCATTTCAACGATCTGCGCCACAACGGTGGTCATGATCTTCTGGAACGCGGCAAAATTCCCGTTGGGGCGGATCAACTGCTCGTTCATGTAAAGAGCGCGATCAACCTCGATCTGCACAACATGCTGGTTGCGCGTCGGCCTGCCATATTGCTGGGCCGTATAGGCCCCCGCAAAGGGTGCGTTACGCGCAACCACCAACCCCGTTCCCTCAAAGGCAGCCTCGATCCGGTCAACCACCCATGCCGAGGCCGATGCGCCGAATCTGTCGCCCAGAACAACATCCGGACGCCGCGCGCCGGAACGTGCGATGCCATCCATCGCTTCATGCGGCATGGAATGGCAATCGATCAGGATCGCCTCGCCGAACTGGCTGTGCGACTCGTCAAGAAGCCGCTGCACCATTCCGTGATAGGGACGCCAGTAACGGGCAATCCGCCCCTGCGCCTCTTCCAGATCGAGCTTGCCGCGATAAATGGCACGTCCGCCCGCTACCACACGCGGCACAACCCCCAGCCCCGAGGCAATACGCGGGTTATGCGCTACACCCCGGACGCCGTGGATCAGGGCAGGGTCCAACTCGTCGGCACTGCGGTTCAGGTCGATATAGGCCCGTGGCGCGCCGGCCAGCAACAACGGCGAACCGAGATCGGGGGCCGCTTCGTAGATCCGGTCAACGAAAGCATCCTCGGAAGTGCGAATCGAATGTTCGTCCAGAACCGTGCGGCGCAGAAAGCTCCAATGGTATTCGCGCCCACTATGCGGCGAGGCGAAGATGACGCTGCTGCGTCTCTGTGCGGGCCGGATCAGGTGGTAAGCGTCTTTGGGCATGTCATATCCTTACTGTGACGTTATCATAGCGCGATAAATCGCTTTGCCAAAAGCCCTTGATCCTGCTTCCGACTCCTTTTATAGACCACGAACCGGCGCGGATTTCCGCGCCCCTCTTTGTTTGGAGGGGCAAAGGTTCGCCTCGGTATCATGGGTGATTAGCTCAGTGGTAGAGCACTTCGTTGACATCGAAGGGGTCACAAGTTCGAACCTTGTATCGCCCACCATGATTTCTATGTTCCGGCAACGGGATATTCCACCGGCCCCTGACGGGGCTGCTTCACCGTCCCGGCTTCGGGGCAAGGCAACCACAAGGCGCAAGGCCCGCGCCGCGACTGATAGGAGATGACCATGAAGGTCAAGAATTCCCTCCGCTCGCTCAAGAACCGGCATCGCGATTGCCGTGTCGTGCGCCGCAAAGGCCGCGTCTACGTGATCAACAAAACGCAGCGTCGGTTCAAAGCCCGTCAGGGCTGATAGAGACGCACTACCAAAAGAAAAGACCGCCTTTCGGGGCGGTCTTTTTTTGTTTGATCGGTCGCTGGTATTGTTTGCGCCGCCGCTAGCAGCTTCAATCACTCATACGCGCGCTGGTCCTCAATGACCTTGCCGTCATTGGGCAGGCTGCCGGGCGTCATCAGTTCGATCTTGCCCTTGAGTTTCAGCACCTCGGCCACAGTGCCAGCGTAGGCATCTGCACTGCCGCCAGCAGATTCGATCTGCACGGTCATCACATCCATCTCGCCCTCGCGGCTGGCGATGACACGGGCGCGGCTGATCTCGGCATGTTTGGCGACAAGCTGTGCCACCTGTTCAGGACGCACGAACATGCCCTTGATCTTGGTGGTCTGGTCGGCGCGACCCATCCAGCCCTTGATCCGCATATTGCTGCGCCCGCATGGGCTGATGCCCTCCATCGCGGCGCTCAGATCGCCGGTGGCAAAACGGATCAGCGGGTAATCGGGGTTGAGTGTGGTCACCACGACCTCGCCTACCTGCCCCGGTGCTACCGGATTGCCGGTGCCGGGGGTCACGATCTCGACGATCACGCCCTCGTCCACGATCATCCCCTCCTGCGCCGCGCTTTCATAGGCGATATTGCCCAGATCGGCGGTGGCATAGGACTGCAGGCACAGGATACCGCGATCCTTGTATTCCTGCCGCAGCGATGGAAACAGCGCCCCGCCGCCAACAGCAGCACGGGTGATGCCCAGCCTGATCCCCATCTCGTCGGCCTTGTCGAGGATCACCTTGAGATAATCCGGCGTTCCCGCATAGGCCGTCACACCGACATCGCGGCTGGCTGTCACCTGAAGCTCGGTCTGCCCTGTGCCGGCAGGCAGAACGGCGGCCCCCACTGCCCGCGCACCCGATTCAAAGATCATGCCAGCGGGCGTCAGATGATATCCAAAACAGTTCTGCACGATATCGCCGCGCCCGATGCCGCAGGCATGCAGGAAACGGCCCATCCGCCACCAGTCATGCTCGGTCCCGCCGGGTTCATAGATCGGTCCGGGAGACTGGAAAATATGCGCGAAACCGCTCACAGGGCGGGTGGTCAGCCCGCCGAAAGGGGCTGCTTGCGCCTGTGCGCGGCCCAGATCCGACTTGCGCAGCACAGGCAAGGTGGCCAGCGCGGCGACGGAGGTGATAGTGGCGGGGTGCACCGCATCCAGCGTTCCGGCATATCCCGGCAAGGCACGGGCGCGGGTGATCTGATCGGGCAGCGCCCGCGCAATCGCAGCCGCGCGTTGATCGGCGCTGCGCGTTTCAAGCTCATCGAAATAGCGGCTCATGACGGATCTCTCGTTCAAAGGATCATCCTCGGATGGTTGCGGTTGTCATCAGCTCAGCCAGCGCTTGCGGCGACGGTAGGAGCGCACGTCACGGAAGGATTTTCGCCCTTCTTCAGAGACGCCAAGATAGAATTCCTTCACATCCGGGTTCTCGCGCAGGTCGGCGGCAGGGCCATCCATCACCACGCGCCCCGATTCCAGAATATAGCCGTAATGGGCAAACCGCAGCGCCACGTTGGTGTTCTGCTCGGCCAGCAGGAAGGTGTTGCCCTCTTTCTCGTTGAGGTTCTTCACGATGGTGAAGATCTCCTCCACAAGCTGCGGCGCAAGGCCCATGCTCGGCTCGTCCAGCAGGATCGTCTCGGGGCGGCTCATCAAGGCGCGCCCGATGGCAACCATCTGCTGCTCCCCGCCCGAGGTATAGCCTGCCTGACTTTTGCGGCGCTCTTTCAGGCGCGGAAAATAGTTGTAGACCATCTGAAGGTCGGCCTCGACAGCGCCCTTGCCGTCCTTGCGGGTATAGGCGCCCGTCATCAGGTTTTCCTCGACGGTCAGATGCTCGAAGCAATGCCGCCCCTCCATCACCTGGATGACGCCTTTTTGCACCAGATCGGTCGGGCTGAGGTTCTGCACCCGCTCGCCGCGATACAGGATACTGCCCTTGGTGACCTCGCCCCGCTCGGAATGCAGCAGGTTCGAAATCGCCTTGAGCGTCGTCGTCTTGCCTGCGCCGTTGCCGCCCAGCAGCGCGGTGATTCCGCCCTTGGGCACCTTCAGCGAGACACCTTTGAGCACGAGGATGACGTGATTGTAGATCACCTCGATATTGTTGACCTCAAGAAGGGTCTCGTCCGTCCGGCCTGCATCCAGCATCACTCATGCTCCATTAAGGTTAACGCGCCCGGGCTATGGAAAGGGCCGCGTTCAGGCTTCTTCTTGCGAAAAATATCCGAATTCTGCGGGCGGCATCCGGCGCCGCCCGCAGAGGTCTGTGCTTATTCGCAGCGCAGAGCGATATTGGCCTCGGCCGCATAGGCTGCCGAATCCTCTTCGATCAGCGGGTTCAGAACGTCCTGATCCGCCTGGAAGAAGTCGGTGATCATGGTCCACTGACCAGCCGCCGCATCCCACTGCTTTACAGCGCCGTAACCGTCGCCACCGTGGTTTTCGCAGGAAACGCTGAAGGTCGGGCCAAAGTTCGGCAGACCAAGAGCGGTCATCTTCTCTTCGGTGATCTCCAATGCTTCCATGCCGTCACGCATCATCGCGGGTGTGATCTTGCTGACACCGTGGATTTCCTGCGCGGTTTTCGCCGCTTCGGCTGCCAGCATCGCGGCATAGAGGCCGCGGTTATAAAGCACAGTACCGATCTGGTCGCCTGCGCCAGCAGCCTTGCCCGTCCCCTTCACATACTGCTCGATATCGGCGTAAAGCGGAAAGTCGGACCCGAGGTTGTGGAAGGTCAGCGCCTTGTAGCCGTTCGCCCCATCACCAGCAGGCAGCACGTCGTTTTCAGAACCGGACCACCAGATGCCGATGAAATTCTCCATCGGGAAGCGGATGTTCGCGGCTTCCTGAATGGCGACGGAGTTCATCACGCCCCAGCCCCACATCAGCACATAGTCAGGACGCTCGCGGCGGATCTGCAGCCACTGGCTTTTCTGTTCCTGACCGGGGCTGTCTACCGCCAGCAGGGTCAGTTCATACCCATGCTTCTTGGCCAGTTCTTCCAGTGTGCGGATCGGCTCCTTGCCATAAGCGGAGTTGTGATAGACCAGCGCGACCTTCTTGCCGTTCAGATCGCCATCATTGATGTCGAGCAGATGCGTGATCGCGATGGAGGCACCATCCCAGTAGTTTGCGGGATAGTTGAACGTATGGCTGAATACCTTGCCGTTCTTGGCCGAGGTACGACCGTAACCCATCGTGTGCAGCGGAATGTTGTCGGCTGTCGCTTTAGGGATCAACTGATAGGTGATGCCAGTGGAGAGGGGCTGATAGACCAGCACGCCTTGGCCCTTGGTGGCCTCGTAGCATTCCACACCTTTTTCGGTGTTATAGCCGGTTTCGCATTCGACCAGATTGATCCGCTCGCCGCCGATGCCGCCATCGCGTTCGTTGAGCAGGGTGAAGTAATCTTGATAGCCATCCGCGAAGGGGATGCCGCCAGAGGCGAAAGGTCCGGTACGGTAGCTCAGCGCTGAGAATGTCAGCTCGGCCATCGCTGGTGCTGCCGCCATCATGGCTGCCGTCACCGCAGTGATCAGTTTCAATTTCATCGGGTTATCCTCCCTGGTTTTTTCCGATGGTGATATCCGCAGGTTTCCCCCCGGACCGTATGGTTTGCCCCTGCCCTAGTGCGGGAAGGGCCAAAGCCGCAATTTTTCTTTGGTCACGCGCCAAAGCTGCGCAAGACCGTGCGGTTCCGCGATCAGAAAGATGATGATCAATGCGCCGACGATCATGAACTCGAGATGCGCCGCCATATCTGTGGGCCAGCCCAGTCCCGCGACCAGAAAGTTTTTCAGGAACACCGGCAGGAGCACAAGAAAGGCCGCGCCAGCGAAGGAACCGAAGATCGAGCCCAGCCCGCCGATGATGACCATAAAGAGGACAAGGAACGACTTTTGGATGCCGAACACCTCACCCACCTCAACCGCGCCAAGATAGACCGCAAAAAACAGCGCGCCCGAGATGCCGACGAAGAAGGACGATACGGCAAAGGCGCTGAGCTTGGCTTTGAGCGGGTCCACCCCGATGATCTCGGCGGCGATGTCCATATCGCGGATCGCCATCCATTTACGTCCGAATGCGCCGCGCGTCAGGTTGCGTGCGATGATCGCGCTGGCCGCCACGAAGACAAGGCAGAAGAGATACATCGCCCAGGCCGGTGCGCTTGGCCCCGTGATCGCGACACCCAGCAAGGTGCGCTCGGGGGCCGAGATCTGGCCGGAGGCGGAGTAGTTGTAGAACCACGGCACGCGGTTGAAGAGCCAGACCAGAAAGAACTGCGCCGCCAGTGTCGCCACAGCCAGATAGAACCCCTTGATCCGCAGGCTGGGCAGGCCGAACAGCAGGCCCACAAGTGCGGTGATGCCGCCGGAAATGATCACGTGGAACAGGATGTTCACATCCGGGAACGAGGTCATCAGCTTGTAGCAGGCATAAGCGCCCACCGCCATGAACCCCCCGGTGCCAAGGCTGACCTGCCCGCAATAGCCCACGAGTATGTTCAGCCCGATGGCCGCAATCGAATAGATCAGGAACGGCAGAAACACCGCGTTCACCCAGTAATCGTTCAGCACGAACGGGATGATCGCAAAGGCGATCAGCAGCACCGCATAGTAACGGTAGCGGTCGAACTTGATCGGGAAGGTCTGGTTGTCATCCACATAGGATGTCTTGAAATCGCCTGCCTCACGGTAAAACATCAGCAAAGCTCCCGACTGATTTTAAGGTAGCTGAGGGTTCCGGCCAGAAAGCCTGCCCCCGCGAGGATGGTCGCCAGAAGCATCTGGCCGGTGGCTGCGGGATCTGCCGTCAGGGCAAGATACCCGAACACCCAGAAGGCCGCGAAACCTGTGACACAAAGGATGGAACAGATTTTCATGGTCACACCCTCTCGATGATTTTTTCGCCGAACAGGCCCTGCGGCCGGAAGACGAGGAACACGAGCGCGAGCACATAGGCGAACCAGTTCTCGGTCGCGCCGCCCATCATGCCACCCAGCGTGAATTCGAACAGTTTCTCGCCCACACCGATGATCAGCCCGCCCACAATCGCGCCGGGGATCGAGGTGAAACCGCCCAGCATCAGCACCGGCAGCGCCTTGAGCGCGATCAGCGAGAGCGAGAACTGCACGCCCGATTTCGCGCCCCACATGATGCCCGCCACCAGCGCCACGAAACCCGCGATGGACCAGACCAGCACCCAGATGAAGTTGAGCGAGATGCCCACCGACAGCGCCGCCTGATGGTCATCGGCCACCGCGCGCAACGCACGGCCCTGCTTGGAATACTGGCTATAGAGGGTGAGGATCACCACAAGGGCGACCGCCACGAACGTGGCCACAATGTCGAGATTGTCGATGAAGAACCCGTAGCCGAACAGATTGAAGGTCAGATCGTCGATGGTCTCGTTCATGCCCTGCGGCAGACCGACATCCAGCTTCTTGATCTCGCCGCCCCACATAAGGTCGGAGGTGCCTTCAAGAAAATAGGCCAGACCGATGGTTGCCATGAACAGGATAATCGGTTCCTGATTGACCAGATGCTTGAAGACGAAACGGTTCACCGCCCAAGCCAGCAGAACCATGACCCCCATGGTCAGCACGATCGCAAGGATTGCGGGCACCTGCCAGCCGAAATTGTGGATCGACGTGCCGAAAATCGCGTTGATCAGATGGCTGAAAGGTACCTGCCCACGCATGATGCCAACCAATGAGGCAGCGGCGAACAGGGCCATGACACCCTGAGCATAGTTGAAAATGCCGCTGGCCTTGTAGATCAGCACGAAGCCCAGCGCGACCAGCGCATAGAGCACGCCCGCCATGAGCCCGTTAAGGATGACTTCCATCGCAAAGTAAAATTGTTCAGGCATGGGGAATGCTCCCTATGGTGCGGTGATTGGCGGGGGAAAACTCAGTCATGGGCCACCCCCAGATAAGCGTCGATCACAGCTTGATTGTTGCGGACCTCGTCGGGCGTGCCGTCACCGATCTTCTTGCCGTAATCCATCACGACGACACGGTCGGACAGGTCCATCACCACGCCCATATCGTGTTCGATCAGCGCAATCGTGGTGCCGAATTCATCGTTCACATCAAGAATGAAGCGGCTCATGTCCTCTTTCTCCTCGACGTTCATGCCGGCCATCGGCTCGTCCAACAGCAGCAGGCTTGGCTCTGCGGCCAGCGCGCGGGCCAGTTCGACCCGCTTTTTCAAGCCGTAAGGCAGCCGTGCCACGGGGGTTTTGCGGATGGCCTGAATTTCCAGAAAGTCGATGATCTTTTCAACGACCTCGCGGTTCTCCACCTCTTCCCGCTCGGCCTTGCCCTTCCAGATCGCCTGCGCCAGCATGCCGGTTTTCATATGGGTCAGGCGGCCTGTCATGACGTTGTCCAGAACGCTCATCCCCTCGAACAGGGCGATATTCTGGAACGTCCGCGCGATGCCTTGCTGCGCCACCTGAAAAGGTTTCATCGGCGGACGCTTGGCCCCGCGGAACCACACTTCGCCCTCTTGCGGGACATAAAAGCCGGAAATCACGTTCAGCATCGACGATTTACCCGCCCCGTTCGGGCCGATGATCGCGCGGATCTCGCCCTCGCGGATGTCGAAACTGATGTCGGTGATCGCCTTGACCCCGCCAAAGCGCAGCGTGATGTTGCGCATCTCCATCATCACGCCGCCGATCTTGCGACCGTCCGGGGTGACATATCCCTCAGTGCTCATCTGGTTCATTCTGCTGCCATCTTCTGCGGGCTGTCGCCCTGCACCTTTGCATCGCGTATTTCGAGCGTTGCGCTGATGTATCCCTTGCGACCGTCTTCATAGGTCACTTCGGTCCGGGTGCTGATACGCGCCGATCCGTCATAAAGGGCTGTGATAAGATCGTTGTATTTCTCTTCCACGATGCGACGGCGTACCTTGCGGGTCCGTGTCATCTCGCCGTCATCGGCGTCCAGCTCCTTGTGGAGGATCAGGAAGCGGTGGATCTGGCAGCCCGACAGCATCGGATCTTCCGCGACAGAGCGGTTGACCTCCTCGACATGGGCCTGCACAGCATCCAGCACTTTCGGATGCCCCGCCAGTTCCTGATAGGACGAATAGGAGATATTGTTGCGTTCCGCCCAGTTGCCGACAGCGTTGAGGTCGATGTTCACGAAAGCCATGCAACGGTCGCGCCCGTTACCGAACACAACGGCCTCAAGAATGTTGGGATAAAACTTCAGCTTGTTCTCGACATATTTGGGCGCGAACAAGCGGCCATCGGCCATTTTACCCACATCCTTGGCGCGGTCGATGATCCGCAGATGGCCGGAGCCTTCCTCTATAAAGCCCGCATCGCCCGTGGCGACCCAGCCTTCGGCATCCTTGGTATCGGCGGTGCTTTCGGGGTTCTTGTAGTAATACTCAAAGACACCGGGGCTTCGGTAATAGACCTCGCCATTATCGCCGATCCGCAGTTCCACGCCGGGCGCAGGCACGCCCACCGTATCCGAGCGGACCTCTCCATCGGGCTGCATGGTGATGAACACCGTCGCCTCGGTCTGGCCGTAGAGCTGTTTGAGGTTGATCCCCAGACTACGGTAGAAATCGAAAATCTCCGGCCCGATCGCCTCACCGGCTGTATAGCCGATCCGCACGCGGCTTAACCCGAGCGTGTTTTTCAGCGGGCCATAGACGAAGATCTCGCCCAGCTTGTATTTCAAGCGGTCCATGAAGCTGACGGTTTTGCCGTCCAAAATTTGCGGCCCGACGCGGCGGGCATGCGCCATGAAGGTGCGGAACAGCCATTTCTTCATCCGGCTGGCGTCTTCCATCCGGATCATCACGGTGGTCAGCTGTGTCTCGAACACACGCGGCGGTGCGAAATAATAGGTCGGCCCGATTTCGCGCAGGTCGGTGACCATGGTTTCGGGGCTTTCGGGGCAGTTGACGCAAAACCCCGTCCAATAAGCCTGTCCCACCGAGAAGATGAAATCACCCACCCATGCCATCGGCAGATAGGCCAGAATTTCCTCGCCCGGCCCCAGCTTGTCGAAATCCGAGGAGTTCTGCGCGCTCTCGATGATATTGCGGTTGCTGAGCACCACGCCCTTGGGCTTGCCGGTGGTGCCGGAGGTGTAGAGCATCACGCAGACACTGGCCATGTCCAGCTTGGCGCGCCGCCGCTCCAGCTCGGGGGTGAATTCATCCCGCGCGGCATGGCCCTGTTCCTGCACATGGCGGAAATCATGCAGGCGGGAATGGTCGTATTTGCGCAATCCGCGCGGATCCAGATAGATCATATGTTCGAACTGATGCAGTCGGTCCTGTATCTCGATGACCTTATCGACCTGTTCCTGATCCTCGGCCATCACGAACCGTGCGCCGCAATGATCCAGCACATAGGCCATCTCTTCGGCGGCAGAATCCTGATAGAGCGGCACCGGCACGGCCCCGACAGACTGCGCTGCCACCATCGACCAGTATAGATGCGGGCGGTTGCCGCCGATGATGGCGATGAAATCGCCCTCGTTCACACCAAGGTTGATGAGACCGAGCGCAAGGTTGTCCACCTCGCGCTGCACATCTTTCCAGGTCCAGGTTTGCCAGATACCAAATTCTTTTTCGCGGTAAGCGGGTTTGTCCCCGAACCGCTGCGCGTTGCGCTGCAACAGCGCCGGAATGGACACCAGCCCACCGGCCGCCTGTGACGACTGTGTCAAATCACTTCCTCCCTTGAGCCCGTTCTCCCTCCGGGCTGGTGACCGCCTTCTCCGACGATTCTTTACCGTCTTCAGATGGTCCTTAACTTACGTTGTACGTCAACTTTTTCCTGATGATTTCTGGAATGTAACGAAATGTAACAAGCCGACGCCCAAAGCGAAGCTCTGGTCGTGCGGGTCGCAGGGTGCTAGCGATGGTGCACAAGGGGATGAGGATGCGCGCAGGATCTCTCGACACGTCTGCAATGACCATGGCAGGGCTGAACCTGATCCAGCAGGCTCTGTCCATCTATGACAACGGGTTGCGGCTGGTCGCTTGCAACCGTCCGTTCCGTGACATGTTCGATTTGCCCGGTGACCTGATCACGCCCGGTGCGCGTTTCGAGGATACGATCCGGTTTCTGGCAACGCGCGGGGAATACGGCCCTGTTACTGATATCGAGGAAGCCGTGCGCGTCCGTGTCGAACAGGCCCGCGCTTTCGAACCGCATTACATGGAGCGCCTGCGCCCCGACGGGCGCAGCATCAGCGTCGAGGGATCGCCGCTGCCGCAGGGTGGCTGGGTTACCGTCTATACCGATATTACCCGCGTCAAACAGCAAGAGGCGCTGCTGCGCGCCCGCTCCGCGGAATTGAGCGACAAGGTGCTCAGCTATGCCGAGGAACTGAGCGCGACCAACCGTAAACTTGAGGCCACAGTCACCGCATTGGAAGAAGCCAAGCGGCAGTTGACCGAGACCGAGGCCCGCACGCGCCTGACAACCGAGATGATGCCCGCCCATATCTCGCATGTCGGGCCCGACCGTTGCTATTCGTTTTCCAACCGCAAGCTGAGCGTTGTCATGCCCGGACGACCCAAGAACATACTGGGCCTGCCGATCCGCACCGCTTTGGGCGAGTTTGCCTATGCGGCGATCCAGCCGCATCTTGATGCTGCCTTCGACGGTACCGCCTCGGTGTTCGAGTTCAATGACGAGGACAGCTCGCGCCGTATCCGCGCGGCTTTCACGCCCGATCGCGCGCCTGACGGGCAGATCAACGGCGTCTATATCCTGTCGATGGATGTGACCGAGGAGACGCAGGCCCGCAGCGCCCTGCAACAGACAAGACGGCGCGAGATGGCTGCACAACTGACCAGCGGCATGGCGCATGATTTCTCGAACCTGCTGACGATCATCATGGGCAGCCAGTCGCGCCTGCAACGGATGCCATTGCCGCCGGATGCGCGCGATCTCGTCACCGCAACCCTTGCGGCGGCCAATCGCGGGGGCAGCCTGCTGAACCGGATCGCCGACATTACCGGCGCGCGGGAATGGAACCCCGGCCCTGCCGATCTGCGCGCGGTGCTGGCGGATCTGGAAACGCTGGCCGCACCGGCCTTGCCGCCAGACATCACGCTGACGATCCGCAACGAGATCGCGAATGAGGCGCTGATGCTGGATACCGGCATGTTGCAGGATTCCTTGCTGAACCTGATCCTGAACGCCCGCGATGCCTGCGCCGGCGCGGGCACCATCACGCTCGATGTCGCCGCTGTGCAGAACACATGGGCCGCCTTTACCGTCAGCGATACAGGCCCCGGCTTTTCGGATGCGGCTCTCGACCACGCGCTTGAGCCGTTCTTTACCACTAAAGGCGGCGAGGGCACGGGGCTTGGCCTTGCCATGGTCTATGACATGGTCAAACTCGCCGGAGGACGTATCTGGATCGGCAACTCCGCAACCGGCGGGCAAGTCAGCCTGCGTCTGCCTTTGCGCCCTGCTCCCGCCTCTTTTGCTGCGGGTCTGGTGCTGCTGGTGGAGGACAGCCCCGATCTGCGCGCCGGCATTCGCGGGATGCTGCGCGATCAGGGCCATGCGGTGATCGAGGCGGCCAGTGTGGACGAGGCGCTTGCCCTGCTGGCCCAACTGCCGGATATCACGCTGATCCTGTCGGACATCACGTTGGAGGGCGATGCCACGGGGCTGGACCTTTTGGCGCGCCTGCCGTGCGGCCACCCGCCCTGCCGCCTGATGACATCGTTGCCGGCAACGCATCCTTTGCATGAACAGGCCCGCACCCTTGTGCCTGTGTTAATGAAACCCTTTACCGCAAACGGGCTGTTCGCCTTTCTGCAAAGCGAAGGCCACAGCTCATGACCGCACCTCTTGTCACCATTCTGGATGATGAACCCGCCATCCGGAACATGTTGGCCGATGCCCTGACCGAGGCGGGATTCCGCACGATGAGCTTTGGCCGCGCCACGGAGTTCGAGGCGGCGTTAAAAACCGCGACGCCCGATATCTGCCTTGTAGACCTGTCCCTGCCGGACCGTGACGGGCTGACGTTAGTGCACCGTCTGGCGCTGGAACAGGGCGCGGTGGTTATCATCATCTCAGGGCGCGCACAGGTGCAGGACCGCGTGACAGGGCTGGAACTGGGGGCGGATGATTACATCATCAAGCCGTTCGATCCCGCCGAGGTGGTGGCCCGCATCCGCGCCCGCCTGCGGCGCGGCCAGCCCGCCACCCAGACCGGACAAACCGCGCGGTTCAACGGCTGGACAGCGCATTTCGACCATTACGCGCTGGAGGATGAAAGCGGCGTCGAGACACCCTTTTCCCACGCGGAAGGCGAGGTGCTGCGCCTGTTTCTGGAGCGCCCCAAGCGCCTGATCTCGCGGGCGATGATGCAGGAGATACTGGGCGGTGCGGCGGGTGACAGCTTTGACCGCGCCATGGATGTGCGGATATCGCGTCTGCGCACCAAGCTGCGCGAAGACCCCAAAAATCCGCGCCTGATCAAGACGATCTACGGCGCAGGCTATATCTTTGTGGGTGATGTCACCTGGGCGGGTTGAGAGCCTGACCGCAAGGTCAAATCAGGCCAGTCGACGCCGCAACGATGTGCCCAGCGCACTGACAGCAAAAAAGATTGCCGCGACACAGACGATGCTGGGGCCGGTGGGCGTGTCATACATCAACGAGACCTGCAGACCCGACAGAACGGACAAAGCCGCAACCACGACCGCGATGACCGCCATCCCTTCGGGTGTGCGCGCAAAGGGGCGGGCGGCAGCAGCGGGGATGATCAGCAGCGCGGCGATCAGCAGCACGCCGACCACCTTGATCGCCACGGCCACGACGACAGCGAGTGCCAGCGTCAGCGCCAGTTGTTCGCGCCGCGGGTCGATGCCGGAGGCATGAGCGAGATCGGGATTGATCGTCGCGGTCAAAAGCGCGGACCAGCGCCATGCAAGAAGGGCCAGCACCACGGCAGCGCCACCCCAGATCACCGCAAGATCGGTTCTGCCAACGGCCAGAATATCGCCGAAAAGATAGGCCATCAGATCGATCCGCACGCCGGACAGGAACGAGACCGCCACCAGTCCGAAGGCCAGAGCAGAATGCGCCAGAACACCCAGCAACGTATCCACCGCATAACCGCGCCCTGACAGCCCCGTCACCGCCAGCGCCATCAGTAGCGCCATGACCAATGCGCCCAGAAAGACCGAGATGGAGAGGGCCAGCGCAATCGCGACACCAAGGATCGAGGCATGTGCGGTCGCATCCCCGAAATAGGCCATGCGGCGCCAGACGACAAAGCACCCCATCGGCGCGGCGGCCAAGGCAACGCCAAGTCCGGCGAGTGTGGCGCGGATCAGAAAGTCATCCAGCATCAATGCACCTTGCTGCGCGTCGCCTGATGCAGCGGCACAACCCCTGTTTCCGTGCCTTGCGGGTGACCGTGGTCATGCGTGCATCCATCATCATGGCTGTGATTGTGGTCATGCCGGTAAAGCGCCAGCGCACCCTGCGTGCCGCTTCCGAACAAAGCGCGATATTCGGGGGCGGAGGCGACGATCTCGGGCGTGCCCTGACAGCAGACATGGCCGTTCAGACAGATCACACGGTCAGACGCGCTCATGACCACGTGCAATTCGTGGCTGACCATCAGCACCGCACAGCCGAGACTTGCGCGGACCTCTTCGATCTGGCGGTAGAACGCGGCAGAGCCGGGCTGGTCCAGACCCTGCGTTGCCTCGTCCAGCAGCAGCAGATCGGGGTTCGACAGCAAGGCGCGCGCCAGCATCACGCGCTGGAACTGACCACCCGACAGGTTCGTCATCTGGCGGTTGCTCAGATCCGGCACACCGGCCTGTTCCAGCGCCGCAGCGACACCCGCAGCGGCCTGACGGCGCGGCAAAGACATGAAGCGCGCCACTGTCATCGGCAGGGTGGGATCAATCGCAAGCTTTTGCGGCACATAGCCAATGCTCAGCCCGGCCGACCGCGTCACCCGCCCCGCCGCGACGGGAACAGCCCCAATCAATGCCCGCAACAGGGTCGACTTTCCCGACCCGTTGGGGCCGACAATCGTGACGATCTCGCCGCGATCAATAGACATATCGACA
This sequence comes from Rhodobacterales bacterium, assembly GCA_047921295.1. GTDB lineage: Bacteria > Pseudomonadota > Alphaproteobacteria > Rhodobacterales > Rhodobacteraceae > Seohaeicola. The sequence goes on from JBLRWK010000003.1 coordinate 27,319, forward strand.
TGGCTCAGCACCGTATTGCCGCCATAGCGGACAGTCAGGTCGCGCACGTCGATCAGGCTCATGCTGCAGCACCGGTCTGGCAGGCGGGGCACAGGCCCTGCGCCTCGACCACGGTGCTTTCGATCACGAAACCGGCGGCACGGGCCACCGAGCCGAGCGTACCCTTGGACGGTTCTGACTGGGTTTCCTGCACCGCGCCGCATTTACGGCAGATCAGGAAAGCCGGCGCATGGGTCGCGTTGGGGTGCGAGCAGGCGATATACGCATTCAGACCTTCTATCTTGTGGGCGAACCCGTTGCTGACCAGAAAATCGAGCGCACGATACGCCACGGGCGGTTGCGAGCCCAGACCTTCGGCTTCAAGCTGGCCGAGGATGTCATAGGCGCCCAGCGCCTTGTGTTGTTGCAAAAGGATTTCCAGCACACGGCGGCGCACGGGCGTCAGGTTCAGCTTGCGTTGCGCGCAGGAGGCCTCGGCCGCCGACAATGCGTCGGCGATGCAATGGTCGTGATCATGCGGATCGAATCCATGGTCTGTCATAGTCTGACGAGGTAGGGGATCAGCGGCAAATTTGCAATGTTATAACATTCGATTTGCAATGTTATAACATATCAGATAGTCGCTTTGCCGTCACGTACTCATGAGAGGAAGCGCCCATGCCCCGTCAATTCCCCCGATTTCTAGCTGTCTCCGGCCTCGGTCTGATGGCATCATTGATGTCAACAGCGGCGCGGGCAGATGTCCCGTCGGTCGCGACAGATATCACGCCGGTGCATTCGCTGGTTTCAATTGTGATGGGCGATCTCGGCACACCATCGCTGATCGTGCGCCCCGGCGCCTCGCCGCATGGATATGCGATGCGCCCCTCGGAAGCGCAGGCGCTCGACAGGGCCGACCTTGTGGTCTGGATGGGCGAGGCGCTGACGCCTTGGCTGGAAGGGCCGATCGAGAATCTGGCATCTGGTGCCCACAAAATAGAATTGATGTCGGTTGAAGGCACCATCCTGCACGAGTACCGCGAAGGTGCTACTTTTGCGGCGCATGACCACGATCACGACGATCACGATGACCACGCCCATGACGATCATGACGACGACGATCACGACCATGACGATCATGCACACGGCCACGATGATCACGACCACAGCCATGATGACCATGACCATGACCATGCGGAGAAGGCCGAATCACATGGTCATGGCCATTCCGATGCGAGTGGTTCGCACGACGATCACGACCATTCCGGCGCTGATTCACATGCATGGCTGGACCCGGTGAACGCGCGGCTCTGGCTGGGCGTGATCGCCGAGGAACTGGCAGAGCTGGACCCAGATAACGCCGAGAGCTATGCTGCCAACGCAGCGGCCGGTCAGGCAGAGCTTGACGCGCTGGAGGCCGAGTTGAGCGCCGAACTGAGCGGCTTGGGCGATACCGGTTTTGTCGTCTTTCACGACGCTTACCAGTATTTCGAGCGCCGTTTCGGCCTTTCGGCCTCCGGTGCCATCTCTTTGGGTGATGCCACCTCTCCGAGTGCCGGACGAATCGCGGAGTTGCAGTCTGCGGTATCAGAGATGGGCGCGATCTGCGTCTTTGCTGAACCGCAATTCAACAGAGCCTTGATCGATTCCGTGTTCGCCGACACGACAACCGTCGGAATTCTCGATCCGTTGGGGTTTGATGTCGAAACAGGGCCGGGTCTCTATCCGGAATTGCTGCGTAATATGGCGGCGGAATTCGTCTCCTGTCTGGGCGCGTAAGCCCTACAAATCGCGCTTTTGCGAAAAAACTCGAACACAGACGCAGGGCTTCATTCATTCGTTACATTGCGTCGCTAGCCAGCGATGCATGATACAGGATGACATGAAGCCCAAGCCGCACGAGGCAGGCAACAGCCTAAAACTGCTTGACTTGCCCGTGCGCTTCGGCCCAATCCTTTCGTATCGTTTCAAAAATGTTCGCTTCGGTTCGTGTCGGAATAGACCTGTCCGAAGTCAGCATAAATCGAAGCATGAAACGTCTGGGAGGACGACATGAAAATCAAGACATTGAACTTGGCCCTGGCCGCGTCCATGGCATGGGGCACGGCTGCCTCGGCGCAAACCGAAATTGAATGGTGGCATGCCTTCACGGGCCGTCTGGGCGAGTTGCTCGCCGCGCAGGTCGAACAGTTCAACGAAAGCCAGTCGGATTACCGCGTTGTCGCGTCCCACAAGGGCAACTATTCCGAGGCGCTGAACGCAGGTATCGCCGCGTTCCGTGCGGGGGAGCAGCCGCATCTGCTGCAGGTCTTCGAGGTCGGCACCGCCACGATGATGGCCGCCACCGGCGCTGTCCGCCCTGTTTTCGAGGTGATGGAAGCCTCGGGTCTGCCGTTCGATCCGAATGAATATATCCCTGCCGTGACAGGCTACTACACCAATTCCGACGGGCAGATGCTGTCCTTCCCCTACAACTCCTCGACGCAGGTTCTGTATGTGAACCGCGACAAGCTGTCCGAAGCCGGAATCGACCCCGATGTCGACCTGACCACCTGGGAAAACTGGGATGAGGTGCTGACGCAACTGGTCGACGCTGGCGTGACCTGCCCCTACACCACCTCGTGGCAGAGCTGGGTGCATCTGGAGAGCTTCTCGGCCTATCACGACGTGCCGTTTGCCACCAATGCCAACGGCTTCGAGGGTCTGGATACCGAGCTGGTGTTCAACGGCGACCTTCAGGTCAAGCATATCGATCAGCTTGGCACATGGGCGCAGGAAGGCAAATTCATCTACAACGGACGTCGCAACGAGGCTGGTGCCAACTTCCGTGCCGGCGATTGCGCGCTGTTCACCGAAAGCTCCGCTGGCTACGCCGGCGTGAAGGCCGAAGCGGATTTCGAATTCGACATCCGTCACCTGCCCTATTGGGACGAGGTTGAGGCCGCACCGCAAAACACCATCATCGGTGGCGCATCGGTCTGGATCATGGAAGGTCACACAGACGAGGAATATACCGCTGTGGCGGCGTTCCTGAACTTCCTGTCCTCGCCCGAAGTGCAGGCGCAGTGGCATCAGGACACCGGCTATCTGCCGATCACCAATGCCGCGGGTGAGCTGACCGAGGAGCAGGGCTTCTACACCGAGAACCCCGGCACCGAGATTGCGGGCCTGCAGATGACCCGCAACGAGCCGACCGACAACTCCAAGGGTCTGCGTCTGGGCAGCTTTGACCAGATCCGCACGATCATCGACGAGGAGTTGGAAGGTGTCTGGTCCGGTCAGAAGACCGCGCAAGTCGCGCTGGACAGCGCCGTGGAACGTGGCAACCAGCTGCTGCGCCGCTTCGAGCAAGCGAATCGCTGATCTGTGAAACTTTGAAACGGCCCCCGGACTATCGGGGGCCGTTTTCATTCGCCTGCTCTTCTTTATAATGCCTCTCGCTGACTGGAACCGGATCGCCGCATGGAAAAGCGCGTCATTTTCAAAGGCTGGTTGTTGCCCGCCCTGCTGCTGATGCCGCAGATCGTGATCACCGCCATCTTCTTTTTCTATCCCGCCGGTCAGGCGATCTGGCAGTCGATGTTCGTGCCCGATCCGTTCGGGCTGAAAACCCAGTTCGTGGGTCTGGGCAATTTCGAATACCTGCTGAACGACCGCTATTACCGCGCGTCTTTCATAACCACCGCGATATTCTCAAGCCTTGTGACGCTGGTTTCCATGGGCGTGGCGCTGTATCTGGCCATTCTTGCGGACCGTCTTATCAAGGGCTCCGGCACCTACCGGACCCTGCTGATCTGGCCCTATGCCGTGGCCCCAGCCGTGGCTGGTGTGCTGTGGATGTTCATGTTCAACACGCGCGTCGGCGTGGTGTCGTGGTATCTGGGCCTGCTGGGCTACAACTGGAACCATGTGCTGAACGAGGCCGAGGCGATGGGCCTTGTCGTCGCCGCGTCCAGCTGGGGGCGGATCAGCTACAACTTCCTGTTCTTCCTTGCCGGACTGCAAGCGATCCCGCGCTCGGTAATCGAGGCTGCCGCGATTGACGGCGCAAAATTCTGGACACGGTTCCGCACCATCGTCTGGCCGCTGCTGTCGCCGGTCACGTTCTTTCTGCTGGTCGTCAACGTGGTCTACGCGTTCTTCGAGACCTTCGGGGTGATCCACACCATCACCTCGGGCGGTCCGCAACAGGCCACCACGATCCTTGTCTACAAGGTCTATTCCGATGGTTTCGTGGGGCAGGATCTTGGCTCCAGTGCCGCGCAATCGGTGATCTTGCTGTTTGTCGTGGGGATTCTGACCGTCATCCAGTTCAAATTCATCGAGCGGAGGGTGCATTACTGATGTCTGAACATACCGGCATGGTGCAAAAACGCGGTATCGGCCATTGGTTCACCCATCTCGGGCTGATCATCGGCGTGCTGTTCATCTTCTTCCCGATCTGGCTGGCCTTTGTCGCCTCGACCGTGACGCAGCCTGAAATCGTGCGCCCGCCGATGCCGCTGCTTCCGGGCGGGCATTTCATCGAGAATTACAGCAAGGCACTGTTTTCAGGGGTGAACGCCCCCGTGGCGCTGATGATGATGAACTCGCTGATCATGGCGCTTGGCATCACCATCGGGAAAATCATCATCTCGCTGATGTCGGCCTTTGCCATCGTCTATTTCCGGTTTCCGGGGCGGACGATCTTTTTCTGGCTGATCTTTTTGACGCTGATGCTGCCCGTCGAGGTGCGGATCGTGCCCACCTATCAGGTGATCGCCAACTTCGGCATGCTCAACAGCTATTCCGGCCTGATCTTCCCGCTGATCGCCTCGGCCACCGCAACCTTTCTGTTCCGGCAGTTCTTTCTGACCGTGCCGGACGAGTTGACCGAGGCCGCGCGTGTGGACGGGGCCAGCCCGATGCAGTTCTTCTGGCACATCCTGCTGCCGATGAGCCGCACCAACATCGCGGCCTTGTTCGTGATCCTGTTCATCTACGGCTGGAACCAGTATCTCTGGCCACTGCTGATCACCACCGATCCGTCAATGAACACCATCGTCATGGGGATCCGGCAGATGTTCCCTTCCGGTGACGATCTGGCCGACTGGCCGGTGATCATGGCAACCTCCATCCTTGCGATGGTGCCCCCTGTGATCGTGGTGATCTCGATGCAAAAGTTCTTCATCCGCGGCCTGATTGATAGCGAGAAATAAATGGCGACCCTTACCCTTGATAATGTGCGCAAGTCCTTTGGCGCGACGGATGTGATCCACGGTGTCGATATCGACGTGCAGGAGGGCGAGTTCATCGTCATCGTCGGCCCGTCGGGCTGCGGTAAATCCACCTTGCTGCGGATGGTGGCGGGGCTGGAAGGGATCAGCAGCGGCGAAATCCGCATCAACGGCAAACGCGTCAACGAGGCCGAACCCAGCGCACGCGACATCGCGATGGTGTTCCAGAACTATGCGCTTTATCCGCATATGTCGGTGTTCGATAACATGGCCTACGGGTTGAAGATCGCCAAGACGCCCAAGGACGAGATTGCCGCGCGCGTGGCGGTGGCAGCCAAGCTGTTGCAGTTGCAACCCTATCTGGACCGCAGGCCGCGCGAGTTGTCGGGCGGGCAACGCCAGCGCGTGGCGATGGGGCGCGCCATCGTGCGTAAACCGGCGGTGTTCCTGTTCGACGAGCCATTGTCAAACCTTGATGCCAAACTGCGGGTGCAGATGCGTCTGGAGATCAAGCAGTTGCAGCGCGAACTGGGCGTCACCTCTTTGTATGTTACCCATGATCAGGTCGAGGCGATGACGCTGGCCGACCGCATGATCGTCATGAATGCAGGCGTGGCCGATCAGATCGGCAAACCATTGGAGGTCTACGAGAACCCGCAGACCGAGTTTGTGGCAGGCTTCATCGGCTCGCCCGCCACTAATTTCGTACCGGCAGGCAGTGTGGGCGTTGCAACCGGCAAGACTGTGGGCATCCGCCCCGAGCATATCAAGCTCAGTGCGGAGCCAGCACGGTTGCAGGCGCGCGTGGCCTATTGCGAGGCTCTGGGGGCCGAAACACTGGTGCATCTGCGGCTCGACAACGGCCAGCTTGTCACCGTGCGGCAGGGCGGGCATCTGCCGCTGCCGACGGAAGGGACGGATCTGTGGATGGGCTGGCACGACGCTTCGATGATGGTGTTCGGCGAGGATGGCCGCCGGATCAACGCAGTCTGATCAGCGCTGCCTGATCAGACTGCCGCGCCAAAGGCTTTCCACCCCTGCCACCAGCGTATGACGGTTGTCACCGCGCAAGCGGCCGCGAACAGATAGGCGAGCGGCGCGAACAGTGCGGGCCACAGGCAGATGGCGATGAAAAGCGCGATGGTTTCCGTGCCTTCGGTCAGACCACCGAGGTAGAAGATACCCTTGGACGGATAATCCTCGGCCCGCATCCCGCGTTGTGCGGCGATCACCGCAAACGCCAGAAAGCTGGAGCCTGTGCCGACGAACGCCGCGATCAGCACGACGGCGGGCAGGGCATGCGTTGCCGGATCGGCCAGTGCAAAGCCCAGCGGCACGAGTGCGTAGAACACAAAATCCAGCGCGATGTCCAGAAAAGCCCCACGATCCGTGGGCTGGCCCAGCCTTGCCACAGCCCCGTCCAGCCCGTCCGCCAGCCGGTTAAGCAGGATCAGCGCCAGCGCCACCCCGTACCAGCCCAGCGCCAGCGCAGGCACCGCCAACAGCCCCACGGCGAACCCGGTCAGGGTGATCTGATCCGCCCCCACGCCGCGCCGGTGCAGCCTCACAGCCATCGGGTTTAGAACGCGGCGTTGCATCGGCAGGATCAGCGCGTCGATCATGGTCTGGTAGCTCCTCTGACTCCGTCCGGCAACCTATACCGCATGGCAGTCGCAAGTCTTGCTCTATGCTGGCAAATTTCCGTCATCGGGGCACTGCATGTGCTCTATACAAGCTTTCATACCCGGTCTAGCGTCACGCCATGGGAATTGACGCATTAGACAGCCGCTATTCATGGACACGCCTTGCCGTGTCTTTGCTGATCGCCACTATCGGCAATGTGGGCATGTGGTCCATCATCGTGATCATGCCCGCGATGCAGGCCGAATTCCAGACAGCGCGGGCCGATGCCTCCCTGCCCTACACGCTGACGATGATCGGCTTTGCACTCGGCAATCTGGTGATCGGGCGCGCCGTTGACCGGTTCGGGATCACCACGGCACTCTCCGCCTCGGCCCTGCTGATCGGGGCGGGCTTTGCGCTGGCCTCGGTGGCCGGATCGGTCTGGACACTGACGTTTCTGCAATTCGTCATCGGGTTCGGCACAGCGGCCAGCTTCGGGCCTTTGATCGCCGATATCTCGCTGTGGTTCCTGAAGCGGCGCGGCATTGCGGTGGCGATTGCGGCAAGCGGGAACTACCTGTCGGGCGCAATCTGGCCGATGCTCCTGGCCGGAGTGCTGGCCGATCATGGCTGGCGCACCGTCTATATGGTGCTCGCGGTTATCGTTGTGGTGGGCGTGATCCCCCTGTCGTTTTTCCTGCGGGCCCGCGTCCCGCTGGAGGCAAGCACCCATTCCGACAATCTCACCGCTCTGCGCGCGAAATCGGCGGGCTTCTCGCCGCGTGCGCTGATGTGGCTGCTAGGTCTGGCCGGAATCGGCTGCTGCGTGGCGATGTCGATGCCGCAGGTGCATATCGTGGCCTATTGCGTCGATCTGGGCTATGGCCCCGCCGTGGGAGCCGAAATGCTGTCGCTGATGCTGCTGGGCGGCGTGGTCTCGCGCCTGATTTCCGGCGTGCTGGCGGACAAGCTGGGCGGGGTGATGACCCTGCTGATCGGCTCGGCGCTGCAATGTCTGGCGCTGTTTCTCTATCTGCCAGCGGGGGGGCTGGTGTCACTCTATGTGGTCAGCCTGATCTTCGGGCTGAGTCAGGGCGGGATCGTGCCCAGCTATGCGGTGATCGTGCGGGAATACATGCCCGCGCGGGAAGCGGGCGCGCGTGTCGGATTCGTGATCATGGCAACGATTGTCGGCATGGCGATCGGCGGCTGGATGTCGGGCTGGATCTATGACCTGACGGGCAGCTACCAGATGGCCTTTATCAACGGGATCGCGTGGAACTTCCTGAATATCGGGATCATGCTGCTGATCCTGACCCGCTCGCGCCGCGCCACGCGAATGGCAGCGGCGTGACCTAAAGGCCGGTTATTCCGCCCAGATGCGCCTCGCCGCGCTTGCGGGCCAGCGCGATCTGTTTCTGACGCTCGCGAAAGCGGGTCTTGTCCGCCTCAGTTGTCTCGTCCACGCAATGATGGCAAGACACGCCTTCCTCGAAGGCGGGATGCGCGCGGTCTTCGGGCAGGATCGGGCGGCGGCAGGCATGGCACAGCAGATGCGGACCTTCCTGCAGGCCATGCCCGACAGAAACACGGCGGTCAAAGACGAAACACTCGCCCTGCCATGTGCTGTCAGCGGCGGGCACCTCTTCAAGGTATTTCAGGATACCGCCCTTGAGGTGATAGACATCCTCCACCCCCTGCCCCAGCAGGTAGTTGGTGCTTTTCTCGCAGCGGATGCCGCCGGTGCAGAACATCGCGATGCGCTTGTTGTGGAAGCGATGCTTGTTCGCCTCCCACCATGCGGGAAAATCGCGGAAACTGGCGGTTTCTGGGTCAACCGCGCCCTGAAACGTGCCGATGGCCACCTCGTAATCGTTGCGCGTGTCGATCACCGCCACATCGGGCGCGGCAATCAGCGCGTTCCAGTCTGCCGGTTCGACGTAGTGACCGACGCGGGCACGCGGGTCCACATCGGGCTGGCCCATCGTCACGATCTCGCGCTTGAGGCGCACTTTCATGCGGGCAAAGGGCGGCTTGCTGGCCGTGCTTTCCTTCCATTCCAGATCGGCACAACCCGGAAGCGCGCGGAGATGCGCCAGCACCGCGTCAATCGCATCGCGACTGCCCGCGATGGTGCCGTTGATCCCCTCGCGGGCCAGCAGCAAGGTGCCTGTCACACCGCGCGTGCAGCACAATTGCGCCAGCGCCGGTTTGATGGCGGCGGGGTCGTCGAAACGGGTGAAGTGGTAAAGCGCTGCAACGGTGAACATGGGCCGCGATGTAATCCCGGATCACGCGCCGCGCAAGCCATGTCAGCGCCGCACCATTGACGCCCCTGCCCCCGCGGCTTACCCCTGTCACCGGACAAAGGAGGCCTATGATGTCAGCGACAGACCACGCTCTTCTGGTGATCGACGTGCAGAACGACTTCTGCCCCGGCGGTGCTCTGGCGGTTCCCGAAGGAGACCGGATCGTCACGGGCATCAATGCGCTGATCGCGCAAAGCCCTTGCGTGATCCTGACACAGGACTGGCATCCGGCGGACCATTCGTCTTTCGCCTCGGAACATCCCGGTGCTGCGGCCTATGACATGATCGACATGGCCTATGGCCCGCAGGTGTTGTGGCCGGATCACTGCATCATCGGCAGCACCGGCGCGGCCTTTCATCCCGATTTGCACACCGACCCCGCCGATCTGATCATCCGCAAGGGATTCCGACGCGCCATCGACAGCTATTCGGCGTTTTTCGAGAATGACCAGTGCACCCCGACAGGACTGGAAGGCTATCTGAAAACGCGCGGCATCACGCGGCTGACGCTGGTAGGCCTCGCCACCGATTTCTGCGTCGCCTTTTCAGCGCAGGACGCGGCGCGCCTTGGTTTTGATGTCACGGTCAACATGGAGCTGTGCCGTGCGATTGATCTGAACGGCTCGCTCGCCACCGCCACCGACAGGATGCGCGCGGCTGGCGTAACCCTTTCTTAACCCTTCTTCTTGCCTGAAATATCCCGGGGATCGTCGCACAAGGTGCGACGTACGGGGCAGCGCCCCGCTCCCGCCGCTTGCCACGGCCCCCTGCCTTTGCTTTAACCGCGAGGCATAGGAACGGAGCCTGCCCCCATGGTCGATATTGCCACCCGCGTCTGGAACCATCGCTGGAAAATCGACCCTATCGTGCGGTCTCTGATCGATACGGATTTCTACAAGCTGCTGATGTGCCAGTCGGTGTTTCGCAACAAGCCTGACACACAGGTGACCTTCAGCCTGATCAACCGCTCGCATCACATCCCGCTGGCCAATCTGATCGACGAGGGCGAGTTGCGCGAGCAGCTTGACCATATCCGCTCGCTGTCGCTGACGCGGGGCGAGAGCACCTATCTGCGCGGCAACACATTCTACGGCAAACGCCAGATGTTCCGCCCCGATTTCATGGAATGGTTCGAGGCTTTGCGTCTGCCGCCGTATCATCTGGAGCGCAAGGGCGATCAATACGAGCTGACATTCGAGGGCAATTGGCCCGAGGTGATGATGTGGGAGATCCCTGCCTTGGCGGTGCTGATGGAGTTGCGCGGGCGCGCGGTGCTCAACACGATGGGACGGTTCGAGCTGCAGGTGCTTTATGCCCGCGCCATGACCAAGCTTTGGGAAAAGGTCGAGGCACTGCGCGAGGTGGACGGGCTGCGGCTCGCCGATTTCGGCACAAGGCGGCGGCATTCCTATCTGTGGCAGGACCGCTGCGTGCAGGCGCTGATCGAGGGTTTGGGCGAGAAATTCGTCGGCACCTCAAACTGCCATATCGCGATGAAGCGCGATATCGAGGCGATTGGCACCAATGCCCACGAGTTGCCGATGGTCTATGCCGCACTGGCCGAGGATGATGCCGCGCTGCATGACGCGCCTTACCGCGTTCTGGCAGACTGGCACGAGGAGCATGACGGCAATCTGCGGATCATCCTGCCCGATACTTTCGGCACCAAGGGTTTTCTGGACAATGCGCCCGACTGGCTGGCGGGCTGGACCGGGATCCGCATCGACAGCGGCGATCCTGCGACGGGGGCCGAGACGGCGATCGAATGGTGGAAGAGCCGTGGTGAAGACCCGCGCGAAAAGCTGGTGATCTTCTCGGACGGGCTGGACGTTGCCAAGATCGCTGAGTTGCAAAAACAGTTCACCGGACGCGTGCGGCCCTCTTTCGGCTGGGGCACGTTGTTGACCAATGATTTCCGCGGACTTGTCGCGGATGATGCGCTGGCGCCGTTCAGCCTTGTGTGCAAGGCCGTAGCGGCCAACGGACGGCCGACGGTGAAGCTGTCGGACAATCCCAACAAGGCGATGGGTCCGGCGGCCGAGATTGACCGCTACAAGCGCGTCTTCGGTGTGGGTGACCAGCAGGCGATGGATGTCGTCGTGTGACACCCTCTCTCAGGGGGCGGCGGCGATCACCTCGATCTCGACCTTGAACTCGGGGCGGGTGAAGCCCGACACAATCAGCAGGGTCGAAGTGGGCAGCCGCGTCGCCTGCGCCAGAAATTCGTCCCGCGCCTGCATATAGCCCGCCATATGGGCGCGGTCGGTGACATAGGCGGCCAGATGCATCACATCTGTCGCGCCCATGCCCGCCTCGGACAGGATAGCGGCTATATTGGCGAAACATATCTGCGCCTGCGCGTAGGGGCTGTCCGGCACCGTGCCGTCGGCGGCAAGCCCCAACTGCCCCGATGTGCGCGCGATGCGCCAGCCGGGGGGGAGTTCCACCCCATGGGCGTAGCGGGCAAAGGGCGGGGCGATACTGGCGGGGGAGAGTTGTCGCATTGTGAAACCTCTGGTGGTCTGGGGCTGTTGGCGTAGCCTAATGGCAAAGTCGCCGGTTCGACAATTCTTTCCAACACAGGTCAACTAGCAGCCCTTTCGCTCAGTCCGATCCTTGGACAAGACCCGCAAACAGCGCTGTCACAGCGTTTTGCCAACGACATCGTGTAGTCCTTGATATTGACGTAAAGGTCGCGCGCGGTGTTTCTCGCTCTATACTCGCTTCGCAAGCGCCTGATCCGTAGAAAGAGCCCGTAATGTTTTCCAAATTGACAACCACCACCACAGCCCTTCTTATCGCTGCCGGACTGACCCTGCCCGCCTTCGCCGAACCTGATCCCAAGGATTGGGAGGCAGTGCTGCAAGAGGCGCGCGGCCAGACGGTGTATTGGAACGCATGGGGCGGCGATCCCCGGACCAATGATTATATCGCATGGGCCGGTCAGCAGGTGCAGGAACAGTTTGGCGTGACGCTGGAGCATGTGAAGCTCTCGGATACCGCCACGGCTGTCAGCACGGTCATCAGCGAGAAGGCAGCGGGCCAGACCGAGGGGGGATCGATCGATCTGATCTGGATCAACGGGGCCAACTTTGCCGCGATGAAAGAGAACGATCTGCTGTTCGGCCCCTGGGCCGAGGACATTCCGAACTGGGCGCTGCTCGATCCCGAAGAGAACCCTGCGCTGATCGAGGATTTTACGGTTCCCGTGGAAGGGCTGGAAGCGCCTTGGAGCATGGCGCGACTGGTTTTCTATTATGACAGCGCCCGCGTGGAGAACCCGCCCAGAACCATGCTGGAATTTCTCGACTGGACGCAGGCCAATCCCGGGCGCTTCACCTATCCGCAGCCACCGGATTTCCTTGGCACGACATTTCTGAAACAGGCGCTGCTGGAACTCGCGGTCCGTCGTGACCCGCTTTATGCACCGGTCGAGGATCGCATCTACGAGGCCGTGACCACGCCGCTTTGGGAATATATCGAGGCGCTGACGCCGGATCTGTGGCGACAGGGACAAGCCTACCCGCAAAACGGCCCTGCCCAGCGGCAGTTGATGGCCGACAGCGAGATCGATATCGCGATTTCCTTCAGCCCCGGGGAGGCCTCTGCCGCGATTGCCAATTTCGAACTGCCCGATACCGTCCGCAGCATGGTGCTGGAGGGCGGCACGATCGGAAATGCCAGCTTTCTGGCGATCCCGTTCAATGCCAATGCCAAGGCCGGTGCGATGGTTGTCGCCAATTACCTGATGTCGGTTGAGGCGCAACTGCACAAGCAGGATGCCGAGGTGATGGGCACGCCCACGGTACTGGCGATGCACAAGCTGACGCCTGAAGATGCCGCGCGGTTCGCCGATCTCGATCTGGGTATCGCCACGCTCTCCCCGGCAGACCTTGGCCCCTCCCTGCCCGAGCCGCATCCAAGCTGGATGGAGCGGATCGCATCGGATTGGGAGGCGCGCTTCGGCGTTGCCCAGTAAGGGCGGCACGGTTCCTTGGCGGGTCCGGTCTCTGAACTCTCGCTGAACCGGCGCGGGCCACGACAGGGCTGCAGGCTCACCTTGCTGCCCTTCGCGCCACTGCTGACTATCCTGATCCTGCTCCTGCCCGTCGGTGCAGGGCTGGCAGGGGTGCTGGCGCCAGCATTCGGCTGGTTTCCCGCACTGGGCGGTGTGACGCTGTCGCTTGATCCGTGGCGGGCGCTTCTGGCATGGCCGGGCTTGTCATCGGCGGTGTGGCTCAGCATCGTCACCGGCTTGGGCGCTACACTGATCTCGCTGGTTCTGACCGTGCTGATCTGTGCCGCATGGCAAGGCACGCGGGCCTTCACGATGATCGAGCGGGCCTTGTCGCCGCTGCTGTCCGTCCCCCATGCCGCGGCGGCCTTCGGTCTGGCCTTTCTGATCGCGCCATCGGGCTGGATATCACGCGCAATCTCGCCGTGGGCGACAGGCTGGACGCAGGCCCCCGATATCCTGATCACGCAAGACCCCAACGGGTTTGCGCTGATGGCGGGGCTGATCGTGAAGGAAGTGCCGTTCCTGCTTCTGATGACATTGGCCGCATTGGGGCAGGTGCCTGCACGGCGCTCTGTGCTGATGGCGCAGACGATGGGCTACGGGCGGATGGCGGGCTGGATCCTGACCGTCTTTCCGCGCATCTATCCCCAGATCCGCCTGCCGGTCTATGCGGTGCTGGCCTATTCCTGTTCCGTGATCGACGTTGCCCTGATCCTCGGGCCGACGCGGCCCTCCACCTTGGCTGTGCAGGTGCTGCAATGGCTGTCAGACCCCAATCTGACCCTGCGGTTTCAGGCCGCCGCGGGGGCGGCTCTCCAGCTTGGGCTGGTGCTGGGCTTGCTGCTGCTCTGGCGTGGCGGCGAGTATGCAACGGCCCGCCTTGGCTGCGCCTGTGTGCGGCGGGGGCATCGTATGGCCGCTGATGGTGGCATGCGGGCACTGTCGATGGTTTTCGCGCTGCTGGCGGTGCTGGCTGTCGGCCTTGGTATTCTCGGGTTGGCGGTCTGGTCCTTTGCGGGGTTCTGGAGCTTTCCCAATCTGTTGCCTGACCAGTTCACCTTGCGCAACTGGATGCGCCAGTCCGGTGGCCTGTCAAAGATCGCGCTGGAGACGGCCGTGATCGGGGCATTGGCCACGCTTCTCAGTCTGGCACTGGTCATCGCCTGTCTTGAAGCAGAGCACAGGCATGGGCTGCGCCAGAGCAACCGCGCCCTGTGGCTGCTGTATCTGCCACTGATCGTGCCGCAGGCGACATTTCTAATCGGCTTGCAGACGCTGGCCATCAGCACCGGATTGACGGGAATGCGCGCGGCGGTGATTGCGGCACATGTGATCTTTGTGCTGCCTTATGTGTTCCTGTCACTGTCCGATCCGTGGCGGGCATGGGATGCGCGCCAAGGGCTGGTGGCGGCCAGTCTGGGCGCAGGGGCGAACCGTATCCTGTGGCGTGTGCGCCTGCCGATGCTGCTGCGGCCTGTGCTGGTGGCGGCGGCCGTGGGTTTTGCCGTGTCGGTGGGGCAATATCTGCCGACACTGCTGATCGGGATGGGCCGCGTCAATACGCTGACGACCGAGGCGGTGGCCCTGTCATCGGGCGGTGACAGGCGGCTGATCGGGGTCTATGCGCTGTCGCAGACGGTGATGCCCTTCATCGGCTTTGCGCTGGCGCTGGGACTGCCCGCGCTGGTCTGGCGTAACCGGCGCGGTGTGGACAGGAGATGAGGCGATGAAAGACGGGCTGCAACTGGAGCATCTGAAGATCGCGCTGGACGGGCGATGCCTTGTCGATCTGCACGAGTGTGTCGCGCCGGGCGAGGTGCTGAGCGTGATGGGGCCGTCAGGGTCGGGCAAATCCACACTGTTGTCGGTGCTGATCGGCCAGCCCGATCCGGGGTTTACCGTCACCGGAAAAGTGCTGCTGGGTGGGCGCGATCTGTCCGGTCTTGGCCCCAAGGCGCGGGAGATTGGGCTGTTGTTTCAGGATGATCTGCTGTTTCCGCACCTGTCGGTGGGCGAGAATCTGGCCTTTGCACTGCCGCCTTCCGTCAAGGGACGCAGCGCGCGGCAAGCGCGGATAGAAATGGCGCTGGACGCTGCCGATCTGTCCGGCTTTGCCAGCCGGGACCCCGCCACACTGTCAGGCGGACAGCGGTCGCGGGTCGCCTTGATGCGGTGCCTGCTGAGCGCGCCGCGCGCGCTGCTGCTGGACGAGCCATTCTCGCGGCTGGATGCGGACCTGCGCCGCCAGATGCGGGAGTTTGTCTTTGCCCGGGTGCAGGCCGAGGGTATCCCCGCGATCCTTGTGACCCATGATGTAGAGGATGCCTTGGCGGCGGGGGGAAAGGTGATCTCGCCGCTGGGAGAGATCAGGCAGGCCGCGCGGCCCGCCTGATCCCGGCTTTCAGTCGTTCCAAGCGCGGTCGCCCGCCGCATCCTTGACGCGGGTGGGCAGGCCGATCTGATCTAGCAGCGTCAGGAACGGCTTGGGGTCCAGTTCCTCGACATTGACCATCGTGCCGGTGTCCCATGTGCCATTCGCGATCAGCATCGCAGCCGCCACGGGGGGCACGCCTGCGGTATAGGAAATGCCTTGGCTGCCAACCTCGTTATAGGCGTCCTTGTGATCGGCGACGTTATAGACGAACACCTCCACCTCTTTGCCGTCCTTGATGCCTTTGACCAGATCACCGATGCAGGTCTTGCCGGTATAATCGGGCGCAAGGCTGGAAGGGTCTGGCAGCACGGCTTTCACAACCTTCAGCGGGATCACCTCCAGCCCTTCGGCGGTAGTGACGGGCTGTTCGGACAAAAGCCCGAGGTTTTTCAGCACCGTAAAGACGTTGATGTAGTGATCGCCAAAGCCCATCCAGAAGCGCACATCGGCGTTTGGATAGTTGGCCGCCAAGGAATGCACCTCGTCATGGCCGGTCATATAGGCCTTTTGCTTGCCCACCACAGGCAGATCCCATTCCTTGCCCACCTCGAACATGGTGTTGGTCTGCCATGCGCCATTCTGCCAGCTATAGACGGTGCCAGTGAATTCGCGAAAGTTGATCTCGGGGTCGAAATTGGTGGAGAACCAGCGCCCGTGCGAGCCTGCGTTGATATCGACGATGTCGATGGAGGTCACGGTATCCATATACTCGTCCGCCGCCAGCCGCGCATAGGCATTGACCACACCGGGATCGAACCCGATGCCAAGGATGGCGGTGACGCCCGCTTCCTTGCAAGCCTCGCGGCGCTTCCATTCGTAATTGCCGTACCACGGCGGAGTTTCGCAGATTTTGGCGGGGTCTTCGTGGATGGCGGTGTCCATATAGGCGGCACCCGTTTCGATGCAGGCTTGCAGCACGGTCATGTTCACGAAGGGCGAGCCGACGTTGATCACGATCTGGGCGCCTGTGTCGCGGATAAGCTGCGCCACGGCGGCAGAGTCCATCGCATCCAGCGCATGGGCCTTGAACACGCCCGGCTGTTTCATCGCGCCTTTTTCATGGACGCTTTCAAGGATCGCCTCGCATTTCGAGAGCGTCCGGCTGGCGATATGCAGATCACCCAGCACATCATTGTTCTGCGCGCATTTATGCGCCACGACCTGAGCCACGCCACCGGCGCCGATGATAAGCACGTTGCGTTTCATGGTGTCACCAGACCTCCTTGAGATTGAATTGCAGGGGGGTGATCACGACAGGGCTGCCGCGAAATCCTCATAGCCAAAATCGCGCACGAGGCGCTCGGTTCCGTCCAACTCGCGGATGGCGATGGCTGGCATCTTCACCCCGTTGAACCAGTTTTTCTTGACCATCGTGTAACCGGCGGCGTCCTGAATGCTGACGCGGTCGCCCGGTTTGAGCGCCTGTGGAAAGCGGAACTCGCCGAAGATATCACCCGCCAGACAGGATTTGCCGCAGATCATCCATTCCTCTGGTCCCTCGTTCGGGGCGACCTTGGCGCTTTCGCGGTAGATGATCAGATCAAGCATATGCGCCTCGATCGAGCTGTCGACGATGGCGAGGTTCTTGCCGTTATAGAGCGTATCCAGCACGGTCAGTTCCAGCGTGGTCGAATTGGTGATCGCCGCTTCGCCGGGCTCAAGGTAAACCTGCACCTCGTTCTGGCCCGCAAAACGCTTGAGGCGCTCGGCCAGACGGTCAAGGGGATAATCCTTGCCGGTGAAATGGATGCCGCCGCCAAGGCTGATCCATTCCATCTTGCGGATCAGATGGCCGAAACGCTGCTCGATAGAGCCAAGCATCGCATCGAAACGGTCGAAATCGTCATTCTCGCAATTGTTGTGGAACATGAAACCGCTGATCTGGTCGAGCACGGGCGCGATCACGGCGGGATCATGTTCGCCCAAGCGGCTGAACGGGCGCGCGGGATCGGCCAGATCGAAGGTGGAGGTGGAGACACCGGGATTGACGCGCAGGCCACGGGTATGGCCGCGGCTGACCTCCTCAAAACGGGTCAACTGGCCTGCGGTGTTGAAGATCACCTTGTCGGAATTGGCGAGAACCTCGTCAATCTCGTGATCGGCCCAAGCCACGGAATAGGCGTGGGTTTCGCCGGGGAATTTCTCGCGGCCCAGCTTGACCTCGAACAGCGAGGAGGAAGTGGTGCCATCCATATACTCGGCCATCATATCAAAGACCGACCATGTGGCAAAGCATTTCAGCGCCAGAAGGGCCTTGGCCCCCGACGCTTCGCGCAGATACGCGATCTTTTCAAGATTGGGCAGCAGATGTGCCTTGTCGATCAGGTAGTAAGGCGTGTGCAGCATTCTGCCTCCCCCCGGTACAGCCCTGCAAGACGGCAGGGACAGGTCCAAACTGAAAGCGGGTGAATAGGGCCAAATCCCGCTTGTATCAAGTAAAAAGCGGGTGTGACCTCTGTATGACAGAGAGCCACAAAGCCGCAGTTCTATTCCTCACCATCAACCTTGCCGCGCATAGCCTTGACCTCTCCGCGTACCTTCTTGGCCTTGATCCGGCGCTTGACCGAACCAAAGGTCGGTTTGGTCGCCACACGGCGCTTGGGCGCGGTCAATGCTGCGCGGATCAGATCGGCCAGACGGTCGCGGGCAATCTCGCGGTTGCGGACCTGACTGCGGGTTTCGTCGACTTGCAGAACCAACGCGCCCTCCTTGGTCCAGCGGCGTCCGGCAAGGCGGCGCAGGCGGGTTTTGACCGGCGCAGGCAGGTTGGGCGACCGCTCCGCCTCGAACCGCAATTCCACCGCCGAGGAGACCTTGTTGACGTTCTGCCCGCCCGGCCCGCTGGCGCGGATGAACTGTTCGGTCAGTTCCCAGTCTTCAATCGTGATGTCGTCATTGATGCGCAGCATGGCCAGTCCAGAAATGTCGCTTGGCGGACCATAGTCCAAACAGCAGGAAAACAAAAAGGGTCGCCTGATACAGGCGACCCTCTGAGATTTGCGGAGGTGGGGCCGGTTAGGCTCTCACCAATTCAGGTTCGGCATGCCCAAGGGCTGCCTCAGGACTGCGCCCCCTGAACTGTTCCGACACCTCTCTCCAATATCCCGTTAGACACCAGAGCACCTCCTTTCAATTGTTTCACCTTAGATCAGGTTGCCACAAATTCAGCAGATGTCAAAAACAAAATCATGTGGTGCGGGCAGTAAGTGCCCCCACGATGATGCGGAAGGGCACAAGTGCCACCAAAGCGAGCGAAAGTTTTACCATCCAGTCGGCAAAGGCCAGCGAGACCCAGAGCGGCACCATTGGTCCCACCCCGATCAGCGGCAAAACCTCTCCGGCCCATGACACGTCATTGGCGGGCTCGATGAACGCGAGGCTGGCTGAAAAGGCGATGGTGAAGAACAGCGCGGTATCGACGGAGGAGCCCACAAGGGTCGAGGCCAGTGGCGCGCGCCACCAGCGGCCATCGCGCAGGCGGTCGAAGATCGCCACGTCCAGCAATTGCGCGGTCAGGAAAGCCAGACCCGAGCCAATGGCGATCCGCAGGGTGACCAGCGGGCCGTATTCGCCGATGATCTGTGTGCCGATCAGCGAGCAAATCACGCCGACGACAAAGCCCGCAACCACCACGCGGCGCGCTGGCCCCGCGCCATAAACGCGGTTCATCACATCGGTGACCAGAAAGGCCAGCGGATAGGTAAATGCCCCCCACGTCAGCCATTGGCCGAACAGGAACTGGACAAGGATATTGGAGGCCACGACAATGGCGGCCATGGCAAGAATGCCGGGAAGATGGGTGCGGTTCATAATGGTGCCCGTTTTGACAAGGTTGCGGCGACTTGGCCCCGACGCGGGGCGTGATAATCTGAAGGCCGCCGTTTATCCCTCATCAGCCCTGCTGGCAAGGGGCGGTTCTACCTTGTATTCCACGATCTCCGTGCGCTGGAAGAACATGAAATTGTCATCCGAGATCATCGTGATCCGTGTCTTGCCTTCTGCGTCCAGCCAGACAGAGATGCCTTCGAGGTTGTCATGCTGGCGCGTCCGCGTCTGGATCAGCACCTCCTCGGCTTGCAGCGTGTCGCCCGCCACATCGAAGCGGCGCACGCGGGTGCGAAGGCCCAGGCCGGTCAGCGCTCGCTCCAGCACATAGAGCCAGCCATCCGGCCCGAAATCCGCACCTACCGGCAAAAACGCGTCCCGGCGGGGAATGTGGAAAGGAATGTCCCAACCGCTTCCGTCATAGCGATAGACCGGAAAAGGACGGTCCAGCGCGCCGGAGCGTTCCGGCATGGTGAACAAATGGCCACGCGCATCTATCGCGAGAGATTCCAGCGAGGAATTGATCTGCATCTCCTGAAAATCGGGGTGGCCCACGATCCGCACCGCCGGAACATGCGGCGAGGGATAGTACCGCACGCGGTGATTGCCCTCGAACGAGACATAAAAGCCGCCATCCGGCGCAAGCGCCAGACCTTCGGAATCCGAGGCGCGGCCTTTCAGAGGATGGCCCTCGATATCGCGTAGCAGGATCAGATCGCCAGCGCTCACTCCGTTGATCCGGCCCGCAGCATCGCGGCTCAACTGGCCCTCGATAAAGCGTCCCTTGTCGGTCAGCGCCGCGAATCCGGTCCCCGTGTCGGTAAGTTCAATCGCCGAAAAACCGCCGAAATGCGGATCATCCATCACCCAGCGATAGCTGCCCAAATAGCTCGTAGCGTCCGGTTGGCCTGCGTCACTTCTGAAACCAAGGACGATCCCGAGCGCCGCGACCGCGCCTAGCGCGAGCGCAAGACGGCGGCGCATTGATCAGGCAGATCGGCAAGGGTGAGGTCACGACGAGGCTGCGGGGCGGGCGCATTGGGATCGCGCGGCGCGGGGGGCGGCGGGTTGACGATGTTGTTGACCCAGCCCTGCGCTTCCTGACAGCCGTCACCGGGGGGCGGAGCGTCCTGCTCCACACAGCCGCGTGTGCCGCGCGGGCAGTTCAGGCGCACATGGAAATGATAGTGGTGCCCGTACCACGGGCGGATCTTGCGCAAATACTCACGGTTGCCGGTCTCGTCGTTGCACATCTGCACCTTGGCACCGGGGAACACGAAGATCCGCGCCACGCGCGGGTCTGAGGCCGCAGCCTTGATGATCTCGTGATGCTGGCGCGTCCAGCTCGCGTTGACATAAGCCCCCTCGGCCCGCCGCAACGAGATGGACGAGATATTCTCGCGCTCGTTGCGCGTCAGGTTCAGGCGGGTGGCGGGCAGCATCCAGATATCGGCATCCAGACCGATCTGGTGGCTGGCATGACCCGTCAGCATCGGCCCGCCGCGCGGCTGGCTGATATCGCCGACGTAAAGCCCCTGCCATCCCGGCAGGCGCGCGGCGAAATCGGACAGGTCCTGTAGAAACCTGATCGTGTCCGGATGGCCCCAGTTGCGGTTGCGCGACAGGCGCATCGCCTGCCATGTCGGCCCCGTTTCGGGCAGTTCTATCGCCCCTGCAATGCAACCTCTGGAATAGCCGCCAAAGGGTGCCGCCTGCGCGGTCGCTGGCGCTTTCTGGGCACCGAACAACTGTTTCGCGGCTTGCGCGTGGCTTTCGCCCGCGAAGGCAAGACCAAGGAAGACAGCCAGCGTCAGGACAATACGGGGCGCTCGGACCATGTTGCGGTATCTCCTTCAGGTTTCACCCAGCCTAGCAAGAATAGCCCCAGAAGGAAAAGCAGGATCAGCGGCGTCACGCCGAGTTGTTGGCTTTGCGTCACGGCTGTCATCACCCCGATCGACAGGGGCGCGATAAAGGAGGTGGCCTTGCCCGCCAGCGCGTAAAGGCCGAAGGCTTCGGTCATGCGGTCGGGATTGGCCTGCCGCACCATCATCGTGCGGCTCGCAGACTGGATGACCCCGCCCGCCGCGCCGATCAGCGCGCCGAGGATGTAGAAGGTGATATCGGGCAGTTTCGACGTTGCCTCGACAGGGATACCGTAGACGGATTCGCGCGAGATGAAGACGATCGAGATGGCCACGAAGGTCAGCACGAGGATGCAGAAGCGAATCACTTTCTTCGGGCCGAAATAGTCATCGGCCATGCCGCCGAGCCATGCAAAGATCGTACCGGAGATAATGGCGACAATCCCGAACACGCCGGTATCCACAACCGACCATTCCAGAACGCCCGCCGCATAGATGCCACCGAAGACATACATGCCGTTAAGTGCATCGCGGTAGAACATCGACGAGGCCAGATAGGCGAACAGCGAGGGCGTTTGCGGCAAGGTCCGCAGGGTGCGGACCACATCGCCCAGCGCGCGCTTGACCGCGCCTTTGGCGGCGCGGGCGGGCTTGGGGTCGCGGACCCACAGAAAGAACGGAATCATGAAAACCGCATACCAGATCGCCGTCAGCGGCCCCACGGCGCGGGTACCTTGGCGCGCTTCGGGATCAAGCCCGAAGATCGGATCGATCCCGATGAAGGTTTTGCCAGTGGACGCACTTTCGGCCAGAAACAGCAGCATGATGATCAGCGTGACCATGCCGCCGAGATAGCCGAAGGCCCAGCCGTTGCCGGAGATACGGCCGATCTGCTCTTTGGTGCCCAGATCCGGCAGCATCGAATTGGTGAAGATGGTGGCAAATTCCATGCCGATCATACCGATGGCAAAGAACACCAGCGTCAGGATCAGGTTGAAATTGTCAGGGGCCGCCCACCACAGGCCGAAAGAGCCGATCACATACATGACCGAGAAGAGCCAGATCCAGCGCAGGCGGTTGCCGGACGTATCCGCCATCGCACCGAGGATGGGGGCAAAGATCGCGATGATGAAGCCCGCAGCACCGATGCCGTAGCCCCATGCCGATTGGGCTGCGGTACCGTCCTGCATCAGTTCCGAGACGTAGGGCGCGAAGATGAAGGTGATGAGGAGCGTGTTGTAGGGCTGGCTGGCCCAATCGAAGAAAAACCAACCCCAGATGCGTCGCCGCATGGAAATTACTGTCATACCGCCCTCTTACAACCACCTGTTTCACAGGCGCTTACGCCGGATAAGACAGCCAAATCATGACGCAGGCAAGACAATCCTGACCGCAAAGCGCGCACATCGCCCGCAATACAGACCGTGCCGCCAAAAATGAGGGCGCGAATGCAGACCTTGCCAGCGGCGCGTGCCCGGCTTACCTGTACCCCCGTGAAACCGGAGGACCGAAACGGATGATTGCCCTTTACCAGACCCTTGCCCTTGTCCTGAACGTGGTCTTCTACATCATGCTGGCGCATATCATCATGAGTTGGCTGATCAACTTTCAGGTGCTGAACCTGGGCCAACCCATGGTCAACCAGATCTGGACCGGGCTGAACCGTCTGCTGGAGCCGGTCTATACACCGATCCGGAATATCCTGCCTGACACGCGCCCGCTGGATCTGGCGCCGCTTGTGGCCTTTATCGCCGTGATCGCGCTGCGGGACTTTATCCTGCCTGCGGTGCTTTTGGGATAATTTGAGCCTTTTTCCGCCCTGCGTGCGTCTTTCGGCCTCTTGCTCAACAACCCATGGTATGGGAATACTCAGGCCTGAGCAGATATAGACAAAACGACAGGGGTCCCCATGCAAAGCGCCGTCCCGCTTCTGCGCGATATCTTCGGATTCGACGCCTTTCGCCCGGGTCAGGCCGAAATCGTGGAAGCCGTGGCTGACGGGCGCAACGTGCTGGCGATCATGCCGACGGGCGGCGGCAAATCCCTGTGCTTCCAACTGCCCGCGCTGATGCGCGAAGGGGTGACGGTGGTGATCTCACCGCTGATTGCCCTGATGCGCGATCAGGTCCGCGCGCTGCGCGAGGCGGGGGTCGAGGCGGGGGCGCTCACCTCCGGCAATACGCCGGAGGAGACAGATGCCGTCTGGCTCGCGCTTGAGGAAAAGCGGCTCAAACTGCTGTATATCGCGCCGGAACGGCTGGCAGCGCATTCGTCGTTCGGGATGCTGAAGCGCGCCGGAGTCAGCCTGATTGCCGTGGACGAGGCGCATTGCGTCAGCCAGTGGGGGCACGACTTCCGGCCCGATTACCTCAGGATCGGAGAGTTGCGCCGCGCGCTTGATGTGCCTTTGGCGGCCTTTACCGCCACAGCCGATGCCGAAACGCAGGACGAGATTGTCACGCGGCTGTTCGACGGCCATGCCCCGCAAAAGTTCCTGCGCGGCTTTGACCGCCCGAATATCCATCTTGCCTTTGCCGCCAAGGACAATCCGCGCCGCCAGATCCTGTCCTTCGCCGCCGCCCGCAAGGGACAATCGGGGATCGTCTATTGCGGCACCCGCGCCAAGACCGAAACGCTCGCCGCCGCCCTGCGTGAGGCGGGACATTCCGCCTGCCATTATCACGGCGGGATGGATGCCGAGGCGCGGCGGATCACCGAAACCCGCTTCCAGCAGGAGGACGGGCTGATCGTCGTGGCGACCGTGGCGTTCGGTATGGGGATCGACAAGCCGGATATCCGCTGGGTCGCCCATGCCGATCTGCCGAAATCCATCGAGTCCTATTATCAGGAAATCGGCCGCGCAGGCCGTGATGGCGCGCCTGCCGAAACTCTCACGCTCTACGGTCCTGACGATATCCGCCTGCGCCGTTCGCAGATTGACGAGGGTTTGGCCCCCGCTGACCGCCGCATGGCGGATCATGCGCGGCTCAATGCCTTGCTGGGTCTGGCCGAGGCGCTGGAATGCCGCCGCCAGACGCTTTTGCGCTACTTTGGCGAAAGCTCGGAGCCCTGCGGCAATTGCGATCTGTGCGACACGCCCGCCAAGGTTTTTGACGGAACGCTGGCAGTGCGCAAAGCGCTCTCGGCGATCCTGCGGACCGAGGAATGGTTCGGCGCGGGCCATCTGATCGACATCCTGACGGGCAATACCACCGACAAGATACGCGAACGCGGGCATGACGGGCTGCCCACTTTCGGGGTCGGGCGCGAGTATTCCCGCCCGCAATGGCAGGCGATTTTCCGGCAGATGATGGGGCACGACCTGATCCGTCCCGATCCCGAACGCCACGGTGCGCTGCGGATGACCGAAAGCGCCCGCCCGATCCTGCGTGACGAGGCGGGGATTACCCTGCGCAGCGATTCCATCGCCACGCCGGATCGCCGCCCCGCTGTGAAAACGCTGGTCTCGGACGAGGATGCGCCGCTTCTGTCAGCCCTCAAGGCCAAGCGCCGCGCTTTGGCCGAGGCGGCGCGCGTGCCGGCTTACGTGATTTTCACCGACAAGACCCTCATCGAGATGGCCGAGACGCGGCCGGCCACGCTGGATGCGATGGCGCGGATCGGCGGGATCGGGGCTAAGAAGCTCGAAAGCTATGGCCGCACCTTCCTTGAGGTAATCACTGGCGCAGTGGAACAGATGCATCCGACGCGCCGCAAGATGGCCGGACGGCCCGAGGGCACGGTTTACGACAAATTGCTGGCTGCGCAGGCCGATCTGGCGCGGGGCAATGACGGGATCGACAAACCGCTGAGTTGCTCTGCCGCGCTGCTGGCCAAGGTCGCGCAACTGCGGCCAAGAGACGCCCGCGAGATGGAGCGCCTGCTGGGCGACAAACGCGCGGAACGATTTGGCCCCGCGTTTCTGGACGTGCTACGCGAGGCGGGCTAGATCGTCGGACAAGCTGCTGCAAAGGAAACCGGAATGCTGATTACCGTGTCACCCGCCAAGAAACTGGATATGTCCGAGGTCAAGGATGTGACCCCGACGGTGCCCGCCTTTGCACAGGACGCAGAGAAACTGGCCAAAGTGGCGCGGGACCTGAGCGTGAAAGACCTGCAAAAGCTGATGGGGATCAGCGAGAACCTTGCCCGGCTCAACGCCGATCGGTTTCGTGATTTCGGCGCGATGGAGACGAAGCCCGCCGCACTGGCCTTTGCGGGCGACACCTATCAGGGGCTTGAGGCGGGATCGCTGGACGCTGACGAGATGGCCTTTGCGCAGGATCATCTGCGGATTTTGTCGGGCCTTTACGGCGTGCTGCGCCCGCTGGATGCGATCCAACCCTACCGTCTGGAAATGGGCAGCCGCCTGAAAACAACGCAAGGCGCGTCGCTCTATGACTACTGGGGCACGCGGATCGCGCAGGCATTAAACGCACAGGCAGCGGCGCTGGGCACTGATCTTCTGGTCAACTGCGCCAGTCAGGAATATTTCGGCGCGGTCGATCTGTCCGCGCTCAAGCCGCGCGTCATCACGCCCGTATTTCTTGAGGAAAAGAACGGCGAGGCCAAGATCGTCAGCTTTTACGCCAAGAAAGCGCGGGGCGCGATGGCACGTTTTATCATCCAGCGGCGCCTGACGGATCCCGAAGGCCTGCGCGATTTCGATTCCGGCGGATATGCCTATCGCCCCGAGCAAAGTGAGGGTGACCGCTGGGTGTTCCAGCGCGCGGCAGTGGCGGTGGACAAAGCCGCCTGATCAACAGCAGTCAGGCGGATCTGTCCTGCATCTCAGGCAAGGGTGCATCCGGCGCGTCCATTTGATTCCCGACAGGATCAATTGCCCCCGCCGGACAGTGCGCCACGATCCTGTCGATCAGATCAGCCTTGCGCAAAGGTTTCGTGAGAACTTCATCCAGTCCGCAAGACAGGATCACCTCCCGGTCGCCAGCCATGGCATGGGCTGTCATGGCGATGATCGGCACAGGCGCACGCGCCTGCGCTTTCTCCGCATCCCGCAAAACCCGCGTCGCCTCTTTTCCGTCCATTTCGGGCATGGAGATGTCCATGAACACCAGATCAGGCTGGAACGCGGGACAGATCGCGACGGCTTCCGCCCCGTTGCCCGCGAAGCGCAACTCTATGTTCAAATGTTGCACCATCCGCGAGAACACAAGCTGGTTGGTCATGTTGTCCTCGGCTGCCAGCACCCTCATCAGGCGGGCAACAGGCGCTGCCTGCGTCTCATCAGCGTGATTTCTATCCTGATCTGACGTTGCATCAACAGGGGGTTGGGCCACGTCGCTGGCGCATGCGGAAGGCACAGTCGTGTCGCAAAGCTGGCCCAGCGCGGCAAACAACGCGCGTCGTGTTGTCGGCCTTTGCAGGACGGCGTGCAGATGCCGATGGGCGGGGTCCTGCTCGGCAAAAGCGGAATTTGCTGTGAACAACAGGATCGGCACCTTTGATCCGGTCGCGCGCACAGCAACGGCAAGCTCCAGCCCGTCCATCTCGGCCATCGCGTGATCGGTCAGGATCACATCGATATCATTGTCCAGCCGCGACAGCGCCTCCCCTCCCGAAGCGCAGCCTGTCACCATGATCCCCATTGTCCGCAACTGGCGCGTGAGTATATCCCGGTTGGCCTCCACCGGATCGACCACAAGCGCGTGGCGCAGCCCCTTGACCGGCAGCGACAGACCGGCGCTGCCCGGATCACCATCACCCGTATCGGCCACAGGCAAGGTCAGGCGGAAACCGAAAACACTGCCCTTGCCCTGTTCTGACTCCACCCAGATCTGACCGCCCATCATCGAGATCAGACGCTGCGTGATGGCAAGGCCCAGCCCCGTACCCTCGAAACGGCGGTTGCTGGCATCCTCGACTTGATTGAACTCGCCGAAAACGTGCTGGATCTTGTCCGCCGCGATCCCGATCCCCGTATCTTCCACCGTGACATGAATCTGTCCATCTGCCCCTTCCCCGTCCTGCATCCCGACCACACGGACAAGGACATGGCCTGACAGGGTGAATTTCACCGCATTGCCGATCAGATTGGTCAGCACCTGCCGCACGCGCCCGGGATCGCCCACAAAAACCGTGGGCAGGAAAAGGTCATAATCCACCAGAAGCTCCAGATCCTTTTGGCGGGCACTGGGTTGCAGCAGCAGGATCACCTCGTGGATGGCGCGCTCCAGATCGAAGGGTTCAGGATGCAGGATCAGACGTTCCGCCTCGATCTTGGAATAGTCGAGCACGTCATTGATGATCACCAGCAGCGCCTCGCCCGAACTGCGGATCGTGTTGACATAGAGCTGCTGCTCCTGCGTGAGTTCGGTGTCGCCCAACAGTTCCGACATGCCGACAACCCCATTCATCGGCGTGCGGATTTCATGGCTCATATTGGCGAGAAACGCCGATTTGGCGCGGTTCGCCGCCTCCGCCCGCTCGCGCGCTTTTTTGAGGTCTTTCTGATAGTTCACGGTTTCGGTGATGTTCAGCGCAAGGCTGACCACGTCACCACCCTTGCCGCGCTGGTCGATCAGCTTGATATATTGGCCGTTCCACAGCCTGACCACTGTCGGCTCGGGCGTCGGCGCCTCCCATCGGCGTTGCATCATCGCGCGCCATGCGGCGGGGCTGTGCTCTGCTATATTGACGATCCCCTCCTCGGTCAGAAGTTGCAGGATGCGCGAATAGGTGATGCCCGGGCCGACCTCCTCGAGATCTTCGAAGACCGACAGATAGGCATGGTTGGCGGCGATCATACGATCATCAAGGTCGAAAAAAGCGAATCCGTCCTGAATCGTCTCGATGGAATGCCACAGCCGACGCTCCGCGATCTCGACCTTCTGATGGGCCACATCCAGATCGGATTTCACGCGCTCGTTCTCGTCCTGAACGGTCTGGACCTGCGCGCGCGTTTCGTGAATCTCCTCGGACAGCGCCTTGGCATGGCGGCCCAGCTTGCGGTTTGCGGCGAAAAGTTCCGCCTGCTTCAGTTCGAGCAGACGTTCAGCCGCAAGGCGGGCGCGGCGTTCTTCCGCCAGCTTGTTGACAAGACTCATGCCTGTCCTTTCGGGATGGGTATCTCAGGGGGTCACGGGGAGGCGAGACGGATTTCCGCCAGCATCGGTGAACAGGGTGAATTCCCGGTAAACACCGCGCCGGGCTCCATGGGAATCCTTGCGTGGCAAAGCACCCCCATGCTTTGATGCACCCAACACAGGAGTACGTCCGATGCCGCGTTTTTCCCGCCATATCGTCACTGCGTTGTTTCCGGCTATCCTCGGCTTGTCCGGCATGAGCGCGACGCCCGTTGTGGCGCAGGACGTTCTGCCTGAGCGCAGGGTGATCGTGACGCAGGATATGGATTTCCCCGGCGCTGATCTGCAACCCTTGTTCGACACAACCCTGTCTGCCTGTCGCACCGCCTGCCTGACAGATTCCGCCTGTATGGCTTTCACCTTCAACACGCGGTCGAATGCGTGTTTTCCAAAATCAGCCGCCACGGCACGCAGCCCCTATCAGGGCGCAATCTCGGCAGAGGTGCGGCAGACCGACTCGCAAGTGCTGCAATCGGGGGCGGATCGGCTGCGTGATCTGAACTGGCTGGACCAGCAAAGCTTGAGTGAGGCCCGCGATCTGGCGCTTGAGATCGGCGTGATGCATCCCGCTGGCGGGTTCGATCTGGACCAGATTCTGCAAGCCTCGCTGGAGCGGGCCAATGCAGGCGATCAGGCCAATGCCGCCCATTGGATGGGGGCTGCGGTGTCTTTGATGGATCGCAGTGATCTATGGGTGGAATATGCCCGCCTGACCGCACGGATCAATGTGCAGGCCTATGACCGGCAGATGCGCCTGCGCGACCGCGCTGTCAGCGCCGCGATCAACGGCTATCTGCGTGCCACGGCAGCGCCGCAGCAGGTCAGTGCGCTGGAAGTCTTGGCGCAGGCGCTGGAAACCGCCGAGCGGGGGCGTGAGATGATTCCGGCGCTGCGGCTGGCGCAGAGCATCGCGCCGCGCAGCGATCTGGACCGCAGACTTGAGGAGGCTGTGGGCAAATACGGCTTTCGCGTTTTGGGCAACAGCGTGGAAAGCGACAGCGCCGCGCCACAGCTTTGCATGCAGTTTTCGGAACCGCTGATCAAGGCGGGGCAGGATTATACGCCTTTCGTGGGCCTGCCGGATGCCACCCTCTCGGTGGTAGCCGATGATCGCCAGCTTTGCATCGACGGGGTGCAGCACGGCGAGCGTTACCGCGTTGTCCTGCGCTCCGGCCTGCCTGCGGCCAGCGGCGAGACCTTGCTGCGCGAGGTGGAGCAGGTGCTGTATGTGAGAGACCGCACTCCCTCGATCATCTTCCCCGGACGCGCCTATGTACTGCCGCGCAGCGCCGATGCTGCCTTGCCGGTGCAAACGGTCAATCTGGACGAGATCAATCTGACCCTGCGCCGGATCAGCGACCGCAATCTGCTGCGCTCCATGCAGGACAACTACTTTGGCAGCACGATGCCGGAATGGCAGGCCCGTGGCTTTACCGCCGAAATTGCCGAGGACATCTGGACAGGCACCGGCGAGACCGGAAACGAGCTGAACCGCGACATGACGACCCGCTTGCCTTTGGGGGATGTTCTGGCCGGTCAGAGACCGGGCATCTACGCGCTGACCGCCACCGTTCCGGGGGCCGATCCCTATAGCAATCCGGGGGCGACGCAGTGGTTCGTCCTGTCCGATCTGGGGATTGCGACCATGCTCGGCAATGACGGTCTGCATGTCATGGTCCGCAATCTGTCGGATGCAGCAACGCTTCAGGGCGCGCAGGTGAGCCTGCTCAGCCGCGCCAACGCCGTGATCGCCGAGGCCGAGACCGACGGGCAAGGCTATGTGCGTTTCGACGCCGGTCTGACACGCGGCACCGGCTCTGCCGCGCCTGCGATGGTGGTTGTCAGACAGGGCGACGACGACGCGCAGGATATCGCTTTTCTGTCGCTGACCGATCCTGCCTTCGATCTGTCTGACCGCGGCGTGGAGGGGCGCGCTCCGGCACCGCCGATTGACGTGTTTCTGGCCACGGATCGCGGCGCTTACCGCGCGGGCGAGGTGATCCATGCCACGGCTCTGGCGCGCAATGATCAGGCGGCCGCAACGCCCGGTCTGCCGGTGACTGCCATTCTCACCCGTCCCGACGGTGTGGAATATTCGCGCACCCTGTCGACCGAGGATGCCTCTGGCGGGCATGTCTTTGCCCTGCCTCTGGGTGACAGCGTGCCGCGCGGGGCATGGCGGCTGGACATCAAGGCCGATGTGGATGCCCCTGCCCTTGCAAGCCGCTCTGTGCTGGTCGAGGATTTCCTGCCCGAACGGATCGATTTTGACCTGACCTTGCCGGATGGCCCGCTGCGGGCTGGCGATACACCGCCGCTCAGCGTTGCGGCGCGGTATCTCTTCGGCGCGCCCGGTGCCGATCTGGCCATCGAGGGAGAGGTGTTGCTGCGCGGCATTGACCGGATCGAGGCTTTCCCGCTCTACCGTTTCGGTCGCCATGACGACCCTGTAAGCCCGCGCAGCCGGGTGTTCGAGGCCGCGCGGACCGATGCGGACGGCTTTGCCACCCTGCCCCTGACCCTGCCAGACATCCAATCAGCGGGCAGCCCGCTTGAAGCGCGCGTGACCCTGCGCGTCAGCGAAGGCTCGAACCGGCCGGTCGAGCGGGAACTAACGCGCGCGCTGACACCCGAGACGCCGATGATCGGCATCCGCCCGTTGTTCGACGGCCCCCTGCCGGAGGGCAGCGCCGCCACCTTCCACGTGATCGGTCTGGCGCCGGATCTGACACAGGCGGAACTGCCCGTGCGCTGGACGGTGAACCGGGTCGAGACGCGGTATCAGTGGTATCAGCAATACGGCGAGTGGCAGTGGGAGCCTGTAACCACCCGCACCCGCATCAGTACAGCCGAGAATGTGCTTGGCGAAGCGCCTCTGCAGATTACCGCCGCCGTGGAATGGGGGCGGTATGAGTTGGTCGTCGAGACGCGGGAGGGCGATTATGCCGCCTCGTCCATCGGGTTCGACGCGGGCTGGTATGTTCCGGCTGACACCGCCACGACACCCGATCTTCTGGAACTGTCGCTGGACAAGCCCGCCTACCGCACGGGCGAGACCGCCATGCTGCGGATCGTGCCACGCCATGCCGGGATAGCCAGCATCGCGGTGATGTCGAACCACCTGATCGAGATGCAGTCCGTGGAGGTAGCGGAGGGCGAGACGCTGATCCCGCTGACGGTGACAGATGACTGGGGCGCTGGCGCCTATGTCACCGCCACCGTGATCCGGCCCATGGATGTGGCCGCAGGCCAGATGCCCGCGCGCGCGCTAGGTCTGGCCCATGCCAGCATCGATCCTGGTGCGCGCCTGTTGCAGGTCAGCGTCGATGCGCCCGAGGCTGCCGATCCGCGCGGCCCGCTGGATGTAGCCGTGCAGGTGGAGGGGATCACGGAAGGCGAGACCGCCTATGTGACGCTTGCAGCGGTCGATCTGGGGATTCTCAACCTGACGGCCTTCGCCAGCCCTGATCCTGCCGCGCATTATTTCGGGCAGCGCCGACTGGGGATGGAACTGCGCGATGTCTATGGCCGCCTGATCAACAGTCTGGACGGTGCGATGGGACAGGTCCGCTCCGGTGGCGATGCAGGCGCGCTGGCGCGGTTGCAATCTCCGCCGCCGACCGAGGAGTTGCTGGCGTTTTTCAGCGGTCCGGTAACCGTGGGCGCGGATGGGCGGGCCGAGGTGAGCTTTGACCTGCCAGCCTTCAACGGTACCGTGCGCCTGATGGCTGTGGCGTGGTCAGCCACTGGCGTAGGACAGGCCGAGGCGGAAGTTCTGGTGCGCGATCCGGTTGTTGTCACGGCCAGCCTTCCCCGCTTTCTGGCTCCCGGCGATGACAGCCGTCTGCTGCTGGAGATCACCCATGCCGATGGTCCGTCAGGGCGGATGGGGCTGGATATTCTCGCCGATGGTGTCGCGTTGCAAGGCACCGTGCCGTCCGGCCTGACCTTGGGCGAAGGCGAGACACAGAGGCTGGCGATCCCGTTCAGCGCGGATACGCCCGGCGATTACAGCCTGCGCGTCGCTTTGACCACGCCGGACGGGCGGCAGCTTGTCCGCGACCTGACCGTGCCTGTCCGCGCGAATGATCCCGCTGTCGCGGTGACCGAGCGGTTGTCGCTTGCCGCCGGAGAGAACCTTGATCTGACGGCAGCTACCTTTAACGGATTGCGCGCGGGAACCGGATCGCTGACGCTGAGCGCGGGGCCGCTGGCGCGGCTGAACGCGCCTGCATTGCTGACCATGCTGGACGGCTATCCCTATGGCTGCACCGAACAGGTGGCCAGCCAGACCATGCCACTGTTGTCCATGCAAAGCATGGTCGAGGCATTGGGGCTGGGGGATCGTGACCGGGTCGACGCGCGGATCAAGCGGTCGATCGACCAGATCCTGACACGGCAATCCGGCAATGGCGGCTTTGGCCTGTGGCAGGCTGGCTCCGGTGATTTCTGGCTGGACGCCTATGTCACCGATCTGTTGTCGCGCGCACGCGCCACCGGACATGCCGTGCCGGACACGGCCTTTCGGCTGGCGCTGGATAACCTGCGTAACCGCGTGAATTTCGCCCCCGATTTTGACGAGGGCGGCGAGGATCTGGCCTATGCGCTGATGGTGCTGGCCCGCGAAGGTGCCGCCAATATGGGCGATCTGCGCTACTATGCCGATCAGAAGGCCGAGGCGCTGGCAACGCCTTTGGCGGCGGCGCAACTGGGTGCGGCGCTAGCCCTTTACGGGGACCAGACGCGAGCCGACAGGCTGTTCAGCCGCGCTGCCCGCATGATCGAGGGCACAGATGGCCGCGAAGCGCCGCTCTGGCGGGCGGATTATGGCACCCGCCTGCGCGATACGGCAGGCGTTCTGGCCTTGGCGGTTGAAGCGGGTAGCACGGCCGTCGATACCGCCGCGCTGAGCCAGCGAATTAGCAGCGCCACGCAGCCCTTCTCTCCGCAGGAAGCGTCTTGGTCGCTGCTGGCCGCCCATGCCTTGGTGGGCAATCCCGATGTGGCGGGGCTGGAGGTGAACGGCCTGCCCGTGACTGGCCCTGTCCTGCGCGCCGAGGCCGATGATCTGGCCTTTGCCCCGCTGGCAGTGCGGAATGCGTCCACCGCTCCGATGGATGTCACGCTGACCACCTTTGGTGTGCCAACGGGCCAGATTGCAGCCAGCGGCTATGGCTACCGGATCGCGCGGGATTATTACGATATGGACGGCGCACCGCTTTCCCCGACAGAAGTGACCATCGGATCCCGTATGGTTGCGGTTCTGACCGTCACGCCCACCGATGACAGCGGTGCCCGACTGATGGTAAATGATCCCCTGCCTGCGGGGTTCGATATCGACAACCCCAACTTGCTGAATGCCGGAGATATTGCCGCGCTCGACTGGCTGGACCCTGCTTTTGCAGAACATGCCGAGTTCAGGTCCGATCGGTTCATGGCAGCTGTGGACTGGCAGTCCGAGCGACCCTTCACGCTGGCCTATATCGTACGCGCCATCTCTCCGGGGTCTTTCCACCACCCTGCAGCTTTGGTCGAGGATATGTACCGTCCCGAATACCGCGCGACAACGGCATCCGGGCGCGTGATCGTGACGGACTGACGGCGTGCGGTGCCTCTGGCCCTTCGCGCTGGCAGGCGTTCTGCTGGGTGCCGCTATCGCGCGGGACACGGCGGATGACTGGATCCGCGCGACGGTTCTGCCCTCGACTTTGCCCGCAACATCGGTCGAGATGCGGGACCGCGACGGCGATCTGCTGCGCGCCTATACGGTAGCGGATGGTTTGTGGCGTCTGGGCCTGCGCCCCGATCAGGTCGATCAGCGCTTTGTCGAGATGCTGCTGGCTTACGAAGACAAGAGGTTTCACAACCATGCTGGCCTGGACCCGTTGGCACTGTTGCGGGCAAGCGCTCAGGCCTTATGGCATGGCCGGATCGTGTCGGGCGGCTCTACCCTGACGATGCAGGTCGCCCGCCTGCTGGAGGCGAGTGGCACCGGCCAATGGCCCGGCAAGCTGCGCCAGATCCGTGTTGCGCTGGCGCTGGAGCGGCAGATGGGCAAGGCGGAAATCCTTGGCCTCTATCTGACGCTTGCGCCGTATGGAGGCAATATTGAAGGGGTGCGCGCCGCCAGCCTGACCTATTTCGGCAAGGAGCCTGCCCGCCTGACAGCCGCGCAATCCGCGCTGCTGGTGGCGCTGCCGCAATCGCCCGAAGCGCGCCGCCCGGATCGTGCCCCCGCTGCCGCGCTTGCAGCGCGCGATACGGTATTGGCGCGGCTGTCCGGCAATGGCACGCTGAGCGCCGAGACCGCGCAGGCCGCCTTGAGCGAGCCTGTGCCCGTGCAGCGCATCGCATTTCCCGCCCTCGCCCCGCATCTGACGGATCGCGTACGCCGCCTTGCGCCGGACCAGTTGCGCCACGATCTGACACTCGATGCAGGCCTGCAGCGCAAGCTTGAAGCCCTTGCGGTTGAGTCCTTGCGCCATCTGGGGTCGCGCCTGTCGATTGCGATCCTTGTCGCGGATCATCGCAACGGCGCGGTTCTGGCCTCTGTCGGATCGGCGGGGCTGACCGAGGACAGGCGGCAAGGTTTCGTGGACATGACCACGGCCATGCGCTCGCCGGGGTCGACCCTCAAACCGCTGGTCTATGCGCTGGCGTTCGACAGGGGGCTGGCGCATCCCGAAACGCTGATCGACGACCGGCCCGTCGCCTTTGGCCGCTATGCGCCGCAGAATTTCGACGGGCTGTTCCGTGGCGATATCCGCGTGTCCGAGGCGCTGCGCCTGTCGCTGAACATCCCCGTCGTGCGGCTGACCGAGGCTTTGGGACCGGCCAATCTGATGGCAGGACTGTCCCGCGCTGACGTGACGACAGCCCTGCCCGGCGGACAGCCGGGGCTGGCGGTGGCGCTCGGCGGGGTCGGTGTCAGTCTGGAAGGGTTGGTGCAGCTTTACGCGGGGCTGGCGCAAGGTGGGCAGGCGGTCGCGTTGCGCTGGTCCATGACCGGAGATGGCGCGCCTGTTTCCCGCATCGTGAGCCGCAGCGCGGCATGGCAGGTCTCAAATATTCTGGCGGGGATCGCGCCACCGGCAGGGGCCGCACAGATGCGGCTGGCCTACAAGACCGGCACCTCTTATGGGCACCGCGATGCCTGGGCCGTGGGATTTGACGGCGCGCATGTGATCGGGGTCTGGATCGGGCGGCCTGACGGGACGCCAGTGCCGGGGGCCTTTGGCGGCGAACTGGCGGCACCTGTGCTGTTTCAGGCTTTCGAGCGGCTGAAACCCCGCGCCGATCCGCTGCCGCCGCCCCCGCCGGAGACGTTAATGGTGCCGAATGCCAGCCTGCCCTTGCCGCTGCAACGCTTCGGGACGCGCAATGCGGCGATTGTCGATGCCCCGCGTCTGGCCTTTCCGCCCGATGGCGCGCGCCTGCCGCTGCACGGGCAAGCGCTGACCGTCAAGCTGCGTGACGGCGTGCCGCCCTTCACTTGGCTGGCGGACGGCGCGCCGGTGATCGTGGGCACGCATCGGCGCGAGGCCGCGCTGGAGGGGTTGGGTGCGGGTCATGTGACCCTGTCGGTGATCGACGCGGCAGGCCGCGCCGATCGTGTGCGTATTGTGGTCGAGTGAGTTAGAACCGCTCGATGGCCAGCGCGATGCCTTGACCGCCGCCGATGCACATGGTGATCAGCGCGCGTTTGCCGCCGATGCGTTCCAACTCGGCCAACGCCTTGATCGTGATGATCGCACCTGTCGCGCCCACCGGATGGCCCAGCGCAATCGCACCGCCATTGGGGTTCACGA
Organism: Rhodobacterales bacterium; assembly: GCA_047921295.1. Classification (GTDB taxonomy): domain Bacteria; phylum Pseudomonadota; class Alphaproteobacteria; order Rhodobacterales; family Rhodobacteraceae; genus Seohaeicola. The sequence goes on from JBLRWK010000003.1 coordinate 63,502, forward strand.
TGGCAGGGTCCAGCCCGAGCTTGCGATTCACTGCGACAGCCTGCGCCGCAAACGCCTCATTGCTTTCAACCACATCGAAATCGCTTGCCTTGAGGCCGGTTTTCGTTAGCAGCGCCTCGACCGCAGGAACGGGACCGATGCCCATCACCTCGGGGCGCACGCCTGCATGGGCATAGCCCAGAATGCGCGCGCGTGGCTTCAACCCGGCCTTTTCCGCCGCATCGGCGCGGGCGAGCACCATGGCCGCCGCACCGTCGTTGATACCCGAGGCATTGCCTGCCGTGACCGATCCGTCCTTCTTGAACACGGCTTTCAACCCTGCCAGCGCTTCAAGGCTCGTGGCTTTGGGATGCTCGTCCGTATCGAAAGCAACTTTCTGACGTTTCACCATAACCTCGACAGGCACGATCTGGTCACGGAAACGCCCCGCTGTAATCGCATGCGCGGCGCGTTCCTGACTGGCCATGGCAAAGGCGTCCTGATCCTCGCGGGTGATGCTGTGCTCGCCCGCCACGTTCTCGGCGGTGACACCCATATGGCCCGACCCAAAGGGGCAGTTCAGCGTGCCCAGCAGCATATCGAGCGTGCGGATATCGCCCATTTTGGCACCCCAGCGCTGATCCGGCACGATATGGGGCGCGCGGCTCATGCTTTCGGCACCGCCTGCCAGACCGAACTCAGCATCACCCAGCATCAAGGACTGGATGACCGAGACGATGGCCTGCGCGCCCGATCCGCACAGGCGGTTCACGTTCATGGCTGGCACGGAATCGGGGATGCCCGCCTGCATCGCGGCAACGCGCGAGAGATACATATCCTTGGGTTCGGTATTGATCACGTTACCAAAGACGACATGGCCGATCTGCGCGCCTTCGACGCCAGAGCGCGCCAGCGCCTCACGCGCGACGATGGCCCCCAGTTCGGTGGGCGGCACAGCGGCGAGTGCGCCACCGAAGGTGCCAATAGCGGTGCGGGCTCCATCAAGTATGACGATATCGGTCATGGGTATCCTCTTGTCATTTGGATTTGGTCATTCGTTTGGTGTTTCCCGTGAACGGCGCGGAGTCAATCCTCGGCGCGCCAGAAACGTCCCGTCAGGGCGCCAACGGGCGGCGGCCGTCGCTTTCGAGCGTCCAGACGCGCCCCTGCTCGAACACGGCGACGGTAAGGGGGCGACCATATCCCGCGCCGCCGTCCAGATTGATCCGGTTGCCGTAGTGCACCGGAGCGTCCAGCGCGGTATGGCCGTGGACGACCAGAAGCGGGTGCGGATGCGGATACTCCAGAAACGGCCCCCTGATCCAGAGCAGATCGTCCTCGGTCTGGTGCTGAAGCGGGACACCGGGGGCGATGCCCGCATGGGCAAAGAACAGTTCATCCGTTTGATGACAAAGCGGCATGTTTTGCAGAAATGCCAGATGTGCGGCGGGAACAGCCTCTTGCGCTGCCGCACGCAAATCATCTGCCGGACGCCTGTGGATGCCCGTCACCCCGTAGGAGGCAAGCGTCGCGTCGCCGCCCAGCCGCTGGTGAAACCAGTCCGCGCCCGACAGGATACGCGCATCGTCCAGACGGCCATCCTCCAGAAAACGCTGGAACATCCGGTCGTGATTGCCCTTGAGCACGGTCCAGTCGCGCCCCGCCGCTTGCCCCTGCATCAGGGTTTCGATCACAGCACGACTGTCCGGGCCACGGTCCACAAGATCACCAAGGCTGACAAACGGCGCAGCCTCGCCGCCATCTGCTGCGATCCGTTCAAACGCGGTTTCCAGTTTAGCCATCTGACCGTGGATATCGCCGACGACATAGACGGGTTGGGACATGGGATTGCCTTTGCTCTGGATCGTTTCAAGGAATAGCGCGGACAGGCCCGGATCGAAAGGCCAAGGGTATCGAACAAAAATCGCCGCCCCCGTTCAGGAGGGCGGCGATCAGTTTCATCTCCATAGTCCGGCGATCAGTTGACGTCGAATTGCAGCGGCTTGACCTGTTTGAACATGCCGGTGTCGTGCAGCTTCTTGATGACCGTGTCGTTCACCTCTTCATCGACATAGAGAATGGCAATCGCCTCACCACCTGCAGCGGAACGGCCAAGGGTGAAGTTCGCGATGTTCACGCCCGCCTCGCCCATGGTCATGCCCAGCATACCGATAATGCCCGGCACATCCTCGTTGGTGGTGTAGAGCATGTGCGCGCCCACTTCCGCGTCGATATTGATGCCCTTGATCTGGATGAAACGCGGCTTGCCATCGCTGAACACGGTGCCCGCGATGGAACGCTCGCGCTGCTCGGTCACGACGGTCACTTTGACATAGCCGTCAAAGGCGCCCGATTTGTCCTGATTGGTGGTCGAGATCTTGATCCCGCGCTCTTTGGCGATGAACGGCGCGCTGACCATGTTCACATCGGGGTTCACCTTTTTCATGATCCCCGCCACCACGGCCGAGTTCAGCGCGGCAAGGTTCATTTCCGACACAACACCATCATACAGGATGTTGATCGCCTTGATCGGCTCCTCCGTCATCTGGCCGATAAAGCTGCCCAGATGACCGGAAAGCTTGACCCAAGGCCCCATGACCTTGGCTTCCTCGGCCGTCACGGAAGGCATGTTGAGCGCGTTGGTCACGGCCCCTGTCAGCAGGAAATCCGCCATCTGCTCGGCCACTTGCAGGGCCACATTCTCTTGCGCCTCGGTGGTGGCAGCGCCCAGATGCGGGGTGCAGACCACGTTGGGCAGGTTGAACAGAGGGTTCTCGTTGGCAGGTTCTTCGGCGAACACGTCAAAGGCGGCACCCGCGACATGGCCGGAGGTCAGCAGATCGGCCAGCGCCTGCTCGTCCACCAGACCGCCGCGCGCGCAGTTGATGATCCGCACACCCTTTTTGGTCTTCTCGAGGTTCTCGCGGCTCAGGATATTGCGGGTGCTGTCGGTCAGCGGCACATGCAGCGTGATGAAATCGGCGCGCTTGAGCAGGTCTTCCAGTTCGACCTTCTCGACATGCATCTTGGCGGCTTTCTCGTCCGACAGATAGGGATCATAGGCGATCACCTTCATGTGCAGACCGCGCGCGCGGTCACACACGATCCCGCCGATATTGCCCGCGCCGATCACACCAAGGGTCTTGCCCGTCAGCTCGACCCCCATGAATTTCGACTTCTCCCATTTGCCCGCATGGGTCGAGGCGGATGCTTCGGGGATCTGGCGCGCCACGGCGAACATCATCGCGATCGCATGCTCGGCGGTGGTGATCATGTTGCCGAAAGGCGTGTTCATCACGATCACACCTTTCTTGCTGGCCGCTTCCTTGTCGACGTTATCGACACCGATCCCGGCGCGGCCCACGACCTTGAGGTTTGTTGCCGCTTCCAGCACCTTCTCGGTCACTTTGGTAGCGGAGCGGATCGCCAGACCATCGTAGTTGCCGATGATTTCCAGCAGCTTTTCCTTGTCCTTGCCCAGCTTGGGCTGGAAATCGACATCGATTCCGCGGTCGCGGAAAATCTGCACGGCGGCGTCGGACAATTCGTCGGAGATGAGAACTTTGGGAGCCATTTGCGTGGTCCTTCAATAAGATGACAGGGGTGGGATGCGCGAAAGGCGCGCATCCTGACATTTTGGATCAGCGGCTCAGGCGGCTTGGGCCTGTGCTGCGATCTCGGCCTCGAAGGCCCATTCCAGCCAAGGCAGCAGGGCCTTGATATCGGCGGTTTCCACCGTGCCACCGCACCAGATCCGCAGACCTGCGGGGGCATCGCGGTAAGCCCCGATATCCAGCGCCACACCTTCGGCCTCCAGCCGCTTGGCCACAGCCTTGGCAAAGGCAGCGCCGTCGCTGATGCGGTCATCGGTGAATTTGAGGCAGACGGATGTGTTGGACCGTGTCGCCGCATCAACCGCCAGATTGGCGATCCACGGGCGGCTCTCGCAGAAATCCCAGATCGCGGCGGCATTGGCATCGGCGCGCGCCATCATCCCCTTGAGGCCGCCGACGGATTTGGCCCAATCGAGAGCAACCAGATAATCCTCGACTGCCAGCATCGACGGGGTGTTGATCGTCTCGCCGACGAAAATTCCCTCGATCAGCTTACCCTTGGAAGTCAGGCGGAAGACCTTGGGGAGCGGCCATGCGGGGGTGTAGCTTTCCAGCCGTTCCACCGCGCGGGGCGACAGAATCAGCATCCCGTGTGCCGCTTCGCCGCCCAGCACCTTTTGCCAGCTGAAGGTGGTCACATCAAGCTTGTCCCACGGCAGGTCCTGCGCGAAAGCGGCGGATGTTGCATCGCACATCGTCAGGCCCTTGCGGTCCGACGGGATCATATCGCCATGCGGCATCCGCACGCCGGAGGTGGTGCCGTTCCATGTGAAGCAGACATCGTTGTCATAGTTGAGCGCGGCCATATCCACGATCTCGCCATAAGGCGCCTCGTGCACGGTCGCCTCGATCTTGAGCTGTTTGACCGCATCGGTCACCCAACCCGCACCAAAGCTTTCCCATGCGACCATTTCAGTCGGGCGTTCGCCCAGCATGGTCCACATCGCCATCTCGAACGCGCCGGTATCAGAGGCGGGCACGATGCCGATACGGTAATCGGCTGGCACACCCAGAATCTCGCGGGTGCCCTCGATGGCCGCTTTCAGCTTGGCTTTGCCAACGCCCGCGCGGTGGCTGCGGCCCAAAGGCGCATCTGCCAGCAGATCAAGCGAGAATGTGGGGATTTTGGCGCAAGGGCCAGATGAAAACCGCGGATTGGCCGGCCGCGATGCCGGTTTTGTCGTCGTCATTGATGCTATCCTTCCAGATAAGCGCCCCCCGTTGGGGAGGGGTGTCCCGCCGTCGGAAATAGAAGGGTTCAGGCGCTTTCACAACGGGGAAAATGCGGCTATAGCGCCGCATCCCGCGCAATTTGCGACATCACCATCCACGATCGGAAACTTGCCCATGTATATCGCCACCGTCCTTGCCAATCCTCAGACGCGCAATCTCGAAGGCAGTTTGCTGGATAGCTTGCGGAATGCATGGGGTGGCGGGGATGTGGTCTGGCTCAACCCCGACGAGGCGGCAGAGTTCGCATTGCCCGCCATGCCGGACAATCGCTGGCAGGTCTGGGAGGATCTACAGGGTATGGGGCTGGATCTGGTGGTGCAGCCCGCGCAGGGGCGACGCAAGCGGATGCTTCTGGCCGATATGGACAGCACGATGATCCAGCAGGAATGCATCGACGAACTGGCCGATATGGCGGGCGTCGGCGCGCATGTGGCGGGCATCACGGCGCGCGCGATGAATGGTGAACTGGATTTCGAAGAGGCGCTGCTGGAGCGTGTGGCGCTACTGCGGGGGTTGGATGCAGATGTGATCGCGCAGGTGTTGCGCGAGCGGATCACCTTCATGCCCGGTGGCGCCGCGCTGGTGGCGACAATGAAGGCGCAGGGCGGTTACGCGGCGCTTGTCTCGGGCGGGTTCACATCCTTTACCGCAAGCGTGGCCGAGGCACTGGGCTTTGACGAGAACCGCGCGAATACGCTGCTGGTGGAGGGTGGCAAGCTGACAGGCGATGTGGCGCGGCCCATTCTGGGGCGGCAGGCCAAGATCGAGGCGTTGGAGCAGATCAGCGCAAAGCTGGGCATTGCAGAGGCCGATGTGATCGCCGTGGGCGACGGGGCTAATGATCTGGGCATGTTGCACCGTGCGGGCACTGGCGTTGCCCTGCACGCCAAACCCAGCGTGGCCGCAGAATGCGAGGTGCGGATCAACCACGGTGATCTGACGGCGCTGCTGTATGTGCAAGGCTATGCGCGGTCAGAGTTTGTGACACCCTGACCGACCGCCCAAACTGCGGTTGCTTCGCTCAGGCGAAAGCGGCCCCCGGTCTGATGCTGCCGGTCTCGATCCCGCGCCAGTTGCGGAGCGGTGCGTTCAGGCGTTTGCGCGTCGCCGGATGATCCGCCTCCAGCAGACCCAGCCGCACAAGGATCGCCGCAATCGCGCATTCCGCACCGCGCGTGCCGCCATCCGTCACTTTGAGCGCAACGCCCAACTGCCGCTCTGGGATGATCGCGATAAAAAACGCCTCCGCCCCTGTTTTCAACGCCACGCGGCCATCCATTGCGCGCATCAGTTCGGTGCAAGCGCGGCCCTCACCCGCGACAAGCTCCGGATGGGCAACCATGGCCTGCACCAGCCGCGCCGCAGCGCCTTGCTGCCCCTTGTCCCCCTCTTTCGCCGCCGCGAAAAACGCCATCGCGCGCGCCATACCGTGCAGGGTGGTGGCAAAGTTCGGCGCGGAACAGCCGTCGATGCCGTAGCCCGGACTTGTCTCGCCCGTGACCTCCTCGAACGCATCGAGGCAGGCGCGCTGCACCGGATGGTCGGGCGCCACATAATCAGCGCCTCCGCCGAGGTGGCGGTTCAGCGTTAGAAAACCCGCATGCTTGCCGGAACAGTTGTTGTGGATCTGGCAGGGCTTGGCGCCGGCACGGATCAGCGCATCCCGTGCTGGCACGTCAGCGGGCTCCTGTACGCCGCAGCGGAAATCATCCTCAGCGCAGCCGATGTGATCCAGCCAGTCGCGCACAGGGTCGGTGTGGATCGCAGCCCCCTGATGGCTGGCGCAGGCCAGAGCCAAATGGTTGGGCCGCAGCCCCGCCGCATCGGCCGCACCGCTGGTGATCAGGGGAAGTGCCTGCAACATCTTGGCCGACGAGCGCGGCATGACCACCGCATCCGGATCGCCCCAAGCCTCGACGATCTGTCCCGCGGCATCGCAGATCACGGCATGGCCGGAATGCACGCTTTCCAGAAAAGGACCGCGCCAGATTTCGGCCATCGGAATGGGGGATGTCATGCGTGTCTCCTTTGTCAACTCTGCGCGATCTGCGGCTGGCATTTTGCGATTTTCCGCCAACCGGTCTTTCGTCTGTGGCAGAGTTCGGGTTAATGTAGCAAGGTCGAATAGAAAGTGGGACGCGAGCGAATGCCGAAAACGGCGGGCCGGTTCCATCTTGTAATTGGGGCGCATACAGCTTGGAGGCTGGACATATGACATTTAAATTCGTGCGCGGCTGGGTCCTTTCAGGCGTGGGGGCCGCGATGATGCTTGCCGCGTCAGGCGCATGGGCGCAGCAGACAAGCACCAATCAAGTGGCTGCGGAAACGGATTGGAGCGTTTTCGAGGACGCCGATCCCAAAGAGTGCTGGGCCGTATCGTCGCCAAAGGAAACCGTGAACACCCGTGACGGTCGCGTCGTTGCGGTGCAACGCGGCGAAATCCTGTTGATGACATTCTACCGTCCGGCAGCGGGCGTGAACGGACAGGTCACCTTTACCGGCGGTTATCCTTTCGCTTCGGGATCGACCGTCAACATGAACATCAACAACAACCAGTTCGAACTGTTCACCGAAGGCAACTGGGCTTGGCCCGCCTCCGCCGAGGATGATGCCCGCATCATCACGGCAATGAAGGGCGGAGCGTCTGCCGTGCTGACAGCACGGTCCAGCCGTGGCACCGTCACCAAGGATACTTTCTCCCTGCTCGGTTACACTGCGGCCTCGGACGAGGCGGCGCGCCGCTGCCAGTGAGCGGTTTTTCCGACCGATGACAGGGCGGCCCTGAAACGGGCTGCCCTTTCTCTTTGAAACTTGCCTTTGGAATCGCGCCGCGAATCCTATATGTGCAGTGTCTGTTCTCAAGGATACCCTCGCAAATGACCGCCACCGCCCCGATCACCCAGGATGTGATGACCATCCCGCGCAAACTGCCCGACGGGCCTGTCAACCTTGTCGGGTTGACACGCGACGGGATGCGCGCAGCGCTGATCGCGCATGGCACGCCTGAAAAGCAGGCCAAAATGCGGGTGGGGCAGATTTGGCAATGGATTTACCAGAAGGGCGTGCGCGATTTCGAGCAGATGACCAATCTGGCCAAGGGCTTTCGCGCGGATCTTGCGCAGAATTTCAAGATCGAGATCCCCGAGGTCGTGACGCGACAGGTTTCAACTGACGGGACGCGCAAATATCTGGTGCGGATTGCCGGCGGGCACGAAGTCGAGGTTGTCTATATCCCCGAAGAGGGGCGCGGCACCCTATGCATCTCCTCTCAGGTCGGCTGCACGCTGACCTGCTCGTTCTGTCATACAGGCACGCAGAAACTGGTGCGTAACCTGACCGCTGCCGAGATTATCGGGCAGGTCATGGTGGCCCGTGACGATCTGGGCGAATGGCCCGAACCGGGGCGCAATCCCAAGGACGAGCAGCGGCTTTTGTCCAATATCGTGCTGATGGGCATGGGCGAGCCGCTTTATAATTTCGATAATGTGCGCGATGCGATGAAGATCGCGATGGACCCCGAAGGCATCAGCCTGAGCCGCCGCCGCATCACCCTGTCCACATCGGGCGTGGTGCCAGAGATCGCGCGCACGGCGCAGGAGATCGGCTGCCTTCTGGCCGTCAGCTTCCACGCCACCACGGATGAGGTGCGCGACACGCTCGTGCCGATCAACAAACGCTGGAATATTGAGACGCTGCTGGCCGCGCTGCGCGATTATCCCAAAGTGTCCAACTCCGAGCGGATCACCTTTGAATATGTGATGCTGGCAGGAGTAAACGATAGCGACGAGGATGCCCGCCGCCTGGTCAAGCTGATCGAGGGGATTCCGGCCAAGATCAACCTGATCCCGTTCAACGAATGGCCCGGTGCGCCTTACAAACGCTCCTCCGGCAACCGCATCCATGCCTTTGCCGACATCATCTACAAGGCAGGCTATGCCAGCCCGATCCGCACACCGCGCGGCGAGGATATCATGGCGGCCTGTGGCCAGTTGAAATCCGCCACAGAACGGGCGCGCAAGTCGCGCGCACAGATAGCGGCCGAGACCGGCCTGAGTTGAGCATCAGGTAAGGTTTGCGGTGAGAAACCGTCAAAAGCGCCGCGCTCAGGCGTGAACAATCTGCCTCAACTGTTTCAATTTGCCCCATAATCGCCCGGTTTTGGCGAAATTGAGGCCAAATTTACTGAACACAGTGTTTCCTGTAAGAGTGTATTCAACAGGAGATTTTAAGAATGTCGGTTATTCAAAGCAGCGACGCATTTCTGGCTGTTCAGGTGCTTGATCTGGTCCTCGCCGAACGGCGCAAAGCCTTGTCGCAGCGCGAGTGGAAACACCGGCTTGCCGGATACGGCTATAGCCTGAAGCAATCCAATGACGGTGTTGTCGTAACAAGCCTGCGCACGGGATCAACGGTCTGCGCTATCCCCGGCGAAGCATCATTGTGATATCGCAACAGCGCCTCATTCATACAACGCAGTATTAAAGCAGCATCCAACGTTTTGATTCATTCGCCTATTCGCGCGACAAACAGCGGATCGCGTTGATCGTTGGAAAACAGCACCAACGCGCCCGTCTCGTCGATATCAAAACGGCTCAGCCGTTGAAGCAGCGAGAAAACGCGCTGCTCCTGCTCCATCAAGGGAGCTAAACAGGCCATGCGCGTGGCAGCAGGCGGCCCGATGCTCAGGCCCTCGCCGCTGAGATCGAAGGCGGCATTGAAACGGTTGCACCCGCCTTGGCCGGAAACGCGGCGCGTGATCGCATCGAACTCCAGTGTCACGCGGCTATCGTCGACGACAGCCGTGCCGCCAACGCTCTCCACGACCCATTCCACGCCAGCCAGAAGATCCATCGACTCCCCGCCGCAGCCTTCCAGCACGGTGTCCTGCCATGTCACGCTGACGGTCTGCGGATAGGGCGTGCCGGACATCAGGTCGCGGCAGATTGTTTCCGACAAGCGCAGCACCATGCCTGCCCCCGCCATGTCGAACACGAAATCCGATCCTTCCAGTCCGGCCTGCGGCAAACGCGCCTGAACCGGCGTCATGCCGATATTGGGGATCAATTCCACCAGCCCGCCCGCAATGGTCAGTGACCAGAAGGGCTCGGTCCCGCGCGCGCGGTAGGGTTGGTCAGGCTCGGGCGGGACGGCGACGCATTCCGGCAGGGTTTCCCCTGTCAGCGACACAAGCGCGGTATCGCCGCGCGACCAGTAAAATATGTCGGGATTGTCGGGGTCTTCGAACTTTGCGCCGGAGGCGGCGCGCACCTGCGACAGGATAATCCGGTCCGTATCAGTTTCCAGAACGGCGCGGTTCTCGAAAAATCCGACGCGGAGCCGTTCGTCACCGCAGCGCAAGGTGCTGGCGAAGCCCATCGGCTGGTAGGTATTCAGCATGATCTCGCCCAGATTGACGGGGCTGTCACCCGGCGAAAGCGTGATCACATCGCTGACCCAGATCGGCCGCCCTTCGGAAACGACGGCGGCGCGGATGGTCGCGCCGACTGCATCGGGCAGGGTCATGGAAAACGACAAAGGAACCTGTTTGCCGCCCGACTGGAAGCGGGACTCGGCCAGCAGAGTATCCTGCAATCCGCGCGCCTCGATGACGATCTCGGCTCCGGCAGGCAAAGCGCTGCGCGCCAGATAGGTCAGCGTCCCTTCAACAGGGCGCGCCTCAAGAGTTGTCGCAAAAGCCGATAAGGCCACACAGGAAGACGCCAAAGCACGGATCATGATAGCCCCTTTCTGATCACTTTTTCCCTTATCATGCATTATAGGCGGGCGGCATAGTGGCTCAATCGTTTTGCACTCGAACAGGCAAGGATCAGCGCGCCGCCTGCAAAATCCGCCGCCTGACGGATCACTGCATATTAGCGGCCTGGAATCTCGCCCCGCTTTTCGCCTGCACCTTCCCAATCGGCCATAGCGGCAACAGCCTCTTGCGCTGTTTCGACAAAACGGAACAGGTCGAGATCCTCGCGCGAGATGGTTCCCGCGTCCGCCAATGCTTCCCAGTTGATGATCCGTTCCCAGAAGTCCTTTCCGAACAACAGGAAAGGCACGCGCTTCATACGTCCGGTCTGGATCAGGGTGAGCGCCTCGAACATCTCGTCAAGTGTTCCGAACCCGCCGGGGAATACGCAAACCGCATTGGCGCGCATCAGGAAATGCATCTTGCGGATCGCGAAGTAATGGAAGTTGAAGCACAGATCCGGCGTGACATATTCGTTCGGCGCCTGTTCATGCGGCAGCACGATGTTCAGCCCGATGGAAATGCCTCCGGCCTCTTTGGCACCACGGTTGCCCGCTTCCATCACGCCGGGGCCACCCCCTGTGGTAATGATGTTGTTGTGCCCCCCCGTCTCCAACGCCTCTTGCGTGACCAGATAGGCAAAGCGCCGCGCCTCTTCGTAGTAATGGGACAGTTCGGCCAGCGTCTTGGTTGCGGCACCGTCCTTTTTCGCAGGCTCCGGAATGCGTGCGCCACCGAACAGGACAACCGTGCTTTCGACGCCGTATTCATCCAGCAGCATCTGCGGCTTGAGCAATTCGAGCTGCAAGCGAACCGGGCGCAATTCTTCGCGCAACAGGAAATCGTCATCCGTGAAGGCAAGGCGATAGGCGGCAGAGCGGGTCTGCTCGGTATCGGGCACGCCATGGGCGGTTTCGACATCTGTCGGCGCATCACGGAATGGGCTGGATCGGTCGTCTCTCATCAGGCTCTCTCTTTTGCGGGCTTGGTCTGTAACTATCAAACACGGCATGGCAAGGCCAGCAGTGACGCAGGCCAGTTGCCTTGCCCCGACAGCCCAAATGATTGCACGCCGCAAGACTTGGCCCTATAGCCATGCCAACCCAATTTTCGCCAAGGAGAACCTGCCATGTCCAATGCCGCTCTGGAAACCGCCATCGAAGCCGCATGGGAGGCACGCGACGGAATCTCCTCCGCCACCAAGGGCGAGGCGCGCGACGCCATTGAGGCGACGCTGGATGCGCTGGACAGCGGCTCATTGCGCGTGGCCGAGAAACAGCCTGACGGGCAATGGCATGTGAACCAGTGGGCCAAAAAAGCCGTGCTGCTGGGTTTTCGCATCAAGGATATGGAAGTGCATGACGGCGGCCCGCAGGGCAGCGGCTGGTGGGACAAGGTCGACAGCAAGTTCAAGGGCTGGCAGGCAGCGGACTGGAAGAATGCCGGTTTCCGCGCCGTGCCGAACTGCGTCGTGCGCCGCTCGGCCTTTATCGCCAAGGGCGTGGTCCTGATGCCGTCTTTCGTCAATCTGGGTGCCTATGTCGACGAAGGCACAATGGTTGATACATGGGCCACCGTCGGAAGCTGCGCACAGATCGGCAAAGGGGTCCATCTGTCCGGCGGAGTCGGCATCGGCGGTGTGCTGGAGCCGATGCAGGCAGGCCCGACGATCATCGAGGACAACTGCTTTATCGGGGCGCGCTCGGAAGTGGTCGAGGGCTGCATCGTGCGCGAGGGCTCGGTGCTGGGCATGGGCGTGTTTATCGGCAAATCGACCAAGATCGTGGATCGCGAAACCGGCGAGGTCATGTATGGCGAAGTGCCTGCGGGCTCTGTCGTCGTGGCAGGCTCGATGCCCTCCAAGAACGGGGTGCATCTCTATTGCGCGGTGATCGTCAAGAAAGTCGACGCGCAGACCCGCTCCAAGACCTCGATCAACGAGCTGCTGCGTGACTGACGAGACGCCCAAACCTCCCAAGAAACCCTCGCGCCAGCAGGTCTTTACGCTGTTGGTCGAGGTGGGGCGCAAGGATGGCGATGGGCTGCCGCCCAAGGCGACAGGTGCGGCTCTGATGATCTATGCCTCAGGCGTGGACGAGGCCGAGGCCGTGCGCGAGACCGTGGCGATCCTGAAGCAGGCGGATATGGCCCCGCTGGATGTGACAGGTTACGGCACGCTGGAGGAACGGCTTGCCGACGGGCAGGAGATCGAACCGGAAGAGCGCGCCCTGATGGCTCGCGCGCTTGAGGAAAACGCCGTGATCGTCGCACAGATCACTCCGTTTGAGGATTGATAGCCCTTATGCTGCGCGCCGCGCGGCAAGGGTGATCGCCTCGAATGGACGCAAGACCGGATAGGCCAAGGCCGCATGATCCGGCAGGCGCGACCGATCCGCGCCGCACAGCAGGCTTGCCGCCAGTTTGGCCTTGTGACGCCGGATACGCCCGATGAACAGACTTTCCACAGCAGTCCCCGCCGCGAGAACGGCCTCGTGCGACGGCAACAATACCTGTCCGTAAGTGGCTGTCGGCCCGCTGGCGCAAAAATGCGCGGCAATGCCGTTCACAAGATGGCGGGCTGGCACCAGAACAAATTCCTGATCGAACAGGTATTCGACCTCGGAGCCACCAAGAATCAGCCTCTGCTCCGGCGCGACGATGATATCCTGTTGCAGGCCGAAATAGGGTGCCCGCAAACGGACCGGACGCAGCAAGCCACAGGCCGGAACGGTGCGCCGCAGCACATCCAGAACCGGCTCGTTGCCGCCATCGGCCAGACGCATGATATCCCCGCGCCGGATCTGCCCCAACGGACGGTAGCCGTAAGGCGTGCAGAGCGGCACGCGCGCATCCAGCGTCGGCAACGGCCCTACCGGCTCGATCCCGGTGGATATCGCGAAAAAGTTCACGTCCGGGTCGGTCAGCCGTGCATTTTTCTGCATCGTCACCGTTTGCACATCGCGCAGCAACAGCGGCGGCGGATCGCGCAGATCGGTCATGAACATACCCCGCCCGCCGACCTTCTCGACCACCAGTCGCCCGGTCCGCGCCGGGGCATCCCAGCTATAGCTGATCCGCAAGGTATCATCGCCATTGACCGCATCATGGCGGACCACGCCATGGCAGATGCTATCACCTTGCGAGACCACCAGAGCAACGCCGCCTCCGGGAATGGCACGCAAGGAAAGGCCGCGCCGCCACGGGTGGGTCTGATCCCATTCCAACAAGGTTTGCGGGCGTCCATCCGGTGCCAGCTTTGCCTCGATGAGCAACGTGCCTCGGGGCAGCAGCGCATGCGGGTCGTCGCGCTGGGAGGCCGTTTCGGCACGGCCCGCATCGGCGCCCAGCCCCGAGCAGGAAAACCGCGGATCAGCGGGATCGGCTATCGCTATCCACGCCATGTCAGGCCACAAACCGCTCGGCACATAGAACACGCGCCTCGAAACTGCGGAGCGTGCGGCGCGCTGCGGGGCTGTAGCCCTGCCCTGTCTGCGGGTCCAGTTCCGGAAAAAGTGCGACAATCTCTCCGATCACGTCGGCCTCGAAACTGTTGGCGAGTTGCGCGCCCGGCAGGAAACTCTCGGTCTCCAGCCCTTCGGAGAACACAACCTGATGCCGGTCAAACAGCAGGTGGACGTAACTGACCATCCCGCCTTCGATCCGCCGGATGCTGTGATCGTTGACCAGATCGCGGGCTGTCACCAGCACCTCGCCTTCCCCGAACAGCATCTCTGCCAGACTGTCGCGGATCAGGATTCGGTGGAGCGGCGAGACCATGAGTTGCCGGTGCTCGCCCAGCGCATTGGCGGAAATACATACCGGCGCAAACGCCCCCTGCGCGACTACCCGACGCTGGCCGATCCAGCGCAAAGGCTGAGGACCGTCATCCTTGGTAAGCACCAGATCACCGGAACTCAGATCTTCAACCGCAACCTCCCCGTGAGGTGTCAGGATCTGTGTGCCCGCCACGAAACAGGGCACGGAATTGACGACGACAAAGCCGACATCGCTTTGTCCGGTGCTGCTGGCAACCGTGTAGGTAAAATTCGCAACTTCGACATTGCCGTCGCCCACCACTGTGATGGTGCCATCGCCATTCACCGTGATCTGCTGCCCCGTGGCCAGCGTCAGGGTGCTGCCCGCTGTGACCGGTTGGCCGTTGATATGCGTTATGGTCAAAACCCCGCCCGTGAGGTTCACATCATTGCTCAAAAGATCGTAGATCACGGTTCCGTCGGGATAGATCTGGATCACATCGGTCACGGCCACCAACACGGTTTGCACCGAGTTTCCTGCAATCAGGACGTTGCTGTCATATTGCGAGTCCAGCACATCCGCGATGCCGATGCGGATCGAATTCACCTGATCGGGCGTGACGACCATCGTCAGCGTCATGGTGACGGTGAAACCGTCCATCTCGGTATTGTAGGGGCTGCCCACGTTCGAGACGAACAGGTTCTGGTTGCTGCCAGCGTTGAGGTTGTTCGGATCAATGTCACCATCGCCCACCTCGAGCATGACCCGCTGCCCATTCACCCAGACACCGAAGAAATCCTGATAGGCTCCATTCGCGAATTCGGGATATTCCTCTGACGAGAAGACAAACTGCATCGTCATCAGGTTGCCTGTCGGGATGAAATCGATATCCAGCCATGCCGCATCGTAAGTGGGCGCACCTGCCGCCTCGTTGAACCACGGATCGTTGTCCACGCCAGATGTATCGGTGGAGCGTGAGTCGCTCTGGTTGGCCTGATTCGGATTCCAGAAGAACCCGCCCGCCGAGTTTGTGAAATCTGTCGCGCGACCGGTGGACAGGATCACACCGGTATTGCTTGGTGTCGCATCAGGCGAGATGGCATCCCCGTTGGAATAGATCCCCGACGACCGGGAATCACCGGTGTAGCTGGCGCTGACGACGGTCACGCCCGCGCCGAAAATCTCGTTGGCCATCTGCATCGCCGTGGCAGTCGTATCAACAGGTAACTTTGAAGCTGCAACCATTTATCATCTACCCCTGCGTGGCCGGAGGCAGGGCGCATGACATATCGGACGGGGAATACCCCGCGTGCACCGGAAACATCCGGCGACAATCGACATGGTGGACCGCGTTGGATCCTGCTGCTTTGACCTGCCTCTGGCCTTTATAGTTTCGTCAACGTTAACACCGGCTTTAACCTCCTGTTAACAACGAACTGCTCTCCGATCAGCTATCGCCATGAAATTGCGCCTTTTCTGACACAATTAATCACAAGTCGACGGTTTGCCGTTCCGTCGGATTCAGGTTAACCCTTCTTTCAGCGAATACAGGAAAAACGCCATGTCCCAGCCCAACAGCACCGCGCCCCTTCCGGTTGATCCCGCCGATCTTACGGTGGAGCTGATCCGCTGCCCCTCCGTGACACCCGAGGAAGGCGGCGCGCTGGTGCTGCTGCAATCCCTGCTGGAAGAGGCCGGTTTTGACTGCACCCGCGTGGACAGGGGGGAGGTGTCCAACCTGTTTGCCCGTTGGGGTGACAAGGGGCATGCCCATACGTTCGGTTTCAACGGCCATACCGATGTGGTGCCAGTTGGGGACGAGGCGGCATGGACCGTGCCGCCCTTTGGCGGTGTGATCAAGGATGGACAGATTTGGGGTCGCGGGGCAACGGATATGAAATCCGGTGTCGCGGCCTTTGCCGCTGCCGCGATTGATTTCGTGCGCCAGACGCCACCCGATGGCGCGGTGATCCTCACCATCACGGGGGATGAGGAAGGTGATGCCGTCGATGGCACAACCGCACTGCTGGACTGGATGACCGCAGAGGGCGAGGCGATGAGCGTCTGTCTGGTGGGCGAGCCGACCTGCCCCGACCGCATGGGCGAGATGATCAAGATCGGGCGGCGCGGCTCGCTGACCGCGTTTTTCACGGTGACGGGCGTGCAAGGCCATTCCGCCTATCCGCACCGCGCCAGGAACCCCTTGCCCGCGATGGCGCGGCTGATGGACAGGCTGTCGAGCCACGAGCTGGATCAGGGAAATGACCATTTCGATGCCAGCACACTGGCGGTGGTGACGATCGACACAGGCAATCCGGCGACGAATGTGATCCCCGCGCAATGCCGCGCGAGCGTGAATATCCGGTTCAATGATATCCATTCCGGCGCCAGCCTGACCGACTGGCTGCGCGCTGAGGCCGACAAGGTGGCGGCGGAATTCGCCGTCGATATTGCGATGAAGGTCAAAATTTCGGGCGAGAGCTTCCTGACGCCGCCGGGCGCGCTGTCGGACATGGTCAGCGCAGCGGTTCAGGCGGAGACCAATGTGGTGCCGGTGCTGTCGACCTCGGGCGGGACATCGGATGCGCGGTTCGTCAAGGATCACTGTCCGGTGGTGGAATTCGGACTTGTCGGGCGCACGATGCATCAGGTGGACGAGCGGGTGGAGATCGCGCATGTGCACCAGTTGAAGGCGATCTATAGCCGGATATTACGGAGCTACTTCGGCTGATCCCCTCCTTGGCCCTTGCGGGCGACGTCGGCGCAGCGATTCCCCGATGACGGCACCCTGCGGCTGTGATAACCGATCAGCATGAGCCAGATACCCACAAAGGCCGAGATCCTCGACTGGATCGCCGACCACCCGACCCTCACCGCGAAACGCGATATCGCCAAGGCCTTTGGTATCAAGGGCGCTGCGCGGATTGACCTGAAACGTATCCTCAAGGAACTTGAGGACGAGGGACATCTCGAGAAGCGGAACAAGACCTATCGTGACCCTGACAGGCTGCCGCCCGTCAGCATCGTGCAGATCGGTGCCGCCAATGCCGACGGCGAGATGACCGCCCGCCCGCTGGAATGGACAGGCGAGGGGCCGGAGCCGCGCATCCTGATGATCGCACGCGCCTCCGATCCGGCTTTGGGCGAGGGTGACCGTATTCTGGCGCGTCTGACCGAGGTGCGCGGCCAGACGCATCATTACGAGGGTCGCCTGATCCGCCGCATCGGCACCAATCCGGCAAAGGTGCTGGGCGTGTTTCGCAAGACGTCGGAAGGCGGGCGCATCCTGCCTATCGGCAAGGGTGACAGCAACGAGTGGCTGGTGCCGGACGGCGCGACCGGCGGGGCCAAGGATGGCGAACTGGTCGAAGCGGAACAGGCTGGACCAAAGGCAAGGATGGGCCTGCCGCGCGCGCGGGTTCTCAACCGGCTGGGTGATCCCTCCGCGCCCAAGGCGGTGTCGCTCATCGCGATCCACCAGCACGGCATCCCTGACGATTTCCCCGACGAGGTTGTGGCCGAGGCTGACAACATGACGCCAGCGGGCCTACAGGGCCGCGAGGACATGCGCGACATGCCGCTGGTCACGATTGATCCGTCCGATGCCCGCGACCATGATGATGCCTGCTGGGCGCATCCCGATGAAGACCCCGCCAACAAAGGCGGCCATGTGATCTGGGTCGCCATCGCCGATGTGGCGCATTATGTCCGAACCGGATCGGCGCTGGATATCGAGGCGCGCAAGCGTGGCAATTCCAGCTACTTCCCCGACCGCGTGGTGCCGATGCTGCCCGACCGCTTGTCGGGCGATCTGTGCTCGCTGCATGAGGGCGTCCCGCGCGCCTGTATCGCCGTGCGGATGCAGATCGACGCGGAGGGGCAGAAGATCGGCCACCGCTTCGTGCGCGGGCTGATGCGCTCCGCCGCCTCGCTGCATTACCGCGAGGTTCAGGAAGCACGCGACGGTGCGCCGAGCGAGAAATGCGGCCCACTGATGGATCTGGTGATCCATCCGCTTTATGCCGCCTATGCGGCGCTGGTCAGCGCCCGCCACCGCCGCCAGCCGCTGGAACTGGACCTGCCGGAGCGCAAGGTGATCCTGTCCGATGATGGCAAGGTGACCTCGATCAACTTCGCCGACCGGCTGGACGCGCACAAGCTGATCGAGGAATTCATGGTGCTGGCCAATGTCGCCGCCGCCGAGACGCTGATCGCGAAGAAATCCCCGCTGCTGTTCCGCGTGCACGAGGAACCCAGCCCCGAAAAGCTGGAAAGTCTGCGTGAGACGGCGCAGGCGTCGGGTCTGGTGCTGGCCAAGGGGCAGGTGCTGAAAACCGCGCATCTGAACGCACTGCTGGCGCAGGCGGAAGGCACGGACCATGACGAGCTGATCAATATCTCGACCCTGCGGGCGATGACGCAGGCCTATTACAGCCCGACAAATTTCGGCCATTTCGGGCTGGCGTTGCTGGCCTACGCGCATTTTACTTCGCCGATCCGGCGCTATTCCGATCTGGTGGTGCACCGTGCGCTGATCTCGGCGCATAAATGGGGCGATGACGGGCTCAGCCATCAGGAAATCGAACGGCTGGAAAAGACGGCGCAGCACATCAGCGATACCGAGCGTCGCTCAATGATGGCCGAGCGCGACACCACCGACCGTTATCTGGCGGCTTTCCTGTCAGACAGGCTGGGCGCGGAGTTCACCGGACGGATCAGCGGGATCGCCAAGTTCGGGGCGTTTGTGAAGCTGGACGAGACCGGCGCGGACGGGCTGATCCCGATCCGTTCGCTAGGGCGCGAATATTTCCATTTCGACCGCGATGCCGGCACGCTGATGGGCTCGGATACCGGCCTCACCATCGGGCTGGGACAGCGTGTGCGGGTCAAGCTGACCGAGGCCGCGCCGGTGACAGGCGGAATCGCGCTGGAACTCATCAGCATCGAGGGCCGCGACATGCCGAAAGGCCCACCCGGCGCGCGGGGCAAACCGCCCAAACGCGCGTTGGTCAAGACCAAGCGCAAGACCGACAAGCTGAAGCGCAAGTCAGATCGTCGCCGTTGAACCCATGCAGTGCCTCTGGAACTTCCCGTCGGCGGAAGCCTGCGGCCTCTTCAGCGGACCGGATTGAACACTTTAAGATTGTCCCGACCTCGGCTATCCTTGGACAAAAATGACCAAGCACAAGCGAGGCCGAGCACATGAGCATGAAACGTTTCCTACTTCCCCTGTCGGGCGCAATCCTGATGACAAATGCCGCCTGCGCGGGGCCGATCGACCGCTCCTTGCGGCCGGAGGCACGCCCTGCGGGATTGTCGGCGGTGCAACAACCTGTCCGGCAAGTCGCCCCCGAGACGCAAGCCGCCTTTGAGCGCTGGGTCGCCGATTTCCGGCCAAGAGCGCAAGCGCAGGGCATACGCAGCGATGTTCTGGCGCGGTCATTCGCGGGGGTTCGCTATGATCCCGAAGTGGTCGAGCGGGACCGCAACCAGTCGGAATTCAAACGGGAAATCTGGGATTATCTGGACAGCGCCGTTTCGCCCACACGCATTGCCAACGGGCAGGCCGCCTTGCGGCAGCACGGGCGCACGCTGCAGGCGATCGAGGATCGTTTCAGCGTGGAGAAAGAGGTAGTGACTGCCGTCTGGGGTATGGAAAGCACCTATGGCGAGCGGCGCGGCACGATGGACGTGATCGGATCGCTGGCGACGCTGGCCCATGACGGGCGGCGCGGCGCGTTTTTCGAATCGCAACTGATCGCGGCTTTGCAGATCATTCAGGCGGGCGATGTGGACCCGCGTTCGATGCTGGGAAGCTGGGCGGGCGCGATGGGGCATACCCAGTTCATCCCGACCTCCTATCTCGCCTATGCGGTGGATTTCAACGGCGACGGCAAGCGCGACATCTGGTCGGATGATCCGACCGATGCACTGGCCTCGACCGCCGCCTATCTCAAGCGGTTCGGCTGGACCAAGGGCCAGCCGTGGGGTGTGGAAGTGCGCCTGCCGCAGGGGTTCAACTCAGGGCTTGCGACGCGGGAAACCAAGCGCAACCCGTCCGACTGGGCCGCCTTGGGCGTGACCGCCATGAACGGGCGGGCGGTACCGAATCACGGTCCGGCCTCTATCATGCTGCCGGCAGGGGCGTCCGGTCCGGCCTTCATGATCTTCAACAACTTCGCAGTGATCGAGCGGTACAACCGCGCCAATGCCTATGTGATCGGGATCGGGCACCTGTCCGACCGTCTGCGCGGCGGCCCCGAGATTCAAGCACCTTGGCCGCGCGGCTATGCGCCACTGTCGTTTGACGAGCGGATGGAGATGCAGCAGCGGTTGCAGGCACGCGGCTATCCGGTGGAGAAGATCGACGGGATCATCGGGCCGAACACGACCAGCGCGATCCGTGCGTTTCAGGCCTCGATGGGTGTGACGCAGGACGGATTCCCCAGCCAGGACGTGCTGGCGCTGCTGAAGCGGTAAGCGCCGGGCTATCGCAGGCGGTGGCACGCGCGGCCGCCGCCTGATTTGAGTATTTCAAGCAAGATGAAAGCTGCTGCGCCAACGCTAGCCGCGCCGCGCGGTTTCCGGGCTGAGCAGCGGACGCAACAGCGCCAGCGGATGCGCCCTGAGCGACAGGTGGAGAGAGACGTAATCCTCCACCACCTCCTCGCCCAAGGTCATCTGCGGCAGATGCGCGGCAGGCTCCTTGATCCCCTCGCCGTCCATATCCAGCGCGAACAGCGGCAGAGGGGCGGCGGCGGTGAGGGCCTTTGCCTCCCATAAAGCTTGCCGCCGGTTCAGGCCAAGGCCTGCAAAGGCATCCGCCTCGGCCAGTTTGGCCACCACGGCGGGGGATAACCCCGCGCGACGCCAGATATCGGCAACCGACAGATAGCCATTGCCGCGCGCGGCGCAAAGCCATGCGGCATCATCCTCGCGCAGGCCCTTGATCTGGCGGTACCCCAGCCGCAGCGCCAGACCGCCCAGCCCGTCAGGCTCCATCGCATTGTCCCAATAGCTGTTGTTGACGCAGACGGGCCGCACCTGCACGCCATGTTCGCGGGCATCGCGGATGATCTGCGCGGGGGCGTAGAATCCCATCGGCTGCGCGTTCAGCAGCGCACAGGCGAAGATGCCCGGATGATGGCATTTCAGCCATGCCGAGGCATAGACCAGCAGCGCGAAACTTGCGGCATGGCTTTCGGGAAAACCGTAGCTGCCGAAGCCTTCGATCTGGCTGAAGCAACGCTCGGCGAAGTCCATGTCATAGCCGTTGCGCGCCATGCCGCGCAGGAAGCGGGTGCGAAATTCCGAGACATTGCCGTGTTTCTTGAACGTGGCGAGCGCACGGCGCAGGCGGTCCGCCTCGTCCGGGGTGAAGCCCGCGCCGATGATGGCGATCTGCATCGCCTGTTCCTGAAAGAGCGGCACCCCCAGCGTCTTGGCCAGCACCGCGCCCAAAGCGTCGGAGGGAAACTCCATCTTCTCCTCGCCGTTGCGGCGGCGCAGGTAAGGATGGACCATATCGCCCTGAATGGGGCCGGGGCGGACGATGGCAACCTCGATCACCAGATCATAGAAACAGCGCGGTTTCATGCGGGGTAGAAAGTTCATCTGCGCGCGACTTTCGACCTGAAACACGCCCACCGAATCAGCACGGCAGAGCATGTCATAGACGCGCGGGTCTTCGGGCGGGAGCGTCGCCAGCCGATGCCGCGTGCCGTGATGCTGCGTGATCAGATCGAAGGCTTTGCGGATGCAGGTCAGCATGCCAAGGCTGAGAACATCGACCTTGAGGATGCCCAACGTGTCGATATCGTCCTTGTCCCAACAAATCACCGTGCGGCCTTCCATCGCGGCATTCTCGATGGGAACCAGCTCGTCCAGCCGCCCCTCGGTGATGATGAAACCGCCCACATGCTGGCTGAGATGGCGGGGAAAGCCCACGATCTCGTGGATCAGCGCCATGGTGCGGGCCAGACGCGGCTCGGTCGGGTCCAGCCCGATCTCGCGCAAGCGCGCATCCTCGGTGCCGGACATGCCGTAAAAGCCCCAAAGCTGCGAGCTGAGCGCGGCAACGGTATCCTGCGACAGGCCCATCGCCGCCCCCACCTCGCGGATGGCGCGTTTACCGCGATAGTGGATCACGGTGGCACAGAGGCCCGCGCGGTGGCGGCCGTAGCGCTCGTAGATATGCTGGATGACCTCCTCGCGGCGTTCATGCTCGAAATCCACGTCGATATCGGGGGGCTCGTCGCGGGCTTCGGAGACGAAACGCTCGAACACCATGGTGCCGATCTCGGGGGAGACGGAGGTGACGCCAAGGCAATAGCAGACCACCGAATTCGCCGCCGATCCGCGCCCCTGACATAAGATGCCACGCCCGCGCGCGAAATCGACGATGTCGTGCACGGTCAGAAAATAGGGCTCGTATCCCAGCTTGGTGATCAGGGTCAGCTCATGCTCCAGCATGCCGCGCACGCGGTCTGTGGCCCCTTCGGGATAGCGCCATGCCAGACCTGCAAGGGCCAGACGGCGCAGGCGGGCGGCAGCACTCTCGCCCCCCGTTACCTCGGAGGGGTATTCATAGCGCAACTGATCCAGCGAGAAGGTGAGGCGGTGCGCCAGCGCGCCTGCCCGGTCCACCGCAGCGGCATGGGGGCCAAGAAGGCGGCGCAACTCGGCGGCGGAGCGCAGGCGCTGCTCGCCATTGGCCAGCGCGGCGCGGCCCAGCCGGTCCACCGTGGTGCCGGTGCGAATCGCGGTGAGCACATCGGCCATCTGGCGGCGGCGCCCTTCGTGCATCAGGGGCCGCGCCGAGGCGATGGTGGGGATACCCAGATCAGCGGCCAGTTTTGCCAGACGGTTGAAACGGGCGCTGTCCTGTCCGTCATAGCGAGGGGCCATCACCAGATGCATCTGGTGGGCAAGGCGGCGCGTCAGGGTCTGCGCCTGCTGCAGCCAGTCGTGCGCGCCACTGTCAGGCGTTGTTTTATGCGGCGGGTGCAGCAGCAGATGCAGGCCATCGGTCTGCCCGTCGAGATCGGCCAGATGCAGATCGCATCCGCCCTTGGGCGCGCGACGGCGGCCCAGCGTCAGCAGGCGGCACAGATGCGCCCAGCCGGTGCGATTCGCAGGCAGCGCGGTCAGCACAAGACCTTCGGAGAGATGCAGCGTGGCGGCGGGGATCAGGCGTGGACAGGTGAAGTGCGGCCCCTGATCATCAGGGCTTCGGCTGGGATCGGGCGGGCCGATCAGGCCGTGGGCGGCATCATGGGCTTTGCGTTCGGCTACTTTGCGCAAAATCTCCCGCGCGGCGGCATGGGCGCGCACGATCCCTGCCACAGAATTGGTATCGGCAATGGCAATCGCCGTGATGCCAAGAAAGGCGGCACGCTCGACAAATTCCTCGGGATGCGACGCCCCGGTGAGAAAGGTGAAATTCGAGGTGATACAGAGTTCGGCAAACATGATCCGACCGAGTATATTCACGTTTTGTTCTGTTTCCGAGTCCTATCATGGGAATCACCTGCGGCAACTGGCGCATGCGTATTTAGAGAACAGTGAAAGGGGCGGAGGTGTCAGTTTTTGGGGCGCAGGCGCATCAAAAGGTAGACATTGAACTTGGCAAAATTCTCGCGGTTGCGGGCTTGCTGGTTCAGGCGCTGGTCAAGGCGTGCGCGTTTGCGCGGGCTGACCACAGCGCGGATGGCACGCTGAAGCAGCCAGCGCAGGCGCGGTTTGTGTTGCGACAGTTCCTCATCAACACGTGTCAGGCCATAGCCGATCACGTTGAACAGGCCCTGCTCGATCTCGACCGAAGGCGCGGCAGAAAGGGTGACATCCTCCTCGCTGATCACATCCAGCGGGAGGGAGGCGAGCGTTTCGCGGAAAGCCGCGATGCGGTGACCGCCGCCCACAGGAGCCAGCATCCGGTCGCCGGTATAGTCCGGCGTGCGGAAGCAATCGGCCACGATGATCTCTCCCCCCGGAGCCAGCAGGGTCAGGCATTTCGGCAGGCCCTGATCCAGCGGGATATATTGGAAGCTCTCCGAGAACAGGCAGATGTCGAAGCTGGCGGGCGAGCCGCTGAAATCTTCGAACATGCATTCATGCACGCGGGCTTGCGGCGCGTTGGCGCGGCAGCGTCCGGCGAGGAAGAGGCTGGGTACGACGATATCGACACTGTGGCCAAGGGCGAGAAGCTTTTTCGCCGTCTCGCCGGCGCCGCCGCCAATATCGAGGATGCGGCAGGGACGGTCAGGGAGCAAGGCGAACAGCCGGTCGGTATAGGCTTCCTGAGCGGCACGCAGATTGGCGGCGCTGACCTCCAGCCCGTCCCACAGCCCATAATGCAGATTTTCCGCGCCGGTCAGCCACTTGGTGAAGGCCAGCCCGACATCAAGGCCGATGGCCTGCGTATTGATCTTCGTTTTTCCCATGGGTCGCAGTTACCCCATAGCCCCGCATCTGCAAAGCCTGTTTCGCGGCACGATGCGCGGGTTTGGGCCGGTTCAGATCAACTGGCCGAATTCATCAAGCACGCTGGCGTAAACTGCGCGTTTGAACGGCACGATGTGATCCACCAGATCGGCAGGGTCCAGCCAGCGCCATTCGGAAAACTCGGGATGGCTGGTCAGGATGTTGATCTGGTCATCGCTGCCGTGAAAGCGCATCAGAAACCATTTCTGGCGCTGCCCGCGAAAGCGGCCTTTCCAGATCCGTGGCACAAGATCATGCGGCAGATCGTAGGGCACCCAATCCGTGGTTTCCGCCACGATCTCGACCAGTTCGGGCGAGACGCCGGTTTCTTCCCACAACTCGCGCAGGGCGGCGGCGCGCGGCTCCTCGTTCTGATCGATCCCGCCTTGCGGCATCTGCCATGCGGGGGTGTCGTTGTCCAACCGCTGGCCGACGAAGACCTGACCGTGCTGGTTCGCCAGCATGACGCCCACGCAGGGACGGTAGGGCAGGCTTTCGATATCGTCTGCGGTCAATGTCATCTTGTTCAGTCCGGTCCTGAAATGGTCATCCCCGCGCCTTGACAGCGCGGGAGCATAGGTTTGCAGGTGATCAGCGCGATGGTCCCAGAGCCGAGAGGCCCTTGAGGATATCCAGCGCATAGGCAAGCTGGTAATCGTCCTCGCGCAGCTTGGCCGCCAGTTCGGCCTTGGCGCGGTCTTCCTCGATCAGACGGATCTGATCCTCGCTCAGGCTGTCGTTGTTCAGCGATCCGCGCAGATCGGCCTCGGAACGGCCGGGGCTGGGCGGACCGTTGTCTTCCTCGGAGCTGGGCTGGCGGCGCGGCTGCTCGACCACGATATCGGGCGAGACACCCAAAGCCTGAATCGAGCGACCGGACGGCGTGTAGTAGCGCGATGTGGTCAGGCGCATCGCTCCGTCCCCACGCAGCGGCATCACCGTCTGGACAGAGCCTTTGCCGAAGCTTTTCGTGCCCACGACGATGGCGCGGCGATGATCCTGCAGGGCACCCGCCACGATCTCCGAGGCGGAAGCCGAGCCGCCGTTGATCAGCACCACAATCGGTTTGCCGTTGGCCAGATCACCTGCTGTGGCGTTGTAGCGCTCACCATCTTCGGCGTTGCGCCCACGGGTGGAGACGATCTCGCCCTTGTCGAGGAAGGCATCGGAGACGCGAATCGCCTGTGTCAGAAGACCGCCCGGATTGTTGCGCAGGTCCAGAACGATCCCGCTGACATTATCCGCACCGCCCGCTTCCTCGATGGCTTCGGCCAGACCGCTTTCCAGGTTGGTAAAGGTCTGGTCGTTGAAGGTCGTAACCCGCAGCACGACGGCCTGCCCCTCCGTGCGGGTCCGTACAGCTGTCAGCTTGATCGTGTCGCGGATGATCGAGACATCGAACGGCTCTGCCGAGCCTTCGCGCAGCACGGTGATGACGATCTCGCTGCCCACGGGGCCGCGCATCATGTCCACCGCCTCATCCAGATTCAGGCCAAGCAGGCTTTTGCCATCGACATGGGTGATGAAATCGCCCGCCTCGATGCCCGCAAGGTCGGCAGGCGTGCCGTCAATCGGGGAGACGACTTTGACAAAGCCCTCCTCCTGCGTGACCTCGATACCGAGACCGCCGAATTCGCCACGCGTCTGCACCCGCATATCCGCCGCATCTTCCGGCGACATGTAGCTTGAATGCGGATCAAGCGAGGTCAGCATCCCGTTGATCGCAGCCTCGATCAGGTCATTGGTATCGACCTCTTCGACATATTGTGCGCGGATGCGCTCGAATATGTCGCCGAACAGGTCAAGCTGCTCATACACACTACTGTTTCTTGACGATTCCTGCGCCAGAAGCGGTGCCGCCAGCTGCGTTGTTGCCAGAATACCGACCATCGTTCCGCCGATCGCCGCCATGACGAACTTGTTCATGCCTAGTCTTCCTCTCGCGTTGCGAACCATGCTTCCGGATCGACCGGGGCATCATCCTGCCTGACTTCGATATAGAGCGTTTCAGGACGCCCAGTTCCAGACCCATTCCCCGATCTGGCGAGAATCTCTCCGATTTCAGCTTCTTCCCCGCCCATCAACCCGATCGGGCTTCCGGCGGGGATGACCTGACCAATGCCACCATAAACCACATCAAGCCCTGCAAGCACGAAAAGAGTGCCCGCCTCAGGCTCCAGAATCATCACGTTTCCGTAGTCGAGCAAGGGGCCGCGATACCGGATCGTCGCCGCAGTGGGCGATGTGACAAGCGCACGCGGGCGGGTCGCCAGCAACATGCCGGGGCGCGCTATGCCTGCTGAATCGGCCTCGCCTGCACGGCGCAGGATCTGGCCCTGTACAGGCAATGGCAATGTGCCGCGCAGATCGGAGATTTCGGGCAGATCCTCGCGATCCTCGTCGGTCGTCATCTCGGACAAACCGCTGGCGAATGCGTCCAGCGTCTCGGTCGAGGCGATGAGGATCGCGGTGCGCACCGGATCTTCGGTAAAGCGGCGCGGCAGGTCGGTCCGCTCGGCCACAGCTTGCGACAGGGCCGTGCGCGCCTCCTGCACCCCTGTCAGGCCGGTTTGCAGTGTGTTGACGGCGTTCTGCTGCAGGAAACGCAGGGTCGTGATCTCGTCCAGTCGTGCGCGCAGGTCGTCGGCGCGGGCATTCAGGGCGGGGGTGACATCGGCGAGGATCATGCCGGAGCGGGCCGTGCCCACCGGACCCGCCGGATGCAGCAGCATCGTCGGAGAGGGACGGTCACCCATGCTCAGCAAGACACCCAACAGTTGCGCGACCTCGTCCTCGCGGGCCTGCAACTCGCGCGTCAGACGGGCCTCGCGCAGGCTGGCGCGTCGCAATCCGTCCCGCATGGCTTCAAGCCCGTTCTCGAAAGCCGTCACCGTTTCTGTCAGTGCACGCACACGATCCCGCGCCGATTGTGCCGTATCAAGCTGCCGTGTCGCGTTCTCCAGCCGCTCTGCCGCAGCGCGCGCGGCGGCAGCGACCTCTCCCTGGCTTTGCACCTGCGCGTGTGCCGCATGGCCGGCAAAGGACACGGGCGCGCATAGCAGAAGCGAAAGGCATAAGGAGCGGATCATTATGGGCGGATCATGCGATCAAGGTTTCTCCGGTCATCTCGGGCGGTTTGGGCAGATCCATCAGCGCCAGCAAGGTCGGTGCAAGATCAGCCAGTCGGCCTGCTCTGAGTGTAACGCCCGCACGCCCGCCGACAAGGGCCACCGGCACAGGATTGAGCGTGTGTGCGGTATGGGGGCCGCCGGTATCAGGGTCGACCATCAGTTCGCAATTGCCGTGATCGGCG
The DNA here is from genome assembly GCA_047921295.1 of Rhodobacterales bacterium. Classification (GTDB taxonomy): domain Bacteria; phylum Pseudomonadota; class Alphaproteobacteria; order Rhodobacterales; family Rhodobacteraceae; genus Seohaeicola. The sequence goes on from JBLRWK010000003.1 coordinate 91,634, forward strand.
GTCAGGATCATCGCGCCGCCGGTTGCATCCAGCGCGTCGACAACGCGGGCCAGCCCGAGGTCCACCGCCTCGCAGGCGGCAATCGCGGCTTTCAGATCGCCTGTGTGGCCCACCATATCGGGATTGGCGTAGTTGACCACGATCAGGTCATAGCCCTCGTGGATGGCCTGCACGAGTTGGTCTGTCACCTCGGCACAGGACATTTCGGGTTGCCGGTCATAGGTCGCCACCTTGGGAGAGGGGGCCATATACCGGTCCTCGCCAGTCGCGGGCTGTTCATCGCCACCGTTCAGAAAAAACGTCACATGGGGATATTTCTCGGTCTCGGCCAGCCGGAACTGGCGTTTGCCATGTTTCGCGACCCATTCACCAAGCGTGTTCACGATCTCGCGCGAGGGAAAAACCGTGGTCATGAATGCGTTATGCGCCTCGGAATACTCGACCATACCAAGGCAGGCTGCCCAAGCGGGGCGCTTGCCGACGTCGAAGGCATCGAAATCCGGCGCGGCCATGGCGCTGAGAATCTCGCGCGCGCGATCTGCGCGGAAGTTGAGGCAGAACAGCCCGTCACCATCCTGCGCGCCTTTATAATCGCCGATCACCGTGGCCGTGATGAACTCGTCACTTTCCGAGCGGTTGTAACCTGCGGTCACTGCCGCATGGGCATTCGTGGCGCGCATCCCCTGCCCGTGGACCATGGCCTCGTAAGCCTCGGCCACGCGTTCCCAGCGGTTGTCGCGGTCCATTGTGAAATAGCGGCCTGTCAGCGTGCCGATCCGCGCCCCTGCGGGCAAAGCATCCTGCATCTGCTCAAGATAGCCGTAGGCAGAGCGCGGCGCGACATCGCGTCCATCGGTCATGGCATGAAGGACAACCGGAACACCCGCCGTGGTGATCGCCGTGACGGCGGCAAGGATATGGCTGATATGTCCGTGCACCCCGCCATCCGACACCAGCCCCAGCAAATGCGCTGTCCCGCCCGACACCTTGAGTGTGCTGATGAAATCCTGCAACGCCTGATTGGTGAAGAACGACCCGTCCTCGATGGCAAGATCGATCTGGCCGAGATCCATCGCCACCACCCGGCCCGCGCCGATATTGGTGTGCCCGACTTCGGAATTGCCCATCTGCCCCGACGGCAGGCCAACATCCGGCCCATGGGTGATCAGCAGATTATGCGGGCAGGTCGCCATGATCCGGTCAAAGGTCGGCGTATGCGCGAGAGCGGGCGCATTCGCGGTGCGCTCTTCCCGGTGGCCCCAGCCGTCCAGAATGCACAGCACCACGGGTTTCGGGATGGTCATCGTCCAAGTCTCCTGCCTGATACGACGCCTCTTAACCTTTTGTCGCGCAGGGGTGAACCGCTTATCCACGGTTCAGCCCCTCTGCACTGGTATGCGTGTTGTATCACAGAGGTCAGTTCGACGTCTCCGCAAGCCCTTCCGGCTGGCCCACCACGATGAAGGTGAGCGCCTCGGGATCAAGCAATTCGCCCGCAACACGGGTCATATCTTCCAGCGTGACAGCATTGACCCTGTCGTTGCGCGTGGCGGCATAGTCGATGGGCAAGCCGCGGATCTGCATGCCGACGATGATATTGGCAATCGTGCCGTTACCATCGAAACGCAGCGGATAGGCCCCTGTCAGATAGGTCTTGGCGTTGTCCAGATCCTCCTGCGAGACACCCTCCTCATGCAGCTTCGTCCACTCGGCGCGGATCACCTCGATGGTTTCAGCAACGCGGTTATTGGCGGAGGCGACAGAACCGGCCCAGATCTGCGCGTGATCACGCTCGGCCAGATAGGTGTAGATACCGTAGGTCAGGCCGCGCTTTTCGCGCACCTCGGTCATCAGGCGGCTCTCGAAACCGCCACCGCCAAGGATATGATCCAGTATGAACGCGGCAAAAAAGTCGGGATGCTCCTGGCTGAGACCGGGCTGGCCGAACTGCACAACGGATTGCGGCGTGGGAAAATCCACCACGTCGATACCACCGGGGAAGGACAGATCGGCTGGCCCCGGCATATCCGCCCCCGTCAGGGGAAGATCACCCAGCAATTCATCCAGCAAGGCCGACAGATCATCGGCTGTGATATCGCCCACGGCTGACACATAAATCCGGTCGCGCGCCATGCTGTCGGTATGGGCGGCCACCACATCATCGCGCGTAAGAGCTGTGACCGTGTCGATCGTGCCATTCAGAGAGGTGGCATAGGGATGATCGCCGTAAACCACAGCATCGAAGCGGCGCGACGCAAGGGAGCGCGGATTCACTTCGTCCGAGCGCAAGCCGGACAGGACCTGCGCGCGGACCCGCGCGATGGCATCCTCGTCAAAGCGCGGCGCGATCAGCGACTCGCGCAGCAGGGCGATCGCCTCGTCGCGGTTTTCAGTCAGGAACTGGGCCGAGACAGAAACCGCATCATCCGAGACACCGTAGCGGAACGAAGCCGCCAGACCGTCGCGCGCACGGGCAAAGGCACGGGCATCCATGTCGCCAGCGCCTTCTTCCAGCAAGGCGGCCATCAGGTTGGTGGCACCGCGTTTCTCCATCGGCTCGACAGAAGCCCCGCCCCGAAAGCGGATTTCCAGCGCGGTGAACGGAATTGTATGATCCTCGACCAGCCACGCGGTAATGCCACCAGGGCTGACGACTTCCTTGATGTCGATATCAGCGCGCGCCGGCAAAGCCGCCAGCACCAGCACGAACGGCAATATGAAACGCATCATCACTGTGTCACCTCCTCGGCCATCAACCAGCCGGTCACGGCCTGCCTGCGGTCCAGCACCATCTGCGCCGCCGCCAGCACGTCATCCGCCGTGACGGCCTGTAGCAGATCGGGCCATGCCTGCACATCCTCGACCGTCAGCCCCTGGGTCAGGGCGCGTCCGTAGCGGTTGGCGATCGAGTCCACGCTGTCGCGGGCATAGATCTGCGCTGCGCGCATCTGGGTTTTCACACGGTCAAGCTGCTCTGCATCCACGCCGGTTTGCAGGAACTCCGCCAAAACGCGGTCCATTTCGGCCTCGGCCTGCTCAAGGCTGACCCCGTCGGAGGGCACGACGACCAGATCAAAGGTTGTCCTGTCCAGCGAGGTGCCGTTGTAGAACGCGCCCGTGAAGGTCGCGATCTGGCTGTCGAACTGCAACGCCTCCGCCAAGACGGAGGTGGTGCCGGAGCCCAGAACCTCGGACAGCACGGTCAGCGCGGCAGCGGTTTCCTGCGCGCCACTGTCGCGCTCGGGCGCAAGATAGGACCGGCTGACATAGGGCTGCGCCACACGCGCATCGCGGTAGATCAGCCGCCGCTCCGCGATCTGGGGCGGCTCGGAGGGGCGCAGACGCTCCGGCAGATCGGCATTGGCGGGGATCGGGCCGTAATGTTCCTCGGCCAGTGCGCGCACCTCGTCGGGTGTCACATCGCCCGCCACGATCAGGATGGCATTGTTGGGCGCATAGAACCGCTCGTAAAAGGCAAGCGCATCGTCACGGTCCAGTGTCTCCATCTCGTGCCGCCAACCGATGATCGGGATGCCGTAACGGTGGTTGAGATATTGCACGGCACTTTTCTGTTCGCGGTACAGCGCGGAGGGGCTGTTCTCCACGCGCTGGTTGCGCTCTTCAAGGATCACCTCGCGCTCGGTCGCGATCTCGTCATCGTCCAGACGCAGGTTGACCATCCGGTCCGCCTCCATCTGCATCATCAGGCCAAGCCGATCCGCTGCGACGCGCTGGAAATACCCTGTGTAATCATAGCTGGTAAAGGCGTTGTCGCGCCCTCCGTTGCGGGCAACGGTGCGCGAGAATTCACCCGTTTCCATCGTCTCGGTGCGCTTGAACATCATATGTTCCAGAAAATGCGCGATGCCGGACGCGCCCGGCGGCTCATCCGCCGATCCGGCACGATACCAGACCATGTGGACGACAACGGGGACGCGGTTATCCTCGACAACCACGACCTCAAGCCCGTTATCAAGCGTAAAATTGCTGACGCGGTCTTCCGCCATCGCGGGGCGGATCAAAGCAGGCGACAGGCTAAGACAGAACGTCACGGCGATCAGCGTCAGACGGAACAAGGCTGCACTCCTTCGGCAAGTTGAAACAAGAGTAAGCGAAGGAGGCCCCGCTTCAAGCCGGCCTGACGCAGTTGTGACGCCTCAGCGCCGCTGCGGTGGTGGTGGTGCCGACGGCGTGGGAACACCAAGCCTGCGGAAGCGACGCAGCTCCGCATAGGGATCGGTCATCTCGCCGGTATAGACTTCGTGATAACGGTCCACATCGCGGAAAATCCGGAACTGCGTGAACCGTGACCGCCTACGCTGGAACTCCGCATCCTCGGCGGCAAGCGTGGCACGGATGTCGCCAGCCGTGCCGTTGCGGGACGCATGCTGCACCAGCCCCGCATCGGAGGCGGCAACACCCTGCGGCGACAGCGCGCCGGGTTGTCCGCCAAGGGCTGCAACCCCGTCCGCCAGCGGGTTCTGGTCGGTCAAGTTGGTGCCGCCCGGTGTGGGTGTCGGCAGTACCGTCTGCTGCGGCATTTCCAGCGGCTTGCCGGGCAGCACAGAAAACTCGTCCGGCCCCGCGCTGGGGTTCGCCAGATTACGCAGGTTCAGATCGCCCTGCGGCCTTGAACAGGCCGTTACGGCCAAAATGGCCACCAAGATCATTCCATGCGCCAGACGCATTGCCATCCTCCTGACGTTTCCGGTCCCAGCATTAGCCGATCAACAAGCAATCGTCACGGGGCCTTTTTATCCGATGTGAAAAGAACCAGTCCCAGCGCACCTGCAAAGATCGATATATCCGCGATATTGAACGCATAAGGATTGTGAAACCCGCAGCAGGACATGTTCAGAAAATCCGCCACCGCGCCATATACGACGCGATCCACCACATTGCCCAGCGCGCCGCCCACCAGAAGGCCCGCCGCAACCAGCCCCCATTTGCCCGGCGGATCTTTGCGTATCCACCAGACCACGCCCGCCGAAATCACCAACGCCACCGCAATCAGCAGCCAGCGCACGATATCGGAGGACTGGGCGAACAGACCGAAATTGATCCCGTAGTTCCACGCCATCCGCAGGTTCAGATAAGGCGGGTAGACATCAATCGCGCCCAGCGTGGCCAGATCGAGCATGTGCACCACATAATATTTGCTCGCCTGATCCGCGAGAAACACCGCCAGTGCGACCCAGAATACCAACCTCATCCGCTCTCCTTGCCAGCTTGCCTTGTCCGCAGGCCGCCTGCTTCTTCTTGCCGCAAATATCCCCGCGCGGAGCGCCTCGGCGCTGTCAGCAGGGTGACCGGCCTGCGGATCAATGCCGGAAATGGCGGATCCCTGTAAAGACCATCGCCAGCCCGGCGGCGTCCGCTGCCGCGATCACCTCGTCATCGCGCATCGACCCACCCGGCTGGATCACCGCCGTGGCCCCTGCCTCGGCTGCGGTCAGCAAGCCGTCTGCAAAGGGAAAGAACGCGTCCGATGCGACCACAGAGCCTTGCGTCAACGGCGCTGCAAGACCCAGCGCCTCGGCCATGTCCTGCGCCTTGCGCGCGGCAATGCGGCAACTGTCGACACGGCTCATCTGCCCCGCACCGACGCCCACGGTCGCGCCGTCCTTCACGTAGACGATCGCGTTGGATTTCACATGTTTCGCCACTTTCCAGGCAAAGAGCAGATCGGCCATCTCGGTATCGGATGGCGCGCGTTTGGTCACCACCTTCAGATCAGCGGGCAGGATATGGCCGTTGTCCTTGTCCTGCACCAGAAACCCGCCCGAGACCTGACGCCACGTCAGCGCCACCGCTGCCACATTGGCCAGACCCGGTGTGACCAGCAAACGCAGGTTCTTCTTGGCCGCGAAGATGTCGCGCGCCGCCTGATCTGCACCCGGCGCGATAACCACTTCGGTAAAAATCTGCGCGATCTCCTCGGCGGTTGCCGCATCGAGGGTGCCGTTCAGCGCGATGATCCCGCCAAAGGCGCTGGTGCGGTCGCAATCGAATGCACGGCCATAAGCCTCCCGCAAAGTCGCGCCACGTGCCACACCGCAGGGGTTAGCATGTTTGATGATCGCACAGGCCGGTCCCTCGGCGGGCGCGAATTCGCTGACCAGTTCAAAGGCGGCATCGGTATCGTTGATATTGTTGTAGGACAATTCCTTGCCCTGAAGCTGCTTGGCTGTCGCCACGCCGGGACGGGCGGTGCCATCCACATAGAAAGCCGCCCCCTGATGCGGGTTCTCGCCATAGCGCAGCCCCTGCGCCAGCTTGCCCGCCACAACGCGACGGCGCGGGCTGGCCTCGCCAATGGCTGCGGCCATCCATGTCGAGACGGCGGCATCATAGCCCGCGGTGCGGCCATAGGCGATCTGCGCCTGCTTGCGGCGGAACGCCAGCGAGGTTGCACCGTCATGCGCGGCCAGCTCATTGATCAGCGGCTGGTAATCCTCGACATCCACGATCACATTCACAAACGCATGGTTCTTGGCCGCAGCGCGGATCATCGCGGGCCCCCCGATATCGATATTCTCAATGCAGGTGTCGTCATCGCCCCCTTTGGCGACTGTCTCCTCGAACGGATAGAGGTTGACCACCAGCAGGTCGATCTCTTTGATCCCGTGCTGCACCAGCGCATCCTGATGCGCCGCGTTGTCGCGCAGGGCCAGCAATCCGCCATGCACCGCCGGATGCAATGTCTTGACGCGGCCATCCATCATCTCGGGAAAGCCGGTCACGTCGGCCACATCCTTCACCGCAAGCCCCGCCTCGCGCAATGCCGCCGCCGATCCGCCGGTGGACAGCAACTCGATCCCCCGCGCTGCAAGGGCGCGCCCCAGATCGAGAAGGCCGGTCTTGTCGGATACGGAAATCAGTGCGCGGCGCACTGGATGCAGGTCGGTCGTCATAGGTTCTGGCCCCCGGGGTGGTTCGGCTTATGCGCGGCAAAAGCTCAGGTTGTCACATCCATCTCGTCCCGGTTCAGGTCACGGATGCTGATCGGCGTGTCCTGCGCCTTGGTCAGCGACCACCGGGTGCGGGTCGCATAGTCCATCGCGCGTCCGGTTAAAACGATTTGTTTGGCCGCACGCGGCGCAAGGCGGGTTTTTTCGAGATAAACGCTCGGCTCCAGCGTCATTTCGGCACGGCTGTCATGCCGGAAGACCCACAATTCGCCGCTTTTCAAGGCAAGCGAGACGGCAGTGCCCCCCATATCCAGTTCGGCCTCTATCTCGGGATGCAAATGGAAGCGCAGCGCGAACGGGATACCTTGCAGGCGGATCGCATCCATCTGCCGGTCAAAGGTCTTTTGCGCGGCGGCATTGATCGCGATCAGCAGATCCTCACCGGCCAGCCCGCTGCCGTCGAATGTCAGTTCCAGCGTGCGGGCATGGGTCAGCCCGTGGGTCCGCAGATAGCCGTCATGCCCGCCCTGAAAGCGCAGACCGTCCGGCGCCTGCGACAGCTCAACCGGCACATCGCGTGGCGCATCCATCAGCCATTCCGCGCGCCCGGACTTGCCGCTGTTGGCCTTGCCCAGCCTTGCGCTGGAATAGCCCGCAAGTGTGAGCGTCGAATGGCTGGGTGTCGCCCGTCCGGCGCGGCGCCACTCGGCCCCGAACGCCGCGCCAGAGCCGCAGTTGACCACCACAGGCCGCCGCCCGGAGGTCAGCTCGAACGCGAGGGTAGAGGCATGGGCGTTGACCGAGGCCGCGCCGACCGGCGGCGGTGCGGCATCCACGATCACGCTGCTGCGCCCAGCGCTGAGACGCGCGAAACCCATGGACAGCCCTTCGGGCATCCGCCCTTTTACGCCGGAGGCGGCAAGTGCTGCATCAAGCCGCCCCTCCAGCCCGCGCCCGCCGCCGTGAAAGCGCGCAAGACCACCATCAGAGTGGCGCAAGGTCCGCAGGCTGGGCGCGATCCGGTCAATCGCTGCCAGCATGTCGGGCGGCACGGTGCGCCCCGCCTCGGCCAAAGCGGCGACCACCCATGTGAGCAGGGTAAAGACCTCCAGCAACTCCTCAGGATTGCGCGTCGGTATCCCGCCTTGCGCATTCACCTGCACGCGGCAGTCCCGCGCCAAGGCCCGCACTGCCGGATCGACCAGCTTTTCCATGCCCTGCAACGACAGCCCGGCATAGACCATCCCTGTCAGCGCCTCGATTCGCGGCAGGCCGGGCGAGGCCGCGCGCCAGCGCCGCCCCAGAAAGATCGCCTGCTGCGCCAGTGAGCGGTAGAACGCCTCGGAGGCGTCCCGCTCCTGCCCGCGCAGCACGAACAGCGCATGGTGTATCCAGCGGATCACGCGGCGTCCGGTCAGATCCGGTGTCCAGCCCGGTCCGCGCCCGCGCCCGAAGCGGTCGATCCAACCCCAGAGCCATGCCTGCGCCAGCGACCGGCAGGCGCTGTCCCCGACGGCGGCCAGATCGTCCATCCAGCCGAAGCCGTGCAGTTCATCCGCAAACAGATCGTCCGGCGCGTCGATCTCCCAGATCGTCCGGCCCGGTGCCTCGACGAGATGTCCGGCAAAAAGGTAGTTGCCCGCCAGAAGCTGCCGCCCGCGTGCAAAGCTTCCGATGGTGCGGGGTTCGGGCTGGCTTACAAAACCGGTCGCCGGACGCGACAACGTGCTCAGGCGCGCATGAACGCGGTGCATCCAGCACTTGTGTCGCGCCGAAAAGCTGTCGGGTCGGGACATTGCTCTGCCTCTCGCGCGGGTTGACGCGTCTTTGGAGCAGCATAGCGCGGGCCGTTCGCCAAGTCACCGAAGAATTCCCGCAGACCAGCTTCTTCTTGCCGGAAATATCCTCGGGGGGCCATCGGACGCAGTCCGGTGGCGGGGGCGGAAAGCCCCCTCCTTGGCCTGCCTCAGAAACGCAGGCAGGCGATGTAGAACCCGTCCATCCCGCCCTGATCAGCCCAGTAATCCGGCCTGAGCCGCAGCCCGCCTTCGGGCGTGTGCCACGCGTCGTCAATGCCCGGTAGCGCCAGTGCGGCCCGGTCCACCTTCAGGCCGGGATGCCGCGCCAGCGCCTCGTCTACCTGCACTTCCCCCTCGTCCGGCAGAAGCGAGCAGGTGCAATAGACCAGCCTTCCGCCGGGTTTGAGCAGGGTCAACGCATGGTCCAGCATCACGGCCTGCATGTCGATCAAAGCGCCGAATTCCGAGCCGTCCTTGGCATAGGGCAGATCGGGGTGCCGCCGGATCGTGCCTGTGGCCGAGCAGGGCGCGTCCAGCAGGATCGCGTCGTACTGGCCCTGATGGCTCATCGCATCGCCCACAACCAGTTCGGCCTGCAATCCGGTGCGCGCCAGATTGGCAGCGACCCGCGCCATGCGACCCTCGGAGATGTCCAATGCGGTCACCTGTGCGCCCGTGGCGGCCAGTTGCATCGTCTTGCCGCCCGGAGCCGCGCACATGTCCAGAACAGTCTCATTGGCCTGCGCCGCCAGAACCTGCGCCGGAATCGCCGCTGCGGCGTCCTGCACCCACCAGTCGCCGCTGTCATATCCGGGCAGGGTTGTGACCTGTCCCGCTTGATGCAACCGCACAGAGCCAGTGGGTAAAACACTGCCGCCGATAGCCGCGGCAAGGGCCTCTGCATCCGCTTTCGGTGTCAGGTCCAGCGGCGGTGTGGCGAATTGCACCGCTTCCATCGCCGCGATGACCGGCGCGCCATAGGCGTCAGCCAGCGGGGCGCGCAGCCATTTCGGCAGGCGTGGCACCCGCAACTTTTCCCATGCGGCAGAGCCTTCCGCCGCGATCTTGCGCAGCACGGCGTTGACCAGTCCTTTGAGCGCGCCTGTGCGTTTATCCTGCCCGACAATCGCCACAGCCTCGTTCACCACGCCATGCGCGTCACCACCCATGCAAATCTCGACTGTCGCGAGCCGCAGCATGTTGCGCACCGTCAGCGGCGGGTTTTTCCGCAGATGCCGCTCTAGCAGACGGTCGGCCCGCTCCAGCCCGCGCAATGTGTCCAGCGTCAGGCGTTGGGCGCGGGCACGGTCGGCCGGCTCCAGCCGGTCCAGCGCACCTGCCGCCAGCAATTCGGGCATCAGCCGCCCCTCGCCAGTGATCTGGTCCAGCAGGGAATGCGCCACGCGGCGGGCAGATATGTGAGGGGGAGCCATGGCGTTGTCCTTGTTTGCGGGCGGTTGCGCCGTATATCAACAGCCAGAGCAAGAAGGAAGATGACCGTGACCGACACGCCAGAGAATCAGGTTCAGCCGGACAATCCGGATCAACCAGACACATCACAAGTCGTTGCGCCGGATTTGCCCCCAGCCGCCCAGCGCGCCTTGGCCGAGGCCGAGGAGCGGCGTCGCGCGGCGCAGGACGCCGAGTTGCCAAAGGAACTCGGGGGCCGCAACGGGCTTGACCCGGTCCGCTTTGGCGACTGGGAGAAAAAAGGCATCGCGATCGATTTCTGAGCCGGCGTCCGCGTCCTTATTGCAAGCGGAAATCGGCGAAATCGCCTTGGCCTTGGTCGGAGACGAAACGCACAGTCTGCTCATAGAGTAGCACGGCCTGACAGTTCTGGCCCAGATCCCTGCCGCCCCAATCGAGATGGCGGCAGAAGAAACCGTCCTGCCACTGCCATTGTCCGGTTACTGGCCAGCCAAGGCCGCGCCCTTTGATCGCGCCATCCGGCAACACCGTCAGACGCACGACAATCGGGCCGTAGCCCTGAAGGCGCAGTTCTTTGCCGACGATTTCGGACTGGAACCGCGACTGGTCCGTCACGAACTCGAATTCTCCCGCCGTCGCAAGGGAGGCTGCGGTCAGCCCCGCTGCAAGGCTGATGCCCAGAACAACAAATCTCATGCTTCACCTCTTTCGGTTACATGCGCTACCTGAGAGATACGCAGCAGCCTGCCGAGATGGTTCAAAATGGCGGTAACAAGAACGCGAGGGGTGGCTGAAGCCGCCAGCGTTCAGGGTTTGTGTCACGAAATCCGGCGGGAACGTGTTTTTTACTGCGCCGATAGTCCCAGCACATCCACCATGTCATATTCGCCCGGATGCCGCCCCTGACCCCACAGCGCGGCCTTGAGCGCACCACGTGCGAAAACGGCACGGTCGGTCGCGATATGGCGCAGGATGATGCGTTCGCCGGGGGCTGCGAACATCACATCATGTTCCCCCACGATGTCGCCCCCGCGAATGGCGGAAAACCCGATATGGCCGCGTTCCCGCGCCCCTGTGATCCCCTCCCGCGCGGCATCGCGCACGTCTTCCAACCGGACGCCGCGCCCGATGGCCGCCGCCTCGCCCAGCATCAGGGCCGTGCCGGAGGGCGCATCGAGCTTGCGATTGTGATGCGCCTCTATCACCTCGATGTCGAAATCGGCATCCAGCGCGGCGGCGACGCGTTTGGTCAGTTGCACCAGAAGGTTGACCCCGAGCGACATATTGCCCGCCCGCACCACAACAGCATGGCGCGCCGCCGCCTTGATCGCGGCCAGATCATCCTCGGACAATCCGGTGGTGCCAATCACATGCACCGCGCGGGCCTGCGCCGCCAAAGCCGCGAAGTCGACCGTGGCCGCAGGGCTGGTAAAATCGATCACCGCCTGTGCGCGGGCAAAGGCCTCCAACGGGTCATCCGTGACTTTCACGCCAAGCGCTGCCCCTCCCATCGCGGTTCCAAGATCCTTTCCGATCCAGTCGTGTCCGGCCCGCTCGACCGCACCGACGAGACGCGCCTGATCGCTTGCGATGATGGTCTCGACCAGCATCCGGCCCATACGCCCCGATGCCCCCGTCACCACGATTCCCGGTAGATCCGTCATCCCGTCCGCTCCCGCTTCCTGTGCCTTATCCACCTGCGCCTCGTGCAGGTGACCTGTGCCTTTGCCTCTCATATCCATGCAACCGCCGCTTGGCAAAGCCCGCGATAGGCCTTAGATGGGCTGCATGGCAAAAAGCACATCCTCCGCCGGTCCCGGCCAAAGACAATTACGCGTTGGCGAACTGATCCGCCGCACCCTGTCCGAGGTGCTGATGCGCGGTGATGTCCACGATCCCGATCTCAACCGCATGTCCATTACAGTGGGCGAAGTGCGCGTGACCACCGATCTGCGCGTCGCGACCATCTATGTCCTGCCGCTGGGCGGCGAGGGCAAGGACGAGGTCGTCAAGCTTCTGGCCCGCAACAAGGGCGAGTTGCGTCGGATCATCGGCAAGAAACTGACGCTGAAATTCGCGCCCGAACTGCGCTTTCAACTGGATAAAACCTTCGACCGGATGGACGAGACGCGCCGTTTGTTCGCGCAGGAATCTGTCCGGCGTGATCTGGACGAGTGATGCGTGCCCTTGCGACGCTGGCCGTTTTTCTGGCCGGGATGACCGCATCACCGGCGAAAGCGCTCGAATGCCGCGAGACCACCTATGCCGATGCGCGCTACGCCGTATGCGAGGTTAATACCTCAGCCACGCGGCTGGAACTGTTCCTCAACGATCCTTCGGGGCGGCCCTACGGTCACTTCAAAGCCATCGACAGTGCGCTTGCGACGCAGGGACAGCAACTGGCCTTTGCGATGAATGCGGGCATGTACCATCAGGATCGTCGTCCCGTCGGCCTTTATATCGAGAATGGCGAGACCCTTGCGCCGCTGCAAACCAAGGAAAGCTTCGGTAACTTCGGTTTGCTGCCCAACGGTGTGCTCTGCCTGACGGAAGAGGGCGCGCATGTCATCGAAACACTGCGCTTTCAGCAGACACAACCCGCCTGCCGCGCCGCCACCCAATCGGGGCCGATGCTGGTGATTGACGGCGCATTGCATCCGCGCTTTTTGCCGGACAGCACCTCGCGCTATGTCCGTAACGGTGTTGGCACATCTCAAGCAGGGGACCGTGCCGTGTTCGTGATGTCGCGCGGGCCTGTCACCTTCCACCAGTTCGGCAGCTTTTTCCGCGATGCGCTTGGCCTGCCGCAGGCGCTCTATTTCGACGGCAATATCTCGCGTCTGCATGCGCCGCCGCTCGGCCGCTCCGATTCCGGTTTCCGCATGGGGCCGGTGATCGGCCTGCCGGTGCCTGCAGGCAACTGACGCGCCATTTCATCTTGCCTCAAATACTCATCGCAGCACTGCCGCGCGCAAGAGGCCGGTGTTTGACAGACCGCAGCGCTTGGTCTAGGCCCCGCGCTCTGACAGCAACGGGACGGAACCATGGGACGCAAACGCAAGGGTCGTGATATTTCAGGCTGGCTGATCGTGGACAAGCCCGCAGGTCTGACCTCGACCGCGGTGGTCAACAAGGTGCGCTGGGCGCTGGATGCCAACAAGGCTGGCCACGCGGGCACGCTTGATCCCGAAGCGACGGGCGTTCTGGCTGTGGCTCTGGGCGAGGCGACCAAGACGGTTCCCTATATCACCGATGCGCTCAAGGCCTACCGCTTCACGATCCGTCTTGGGCAGGCCACCAATACCGACGATGCCGAGGGCGAGGTGATCGCCACCTCCGAGACCCGCCCCGATGATGCCAGCATCAAAGAAGCGCTGCACGCTTTTGTCGGCGATGTCATGCAGGTGCCGCCGCGTTTCTCGGCGGTGAAGATCGACGGGGAGCGCGCCTACAAGCTGGCGCGGGACGACGCGGCTTTCGAGATCGCCGCCCGGCCGCTGTGGGTGGAAGAACTGTTGATGGTGGAGCGGGTTGATGATGATCATGTCACGCTCGACATGACCTGTGGCAAGGGCGGCTATGTCCGCTCTATCGCGCGCGATCTGGGCGAGGTGCTGGGCTGTCACGCCCATGTCGTCACGCTGCGCCGCATCTGGTCCGGCCCGTTCGATGCGACGGACGGCCTGACGCTGGAGCGGATCGACGCGCTGGCACGCACGCCAGAGCTGGACACACATATCCTGCCGCTGGAAACCGGCCTTGCCGAATTGCCGGAATTGCGCTGCACCCCGGAAGGTGCCGCCCGTTTGCGCAACGGCAATCCCGGCATGGTCCTGCATGCGGCCGATGTGGATTATGGCGACGAGGCATGGGCCAGTCTCGACGGCAAAGCGGTGGCGGTGGGCGTTTACAAGGCGGGAGAGTTGCACCCCACCCGCGTGTTCAACCGCGACTGACGCCTGTCACCTTGAAAATTACCGGAGCAAAGGGCAAAACCCGCGCATGATCACGCGTGATTTCCTCAAGGGCGATGCCCGCTCCACTGCGGTCTATTCGGATTGCGAGCGCTACCGCTATCTGCTGACGCGCATATGGGCTCCCGATGCGCCCCGCGCGCTGTTCGTGATGCTGAACCCCTCCACGGCGACAGAAGTCCAGAATGATCCCACGGTCGAGCGGTGCGAACGCCGCGCCCGCGCCCTCGGATTTGGTGGTTTCCGCGTCACCAATATCTTTGCGTGGCGCGATACGGACCCCCGCGCCATGCGCGCCGCGCCCGATCCTGTCGGGCCCGAGAATGATGCCGCGATACGCGTGAGTTGTGGCTGGGCCGGAGGATCGCAGGACCGCATCATCGCGGCATGGGGCACGCATGGCGCGTTTCTGGAGCGCGGCCCTGCCGTCGAACGCCTGCTGCGCGCCCAACCGCAACCGCTGCATCATCTGGGGCTGACGCTGGGGGGGCATCCCAAACATCCGTTGTACATCCCTTACAGCCAATCCCCGATCCTCTGGTCGCCCGAAGATTAACCATACAATTCGAATGGGTTTGACCCGACTCGTCAAGCCATGATCCAGTTAAGCTGGGTGACTGGTGCTGTTTGGTATGGGGTTGGGTGATGTTGATCATGTCGGGCATTCTCGGCCTTTTTGTGGCCGGTACCGCGCTGTTCGGTATGTCCGGATTGTTCTCTAAAGCGGAGTCGGTTGATCAGGCCGACAGCGCTGATCCGGAAACAGGGGAACTGTCTGACGACCAGCACAAGACAAGCGGCACAGACGGGCTGCTGCAAATAATGTCCGAAAGCGTGGACACTGCAAGTGCTGTGGCCGATGCGGGCACCTCGGGAAGCTCCACGTCAGACACTGCGGCCTCAAGCGAGGCCATCCAGACCATCGGTGCCATTCTGGCAGGTGAAGGTGAGGATGATCTGATCGAGGGCGGCACGGGAGACGATCAGATCGGCGGGCGCGCGGGCAACGATACGCTTTATGGCGGCGGCGGGAATGACGATCTGCACGGTGCCGAGGGTGATGACCACCTCGCAGGCGGCGACGGCGACGATACGCTCTATGGCGGCACCGGCAAAGACGCCCTGCATGGCGATTCGGGGAATGATTTGCTGTTCGGTCAGGCAGGCGATGATGTGCTCTATGGTGGTGTAGGGCACGACAGCCTGCATGGCGGGCCGGGGAACGATCTTCTCTATGGCGGCGAGGGCGACGATGCGCTGCACGGCGGGCTTGGCGACGATACGCTGGTGGCGGGACCCGGGATGGACACATTGTTTGGCGGCGATGGCAACGATCTGCTGATCGGGGCACAGGTTGCCGGTGACGGACAGGCCGTTTCCGACTACCACGACATCAATTATCTCAACGGCGGCGACGGCGATGATACAATTGTCGCCAGCAGCAATGACATTGTCAGCGGCGGACGCGGGGCGGATCTGTTCACTTTGGGTCACTGGATCACCAGCCCCGCTCAGGTCATGGATTTCGATCCGGCGGAGGACAAGATGCTCGTTGTCTACAACGATACAGTGGAAAGCGACCCGCAGATCGAATTGCGCGCCACCGTAGACGGGACCGGCCAGACAGAGCTGTATCTGGACGGCGTGCATCTGGCCTCCTTCGCGGGGGCAGGTGCTCTTACTCTCGCGGATGTTGCCGTGATTGGTGCATCGGAGTTCCACCTCTGACGGATCATTGGCCACGCAGCAACTGACCCGCCGGACAGTCGCCCGCCTGCCTAGGGTTTCCCGTTCCGCGGTTTCCCCTTTCCAAACCGGGCAATTTCCCCTATACGCGCGTGATCTTTAACCGGAGTCCCGGTCAGATACTCCATGGACCTTGCTGGACGACATCCCGGCTTGCGCCCTTCACCTTTCATACAAAGGAGACCCCGATGTCGATTACTGTCGAAGAAAAAGCACGTGTGATGAAGGAA
>JBLRWK010000004.1:0-107390 GCA_047921295.1 Rhodobacterales bacterium
ATGATGGCGGCACATCGGCGATGAAAGCCGTGGATCACATCGCCCGCACCCCGCTCTTTCAGGGGCTGTCCGTGCATGTTGTGACCGTGGGCAACGCAACGGCCGAGGTCAAGAAAGGGCTGGAGGATGCGAAGGCGCTGTTGAAAGCGGCTGGGATCGAAGCGGATAGCTCCATCCTGCCCGGTCAGCCGGAAACGGCCTTGAGCAAGTTGGTGGATGAAGCCTCGTTCGACATGCTGGTGATGGGTGCATACGGCCATTCGCGCATTCGCACCCTCGTGATCGGCTCGACCACAACCGAGATGGTCCGTTCGTGCAAAGTGCCGGTCGTGCTGATGCGCTAAAGCGCAAGTCCCTGCACCCGAAGTTCTGAAAGCATAAATTCCCCCGCATCTGCGGGCCAAACGCGACGGCCCGCGCCGTTCAGTGATCGGGTAACCGGCTGACGGTGTTGTGCCAGATGCGCGCCTTGCCATCAGGACAGGATCGTTCCGTCCCTACCGGCTGCGGCAGTCTTTTCCACCCGTGCCGCGAACTGTCACAAAACCTTTACAAAACATTCATAGAAGCGTTTCAACCCGCCGGTACCTGGGTGGCAGAGGCTGCCGGATGGTGGTCTGCCAACCGCAACAGGAGAACTTCTATGTCATTCGCCAAACTCGCCGTGACTGCGTTTGTCGCAGCAGCCGCTTCGGCCACGACTGCCGCAGCCCGCGACAACGTCCAGATCACGGGCTCGTCCACTGTTCTGCCTTACTCGACCATCGTTGCCGAAGCCTTTGGCGAGAATTTCGATTTTCCCACGCCTGTTGTCGAAGGTGGTGGTTCGGGCGCCGGACGCGCGAAAATGTGCGAAGGCGTCGGCACCAACACCGTTGATATCGCGAATTCCTCCTCGCGCATCACGCAGCGCGATCTGGATACCTGCGCCGCCAATGGTGTCACGGATGTGATGGAAGTCCGGTTCGGCTATGACGGAATCGTTTTTGCGTCGGACGTGAACGGTCCCGAATTCGCCTTCACGCCCGCTGACATCTACAATGCTTTGGCCGGTCAGGTCGTGGTAGACGGTGCGCTTGCGCCCAACCCCTACACCCAGTGGTCCGATTTCAACAGCGACATGCCTGCGCAGGACATTCTTGTTCTGTCGCCCGGCACAAAGCACGGCACACGCGAAGTATTCGACGAGCGTGTGATCATCGATGGCTGCAAGGAAACCGGCGCATTCGATCTGTTCCTTGCTGTGGCCGAGGGCGAAGATGACCGCGCGAAAACCCGCGCCGCCAACAGCGCCTGCACAACGCTGCGCACCGATGGCCGCAACGTCGACATCGACGGCGACTATACAGAGACGCTGCAGCGTCTGGAAAATGACCGCAAGGCAATCGGCGTGTTCGGCCTGTCCTTCTACCAGAACAACACCGACAAGCTGCGCGTCGGCACCATGGGTGGCGTTATCCCAACGACCGAGTCGATCGCCGAAGGTGAATACCCCGTCTCGCGTCCGCTGTTCTTCTACGTCAAGACAGCCCATCTGGACGTGATCCCCGGCCTGCAGGAATATATCGAGTTCTTCGTGTCCGATGATATGGCCGGCCCCGATGGTCCCTTGGCCCAGTATGGTCTGGTCTCTGACCCCGCACTGGCCACCACTCAGGAAATGGTCGCCAACCGCACGCCCATGGGTGCGCTGAACTGAGTGCAATGATCGTCAGGCCTCCGGTTTTAATGCCGGGGGCTTGCCTTCCCTGAGAATAGTTTGTCGGGAACTCCAATGTCGCTATTTCTCCTTCTGACCGTTGTAGGCGTGCTTGCCATTGCAGGATACGTTCTCGGGCGCCGTCGTGCCCTTGTTTCGGTTCAGGGCAACGCGCGGAACCTTCATTCATTGCCGAACTACTACGGTTGGCACGGGGCGATCATGGCGGCCTTGCCTGCCTTGGCAGTGATGGTCGTTTGGTTGGTCGTACAGCCTATGGTGATCGAGCAACGGCTGGCAGGGTTCTTCCCGTCCGCGCAATTTGAGAACAACACCCAGCGTATTCTGATTATGGCCGATGTGCGCCGCGTCGCCGAAGGGCTGGACGTGGCCGTGTCGCGCGGCGCGCTGAGCGGGGACGAGGCGATTGACATCCGCACTGGTGGCGAATCGTCGATCCGCGAGGTTCTGGCGGGTGTCGGTGTGGCTCTGGGGGCTGATGTCACGCCGCAGGTGTTGGACGCCGCTCAATCCTACCGCGCTTTGGCTGGCACCGGAGGGTTGCTGCGCAGTATCCTTGTGGTGCTGGTTTCCATAGCGGGGCTGATCTATGCCCTGCGGATCACAACAGGTGATTTCCGGGCCCGCAACCGCGTCGAGCTTGTGGTGTTGGGGGTGCTGATGCTGGCCTCGACCATCGCGATCCTGACCACAATCGGAATTGTTGCCTCGATGTTGTCCGAGACGATCCGGTTCTCGACCATGTATCCGTTCTGGGATTTCGTCTTCGGCATGACATGGCAGCCGAACTTTCAGGGTAACAGCCAACTGGGCCTGCTGCCGCTACTCTGGGGGACACTGTATATCAGTCTGGTCGCGATGATCGTGGCGGTGCCCACAGGGCTGTTTACCGCAATCTACCTTGCGGAATACGCCAGCCCGCGTGTGCGGTCGGTTGTGAAGCCGCTGATCGAGATTATCGCCGGTATTCCGACGGTTGTGTTCGGTCTGTTCGCGCTTGTCACAGTCGGGCCTTTCCTGCGCGACTGGATCGCCCAGCCCATGGGGCTTGGCACATCCGGGTCGTCGGTGATGACAGCGGGGCTGGTGATCGGGGTGCTGAACATCCCCTTCATCTCATCGCTTGCCGATGACATCATCAACGCGGTGCCGCAATCGCTGCGGGATGGCTCTTACGGGCTTGGCGCGACCAAATCAGAAACCGTGCGGCAGGTCATCCTTCCTGCGGCCTTGCCCGGTGTGGTCGGCGCGATCCTGCTGGCCGCCAGCCGCGCCATCGGCGAGACCATGATCGTGGTGATGGGCGCAGGTGCCGCCGCACGGATGGACCTGAACCCGTTTCAGGCAATGACGACCATCACCGTCAAGATCGTCAGCCAGTTGACGGGTGATACCGAGTTCAACTCGCCCGAAACGCTGGTGGCTTTCGCCCTCGGCATGAGCCTGTTTGTGATCACCCTTTGCCTGAACGTCTTTGCCCTTTGGGTCGTGCGGAAATACCGGGAGCAGTATGAATGACCGATCTTGCCTCAGCCAATATTCCCGCTGGCAACCCGCCGCGTCAGATGTCTTCGCTGCTGGAGCAATCTTCACGGGTGAAGAAACGCAATGCTGCCGAAAAACGGTTCAAGCTCTACGGGATTGCCGCCATTTCGGTCAGCCTGTCGGTGCTGGCGATCATGCTCTGGACCATTTTCAGCGATGGTCTGTCCGCCTTCACGCAAGCGACCTTTACCTTTCCGGTGACGCTGGAAGAGGAACGCCTTGACCCGCAGGGCAACCGCGACCGCGCCGAGATGATGCGCGTCACCACGATCGGCTATACCAATCTGCTCAATCAGGATCTGGTCACCTATCTGGCCGAGCGCGGGATTTCCACCGAAGGTGTCTCTGATGCCGAAATCGGAGCGTTTATCTCGCGCAACACACCCGCAAGGCTGCGTCAGATGGTGCTCGACAACCCCGAACTGATCGGACAGACGATCCGCTTCGACGGCTTTGCAACCGGACGGATCGACGGCTTTCTCAAAGGGCGCGTCACCCGCGAATCCGCAGAGCGCGACACGAATATCTCGGTGGCCCAACTTGATCTGGCGGACCGGCTGGTGGACGAAGGCATCCTGTCGTCCCAGTTCAACTGGACTTTTCTGACCAATCCGGACGCGTCCGACCAGCGCCCCGAAGCGGCTGGCCTTGGCGTGGCGCTGATCGGCTCGGCCTATATGATGGTGCTTGTGGCGCTCATGGTGCTGCCCTTGGGCGTGGCTGCCTCTATCTACCTTGAGGAATTCGCGCCTAAAAACCGCTGGACGGACCTGATCGAGGTGAACATCTCCAATCTCGCGGCGGTGCCGTCCATCGTCTACGGTATTCTCGGCCTCGCGATCTTCATCAACTTCGCGAAACTACCGCAATCCAGCCCGATGGTCGGGGCGCTGGTGCTGACGCTGATGACACTGCCCACGATCATCATCGCCACCCGCGCGGCAATCCGCGCGGTTCCGCCCTCGATCCGCGACGCGGCTCTGGGCGTCGGCGCCTCGAAGATGCAGACAGTGTTTCACCACGTGTTGCCGCTGGCCGCGCCCGGCATCCTGACGGGCACCATCCTCGGACTGGCTGCCGCCTTGGGTGAAACAGCGCCCTTGCTCCTGATCGGCATGGTGGCCTTTGTCGCGAACTACCCGTCAGGTCCGTTGGATGGCGGCGTTCTTGATCCGGCAACAGCGCTGCCCGTGCAGGTCTATTCATGGGCATCGCGTTCGGACCCCGCCTTTATCGAGCGCTCGGCAGGGGCGATCATCGTCCTGCTGGCATTCCTCGTCGTGATGAACATTGTCGCGATCATTCTGCGTCGCCGGTTCGAACGGCGGTGGTAACTATGCAACAGGACATCAGATATGTTTGACGCGCCAAACCCGGGGACAGTCGTGACACAGAATACAATGAAAATCACCGCACGCGGCGTGCAGGTCTTTTACGGGGAAAAGCAGGCCCTGCAGAATGTGGATGTCGATATTCTCGACAAGACAGTGACAGCCTTTATCGGCCCGTCCGGTTGCGGCAAATCCACCTTTCTGCGCTGCTTCAACCGGATGAACGATACCGTGGCCAGCGCGCGCGTGCAGGGCGAAATCCTGCTGGACGGCGAGAATATCTACGACAAGCGTGTCGATCCGGTGCAATTGCGGGCCAAGGTCGGCATGGTGTTCCAGAAGCCGAACCCGTTTCCCAAGTCGATCTATGACAATGTTGCCTACGGGCCGAAGATCCACGGGCTGACGCGCTCCAAGGCGGAACTCGATCAGGTGGTCGAGGAAAGTCTGCGTAAGGCGGCCTTGTGGAACGAGGTGAAGGACCGGCTGCAAGAGGCAGGCACGGGCCTTTCCGGCGGACAGCAGCAGCGTTTGTGCATCGCGCGCGCGATTGCGACCTCGCCGGAAGTTCTGTTGATGGACGAGCCGTGCTCCGCGCTGGACCCGATCGCAACCGCACAGGTCGAGGAACTGATCGACGAGTTGCGCGCCAGCTTCTCCGTCGTCATCGTGACCCATTCCATGCAGCAAGCCGCAAGGGTCAGCCAGAAAACCGCTTTTTTCCATCTCGGCAATCTCGTGGAATACGGCGATACGAGCACGATTTTCACCAACCCGACCGATCCGCGTACAGAAAGCTACATCACCGGCCGGATCGGCTGATCCAGCGTCCACGTCCCGCAAGGGGAGGTGGAGCGTTCCAGACACACAGGAAGCAGAACCCATGGCTGACAATACGCAACACATCGCTTCGGCCTTTGACCGTGACCTTGAGGGTATTCAGGGCCAGATCATCAAGATGGGCGGACTGGTGGAGGCCGCCATTCTGGATGCCGCACAATCTCTGGCCGACCGGGACGAGGAACTGGCCGAAAAGGTGCGCGCCAGCGACCGTGCCATTGACGATCTGGAAGTGCTGATCAATGAAACCGCCGCGCGCGTGCTCGCCCTGCGTGCGCCGACAGCCATCGACCTGCGCGTGGTCCTGTCGGTCATGAAGATCAGCGCCAATCTGGAGCGGATCGGCGACTATGCCAAGAACATGGCCAAGCGCACCTCGGTGCTGGTGCAGATGAGCCCGATCGAAGGCAGCCATACCGCGCTGCGCCGCATGGCGCGCGAGGTGCAGATGATGCTCAAGGATGCGCTGGATGCCTATATCCACCGTGACGCGGAACTGGCGATGGATGTGATCCAGCGCGACCGCGATGTGGACCAGATGTACAACGCGCTGTTCCGCGAGTTCCTGACCTTCATGATGGAAGACCCCCGCAACATCACCGCCTGCATGCATCTGCATTTCATCGCCAAGAACACCGAGCGGATGGGCGATCACGTCACCTCCATCGCCGAACAGGTCGTCTATCTCGTGACCGGCCAGATGCCCGAGGATCAGCGCCCCAAGGGTGACAACGTGTCCTTTACCATCGCTGACGAGAAAGCCTGACACCATGGCCGCAGATCAACCCACCGTCCTGATCGTCGAAGACGAACCCGCGCAACGCGAGGTTCTGGCCTATAACCTGCAAGCGGAGGGGTTCCGCGTCAGCTGCGCGGAGAACGGCGAGGAAGCCTTGCTGCTTGTGGCCGAAGAGGCACCCGACCTGATCGTGCTGGACTGGATGCTGCCCAATGTGTCGGGTATCGAGGTGTGCCGCCAGCTCAAGATGCGCGCCGAGACGCGAGCGGTGCCGGTCATCATGCTCTCGGCCCGCTCCGAGGAGGTGGACAAGGTGCGCGGTCTGGAAACAGGGGCGGATGATTACGTGATCAAACCCTATTCCATTGCCGAACTGATGGCCCGCGTGCGCGCGCAATTGCGTAGGACAAGACCCTCCACCGTCGGCGGACGGTTGGAATACGAGGATATCGTACTGGACAGTGAAACCCACCGTGTGACGCGGGCGGACAATCCGCTGAAACTTGGCCCGACCGAGTTTCGTCTGCTCTCGACCTTCATGGAGAAACCGGGCCGCGTCTGGAGCCGGGAACAGCTTTTGGACAGGGTGTGGGGGCGCGACATCTATGTCGATACCCGGACCGTTGATGTGCATATCGGACGGCTGCGCAAGGCGCTGACAAAAGATGGTGGCACCGACCCGCTGCGCACCGTGCGCGGCGCGGGTTATGCGCTGGGCTAACCTTTTGCGTTTGTAGCCATTGTGAGGGGCGAGGGGGCTGTCTGCCCCCATGGCCCATTCGGGGCCATTCCCCCGAGGATATTTGGTGCAAGAAGAAGCAGCGGACGCAAGGCTCTGCCTCGGTTGCGGCTTTTCAGCCGTTCAGACGTGCAGATCACGGGGGCGGTTCTCGAGGATACTTTCCATCGAGAAAAGGCCGGTCACCGTTGTGAAATCGAACCCCGTGATCAGCCTTTGATAGAACTGGTCATAGCCGCGCATTCCACGGGTGACGACCTTGAGCATGTAATCCCAGTCGCCACCGATCCGGTAGAAATCGATCACCTCCGGCAGGTTCGTAACATGGCGGGTGAAGGTCTCGGACCAGTCCTTGGAATGATGGCTGGTGCGGATCATCACAAAGACCGTCAGATCCATCCCGAGGCGCGACAGGTCCACCGTAACGCGGCTGTCGCGGATAAGACCTGAGGCACGCAGCCGCTGCAGCCGCCGCCAGCAGGCATTCTGCGACAAACCCACACGGTCCGCCAACTCGCGCTGGGACAACGTGGCCTCACGCTGAAGCGCTGTCAAAATCTTGAGGTCAAAATCATCAATATTTTCCATATAATCGATCATATGACACAAAAAATTAGGTTCAAGCTCAAAGAATTGGGGAAAAACTTGCCAAAGCACGGGTTAAATCTGCTGCAGCTGTAGCAGGAGGGACCATGCGCGATCTGGCAGATAGCACGACAGGGCAACTTGACGGTTTTTACGCCGCGCTTCTTACTCCGGACAGGCTGGCGGATTTGCGGGCTGGGCTGATCGGTGAGGGGATGCAGATCGAGGGGCCGTTCGGGCCAAGACCGCTGGTCTATGCCGATTACACAGCGTCGGGACGCGCCTTGATGCAGGTGGAGCGGTTCATTCTGGAGACCGTCTTGCCGCGCTATGCCAACAGCCACACCGAGGCCTCTTTTTGCGGCGCGGCGATGACGCGCCTGCGGTCCGAGGCGCGCGCGACTATTGCGCGTCTTTGTGGCGCGGGGCCGGAGCATGCGGTGATCTTTTGCGGGGCAGGGGCTACGGCGGGTATCAACCGTCTGGTTGCTCTGCTGGGAGCGGATGATGCGGCAGCGCCCGTGCGCGTCATCCTCGGGCCTTACGAGCATCACTCCAACATCCTGCCTTGGCGTGAAAGCGGTGCCGAGATCGTCACCCTGCCGGAGGCGTCGCAGGGCGGGCCTGATCGCGTGGCGCTGGAAGCAGCACTTCGGGACGCGCCCGGACGCGTGATCTGCGCCTTCTCGGCGGCGTCGAATATCACGGGGATCACCGCGGATGTGGCGCAGGTCACCCGTCAGGTCAAAGCGGCGGGTGCTGCGATGATCTGGGATTATGCGGGCGGCGGCCCCTATCTGCCGATGACCATGACCCCTTCGCCGGATGCCGAGATTGACGCTATCGTGGTTTCGCCCCACAAGTTCGTCGGCGGGCCTGCGGCATCCGGTGTGATGATCCTGCGCCGTGATGCCGTGCAGCGTCAGACGCCCACATGGCCCGGCGGCGGCACCGTGCGTTTTGTCTCGCCAAGGCGGCATGACTACAGCGCCAGTCTTGAGGCGCGGGAAGAGGCGGGAACGCCGAATGTGATCGGCGATATCCGCGCCGCGCTGGCCTTTCTTGTCAAGGAAGCCATTGGTGCGGCCGATCATGCCGCACATCACCGTACGGTTATGGCGCGAGCCGAGGCGCGTTTGCGCCACCATCCACGGATTGTGTTGCTGGGGCCAGCCTTGCCGGATCGTTTGCCGATCCTGTCGTTCCGGTTGCGTGACGGGAGAGGCGGGTACGTCCACCAGCAACTCGTCACCCGTCTGCTGAGCGATCGCTACGGTATTCAGGCCCGTGGCGGCTGTGCCTGCGCGGGGCCTTATGTGCATGATCTTCTTCAGATCGGAGTGGCGGATTCGGAGAGATTGCGCCATGCTGTCCTGACGGGGGAGGAAACCGCGAAACCGGGCTTTACGCGGCTAAACCTGTCCGTCCTGATGGAGGCGCAAAAGGTGGATTACGTGCTGGACAGCCTGTGCGACCTGGCATTGGATGTCCCCGAACTTGCCCGCCATTACCAGTGTGACCAGAGCCGTGCGATCTTCACAGCAAAGGATTTTGCCTGAAGACCAGACCCTTGCGGGCCTTGCCGGAATGTCCCATCCTTGCCGTTGGCGTCCGGCTTTGCCTGTGCGTGGTCTGGTGCCGGTGTTACGCAATGTCTTGTTCGGGTGAGTGGTGGAAGATTTCAAGATAGATATCAACGGCCTATGCCGTTTCTCCTATCCGTTCGCCTTGGGGTCTTTCGGTGGTGCGCAGCCGTCGATGGCGGCGCTGAAAGAGCAACTTTATGACGAGGCTCGCTTGCGGGAGAGGCTGTTCATCTTCAGCAATATTTTTCTGCCGCCTCTGAGGCATCAGACTGATACCGATTACCAAATATCCGTTCTGGAGGGCGAGCAGATGCCGGCAGCAATACGCGATGCGCTGTTCGACGTGACGCGCGATATCGACAGTATCCGCATTGTTGTGGAGCCGGAGGGTCAGGACCCCAAAGATTTGTGCAACCGCATATTCCAATCCATGAGGCGCGCGGATGCAGATCTTGTCGGAGAGTTCCGTCTGGACGATGATGATGCAATCGCTGTCAATTTCGTCAGCAAAGCGCGACAGGCCGGTGTCGATTTCAAAGGCCCGATTGTGCAGAGCGGTGTTGCTGGCGTCGATTTTCCATCCGGCGCGTTCGTCTATTTCTCTGAGGAGGATGTTCAGGCCAAACGGCTTATACTGGCGCATCTGTCCTGCGGGCAGGTGATCTTTTTGAACCCCACCTCCTCTAAAACCGCGATAAAGTTCCGCCACTACCGGATGTGGCAAAAGAACCTGTATATCTCCCTGCCTGACGAGGTGATGTATCTGCGCTCGGTGCACCGTTTCAATACCAGCGGTGTGGACCAGACGGTCAAGATCAAGGATGTAATCAAGCTGACCGAGCGACAGATCGAGATCATGATGCTGGAGCGGTTCCGGATCGATCTGCGCCAGTTGCGCGATGATTGGAAAAGCCGCGCCTTCTGACCCTGCGTGGCCGCAGCAGCGCAACGCGGATCAGGAGGTGCAGGGCGCGAGGTGATGCACAGGTTGCAGGGGCAAGCTGATGACGATGGTTGTGCCGTGGTCGGGCTGGCTGTGCAGGTCGATATCACCGTCCATCAGTTCCACCAGTCGCCGGACCATGGCCATGCCGAGGCCGGTCCCGCCGTATTTCCGCGCAACGCGCGAGCCGGCATGTTCGAACTCGTCGAACAGGCGGGTTTGTTGCAGGGGTGGAATCCCGATGCCAGTGTCCATGACCTGAATGACGACATTCTCGTATTCGTCGTGCGACAGCCGTATTTCCGCCGAACCCTCGGCGGTGAATTTGACCGCATTGGCAAACAGGTTGTCGAGAACCGACACCAGTGCCTTGCGATCTACCGTGTAGCTTTTTGCGCAAAGCGAACTTGTCCAGCCCACGGTTATCGCTTTGCGTTCGGCCTCGGGTTTGTGCAGCGCGACGATATCCGCTGCGAGCATTTCGAGATTGCACTCCTCCTGCGCGATATGGAACGCACCGGAATCTATTTTGGCCAGATCGGCTGTGTCGTTCATGATGTCGAGCAGCCGCATCGAGGAACGGTTGAGCAGACGCACCAACTCGCCTGCACGACTGTCGAGGTCCAGCCGGTCCAGCAACCGGATCGAGCCGATCATCCCGGTCAGGGGCGTCCGCAACTCATGGCTGATATGGGCGATGAAACCGGACCTTGCCCGCGCAATGGCGTGTAGCTTACGATTCGCCTTCTGTTCTTCGATCCGCAAGGCGCTGAGCTGGATCAGATCATCCACACATGCAGCCAGTTGTTGCAGGATCTCGCGTTGATCGTCTGTCCAATCGTATTCTTCGGTTTTGATGCAGCATAGCGCGCCGACAGAATGGCCGGAGGTGGCGTGAATCGGTGCACCGATATAGGAGCGCAGCCCATGTTTCAGCACCAGAGGATTGTCCGCCGTGCGCGGGTCATTCAGCAGATCGGTAATCGCCAGCAGCTTGTTGCCCGATTGAACGTGGCGGCAGATCGAGACATCCAGCGGCGTTCCGCGCTGGCTGGCCAGATCGTCAGGCAAGCCGGTGCTGGCGGTGAAAAACTGCCGGTTCAGATGGGGTTGCATCACCGTCGCCAACGAAATGGGGGCATTCAGGACGTTCGCCGCAAGCTGCGTGATACTGTTGAGGCGAAGATGCGGGCCATCGCCCACAAGTTCCAATGCCTCCAAAGAGTGTGATTTTCCCATCGCGCTGCCCCGTATCCCAAAATCGTTTCTCGTAGATCTGACTATGGGGCAAAGGGATGTCATCCTTTGCAGATCCAGAGACTTTATAGGTGCATTTATAATGGCTCTAATAAAATGTACAGGGGACGATTCCACAATCACAGATTGAGGGAAGGGTGGTTAAGACCCACCGAACCCTAACCCGCATCGGCGCGAAAGCGGATGAACCTCAAAACAACCTCAACGCTACGGATCCCGGCGGCGCACGAGATGTTCATTGATCTGTCCAAGCAAAACTTGCCGCTTCAAAGGTTTGGACAGAACATCCACAAACCCCATTCCGAGATATTCCGCTATCTGATATGGCATCAGATTGGCCGTAAAGGCGATTGTGGGCGGCATCCCACGCCTTTCGGCCTCGGTGTGTGCGATCATCTGACGCAGAGCGGTTTGTCCGTCCATAACAGGCATCGAGATGTCGAGCATGATCATGTCAAAGCGCGATTGCCGGAACGCATCAAGCGCCTGCTGTCCGTTCTGTACCAGTGTCAGCGTTGCACCCGTCTCTTCCAGCATGGCGGAAAGCACATCGAGATTGACCTCGTTATCATCCGCCACAAGGAAGTGATAACCCGTCAGATCAATGGCGTGAGGCGAGTTGCTTGCCTGCTGGGGCAGTGGGGACACGCGCGTCTGCCGTGCCGCCTCGGGCAGCGGAATCGTGACGCGGAAAGTGGTGCCGCGTCCCTCTTCCGAGGTAATATCGACCTGACCCTTCATGATATCCACCAACCGGCGCACGATCGACATGCCAAGGCCTGTTCCGCCAAAACGGCGGGTCATCGTGCCGTCGGCCTGAACGAATTCCTCGAAGATTCGGGCCTGTTGATCCTGCGTCATGCCGATCCCTGTGTCGACCACCTCAATCTGTATGTCATCCCCTTCCAGCACGTTGATCCACACGGTGACCGTTCCCTGATCCGTGAACTTGATCGCATTACCGACCAGATTATGCAGGATCTGGGTGATCCGATGCGGATCGCCCATCCGTTGCAGACGCGCGCGATTGTCGGTGAAGACAGCCAGCCGCAAACCTTTCTCGCGCGCTTTCGGGCCGTGAAGCTGTTCGATCTTTTGCGCCACCTCGTCCAGCCGGAAGGGGATCACCTCGATATCGAGCTTGTTCGCCTCGATCTTCGACAGGTCCAGAATGTCGTTCAGAATTGCCAACAGGGTTTCGCCGCTGTTCCGGATTACTCCGATCATCTGCTTGTGGGACGGATCCGTCAGCGAGCCTTCCATCACCTCGGCCATGCCCAGAATTCCGTTCATCGGCGTGCGGATTTCATGGCTCATATTCGCAAGGAACATGGATTTGACACGGTTTGCCTCTTCGGCGGCGACAGTCGCGGCGTGGATCTTGGTGACATTCGTGCCCACACCCCTGTAGCCGGTAAAATTCCCGTTCCTGTCAAAAATCGGTGTGCCGCTGATGATCAGCCGCAGGTCACGGCCATCACGGCTGTGAAAGTCGAACGCCACATCGTGGAACGGTTCTCTGGCACTGATCTTGCTGTCCAGCCACGCCCAGTCCATGCCACCTGTCCGCGCCGAAAAGGATGAATGGAACGCCCTGTGGCTCATTCCGACGACCATGTCGCGTCCATAGCCCGTCACGGCTTCGAAACCTTCGGACAGATAGGTCAGGGTCAGATTTGCGTCCTGCTCCCACACCCACGAGCCGCTGATCGCCGAGACATCCACGAAACGGGTGTTGATCTGCTCCTGTGCCTCAAGGGATTCACGCAGTTTGCGTTCGGTCCTTTGCTGGGAAATGCGGGCCTGTTCCAGTTCGTGCATACGGGTGCTGAGGGCGCTGTTGGAGGCCTGCAACTGCGCGATATTGCGTTGCCGTTCCTCGATAAGTCGCCCCATCAGCACGCTGGGCAACAATAGCAGAAACCCTGCCAGTAGCATGACAGCACGCAGGATGGGGGTGGTCGGCGGGGTTCTGTCCCACCCCCCTGCGGGGATGGCCGAAATCTGCCAGCGTCCTGTCGGCAAAAGCACCTGCATCGTGACGGGAGAATTCGCCAGAATCGCAGGATCGCCGTAGAAAACGTCAGCCGCCGCGCCGCCACCGTCGCGCCCCGAAAGCGCGATTTCAATCGACAGATCCTCGTCCAGCAGGCCTGCTTTGCGGTAGAGCGTCATCTCGTCGATGACAGCCGAGACCAGCCCCCAGAACCGTGTTCTTCCGTCAACTTCCGGAATGAACACGGGGAACCTGCCGATAAATCCGGTGCCGCCCTGCACCAGATTGACGGGGCCAGCCAGCACAAGCGCGCCGCTGTCACGGGCGCGGAGCGCCGCCTCGCGCTGGACCTCATTGGCAAGGTAGTCCAGACTGATCGCCGCCTCGTTACCCTCGACCGGGTAGTTCATCCGGATCACCATATCGGGCGCGGCGGCAACATTCTCGATCTCAGTGTAACCGCCCATCAAGCCTTCAGCGATGCTGGAGAAACGCGCCTGATCCATATCGGGTTCGGTGATCAGCGTGGCGATAAGCCCGCGTATCAACTGGATATTCGCGTTGATTTCACCTTCAAGCTGAGTCCTGACAATGGTCAGGTCCTGTAGCACCGCGGTCCGCATCTGTTGGGCATGGAACATCTTGTTGCGCGATTCCGCCGCCAGCCAAAGCCCCGCCACCACCACCGTTGCCAGCATCACGACAAGGTTGGTAGGGCGCAGGATCGTGCGCCATACGTCGGCAAAATAGCTTGTGGTCGGTTCGGGAGTGTCGCGCATCTGGACGGTCCTGATCCGAGGTGACTGGCATTGATCCGGAACAGAAAACAACACTGGCCGAATTGAAGCTACGTTAAGGCGAGTTTTTCGGAAAAGCGATATGCAGAGTAAACTATATATGTCTTTTGCGCGGAGTGATCCTGTTTTGCACAAGCCAGCCTTGGCAGGGCGGCAGGATTGCTCTGACGATCTCTGCTTGAGGTAGTTTAATCGTCATCTTCCAGACAGGTTTGCGCAAGATCTTCATCGTCTATATCGCTCGTGGCATTCCGGGCCTCGGCTTCGGTCAGCGCTGTCAGCTTGAAACCTAGTGCGAGGGCGAATTTTCCGTCTATCTGGTCGCGTGACAATTGCCCGCCGATCTGCTGGGCGAAAGAGTCCAGCAGTTGCAGCCCCAGTCCGGTGCCGCCTGCAATCTGGGCGCTGTCATCAACCCGTTTTGAACCGATGCTGTTAACCACGCAGAGCAGGGCGGTGTTATCCTCCATCCGCTTGAGGCTAACAGACAGAAGGGGCGGATTGTTGCCATCATGCCC
Organism: Rhodobacterales bacterium; assembly: GCA_047921295.1. Classification (GTDB taxonomy): domain Bacteria; phylum Pseudomonadota; class Alphaproteobacteria; order Rhodobacterales; family Rhodobacteraceae; genus Seohaeicola. The sequence continues at coordinate 14,597 of JBLRWK010000004.1, forward strand.
GGCATATTTGATCGCATTTGTCAGAGCCTCGGTAAGGAACAGTGACAAGGGCACCGCCTGATCGGGTGTCAGACGGATCGGATCGTATTCTTCCTCGATCGTCAGCCGCCGCCCCGGACCGGTGGCCATTTTGGTCAACTGCCGCAGAATGTCGGACAGCAGTTCATCGGCGCTGATATCGATCAGCCCGCTGGTCTGGTAAAGGCCTTGGTGGATGGTCGCCAGACTCATGACACGGTCGCGCACGCCCGTCATCAGAACCTTCGCCTCGGGGCTACGGGCCTGACGCAATTGCATATTCAGGACAGAGGCGATGAGCTGCAGATTGTTCTTCACACGGTGGTGCACCTCTCGCAAAAGCACCTCTTTCTGATGGATGACATTCTCCAGCTCGGCCTCGTCGCGCAGGATCGTGTCCGTCATCCGCACAAAGGACTCCGACAGTTCGCGCAATTCCAGCGGCGCACCTGTGACGTTGATCTGGCGTACGGCGCGGTCCCCTCCGGCAAAGGCGCCGATTGCGCCGCGCAGCCTGTAGATATGGCGCGTCACCATCTGGCCAGCGGCCAGCCATGCGACCAAAAGGCTTGCGCCCCACATCAATGCCGGAAAAATGGCCGCAGGCAACGCGTCCAGCGCGCCGATCCTGTTGCCTTGGCTGGGCCATGTTCCCAATGCGTAAAGCGTATCATCGATGAGCGGCACAACCGAATAGACACGGTCCGTCCCCAGTGCGGATTCAGCGGTAAACGCCACCACCTGACCACCCGTCAACGCAGTCAGCGCACGGTGGCGCGGCAACAGGAAGGGCGCACCGTCCATGCCCAGCGAAGAGGTCAGAACCTCGCCTTGCGAGTTGAACGTCAGGATGGCGGCACCCTGACTGCCCGACAAGGCAAAGGGCATGCGATCCAGAGAGGCCTGATTCATTTCCTCCAGCGCGGTATGCGGCAGCACAATCGTCACCACGCCAAGCGTTGTGGTGTCGGTGCCGCCGTTTTGCTGCAGTTGAACCGGATGGGTCACCAGAATGGCGGAGCCCGATGCAAACACACCTGCACTGTCCAGATGGACCGAGGGGTCTGTGGTTTCCATCAGGTTCTGCAAAAGATCCGATGTCGCAAGATTGTCGCGCGCTTCGGTGGAGGCGCAGACGAGTTGTCCGTTGGACGCGACAACAGCCAGACTGGCTTTCTCCGAGAGCTGTGTGTTCACCATGCGCACGCCGCGATTGCAGACGTCGGACAGGTTCGTCAGATCGGGCGACGTTCCGGCACCCTGTGCCGTTGCCTCGCCATCGCGCACGCGGCGGGCCAGATGTTCGGCGACAGCAGCCGACATCCCTTGCGCCCTTTGCAGAACCCGCAGTTCGGATTGCACGATCATCAGCGTTTCACCCATAAGGGCCGCCTCGGAGCGTGCTTCGGCCTCGCGCAACAGGCTGCCGGATTGCAGGACGGCAATCAAACCGACAGGCAGAAGGGCAACAGACAGCAATAGTGCCAGACGCACGCCCAAGCGGTCGGGCGCGCGCAAAAGTTTACGGAAACGTCGCCTCATGCTGCCTGCGTTCCAGACTTCGACATGACGGCAGCGGTTGATCCGTCCAGACCGTCCAGCATATGCTCGCCGTCGGCCATGCCCAACAGGGCGCTGAGCCGCGAGCGGGCGCGGCTGGCGCGGCTTTTGACTGTACCTTCGGCGATGCCGATCATCGAAGCCGCCTCTTGCGTCGAGAAACCGGACGCACCCACCAGCAGCAGGATCTCGCGATGCTCCGGCGATAGTTTGGCGAATGCCGCGCGGAAGTCGGTCATGGCGAGTTTGCTGTCGTGGGCAGGTTTTTCATACAGGCTTGCCGCATGCACACCGTCAGGGTCCGGCAGTTCGCGGCGTCGCTTGCGCGTGTGCGAGTAGAATGTGTTGCGCAAGATCGTAAACAACCAGGCACGCATGTTCGTGCCGGGCTGGAAGCTGTCGATATGGGTCCAGGCTTTGACAACAGTGTCCTGAACCATGTCGTCCGCAAGGGCGACATTGCCGGTAAGGCTGATAGCAAAGGCGCGCAGGGCAGGGAGATGGTCGGGCAGTGCGTCTTTTGGGTCGCTATGATGTGTGGGGACGGATTCGTGCTTTTTTTTCATTTTTCACTCTCTTGAGCGCGCAAGCGCTCGAGAAGATCCTTGAACCTGTCGGGCACGTCTTCTTGAAGCACATCCTGGTAAACCCGCTTGAGGTTTTCATCGATCTGCTTTTTTAATGCGGGATCAATCCGCACGCCCGTTTGCTTTTCTTGCGTCATCTCGAACCCCATGCCTGCGACCCACCACTTTCCGTATATTTCAGACGGAACCAAACGCTTCAACAGGAGTTTGGTTCCAAATAAATCGACAGAGGGAAAAACATGTCATCCGACACGACAGCCGACCTTGCCGAAACGGTCGGGGCAAGCCTGCCCTACCTTCGCCGCTACGCGCGTGCCCTGACGGGTAGCCAACAAACCGGTGACAGCTTCGCAGCCGCCACACTCGAAGCGATCCTGACCGATAGCAGTATCCTGTCTCAAATGTCGTCTCCCAAGGTGGCGTTGTTTCGGACCTTCCATGTCGTCTGGTCAAGCGCAGGAGCGCCACTGGGCAATGCTGATGACGAGTTGTCGGCGCGCGCGCAGCACCATATGGCGCATCTGACAGCAAACACCCGCGAGGCGTTGCTGTTGGCATCCATCGAGGGCTTCACCACGGGTGAGTTGGGCGAGATCATGCAGGTTTCCCCCGCCGAGGCCGCAGAATTGCTCGATATCGCGCAATCCGAGATGCAGGCGTCCATTTCCGGCCGTGTCATGATCATCGAGGACGAGCCGATTATCGCGATGGACCTTCAGGCCATCGTGACAGAGATGGGCCATACCGTGACCGGGATCGCGCGCACCCGCACCGAAGCGATAGCACTGGCCCGCGAAACGCCGCCGGACCTTATTCTGGCGGATATTCAGCTTGCCGATAAGTCATCCGGCATCGATGCCGTGCGCGACATTCTGGAAGCTCTGGGCGATCGTCCGGTGATTTTCATCACAGCGTTCCCCGAGCGCTTGCTGACAGGCGCGCGGCACGAGCCCGCTTTCCTCATCACCAAACCCTTTGACGAGGATCAGGTGAGTTCGGCTGTCAGTCAGGCCATGTTCTTTGCCTCGACCAAGACGCTCAACGCGTGAACGCGGCCTGACCGGATTGCATGATCCGATCCGCGCATAGCGATTGCCAGACATAACCCCGCGCCGGACCGGCGCGGGGTTTTCCTTTTCGGGCGAGCAATGACAAGTTTTGCGGAAATACCCGCTAACCTGTGCGCTCGCCCCATAAAACCAACAAACCGCCTTGGAACCAATCACGACAGCGCCGCGTTCTTACAGCGAATGCACCGACACTGGTGCTGACGCAATGGAAGGAATATGATATGCTTGGATGGGCCATTACGTTTCTGGTCATCGCGCTGATCGCCGCCTTGTTTGGTTTCGGTGGCATCGCGTCCGCTTCTGCAGGGATAGCGCAAATTCTGTTCTTTGTTTTCATCGTATTGTTTGTCATCGCGATGGTTGCCCGTGCCCTGCGCGGCAGACCGCCGATGTGACGCATCAAAAGGGCGTTTGTATGGGCTTCAAGTACCTCGGTCGTCAGACGCCCCCATCTGCACTGTCCCTTGTCCAGTCCCCTGTCTCGGGCAGTGCAGACCTTATCCCGAACCTGACCTTACCATCGACGCGGCGTCTACATAGCCGCATTTTAAAAAACGGAGGCCAATATGGCACAACCTACTTCCAAGCCGACCCAAGAAGATCTGGCCGTTCAAATGCAGGTGCTGCGTGACGATGTCGCGTCCCTGACGTCCACGATCAGCGAACTGACACGTACACAGGCGCGCGACGCCGCGAGCAGCGCAAAGCGTGTGATCCGCAAGACGCGTGACGGGGTGGAGCATGAATACGAGAAGATGCACGACCGTGCGGAAGACGCACTTGACCATGCGGATGCTTTCGTGCGCGAAAAGCCTGCCGCAGCGATGGGAATCGCAGCCGGTTTCGGGTTGCTTGTGGGGCTGATGATGTCGCGGAGGTCCTGATGACCGATCCGGCAAGCCGTTTTCAGGCTGCCGTTGCGGCGCGTGCCCAGCAGGGCGCGCGTCGATTCGGTTTGATGGCGGTCAGTGGCGTATTTTTCGCCATTGCAGCCGCGTTTCTGACAGTCGCCGCATGGATCGTCATCAGCGATGCACAATCGCCGGAAGTCGCAGCCTTGGTGATAGGTGGATTTTACCTTATCGTCGGGATTGTTTTCCGTGTGATGGCGCGCAGCCCCAAGCCTGTGAAGCCAGTCCGCCCCGCGCCTGCCGAAACAGACGTTCCTCCCCCGCCACGTGGCAGCGCCTACCCGCCGCTGACGGAAGCTTTCGTCTTCGGTCTGGATACAGCTCTGCGTTTGCGTCGCGCGCGACGCGACCGTTGAGCGGGCGGGCGAAACATGCGCCGTGCCGTTCCGCCCGCCAATAAACAACCCGTCCCACAGCCGGTTTTTCCACGGTTAGCCACCCTGTCGCTGGTCGCAATTGCCGCGCTGATGATCCTAGCCGCGTTGCAGGAGATGCGGACCTTCGCGATCCCCACCGTTCTCGCGCTATTGGCGGCTGTCGCGCTTGAGCCGGTGGCGCGCCATGCCGACCGGCTGAACATCCCGCGCGGGTTGTCTGCCGCGATGATCGTGACCTCCAGCATCCTCGGTGTTTTGGCGCTGATCTATTACGTTCTGCCCTCTGCGGAGGAATGGAACCGTCGGGTTCCGGATGTCCTGCGCCAGTTCGATGACCTGTTGCGAAACCTTCTCAGCGGGTTGACCGATGCGGTCCAGGGGCCGCAGGTCGATAGCGACGGCGAAGAGATCGACCCGATGGAGCAACTGTCCGAAGCCGGAAGTTCTATCCTGACGGGGCTGGCGATCACCGTGCCCGTCTTTGCGGGTGCGACGTTGTATGGCGCGGGGCTGACGTTCTTTCTGCTGCGCGAGCGGGCGATGGTGTCGCGGTGGCTGATGTCGCTGGGCACAACCTCGCGCCGTCAGCGCGAGCTTGGCCGCGCGCTGCGCGATATCCAGAGCCGTGTCTCGTTCTACCTGCTGTCCATCACGCTCATCAACACAGCACTCGGCTGCTGTGCTGCGCTTTTGTTCTGGAGCCTTGGCCTGCCGAATCCGTTTCTATGGGGCTTGCTGACGGGCGTTCTGAACTTCATGCCCTATATCGGCCCCGCCATCATGGCCTTTATCATCCTTGGTGTCGGGCTTGTCACTTTCGACGAACCCGCCTCCGCCTTCATCACCGTTGGCGCGTTGGTGACGCTGAACACGATTGAGGGGCAGTTTGTCACCCCGATGCTGGTTGGCCGCCAGATGCGGCAGTCAGCGCTGGCGATTTTCCTCGCGATTACCTTCGGCGCGTGGCTCTGGGGTGCGGCGGGTGCTATTCTGGCCACTCCTGTCCTGCTCGTGGCCTCGGCGTTTATCCGGCGACGGCAAAAGGCGGCGGGTGCGTCCGGCACAAACAGAGGCGGCCATCAGGGAAGGGCAGTCAAAGCTCACCCCCCTGTCGTCTGATCCAGATAGTGGCGCACGGCATCCTGAACATGCCGGAACCTGTCCGCCCCGAGATGTTTGCCGCCGTACCATCGCGTGACCACGATGATATGGTTCCACAGCCCCTCGCGTTCCAGCATCTTGAGGATCAACAAACCCGCGCCCGCCTCGCCGTCATCCGATTTCAACGGCTGGGCCTCCGTCAGGCAGGCCCAGCTGTGATGTGTGGCGCGGGCGAATTTCTTGCGCGAGCACAGCGCGCGTACAAACGCCTTCGCCTCGGCGTCGGATGTGCAGGCACCGCCGGATACGGCATACCGCGAGCCGCGATCCCTGATGATATTGTCCAGAACCAACATATGTCAGGGCTATATGGCCCCAATAACAGGGGCAAGCCCGCGTTGCATCACACCGGCGAGATAACAACTGGCCCGCGTTGCGGATACTGCGGCAGGGCAGGGCCATCGAAATGCCGATGGTCCAGCACGACATCGGCCAGCGTGCAGTCGTCAAATGTGGTCAGGAACCGGTTGAGGGCCTTGTTGACCACGCCGGGCAACCGGCAGGCTGGGGTGATGCGGCAGGTGTTATGGTTATGGAAACAGCCGACCAGCCCGAAATCCGGCTCGGTGACACGCACAACTGCGCCGAGATTGATCTGCGCCGGGGCCATGGCCAGACGGAACCCGCCGGAACGTCCGCGCACAGCTTCGAGAAAGCCGTTCCGCGTGAGCAACAGAACCACCTTTTTGAGATGCGCGCGGGAGATATCGAAGACCTTCGCGGTTTCCTCGATCGTGACAAGCTCGTCCTGCTCAAGGCTGGCGGCATAGATCAGCACGCGAAAGGCGTAGTCGGTAAACTTTGTCAAACGCATGCCGGTCTCCTCCGCCTACTGTCTCTCGCTCTGGCAAGGCAAAGGCAAGCAAATATAAACAGCTACGCCACGATACATATCAAGTGCGCCTTAAAAATGAATGCACGGCATTGACACTTCCCCTATGGCGCGGATGATCCGGCCAAAACCAGAGGCTCCGATGACGATAGACCAAAGCCGCATCAACGCTATAGCGCAAGCGCAGCCGCCCTTTGCGGTCACCTTGGGCCTGCGGATAACCCATGCTGCGCCGGACAGGGTCGAGGCAGAGCTTGTGGTGACAGAGGCTTTGTCCAACCGCAACGGCACCTTGCATGGCGGGGCGTTCATGGCGCTGGCGGACAATCTGGGCGGCACCGCGACCTTCCTGAACCTCAAGGAGGGGGAGGGTACCAGCACTCTGGAAAGCAAGACCAACTTTTTCCGCACGCTTGCCGTGGGTGAGACGGCCCATGCGGTCACGGTGCCGTTGCACAAGGGGCGCTCCACCATGGTTTGGCAGACGACGATCAGCGCGTGTGATGGGAAACTGGCGGCGATCGTCACGCAGACGCAGATAATCTTGCGCCCCTCGGCTAAAGGCTAGGGATCAGCCTGCCATTGCCTGCGGCACCAGCCACGGGCCACGCGCAGGCACGGCATTGACCCGCACGGCGCAGCCATAAGCGCGGCTTAGATTGGTATCGGTCAGCACTTGCGAAGGTGTGCCCTGCGCCAGCATCCGCCCTTCCAGCATCAGCGCGATCCGGTCGGCATACATGGCCGACAGGTTCAGATCATGCATCACGGCGACCACCCCGCCGCCCGCATCCGCATAGGCGCGCGCAAGGCCCATGACCGTCAACTGATGCCCGATATCCAGCGCCGCGACAGGCTCGTCCAGAAACAGCCAGCGCGGCCCTTGCGGGGTGACCGGCTCCCAGACCTGCACCAGAACGCGGGCCAGATGCACGCGCGCCTGCTCGCCCCCCGACAGGGTCTGCACATCGCGCGCGCCGTAGCCTGACAGGCCCACCGCCTCCAGCGCGCGGGCTGGCAGATCGCCGCGTCGCGCCTGCGTGCCGGAGGTCAGGCCAAGGCGGATCACCTCCTCGACCGTGAAGGGAAAGGCCAGTTGTGTCGATTGCGCCAGCACGGCGCGGATCGCCGCCATCTCGCGCGGATGCGTTTTGCTCAAGTCGCGCCCGTTCAGATGCGCCGCGCCAGTATAGGCCAGATCGCCTGTCAGGGCACGCAGCAGCGTGGTCTTGCCCGATCCGTTCGGCCCGACAATGGCAGTCACCGTGCCGGGTGCAGCGGTCAGGTTGATCCCGTGCAGGATGGGTTTGTCGGACAGGCAGGCGGACAGGGCCGAGACGTCCAGCATCACAAGCCTCCCAATCCGCGCCGCTTGAGCAGGATCCACAGGAATACAGGCGCGCCGATGGTGGCTGTGACGATCCCGATGGGCAGTTCCGCCGGGGTGACGATCACCCGCGCCACCATATCAGCCCCGACCAGCAGGCTCGCGCCCAGCAGCGCCGCATTGGGCAGCAGATAACGATGATCCGGCCCCGTCGCCAAGCGCAGCAGATGCGGCACAACGATCCCGATGAAACCGATCCCGCCCGCCACGGCAACGGCAGCACCCGCAGCGGCGGCAACGCCCAGAATGGCCAGCCGTTTGACGGTTTCCACATGAATGCCGAGATGCGCCGCCTGCGCCTCGCCCAAGGCCAGCGCGTTCAAGCCGCGCGCCAGTAGCGGGGCCAGCAACAGCACCGGCAGGATCAGCGGCAGACTTGCGCCCAGCTTGGCCCAGCTTGCGCCTGCGAGCGATCCCATGCTCCAGAACGTCAGGTCGCGCAACTGCCGGTCATCGGCCATATAGACAAGCATTCCCGTCAGCGCGCCTGCCAAGGCCCCCAGTGCGATGCCCGCCAGCAGCATCGTCGCCACCGAGGTCTGGCCACCGCGCGAGGCCACGCGGTAGAGCAGCAGGGTCGAGGCCCAACCGCCCAGAAAGGCCGCGACCGGCACCAGATGGATGCCGACAACTGCGGCAATGGACGCGGGCAGCAGCCCGCCCAGCACGATGGCGAGCACGGCACCAAAGCCTGCCCCCGCGCCGACACCGACGATTCCGGGGTCCGCCAGAGGATTGCGGAACAGCCCCTGCATCAGTGCGCCCGACATCGCCAGCGCCGCCCCGATCAGCAGGCCGAGGGCCAGACGGGGCAGGCGGATATCCATCAGGATCACGCGGTCCCGCACCGACAGGCCATCGCCCAAGGTCAGGTCATGGATCATGCCGGTGAGGCTCAGGCCCGCAGCGCCGGTACCCAGCGAGGCGATGGAGACCACGACCAGCAGTACCACAAGCGCGCGGAAGGTCAGCGCCGCGCGCGCGGCGCGGTCTCCGGCATGAGGCTGATCGTTGTGCCAGGACAGGGCTACCATGCCTCAGCCCTCCGCTGCGTAAAGCGCGTCATGCAGCGCGGTGGCAGCAGCGGGCGTGCGCGGGCCGAAACCCAGCAGCAGCATCCCGTTCATCCGCAGGATGTTGCCGGACTCCGCCGCCGGTGTCAGGCCAAGCGCCGGATGGGCCATCACATCGGCATCGCTGATCGACAGATCACCCTCGCGGTCCATCATCAGGATCATATCGGGGGCTGCGGCGATCACCGCCTCGTCCGTCATCTGCTTGTAGCCGTCAAAGCCCGCGGCCGCATTCACGCCGCCCGCCAGTTCGATGATCCCTTCGGCGGAAGAGCTTGCGCCGCCCGCCATCACCCGCCCGCTTTGCAGCGACAGCACGAACAGCACGCGCTTGCGCTCGGACACAGCATCGGCCCGCGCCTGTGCCGCCTCAAGCCCGTCGGCCACTTCCGCGCGCAGGGCGGCACCTTGTTCGTGCAGGCGCAGCGCTTGGGCCACGGCGTCGATCTTGTCGAGCACGCCTTGCGGGGTCGGATCATCGGGCATGGTCACGAATTCCACGCCAGCCGCCTCAAGCACCGCGATGGTCTCGGCGGGGCCTGCGCCCTTTTCCGACAGGATCAGATCGGGGGCCACCGACAGGACACCTTCGGGAGACAGCGCGCGCACATAGCCGACATCGGGCAGAGCCTCCACTTCAGGCGGATAGGTCGAAGTTGAATCCCGCGCGATCAGCAGATCGCCCGCCCCCAGTGCCACGACAATTTCAGTCACCGATCCGCCCAGCGTCAGCAGGCGGGGGGAATCGGCAGATTGCGCCTTGGAGGTCAGGGGCAGGGCCAGCAACACGACCGCCAGCAGCGCGGCCCCCAGCCCCAGATGCAGGGATGTGACGGACAGTTTCATGCCATCACCTCTTCCGCTGCGGGCAGGCTCGCGCAGAGCGCCTCCCATGCGGCAGGGTCCACATCCTTGCGATAGCCGAAAATCTGCAGGATCAGCGCGCCTTGCGCATCAAAAGCCTCGACGCTGATCGCGGGGCCGCGCTGCGTCGGTTTGGTCACACACCAGACCTCTGCGATATGGTCGGCCCGCAGATGCAGGTTGAAGCGCGGGTCCATGACATTGATCCAAGGCCCCATTGGCACGATCTTTTCTATGGTGCCGCCGTGGATCTGGATACATCCGGCATTGCCGACAAAGATCATCACCGGAATGGATTGCTCTGCGGCACCGCGCAGCGCCAAGGTCACCGCTTCGGGGACAAGCGCGCGCACATGCGGCGCGCCTGCCACGCGGTAGGCCCCCAGACGGTTCATCTTCAGTTTGCGGACGAGTTTCAGAAACTGGTGCGTATCGGTCATCTTGTCCCATTCGGCGCGCAACACTGGCGCACGCTCGGCGTCGGCACGTGGTCCCTCGACGGCGGCGCGGGGCGCTAGCGTCAGGCTGTCGGCCTGTGCGGGCAGGCGCAGTTCTGTCACCAGCCGGTCAAACTCCGCAACATCCGAGGCGGGTTTGAGATGGATCTTGTGCACCGCATCGCCTGCCGCATCGAAGATCTGGAGGCTGCGCTTGATCCCGTCCTCGCCCTGTTCCTGCACGGCAAAGCCATGTACCCATTGCGAGGGAAACATCCGCAGGTCGATTTCCGCGCCCAGCACCATCTGGGCATGCGGGCCTGCGTGATAGTCCTCATATGTGCCGATGCGTTCATGCACGCAGGACGCGTTGCGCGTCAGCGCCATCACGTCGCCCAACTGCTGCACCAGCGGCATCAGACGGTCCGGCACCGCATCGATCACGGTGGCCCAATGGCCGACATGGGCCGCGACCAGATCCGCCTCGGTGATCCCGTGCATCTGCGCGAAATCGCGGGCGCGCGCCTTGGGGTTATCGAAGCGCAGCTGGCGAATTTGTTCAGAAGCCAGAGAAACGGGCGAGAGCGAAGTTTGGTCAGCCATATCGGCGGTCCTTTCAAAAGTTGGAAGGGCGCGGGTCTGGCGGGCCGGATGGCGTGGCTGGAGCGCAAATCAGGTCGTCAAACATATCTCTCGGATATACTTGACAGTTACTGTAAGGATATCTAGAAGCCTTTTCCTGACAGTTCAAGTCAGATAATTCTGCTGCCAGCCAACGCAGATCGCAGGCCAGCCTCCCCGCAGAGATAACATCAAGGGACGCTCATGCCTGTTTCATACCTTCCCGCGCCAAAGGCGCGCCTTCTGCTATCCGTCACACTCGCCGCTCTGGCCACGTCGCCTGCTCTGGCACAAGAGGCCGCAACAGGTGGCTTTACGCCGCTGGGCCGCCTGATACTGGGCGCGGGGACCGAGAAGGTGGCGATCGACACGCCGCAGGCGGTCACCTCGATCGAGCAGGAGGAGCTGGATCGTGACCAGCCCGCCAATGTGAACGAGCTTTTCAAAGCCGTGCCCGGCGTGCAGGGCGCGGGCGCGTCGGCGCGTCCCTTGGGGCAGGCTTTCAACATCCGTGGCATCGGCAATACCGAGCAGAACGCCTCCGAGGCGCGGATCATCGTCACGGTGGATGGCGCGCCGAAGTTCTTCGAGCAGTATCGGATGGGGTCTTTCTTCGGTGATCTGGACCTTTACAAACGGGTCGAAGTCTTGCGCGGGCCTGCATCCTCAACGCTCTACGGCACCGGCGCCATCGGCGGCGTAATCAATTTCACCACCAAGGACGCCAGCGATTTTCTGGAGCCGGGGCAGGCGACCGCGCTGCGCTTCAAGGCCGGATATGACAGCAACGGCAAGGGCCTGCGCGGCGGGGTGATCTTTGCCAGCCGCCCCGCCGATAATGTCGAGCTTCTGGGCGCGATCAACCGTTCCTCCGGTGATGACCAGAAAGACGGATCGGGCCGCACGCTGCCCGGCACCGCCTACGAGCGCTGGTCCGGTCTGGCCAAAGGCACCTACCGTTTCGGCAATGACAGCGACCAGTCCGTGACCCTGTCGCTCTCGCGCACCGATACCAAGCTGAAAGATACCGTCGTGGCCCAGACAGGCGGTGCGGCTGTCTCCGGCTTCGGCTTCAGCGATATCCGGTCCATCGACGATACCGCGACGCTGACATGGCGGCACGAGGCGGTGGCCAACCCGTTTGTCGATCTGACCGTGGGCCTGTCGTTCACGGATACGAATGTCGAGAAGGACAACTTCTCGTTTGCCGCAATGTGCGGGCCGGGCCAGCTCGCGGTGTTGTGTGACAGCGATTACGGCTATCGCACCGTCAGCCTGAAGGTCGAGAATACCGCAGAGTTGTCCACCGGCGCATGGCAGAACTTTCTGACCGTCGGGATGCAACTGTCAGAGCAGCAACGTAGCGCCACCTCCAGCGTAGGCTCCCTCGGATTTCACCCCGAAGGCACCGACCGCAAGCTGGGCATCTACGCACAGGGTGAACTGGTCTGGAATGACCGCCTGACCCTGATCCCCGGTGTCCGCGTGGACTTTGGCGAGTTGACCCCAAGTGCCGCCGCAGCGGCGGCGGGCGGCACGAAACAATCCGAAACCGCCATCTCCCCCAAGCTGGCGGCGATGTACAAATTCAACGACAACTGGTCGGTCTTCGGCTCTGTCGCGCGGACCGAACGGATGCCGACTTTGGACGAGTTGTACTCGACCGAAGGCCCCGCACCGCGCGGCCCCGGTCTGGCGGCTGTCGCGCGCACGGCCAGCCTCAATCTGGAGCCGGAAAAGGCCGATACGGTCGAGCTTGGTTTCACCTTCCAGCGGATGGATGTGCTCAGCGACGGTGACGCGTTCCAGTTCAAGGCAACCGCATTCCGCAATGACATAACCGATCTGATTGCGACCTCGCCGCGCCCGATCCTGCCTGTCGGGACGCCGGTTTCCGTTCCCTATTTCTCGAATATCAACGAGGCGCGGATCTGGGGCGCGGAGATCGAGGCGAGCTATGATGCCGCCCTGTGGTTCGCGCAACTGGCCTATTCGCAAGTCCGCAGCGAGGATCGCAGCACCGGGCTGACCCTGCCGGATACACCGGCTGAAAACGCGGTGTTCACATTGGGTGCCAAAATACCCGAGCAGAACATGACCGTGGGCTGGCGCGCGTCTTTCTATGACGACATCACCACCTCCTCGGCCACAACCACGGCGGACTCCTACAACACGCATGACCTCTTCGCGACATGGTCGCCTGATCGCGGCGCCTTGAGAGGGTTGGATGTGAATCTTGCAATAAACAATGTCTTTGACGCGACATATCGCAACAACCTTGCGCAAGACAATGCGCCTGGCCGCACGATAAGCCTGTCCATCGCCAAAACCTTCTAAGGAAGCTTCCATGAAAAAGACCGTTCTGACCCTCTTGCTGACCCTTTGGGTGGTGCCCTCCGCCCTTTGGGCCGAGCAACCGGCCCTCGATATCGAACTCAACGCGGCGCAAGACCGCGAGGGGGGATGCCGGATGAGCTTTGTGGCGATGAACGGTCTTGGCAGCGATCTGTCGGCATTGGTGCTGGAGGCGGTGATCTTCACTCCCGAAGGCGGCGTTGACCGGCTGGCGCTGCTGGATTTTCAGGAACTGCCGCACGCGCGCCCGCGCGTGCGGCAGTTCGATCTGCCCGATCTGGCCTGCTCGCAGGTCGGGCAGGTGTTGATCAATGCGGTCAATGCCTGCTCCGGCGCGGACCTGACGCCGGAAACCTGCAGCGCGGCGATCACGCTGCGCTCGCGTCTTGATACCATCGCGATTACAGGATGACCGGCATGTTGCATGATATTTTTGTCAGGCTGGATGATTTCATCACTTTGGGCGGCTGGGTCGTGGGCCTCCTGCTGGCGTTGTCGGTTGTGGCCGGTGCCGTGATCCTGTGGAAGGTGGCGCATCTGCATTATCTCGGCTTGTGGCGCGGCAAGGCGATTGCGGCGGCGATCGCCCCGCTTGCCACTGGGCAGCAGGCTGTGGCGCGGGATGCGCTCGGGCGGCTGAATGATCCGCTGCCGCGTCTGGCGCTGCGGGCGATGGCCGCCTCAGCCCCGCCGGAGACCCTGCGCGACCGTCTGCATGCCGAGGCCGATGCCGAGCTGGCCCGCGCCGAAACCGGCTTGCGGTTTCTGGATGCCGTGGCGCAGGTTGCGCCGCTTCTGGGGTTGTTCGGCACCGTTCTGGGGATGATCGAGGCGTTTCAGGCTTTGCAAGGGGCCGGAGCCTCCGTCGATCCCTCGCTTCTGGCGGGCGGTATCTGGGTCGCGCTTCTGACCACGGCGGTGGGGCTGGGCATCGCGATGCCGGTCTCGCTGATCCTGACGGCGTTCGAGACCCGCATCGCGGCGCATCGCCGCCTGGCCGAAACCATGGTCGAGACGCTCTGCGGTCCGGTGCTGCCACAACCTGCCTTGCCCGATCCGAGCCTGTCGCAGCTGCGGGCTGCCCATGGCTAGTGTTTCGCCACGTGCCGCGCCTTTCCGCCGTCGCGCCCTGTCGCTGACGTCGCTGATCGACGTGATCTTTCTGTTGCTGCTGTTTTTTATGCTGTCCACGACCTTCACCCGCACGGCCGAATTGCCGTTGGTGGCTGGCGGAAGCGGCACTGGCGTGGCGAAGACCGCGCCGGTATTCCTGCGTCTGGGCGCTGACGATCTGTCGGTGAACGGGCAATCCGTGGGGCTGGAGGATGTGGCGCAGCGCATCGCCGATCTGGCCGAGGAGCAGGCGCAGGTGATCGTGAGCCTTGCCCCGCAAGTCAACGCACAGCGCCTTGCCGATCTGCTGGCGCAGTTGCGTAGCCTGGCAGGCCTGCGCGTGCAGGTGCTGGGCTGATGGCGCGCCGTCCTGCCCCCTTCCGCCGCAAGGCCGATCCGACGATCACGCTGATCAACGTGGTCTTTCTGATGCTGATGTTCTTTCTGGTCGCGGGCACCATCGCCCCTCAACCGCCCGCCGGTCTGCAACTGGTCCGCCTGACGCAGGCCGATCCGCTGATCCCGCCCGAGGTGCTGGCGCTGACCGCTGAGGGGCAGGTGATCTGGCAGGGCGCGCCTGCCGATCCTGCCGCCTATGTCGCGGCGCTGCCATCCGAGGTGCAGGGCATCGCGCGGATCATGCCGGACCGTGACGCGCCTGCCGCCAATCTGATCGCCCTTGCGCGCGTCTTGCGGGCCGCAGGCGCTGCCGAGGTGCGGATCGTGACGGAAAGGAGCGATCCATGAGCGTTCTCAAGACACAAGCCCGCAAAATCGCCATCGCCGGTATGGCCCTTACCTTGTCCGGCGGGCTGCATGCGGCGGGCCTGTTCCAGTTCGCGCCCCCGTCCGATATCGCCTTGCAGGGCGGCGAGGCGCAGTCCGTGCCCGCGCTTGGCAACAGCTTTGCCGATATGGCGCAGGACGCGGCGATGCCTGTCACCCCGCCTGACACTATCCCGCCCGCAGCCACCGCCACGCCCCTGTCCAGTCCGGTGAGCGAGGCCGCCCCCGCGCCGCGCCCTGATGCCACGCAGGTCCTCCTGACCGAGGCACCGCCGCCCGTGGCCGATCCGGAGTTGGCCGCACTGGCTCCTGTTGCGCCCGCCGAGCGCCCCGCGCGCGAACCAGCCGAGACTTTGACCCCCATTCCCGACGAGGTGCCTGAAGTGGCGCAAACCGCGCCACAGCATCCCAGCACCCGCCCCCAAGCCCGCCCCGCACGGCCCGCGCCGCAGCGCAGGCCGGAACCGCAGCCGCAACAGCGGACGCAAGCGCCCGTGCAACCTGCGGGCAATGCCGACCAGAACGCCACACGCGGCGCGAATACTGGCCAGCAGGGCGCATCCACTGCGGCGGCGCAAGGCCAGCGTCCGGCGGCGCAGGGCGATGGCGGCGCTGCGGCCAGCGCCACCTATGGCCGCGCCGTGCTGACGCAGATCAACCGCACCCGCAAACAGCGCGCGCCGTCGCGCGGGCGCACCGTTGTGGCTTTCTCGATTGCCGAAAGCGGCGGTCTTGCCTCGGTGCAGGTGGTGCAAAGCTCCGGCTCGCCTGCGTTGGATCAGGTGGCGCTGGATCATATCCGCCGTGCCTCGCCTTTCCCGCCGCCGCCCAGCGGTGCGCAACGGCAGTTCTCGTTCGAGTTTGTTGGACGTAGCTGACGGCGCAAACTGGCTCTGGCCCCTGCGGTGCGGCAAGTCTAGCCTGCCATCAGGCTTTTGCAGGAAAGGGACAGTATGACACAACTCGTCAACGAACTGGGGCAACCCGTCGGGGTACCGCTCACCATCACGCTGCCACGCCCGCGCCCGCCACGCAGCCCGATGCAAGGCCGTTGGTGCGCTGTGGTGCCGCTTGATCCCGATGCCCATGCCGCAGGGCTTTATGCCGCCTATTCCGCCGATACCGAGGGCCGCATCTGGACCTATCTGCCACAGGGGCCTTTTGCGGATCTGGCTGGCTTTCGGGCATGGATGGATGCCACCTGCCTCAATGATGACCCGCTGTTCCACACGATCCTTGTCGATGGCCAGCCGCTGGGTGTGGCCAGCCTGATGCGGATCGACCCCGCAAACGGCGTGATCGAGGTGGGCAATATCAACTATGCACCCGCCTTGGCCCGCACCCGCGCCGCCACCGAGGCGATGTACCTGCTGATGCGCCGCGCCTTCGACGAACTGGGTTACCGGCGCTACGAATGGAAATGCGATGCGCTGAACCTGCCGTCCCGCGCAGCGGCGGCAAGGCTCGGGTTCACCTACGAGGGCACATTCCGGCAGGCGATCGTCTACAAAGGCCGCAACCGCGACACGGCGTGGTTCTCGATCCTCGACAGCGAATGGCCAGCCCTGAAAGCGCGGTTCGAAGCATGGCTCGATCCCGCCAATTTCGACGCCTCAGGCCAGCAGCGCCGCGCCCTGCAACAAAGCTGACGGAGAGAATGCCGGATTTTCGGGCGCGTTCCGGCTAATCAAAGGCTGGTGGCAGTTTGTGATGGTATGACGAGGGGGGGTGTGAAAAAACGGGGGATGTAGACCTCGCAGTGAAGGTGCCCATGTCCATTCTCGCCAGTATCCGCCATCTGACGCATTACCAGTATGACCGCCCGGTCAGCCTTGGCCCGCAACTGATCCGCTTGCGTCCGGCCCCGCATAGCCGCACGCGCGTGGTGTCGCATTCGCTCAAGATCAGCCCTGCGGATCATTTCGTGAATTACCAGCAAGACCCCTATGGCAACTGGCTGGCACGCTATGTTTTTCCCGAACCTGTGCGCGAGTTGAAGATCGAGGTTGATCTGACTGCCGATATGACGGTCTACAACCCTTTCGATTTCTTCGTCGAGGAGACGGCTGATACCTGGCCTTTCGACTACCCCGAGGAGGTGGCCGAGGATCTGGTGATCTACCGTGTGACGGAGCCTGCTGGCCCGCTTTTGCAGAAATGGCTCGCCTCGGTGCCGCGCGACCGCGTGCGGACGGTGGATTTCATTGTCGGGCTGAACGCAAGGCTGGCGCAGGATATCGGCTATGTCATCCGGATGGAGCCGGGGGTGCAGACGCCGGAGCAAACGCTTGAGGCGGCAAAAGGCTCGTGCCGCGATACAAGCTGGCTCTTGGTGCAGGCGATGCGCCATCTGGGTTTTGCAGCTAGGTTCGTCTCGGGCTACTTGATCCAGTTGAAACCCGATCTGACTGCCGTGGATGGCCCTGTCGGCGCCACGCATGATTTCACCGACCTGCACGCATGGGCCGAGGTCTACCTGCCCGGCGCAGGCTGGATCGGGCTGGACCCGACCTCCGGCCTGCTGACGGGCGAGTCGCATATTCCGCTGGCTGCCACTCCGCATTACCGCAATGCAGCGCCCATTTCGGGGCTGGCCAGCGCCGCCAATGTCAGCTTTGATTTCGACATGACCGTCACCCGTGTGGCAGAGCATCCGCGCATCACCATGCCGTTCTCGGATGCTGCATGGTCCGAACTGAACGCGCTGGGCGACAAGGTGGACGCGGCTCTGAAAGAGGGCGATGTGCGTCTGACGATGGGAGGCGAGCCGACATTCGTCTCGACGCTGGATTTCGAGGCGGAGGAGTGGAACACCGAAGCCGTCGGACCCACCAAACGCATTTTCGCCGATGCGCTAATCCGTCGCTTGCGCGACCGCTTCGCGCCGGGTGGTTTTCTGCATTACGGGCAGGGCAAATGGTATCCCGGCGAAAGCCTGCCGCGCTGGACCTTTTCGCTGTATTGGCGGAACGATGGCAAGGCGATCTGGGAAAACCCCGACCTGATCGCGCCGGAAAAGACCGATGCGACCGTGACACCGGATCAGGCCTCCACCCTGCTGGCGAATATGGCCGAGGCGCTGGGCGTGCCTGCGGAAAACGTGACACCCGCTTTTGAAGACCCCGCCGAGTGGATCGTTAAGGAAGGCAATCTGCCGGAAAACGTCACGCCCGAAAACTCCAAGCTCAAAGACCCCGAGGAGCGTGACCGCATCGCGCGGGTCTTCTCGCGCGGGTTGACCACGCCTTCAGGCTACGTGCTGCCGGTGCAGCGCTGGCAGGCGCGCGCCACGGGCCGTGTCTGGCGCTCCGAGAAATGGACGCTGCGGCGCGGGCATCTGTTCCTTGTGCCGGGCGACAGCCCCGTGGGCTACCGCCTGCCGCTCTCGGCCCTGCCGCATGTGTCCGAGGCGCAGTATCCGCATGTGATCCCCTCCGATCCTTTCGATGATCGCGGCCCGTTGCCCGATGTGGCGCGCGACGCCGCGCCCGATGCAAAGGATACCCCCGACCAGCACACCCAGCATGCCAGCAGCTTTACCGCGTCAGAGCCGGGGCAAACGCAGATCGAACAGGTGATTGGCGAACTTGGCGGGGCCGTGCGCACTGCCATCTCGGTCGAACCCCGCGATGGGCGGTTGTGCGTCTTCATGCCGCCCGTGGAACAGGTCGAGGATTACCTCGATCTGGTTGCCGCCGCCGAGGCTGCCGCCAAGAAACTGGGCCTGCCCGTGCATATCGAAGGCTACGGACCGCCGCATGACCCGCGCCTGAACGTGATCCGCGTCGCCCCCGATCCGGGCGTGATCGAGGTGAACATCCATCCCGCCCATAGCTGGCAGGAATGCGTCGCCACAACCGAAGCGGTGTACGAGGAAGCGCGGCAGCTTAAACTCGGGGCCGACAAATTCATGATCGACGGCCGCCATACCGGTACAGGCGGCGGCAATCACGTGGTGGTCGGCGGCTCCACCCCCGGTGACAGCCCGTTCCTGCGCCGACCCGATTTGCTGGCCAGCCTGATCCTGCACTGGCAGCGACATCCCTCACTGTCCTACCTGTTTGCGGGGCTGTTCATCGGCCCCACCTCTCAGGCCCCGCGTATCGACGAGGCACGGATGGATTCGCTTTACGAGCTGGAAATCGCGCTGGCGCAGGTGCCGATGCCGGGCAAGGGCAAGCCGCCCGCACCTTGGCTGGTGGACCGCCTGTTCCGTAACCTTCTTGTCGATGTCACAGGCAACACGCACCGCGCCGAGATTTGTATCGACAAGCTCTATTCTCCTGACGGTCCCACCGGCCGCTTGGGTCTGGTGGAGTTCCGCGGCTTCGAGATGCCCCCCAATCCCCGCATGAGCCTTGCGCAGCAACTACTGATCCGCGCCCTGATCGCGCGCATGTGGAAAAGCCCCGTCAAGGGCAAACTGACCCGTTGGGGCACCACCCTGTCCGACCGCTTCATGTTGCCGCATTTCGTCTGGGAGGATTTTCTGGAGGTCTTGGCCGATCTGCGCCAGCACGGTTTTGATCTCAACCCCGACTGGTTCAAGGCGCAGGCCGAGTTCCGCTTTCCCTTCTGCGGTCAGGTCGAGGTGGAAGGTGTCACACTGGAACTGCGTCAGGCGTTGGAGCCGTGGCATGTGATGGGCGAGACAGGCGCGATCGGCGGCACCGTGCGCTATACCGACAGCTCGGTCGAACGACTGCAAGCCAAGCTCACAACGGCAGACCCCGACCGCTACACCGTCACCTGCAACAAGCGCCGCGTGCCGCTGCAAAAGACGGGGGCGAATGGTGTGTCCGTCGCGGGAGTGCGCTTCAAGGCGTGGCAACCGCCGCTCGCGCTGCACCCCGCCTTGCCGGTCAATGCGCCGCTGACGTTTGACATCTACGACAACTGGAACGGTCGCGCCTTGGGGGGCTGCACCTATCACGTCAAACATCCCGGCGGGCGCAGCTATGATACCTTCCCCGTCAACGGCAACGAGGCCGAGGCGCGGCGGCTGGCGCGGTTCGAGCCGCACGGCCATACGGCAGGTTTTTACGAGCCTGCCGCCGAGACACCCCATCCCGAAGCGCCGATGACGCTGGACCTGCGCCGCGCGGCGGGTATCTGATGGCGGCGCCGGCACACCAGATGGCGGAGGCGATGCGGCTGTTCCACAGCTATCGCCCGCTGCCGGGTGTGCCGGATGAACTCGTGTGCAGTGGCGGCGAGATGCGCCCCGGCTGGGCAGGGCTGATCGCGCATCTGTCGCGCCTTGGCCCTGACGAGATCGCGCATGATTTCGCGCGTGGTGACCAATATCTGGCCGATGCTGGGGTATTCTTCCGCAGCTATGGCGATACCAGCCTGTCGGGGCGGGACTGGCCGTTCAGCCCGATCCCGATCATCCTGCCGCAAGACGAATGGTCCGTGATCACGGCGGGCCTGATGCAGCGTGCCGATCTGCTGGAGCAGGTGGTGGCTGACCTTTACGGCCCCAACACGCTGGTGCGTGACGGGCATCTGCCTGCAGCCCTGATTGCCGATAACCCCGAATGGCTGCGCCCGATGGTGGGGATCACGCCGCCTTCGGGTCATTTCCTGCATTTTCTGGCCTTCGAGATCGGGCGCGGGCCGGATGGGCGCTGGTGGGTGCTGTCGGACCGCACCGATGCGCCCTCCGGCGCAGGTTTCGCGCTGGAGAACCGCGTGGCAACCTCGCGCGTGTTTCCGGAGTTGTTCCGCGAGACCAATGTGCACCGGCTGGCGCGGTTTTTCCGCGCCTTCCGGCGGGGGCTGGATCATCTGTGCACCGACCCCGCCGCACGGATCGGTATCCTGACGCCCGGACCGCTGACCGATACCTATTATGAACAGGCCTATATCGCGCGCTATCTGGGGCTGGACCTGCTGGCGGGTGAGGATCTGACGGTACAGGACGGACGCCTCCAGATGCGGACGGTGCAGGGCCTTGTGCCCGTCGACGTCTTGTGGCGGCGGATGGATTCCGCATGGACAGACCCGTTGGAACTGGTCGAGCATTCGCAGATCGGCACGGCTGGTCTGGTCTCCGCGATCCGGCAGGGGCAGGTCACGATGGTCAATGCGCTGGGGGCAGGGGTTCTGGAAACGCAGGCCTTGATGGCCTTTCTGCCCAAGATCAGCAAACTTCTGACAGGTCAGCCGCTCGCCCTGCCAAATGTCGCTACATGGTGGTGCGGGCAACCTGCCGAGCTTGCTCATGTGCGCGCCCATGCAAAGCGGATGATGATCGGCCCGGCCCTCTCGACACGGATGCCGTTCGAGACGGATGCGCCCCATGCGATTGCGGGGCAACTGAAGGGCGTCGATGACACCGATCTGGATCATTGGTTGACCGCGCAGGCGGCTGGTCTGGTGGGGCAGGAGCTTGTCACGCTCTCCACCACGCCGGTGTTCGAACAGGGCGGGCTGGTGCCGCGCCCGATGACGATCCGGGTTTTTCTGGCCCGCACGCCCGAAGGATGGCAGGTGATGCCCGGCGGTTTCGGGCGGATCGGTGCCGGACAGGATGCGACGGCCATTGCGATGGGCAGCGGCGGGGCTGTGGCCGATGTCTGGGTGGTCAGCGACACGGAGGTGGAGCATGTGTCCATGCTGGCCACAAGCGATGCGCCGTTCGAGCGGGCGCAGGTCGGACCGCTACCATCGCGCGCGGCGGACAACCTGTTCTGGCTGGGCCGCTATGTAGAGCGGACCGAGGGCATCCTGCGGCTGACCCGCGCCTATCACAGCCGTTTGGACGAGGCGGCAACCGAGCCTTTGCTTGCCCTGATCCGTGCGCGACTGGCAACATTCGGGGTCGATGCCGCGCAACCCATGCCTGACGGGCTGGTCAGGACACTGAGATCAGCGGTGACCAGTGCCAGCCAGATCCGTGACCGCTTTTCCGTGGATGGTTGGTCTGCCCTCAAAGACCTTGAAAAGACGATGAAGCAGATGGCCAATACCGCGCGCCCCGGCAATGATGCTGCCTTGGCCATGAGCGTTCTGCTGCGCAAGATCGCGGGCTTTGCCGGTCTGGTGCACGAGAACATGTACCGCGCCACAGCGTGGCAGTTCCTGACCATCGGCCGCTCGCTGGAGCGGGCCGCGATGATGGCCGATCTGCTGGCCGAGGTGATCGCGGAAGATGCCCCCGGAGGGGCGACCGATCTGGCGATCGAATTCGGCGACAGCACGATGGTCCACCGCCAGCGCTATGCCGTGACGACCACGCGCGGCACCGTGATCGACATGCTGGCGCTCGATCCGCAAAACCCGCGCGCGATCAGCTTTCACCTCACCACGATCCGCAACAGGGTCGAGGATCTGACAGCCACGCGTCAGGGCACCCAGATGACGGATTTCGAACGCGCGGTGCTGGATGTAGAGACACGGGTCAAGATGCACGCGGTCGAGACCTTGGACAGTGCGGCGCTCAGAGCGGTGCATCAGGACATTCTGGGCCTGTCGATGGCACTGCAGAGCGCGCATTTTCATTAGGATGCCCTTCACGTGATCTACGATCTGGCCCTCACAATCCGCTACGACTACGCCGGTTCGGCCACGGGCGGGCGGCATCTCGTCCGGCTGACGCCGATGGACCTGCCGGGACGGCAGCGTGTCGTGGCGGCGCTGGTGTCGGTCGATCCGGACCCTGCCGAACGGCGGGGCTGGGTGGATTTCTTCGGCAATGGCGTCACGGAATTCGCATTCGATCAGGCCCATGATCATGTCGAACTGGCGCTCAAGGCCCGGGTGGAACGCCTGCCGGAGGCGGGATATAGGGCCAGCGCCGTGAGCTTTTCCGATCTTCCGTCTCATGTCGCCGCCTTGCGTGACCTCGGCTTTGCCTCACCGCTGCATTTCCGCGCCGCCTCCGTGCGCGTGCCGCACCTAGAGCAAGTGGCAGACTATGCCCGCAATGTCCTGTCCGCCCTGCCGGGAGAGCCGACTTGCGCCGAGGTGATCGCGGCAATCGGGCAGGCTCTGCACCGTGATATCCAATTTGACGCCAAGGCCACCACTGTGGATACGCCTTTGGCAGAGGCTTTTGCGGCACGGCGCGGCGTCTGTCAGGATATGTCGCATATCATGATCGGGGCGCTGCGGAGCCTCGGCATTCCGGCAGGCTATGTCAGCGGCTTCCTGCGGACCCTGCCGCCGCCCGGCAAGCCTAGGCTGGAAGGCGCAGATGCGATGCATGCCTGGGTCCGGGCCTGGTGCGGACCCGAGGCCGGATGGCTCGACTTCGACCCGACGAACAACCGCACAGCGGGGCTGGACCATGTCGACGTGGCTTGGGGCAGGGATTACGCGGATGTCTCTCCCGTCAAAGGAATATTGCGGGTCTCGGGCGGACAGACCAGCCGGCAGGCCGTGGATGTGATCCCGCTGGCAGGCTGATCGGTCGTGGCTATAGAAGGTTACTGTCCCGCCAGCCTGCGTTCCAGCCCGTCACGGTCAAGCAGCCTGATCTTGCCCTTTTCGATCATGATCAAACCCTCCTCGCGCAGGATCGCCAAAGCGCGGTTGATCGACTGGCGCGAGCAACTTGCAAGGTTGGCAATGTAGCTTTGGCTGTGCGCCACACGGTTGGAACGGTCAGACAGCCGCAACAGATAGGCGCAGACGCGCCGGTCCAGCGAATAGTGCTGATCCACATGGCGGCGCTGGCTGTCGCGCAGCATCCGCGCCCGCGTGATCCGCATGACGTTGCGCTGGATCAGCGGATGCGCCAGTTCGTTTCGCAATGTGTCCACCGGACAGAAAAGATAGGTGGCATCTCCCACGGCTGTGCAACTGGCGACACAAGGCTGCTCGGCAATGGCCTCCATGCAGCCAAGGGTTTCTGTCTCGCGGGCGTGATGCAGAACGGCTACATGGCCGTCCGGATTTCTCAACGTCACCTCGACGCAGCCATGGGCGATCAGGGCGATGCCGGGCGCGTCGGTGTCCTGCTGTAAGAGTACAGTCCCGTCGGTTACGGTGCGGAGCACACAGGAATCGAGAAATTTATCAACCTGAGATGGTTGCATATCCTCGAAAAAACTTGCCTTCGCAAGATGCGAAAATTGCAGGCTCAGCCTCATTAACCCCTCCACTTGCCATACTTCTGTCATATTGGCGAGAGCGGCGGGGGACTGCAAGTGCTTGAAATTAGGGCTGGTGCTTTCTTTGCGTTATGTCAGGGGAACTGTCTTGCTTGTGGAACCGGCGCGTAGCTGTCCAGCGGGAGACTTTTCAGCGCGCGTAACAGGGTGATCAGCTCTGCTACCTGATGTTGTATCGTCTCATTTCCCTTCGCGGCGGTCGCGACAGATGCATTGCCCACTGTGCCGGACGGGTTGAGATCGGACGAAATCCAGCCCAGCGAAATGGCACCAACTGGCGGGATCGCCGCATCCTGCGCGGTGGAACGGAAATTCTCGGCCGCGTCCATGTCCACCAGTTCGGGATGCAGCGCCAGCATGACCGACGTCTCTACATCGCCGCCATGGATACCGTAGGCCAGTTCCTCCGGCGGATACATCCCCGCAGGCTGGCCGAACGAACTCCATTGGCATTTGACCGCCAACATCCCCGCGCGCACCCGCAATTCGCGCGACAGGATCGAGACCAGATCAAGATTGCCGCCATGGCTGTTAACGATGACGATCTTGCGGACACCGGCCTGCGCGACCGACAGGCCGATCTCGACCCATGCGGCCAAAGCCGTCTGCGCTGACAGCGTCAGGGTGCCCGCCGCATGCAGATGCTCGTTCGACTTGCCAACCGCCTGCACCGGCAGGATGCGGATATCCAGATCATCGGGGCACTTGCGGCGCAGTTCGGCCAGCATGCCCTCTGCAATCATCATATCAACGCCGACAGGCAGATGCGGGCCATGTTGTTCCACAGCCGCTGTGGGCAGGATCGCGATCGTCTCCATCGGGTCGATCAGCGCGAATTCGGGGGCGCGGTATTGCGCCCAGTCCAGTCGTCTCATGCGGAACTCTCCGGTCTATAGGTGGCATCCAGCCGTGACCGCAGATAATCGGCGGCAAGGATCGGGGCATAAAGTGGCGCGCCGGTGCCGGGCAGGGCGGCGATCATGCTGTCGGGGTTCGGATCAAGAAAGAACGCAACCGAACGGCGCTGGCGGGGCGGTGGCAGCACACGGTGCGGTGTCGAGGCATAAATATCGTTGGTCCAGCGCATCAGGCAGTCGCCAATATTAACCACCAGCGCACCTTCTATATGCGGCACGTTAAGCCATGCGCCATCCTTACCGCGCACCTGAAGCCCCGCCGTGCCATCTGTTGCCAGAAGGGTCAGCGCGCCGTAATCGCTGTGCTCGCCCGCCCCGATCTCCGAAGCGTCACCGCTGGCTGGCGGATAATGCAACAGGCGCAGCGTCGCCATCGGCGCGTCGAAATCCAGATCGAAATACTGCGGATGCAGCCCCAGGTCACGGGCCACCGCCTGCATCAAGCCCACGCCCAACGTCCACACCGCGTTGAAATAGCGCAGCATCGTCACGCGGAAATCCGGCACATCGGGCCAGCGGTTCACACCCCGGAACGGCTCTCCCCGCAGCAGGCGCGGATCGTCCGCCGCCAAATCGAGACAGATATTGAAGGCTTCCTTGCGGTCCGGCAGGGCAGAGGTTTCGTCCAGCCGTTCAGACCCCATCATCGCCCAGCCACGATTATGCGGATTGTTCAGGATCGACAGGGGTTGTTTGTCGGTAACGGGCAGGGCGAAGAACTTATCGGCCGCAGAAAAAACCGCCTCTTGCACCGATGGGGGGATGCCGTGCCCGCGCAGCAGGAAAAAGCCCGTGTCGCGGCAGGCGGCACCCAGATCGTTGACGAAACCGGCCGCATCCGTGTCGGATTCAAAGCGCGCCCAGTCAAGGATCGGGATATCGTTCATGCCAGCGCATCCTTTTGCAGGGCGGGTTTGCCTCCGATCAGTTTGGTCAGGGCGCGGTCCACCCGCTGCAAATGCGCGGCGCGGCTGTCCGGGGTGGAACTGTCCATCAGGTAATGCGCGGCAAAGGCTGTCTTGCAACGCCGCGCGCACAGCAGCCGCACCCCGCGCAGCAAGGTTCGTTTGCCCGGCGCGCCGACGAGAAACGTCAGCCAGCGGCTGGCCCCGCAGGTCGTGAACACGCCCAGCCGCGTGATATGGGTCAGGCCCGGACGGATTGTCTTGTTCACACCATCGGGCATCAGAAAGGCCACATCGGGCAGCATCACGCGGTCCAGCCAGCCTTTCAGCAGGGCGGGCAGCCCGTACCACCATGTCGGATAGATGAAGATCAGCGTATCGCACCATTCCAGCGCCGCTGCATCCTCCTCTACCACTGTGCGATTAGCCGGACTGTCCAGATAACCCTGCCATTCCGCACGGCTCAAGGCACCGTCAAACCCGCGCGCGTAAAGGTCCAGCACGCGCAACTCCGCCCCTGCTGCCGTCAGCCGCTGGCAGACCAGATCACAGATCGCGGCATTGAAGCTTTCGGGGTCGGGATGGCAGTAGACGACAAGGGCGCGCATTCAAAAGACCTTCATTTCCTGTTTGACCCGCATCTGGAAATCCGCCCGCTGCGTATCCGTCGCGCGGTTCATATCGTAAAGCGCCAGATAGCGCAGCGTATCGGGGCGCGTCACATGCCAGACCGCGCGTTTGACGACATGGCGCGGCGGATCACCCGCCAGCAGCGCCCGAATCCGCGTCCCGCCATAGGTGGTGACTGCGGCCAGCTTGCGGATATGTGTCAGATTGGGCCGCACCTTGCCGTCTTCCAGCCGGAAGGACACGCCGGGAAGGAACACGCGATCAAAGAACCCCTTGAGGATGGCGGGATAGCCGAAATTCCACACCGGAAACACCAGCACCAAAGCCTGCGCAGCGCGCAAGCGCTCGACATAATCCGCCACGGGCGCAAGGTTCGGCCCGACCTCGTGATAGCCGCGCCGCTCTGCCTCGGACAGCACGGGGTTGAACCCTTCCGCGTTCAGGTCGCAATCATCCACCTCCCAGCCGCGCGCGGTCAATGTGTCCACGACCGTATTGTGCAGACTGGCCGAGAAACTCTCGGGGCAGGGATGGGCGAACAGAACTAGCGCGCGTGTCATTCGGCGGCCCGCATCCTTGAATACTGATACACGCCCTCGAATTTGAAATCGGGATCGTCCCACGCGATCATCTTGCCGGGGTTGAGCAACCCCTTCGGATCGGCCTCGCGTTTGAAGTTCAACTGGCGGTCATCGACGGTCTGCCGCCCGCCTTCCTCCAACGTATAGCGATGCGGGTTAAAGACCATGCAGCCCAGATCCTCGTGGATCTTGACGATCTCGTCCAACCGCTCCTCTGTCGTGAACTTCACAAGGCTCAGGCCCGCGAACATCACCTTGCCGTTCTCGCGCAGCACTTCGAGATGCTGCATCACCTCTCCTTGCGCCCCCAACGCCTTGCGGATCGCCGCGACCTTCTCCTGATGGTCAGGGTATCCGTAGCGCACCTGCAAATAGGTGATCGACGGGTCAACCTTCAGCGCGCGCAGGGTCGTGTGGTTCCAGCCATATTCAAAGACAGCGCCCGGTCCACGCTCCCATGTGTCATCATCCGAGCGATAGATCACCTGCGCCCCCGGACGCCGTGCCGTGAAGGTATTGAACCCGTCCATGCTATGCGGTGCGACCATCAGGCCGACCATATGCTGGCCCTCGCCGATATAAGGCTTCACCCGCTGGAAATAGGCCTGCGGGATCGGGGCCTCGAACACCGTCACGAGCTTGACGAGGATACCGTCCTGATTGGCGATCTCCTCGGCATAGGTGGCGGCCTCCTCGAATGTGGCGAAACTCACGAACAGCCCTGTCCAGTCATAGGCAGGGGCCAGCGGCATCTCCAACTCGGTGATGATCCCGTTGGTGCCGTAAGCATGGCTGACGCGGGCCAGTTCTTCGCCACGGAATTCCAGAATGCGCGGCTCGGCCTCCATCGTGACCACGCGCAGGCGGATGATATTGCCCAGATCGCGCAGGCTGCCCCATGTC
This sequence comes from Rhodobacterales bacterium, assembly GCA_047921295.1. Lineage (GTDB taxonomy): Bacteria > Pseudomonadota > Alphaproteobacteria > Rhodobacterales > Rhodobacteraceae > Seohaeicola. The sequence continues at coordinate 42,804 of JBLRWK010000004.1, forward strand.
ACCGAGCCAACACCGCCAGACCCACCCGCGACAAAGCCGCCGATGGTCGCCGTGGCCCATGTGCTGGAAAACATCCGCAACTCCTGCCCCGAATGCTCTTTGGTCGCGGCATCCACATCCTTGAGCAGGCATCCGGGTTCCACGATCACGCGGCCCGGATGCACCTCTTTGACCGCCGTCATGTTCTTCATATGCAGGATGCAGCCCCCCGCCAGCGGCATCGCCTGCCCGTAATTGCCGGTGCCTGCGCCGCGCGTTGTGACTGGCACATCATGGGCGTAGCAGGTTTTCAGCACCTCGATCACCTCCGCCTCGGTCTTAGGCGCGACCACGAAATCACCCACCAGATGATCCAGCCGTGTTTTCAGCACCGGCGAATACCAGAAGAAATCGCGGCTTTTGGATTTCAGCGCGGCGGGGTTCTCGTCAATCTCGAGATGCGCCAGCGCATCGCGCGCGGCTTGCACATTGGGTGTCATGGGATGGCCTTTCCAAGCGGGAAGATAAGCAACTGAGTCTTGCGAGGTTGTGCCACCCCGCCCGATCCGATGGCATTGTGCGGGGGCTGACAGGGGTGGATTTCTCCCGCTCACATGCGTTTTGGCGCAAATAATGAGCATTCTTTGCTGCATGTGCACATTTACGCAGCATCCGGCCACAGCAGCCGCCGCTTTTTCCTGACCATGCTTTCAGGGCTGCGGCACGCGGTTCTAGACAAAGTGCAGGACAATGACCCAACGAGGAGTCGCAGAATGAAACTGACAGGGAACCGTATCGCTGCGGGCATCGCCACCTTGACGATGACCGCCATCGCCATGCCCGCCGTGGCCCAACAAAAGGTCATCTTTGGCACCAACTGGCTGGCGCAGGCCGAACATGGCGGCTTTTACCAATCCGTGGCCGATGGCACCTATGCCGCCTGCGGGCTGGAAGTCGAGATCGTCTCCGGCGGGCCGCAGGTCAACAACCGTGCTCTGCTGATGGCGGACCGGATGCAGTTCCACATGGGCGGCGACATGCTGCAGGCCTTCAACGCGGTGGCCGAGAATGTGCCTGTCGTATCGGTCATGGCCACGTTCCAGAAGCATCCTCAGGTCATCATTGCCCATCCCGGCGAGGCGGACAGCTGGGAAGAGTTGAAAGACCTGACCCTTCTGATCGGGGACAACGGTTTCACTTCCTACTACCAGTGGATGATCGCCGCACATGGCTTCACGGCAGACCAGCGCGAACCCTATACGTTCAACCCCGCCCCTTTCCTTGCCGATAAACGCAAGGGGATGCAGGGGTTCCTGTCGTCGGAACCCTATGCGATCGAGAAGGAGGCCGGATTTACCCCTAACGTCTTCCTGATCGCGGATGCCGGCTATTCGACCTATGCAACCACTGTCGAGGTGATGCAGCCGTTCCTTGATGCCAATCCCGATGCGGTGAAGTGCTTCGTCGAAGGTTCTATCCTTGGCTGGTACAATTTCCTTTACGGCGACAACGCGGAGGCCAGAGAGCTGATCCTTGCCGCCAATCCCGACATGACATCGGACAAGATCGATTTCGCCATCGAGAAAATGATCGAACAGGGCATCGTCGATTCCGGTGACGCGCTGGAACTGGGTATCGGTGTGATGACCGATGCGCAGGTCGAGGATTTCTATACCAAGATGGTCGAGGCGGGAGTGATCTCCGACGGGCTGGATTGGCAAGCCAGCTTTACCACCGAGTTTGTGGGCAACGGTCTGGGCATGGAATTGCGCCCAAAGAATTGAGAGCAGGGCAGGGGGCTGGCCAACAGGCTGGCCCCCGCGCCATAGCAGCCAGAGGATTCCCATGAGCAGACCACACCGCCCGCCCCTTGGCCAGCGCCCGCCCGTGCTGGAGATGATCGGCGTTGACAAAACCTTCAACGGCGATGTTGTCGCCCTCAAGGCGATGAACCTGACGGTCAATCAGGGTGACTTCATCTCGCTTCTGGGGCCGTCGGGCTGCGGCAAATCCACCGCCCTGCGGCTGATCGCGGGCCTGTCGATCCCCAGCCGTGGCAAGATCGCATGGTCCGGCGGGCAGGGCGAGAATGACCTTGGCGTGGTATTTCAGGAACCGACCCTGATGCCATGGGCCACTGTGGCGCAGAATGTCTGGCTGCCGTTCCGCCTGCGCGGCCAGCCCTATTCCTCCGTCAAGGACGAGGTGCTGGAGGCGCTGAAATTGGTGGGGCTGGAGAAGTTCCAGAACGCCTATCCGCGCGAATTGTCCGGCGGCATGAAAATGCGCGTCTCCATCGCGCGGGCGATGGTGACCAAGCCGCGTCTGATCCTGATGGACGAGCCCTTCGCAGCGCTGGACGAGATCACCCGCTTCCGGCTGAACAATGACCTACTGAAGCTGAAAGAGGCGATTGGCTGCACCGTGATCTTCGTCACCCACTCGGTATTTGAATCGGTGTTCCTGTCGGACCGCATCGTCGTCATGGCCGCCCGCCCCGGCCGCGTGATCCGCGAGTTGGCGGTGCCTGCCCCTTACCCACGGGACGAGGATTTCCGCACCTCCGCCGATTATGCGGCGCTCTGCCGCGAGGCCTCGGGTGCGTTGCATGAAGCCATGGGAGAACCTGTATGAGCGTGACCGACACACAGGCCACGAAAGCCGTGATGACAGACCAGTCGGCCGAGGTCGCGCTGGATGCCGAGGATCTGCGCCGCCTGCGCCTGCAAAGGTTTGACAAGATCGGACGCTGGCTTTTGCCGCTGGTGGTTCTGGTCCTCACGATTGTCGGCTGGGACAGGCTGGTCGTCTGGAACAATATCCCGCATTACATCCTGCCCGGCCCCGGCCTTGTTTGGTCCACGCTGATCAACGACTGGGCCATGCTGTTTGAGGCATTGCTGGTCACGCTGCAGATCACCATGATGGCACTGGCCGTCGCCGTAATCGGCGGGGTGGGGCTTGCGGTGCTTTTCACCCAGTCGCGGCTGGTGGAAATGTCGTTCTATCCTTACGCGGTGATCCTTCAGGTAACGCCCATTGTGGCTATCGCGCCGCTGATTTTCATCTATGTCGACAACCGGACGGCGGGGCTGCTGCTTTGTGCTTGGCTGGTGGCGTTCTTTCCGGTGCTGTCGAATACGACGCTGGGCCTGAACTCGGCAGATCACAACCTGCGCGATCTGTTCCGCATCTACGGCGCATCGCGCTGGCAGACCCTGCGGTTTCTGCGCCTGCCCTCGGCGCTGCCCTACTTTCTGGGCGGGTTGCGGATCGCGGGCGGGCTGGCGCTGATCGGGGCGGTAGTGGCCGAATATGTGGCAGGCACCGGTGGGATCGGCTCGGGGCTGGCCTTCCGTATTCTTGAAGCAGGCTACCGCCTGAACATCCCGCGCATGTTCGCCGCGCTGCTGCTGATCGCCGTCACGGGGGTTGTCATCTTTGCCGGGTTGTCGTTCCTGAGCCATATGTTGCTGCGAAAATGGCACGAAAGTGCGATCAAGCGCGAAACCTGAACGAGGATTCTCATGGACTTCAAGACCCTGCCGCAGGCCCCCCGCCTGCGCCTCGAGAACCTGACCGCGCCCGCCTGCCTGATCGGGCAGGCAGGCAGTCTGGCACGGATTGATCTGACCATCGCGGATGGCAAGATCACCGATGGCCCCGCCGATGCGGTAGTGGATATGGGCGGCGCGATGGTGTTTCCCGGCTTCACCGATATGCATACCCATCTGGACAAGGGCCATATCTGGCCCCGCGCCGCCAATCCCGATGGCAGCTTTGATGGCGCGCTGAGCGCCGTCAGCGCCGACCGTGAGGCCAACTGGAGCGCCGAGGATGTGCGCCGGCGGATGGATTTCGCGCTGCGCTGCGCCTATGCCCACGGCACAACGGCGATCCGCACGCATATCGACAGCATCCCGCCGCAAGACAGCATAAGCTGGCCCGTACTGCGCGACATCCGCAAGGAATGGGCGGGGCGTATTGCCGTGCAAGCCTCTTGCCTTGTGGGGATCGACAAGGTGGATATGGCGGGTGATTTTCACAAAACAGCCGATGTCGTGGCCGAAAGTGGTGGTGTGCTGGGGATGGTGACCTATCCGGTGCGGGATATCCGCGAACGGTTGCTGGACTTTTTCCGGCTGGCATCGGAGCGCGGGCTTGAGGTGGATTTCCATGCCGACGAGACGGGCGATCCCGATGTGGCCACGCTCCGGTTGATTGCTGAGACGGTCATTGAAACCGGATTCGACGCGCCCGTGACGGTGGGCCATTGCTGCTCTCTGGCGGTGCAGGATACGTCCGAATGTGACCGCACGCTCGATCTGGTGGCGCAGGCAGGGCTGAACATCGTCTCCCTGCCGATGTGCAATCTGTATCTGCAGGCAAGAGAGGCGGGCCGCACGCCGCGCTGGCGCGGGCTGACCGTGGTGCACGAGATGAAGGCGCGCGGCATCAACGTCAGCTTCGCCTCCGACAACACCCGTGATCCGTTCTATGCCTACGGCGATCTCGACATGCTGGAAGTGATGCGCGAGGCAACGCGGATCGGGCATCTGGATCATTCCGATCCGGACTGGGTGCAGGCTTTCCTCGGCAATCCGGCGCGCGCCTGCGGCTTTGCCGCGCCATCGCTGGCCCCCGGCGCGCCTGCCGATCTGGTGATCACCCGCGCGCGCAACTGGTCGGAACTTTTCTCGCGCCCGCAAGCGGACCGGATCGTGCTGCGACAGGGCCGCGCCATTGACCGGAGCTTGCCGGATTACGCCGAACTGGACGATCTGTTCGCCTGACAGCCCATCAATGCAAAAGGGGCGCCAAAGCGCCCCTTTCCCGATATTAAAGTGATATCAGATCACTCGCGACCAACAAGTTTCCATTCGCCGTTTTCCACCACGGAGATCGTGATGTCATTGGCACCCTGATGGTTGTCAGCGGTGTATGTCAGCTGTGTATCCAGCAGGTCGCTGTAGTAATCGACGCTTTCCATCGCCGCGAGGAAGCTTTCCCGCGTCAGATCGGGGCCAGCCGCTTCCAGCGCCATCACAACGGTTTCAGCCGCGTTATAGCCCAGCATTGCAAAGCCGGTTGCAGGCTGGTTGAAGGCTGCCTGATATTCCTCGATGAACTTGGCAGGGGCCGGATCGTCGCGGCGTGCCTGAAGATCCACCCAGCCGGAAGCCGCGTAAAGCCCCTCGGTCACGTCACCCGGAACAGCGGCCACGGCTTCCAGAAAGCCTGCGGATGTGGCCAGAAACTTCACATCTGTCCAACCCAACTGCTTGGCGGTGCCGACGATGGTGATGCCTGCGCGAACACCCAGCGCCATGGTCACAACCTCACAACCGTCAGAGCGCAGTTTCTGCACAGCGCCCACGAAATCCTGCTCGTCCGGACGATGCGTGGTTTCCGACACGAAGGTCATGCCCACCGCTTCGGCTTGCTCCTTGGTCGCTTCCGAGATTTCCAGACCGAAATCGGTCGGCAGATACATGGTGCAGACATTGGTCAGACCATATTCATTCGCCAGATAGCGCATGCCCGCAACGGTCTGGTCATAATAGCTGGAAAAGCCGGTGAATTTGTTCTCGACCGGCTCCTGCAACATTTCGCGTGCTGCCGTCAGCGGGTTGATGTTGAAGATACCCTTGGGGTCCATCAGCTGGAAACCGGCAAGGTTGTGCGGCGTGCCAAGGCTCAGGATGTTGGCGAAGACGCGGTCACGGTTGACCAGCTTGTTATAGGCCTGCGTCGAGCGCGGCAGCTGGTACTGGTGATCCTCGACCACGAAACGGATCTGACGCCCATGCACACCGCCTTCGGCGTTGACCTGATCAAATTTCAGGTTCGCGCCATTGATTGCGGGCACGCCCACAGCGGCAAAGATGCCGGACAGATCGTTGACCGAGCCGATCACCACTTCGGTATCGCTCACGCCTTGCGTCTGCGCTACCGCAGCCTGGGCCATCCCCAGTGCCACCGCGCTCGCAAATACGGACTTAATCACTTTATTCATGTTTTGGTCTCCTCCCAGAAACACCCCGATATTGAGGCTCATTTATACATGTCGTCAATCAGCGCCTTGTGGCGTTTCTCGACAAAGCTGCGGCGCAGTTTCATTGTCGCCGTCAGTTCCTCGTCCTCCGCCGTCAGCAGAACGTCGATCAGGCGGAAATCCTTGATCTGTTCCACGCGGGCGAATTCCTTGTTCACCTGATCCACCTCGGCGCGGATCAGGTCTGTCACGGGTTCGGCGCGGCAAAGCGAGGCGAAATCCGAGAACGGCACCTTGTTGTCCTGCGCGTATTTCTCGACGTTCTCCTGATCGATCATGATCAGACAGGTCAGGTATTTGCGCTTGTCGCCGATCACCACCGCATCCGAGATGTAATGGCTGAATTTCAACCGGCTCTCCAACTCGGCGGGGGTGATGTTCTTGCCGCCCGCTGTGATGATGATGTCTTTCAGACGGCCCGTGATGGTCAGGAAACCGTCCTCGTCAATCCGGCCAATGTCACCCGTTCGCAGCCAGCCGTCATCGGTATAGGTCTCGGCGGTCTTTTCGTTGTTGCGCCAGTAGCCCATGAAGTTGTTCAGGCCAAATGTCTGGATCTCGCCATCCTCGGCGATCCGCAACTGTACGCCGGGCACCGCGCGCCCGACAGAGCCGGGGCGGTTCGCCTCCTCGGAATTGACGGTGGCCAGACCGGCGTTTTCGGTCATGCCGTAGCCTTCCAGCAGCGGCACGCCGATGGCGCGATACCAGTTCAGCAGGGCAGGGCTGATCGGGGCGGCGCCTGACGTGCCTTGCCGCAGGCGGTCCAGCCCCAGCATCTGGCGCAAGTTGCGAAAGACAATTACATCGGCAAGCCAGTAGCCTGCCTTAGTCGTCACCGGCACCGGCTTGCCCGCCTGCATCAGCGCGGCGCGCTTCATGCCGACGTTCAAGGCCGATTTGAAGGCGAATTTGCCGATGGTCGTTGCCTCCATCGACAGCACGGTCACGCGGGAATAGACCTTTTCCCAGACGCGCGGCACTGCGGTGAAGACATGCGGGCTGACCTCGCGCAGGTTGTCGAAGACCGTTTCAGGGCTTTCGGCAAAATTCACGGTCGAGCGCACGGCGAGCGGGAAATAGATCGAACTGTCCCGTTCGAGGATATGGCACAAGGGCAGGAAGCAAAGCTGTTCGGCGCTGGAATCGGTGGGCAGGGCGCGGATACCGCCCTCGATGGCCGCCATGATGTTCTCATGGCTCAGCATCGCGCCTTTCGGCGCGCCGGTTGTGCCGGAGGTATAGATCAGCAGCGCGATGTCGCCTGCCTTGATCTTCTCGATCTCGGCTTCGAACAGGTTCGGATGATCCGCCAGATGCTGCCGCCCCAGTTCATAGAGCTGCGGCAGGAATACGTAGCGGTCGCCTTCCAGATCATGCAGGCCCTCATCCTCGAGAATGATCACCTTCTCCACGGTGGGGGCACCGTCGGGGATCTCCAGAAACTTGTCGAGCTGTTCTTCGTTCTCGACGATCAGGAACTGGCTGTCGCTGTCCTTGAGGATATAGGCCAGCTGGCTGGAACTGTCGGTGGTATAAACGCCTGACGATATGCCGCCCACGCATTGGATGCCCATATCGGCATAAAGCCATTCCTTGCGGTCCTCGGACAGGATCGACACGACACGGCCCCTTTGCAGGCCCAGCCGCAACAGGCCCAGCCCGATCAGGCGGGCATGGTTCCAATAGTCGGTCCAGCTGAAGGCTTTCCAGATCCCAAGGTTCTTCTCGCGGTGCGCGGTGCGGCTGCCAAGCGTCGTGCAGCGCGTCTGGAACAGGGCGGGCATGGTCGCGCAGCCGTCGATCACCAGCGGGCGTTGCCCCGGTGTCGCGTTCAGAGAGACGCCGTTGATCACTTCCTGCGACTGGATGGGGTCGTGTTTGGTCATTGCGTTACCTCCACGTCTTCTTGCGCTTCCAGCGGCGTTCGCCGCGTGCGCCTTCGATGTCATGGCCCAGATAGAAACTCTGGATATCCTCCGATGATGCCAGACGGTCGGCGGTGCCGGACATCACAATCCGGCCCAGCTCCATCACATAGCCATCATCGGCCAGATCCAGCGCTACGGCGGCGTTCTGCTCCACCAGCATCATGGTCACGCCTTCATCCTTGTTCAGCCGTTTGAGGATCGCAAAGATTTCCTGCGTCAGAAGCGGCGACAGGCCAAGGCTTGGCTCGTCCAGAAGCATGATCTGCGGCCGCAGCATCAGCCCGCGCCCGATGGCCAGCATCTGCTGTTGCCCGCCCGACAAAGTGCCCGCTTCCTGATGGCGACGCTCCGCCAGAATGGGGAAGTAGTTGAACACCAGATCGCGGTCGCGGGCGATCTCGGCACGGTCATTGCGGGTATAGGCCCCCAGCGCCAGATTCTCCTCCACCGTGAGCAGCGGGAAAACCTCGCGCCCCTCCGGCACATGCACGATCCCGGCGCGGACCACGCGGTGCGGCTCCCAGCCCTGAATCTCCTTGCCGTCAAAGATGATCTTGCCCTTTTCAGGGTCCATGATGCCCGAGATGGTCTTCAGCAGCGTGGTTTTGCCCGCGCCATTGGCCCCCAGCACGGTAACCACGCGGCCCTTGCGGACTTCGAGGCTGACACCGCGGATCGCCATGATCGGGCCGTAGAAGGTTTCAAGGTTGCGGACTTCCAGAAGCACATCGCTCATGCCACCTTACCCCCTTTGCTGACTGCATTGGTGCCAAGATAGGCCTCGATGACCTTGGGATGCGATTGCACCTGCGAGGGTGTGCCCTCGGCGAGCTTCGCACCATCGGCCAGCGCCAGCACACGGTCGCAGACCTTGCTGACCAGCCCCATGTCATGCTCCACCATCAGGACGGTGATTTTCATATGGCGGCGGATATCGTCGATCCACCAGCGCATGTTCTGCGTCTCCTCGACCGACAGGCCCGAGGCGGGTTCGTCCAGCAGCAACAGCCGTGGCTTGCTTGCCAGCGCGCGCCCCAGTTCCACCACCTTGCGCACGCCGTAAGGTAGGCCCGCGATGCGGCTGTTGCGATAGGGTTGCAGGTCCAGCAGGTCTATCACCTCTTCCACCGCATGGCGATGCTCCCGCTCCTCGGCGCGCACCGATGGCAGATGCAGCATCTGCGCGATCATATTGGTCTTGCGATGGCGATGCCGACCGACCAGCAGGTTCTGCAAAACGGTCGCCTGATGGAACAGTTCGATATTCTGGAACGTCCGCGCGATGCCCAGATTGGGCACCTCGTGCGGGGCCATTTTCAGCACGTCTTGCCCGTCAAAGGTGATCGAACCGTTCACCGGCGTGTAGAAACGCGAGATCAGGTTGAACACGGTCGACTTGCCCGCGCCATTGGGACCGACAAGCGCGAAGACCTGGCCTTCCTCGACCGACATCGAGAGGTTGTTGACCGCGGTAAGGCCACCGAATTTCAGCGTGACGCTGTCAATCTCAAGCAAACTCATCTCAGCCGCTCCGTCTTCAGATAGCTTTTCTGGCGCTTGAACATGTCCTTGCGGGCAAAGGGGAACAGCTCAAGGAAGGTGCGGATCTTGAGCCAACGTCCATAAAGCCCCATCGGCTCGAACAGGATGAACAGGATCAGGATGACACCGAAGACCCCCGATTCAAGCCCAGGAATAGCCACGCCGCGGCCCATCATATCGGTCGTGATCGACAGAACCTGCGGCAGGAAGGCAATCACAGCGGCCCCCAGAAACGCCCCGTGGATGAAGCCAAGCCCCCCCACAACGATCATCATCAGCAGCTGGATCGACAACAGGAAGTTGAAGGTCTCGTTGTTGAAGGCGCCCGCAAACAGCCCCATAAGCGCCCCGCCCAGACCCGTGATCGCACAGGAGATCCCGAACGCGAACGTCTTGGTCTGCGCGATGTTCACGCCCATGGCCTGCGCCGAGATCTCGCTATCGCGGACGGCGGCGAAGGCACGGCCCAAGGGCGCGCGCAGCAGGTTGCGGTAGAACAGCGTCACCATCAGCACCACGGCGAGGGTCAGGTAATACCACTCGATCGGGTTGTTCCAGCGGTTGATCTCGTAGCCGAACAGGTCAATTGGGGGCGACATCTTGCCGTTCACGCCGCCGGTATAATCCTTCAGTAGAACGATGATATCATCGGCCAGAATAGCCAGCGCGAGCGTCGCGATCGCCAGATACACGCCGTGCAGCTTCAATGCGGGAATAGCGATCAGCGCACCCACGATACCCGTGATGATCCCGGCCAGCAGGAAGGCCACGACGAACGGTACATTCGCCTCCATCATCAGCACGCAGGAATAACACCCCAGCGCCATAAAGGCCGAATGACCAAGGCTCACCTGTCCGGTCTGTCCGGTCAGCAGCATCAGGCCCAGCCCGGCAATGGCCCATATCAGAACGTTTGTCGCCTCACCCAGAAAGAACGGGTCGATCAGCAGAGGCAGACACAGCGCCAGCACCAGCAGCGCGGCATAGAGGCTGAAGTTCCACCAGTCCGGAAAGAGCCGGATGTCCTGATCGTAATCTGTCTTGAAATGGAATTTCATCGGTTCAGACCTTCTTCGCTCGGACCTGTGCGAACAGGCCATGGGGGCGGAACAGCAGGACCGCGATCAGCAGCGCATAGGGTGCGATCTGGCTCCAGCCCGGCGGCAGGTAGCGCGCCGCAAAGGGTTCTATGACACCCACGATCAGCCCGCCCAGAAGCGCGCCCGGAAGGCTGCCGAACCCGCCGATGACGGCGGCGGCAAAAGCTTTGATCCCGATGAAACCCGCGCTCGGATCCAGCGCGCCTTTGGAGGCATAGAGAATACCCGCAACAGCGGCGACGATCCCGGCCAAAGCCCAGACAAGCCCCTGAATGCGCTTGACGGGAATCCCCATGTAATAGGCCGCCATCTGGTTCTGGCTGGCGGCCTGCATGGCAAGGCCCATCTTGGTACGCTGGAAGAACTGCCACAACAGGATGGTCATAATGATCGTGACGATGATCACGGCAACATCGGCCAGACCCAGCACCAGATCGCCCACACGCACATCGCCCAGCGCAAGCGGAGAGTGCAACGAATGCGGCTCATGCCCCCAAATCTCGCCCACGGCAAACCGGATCACAAAGCCCAGCGCGATGGTCACGATGATGATCGCCACCTGGCTTTGCCCGAAGACGGCACGCAGCACCACCAGATCAAGCAGATAGCCCAAGGCGCCCATGATGAGGAACACCAGCGGCAAGGCCAGCCAGAACGACATGCCCATAAACTGGGGATTGACGAGGCCAAGGGTCACGAAAGCGCCCAGCATCATGAAATCGCCCTGGGCGAAATTCACCGCCTCTGTCGCCTTGTAGATCAGAACGAAGCCAAGTGCGATAAGGCCGTAGACACAGCCATTCGCAAGCCCGCTGATCAGAAGTTGCATAACCTCCACGCGATCCTCCCTGTTATGCGGCCCCGGCTTCCGTGCTGGGTGCCTCGGCGTATCGCCGTTGTTTTGATCCCGAGCGTCACCCCCTCCACAGGGCTTTGGCTCATGGTGTGATGCTTTTCGCGGACACACTTTTAGGTGGTGTCAGTCAACCTGCATCGCACGAGGCCCACCTCTCCATGTTTGCTGAATTCCGTCAACAGGTTTGCCCACTGCCTGACGCAGCGGAATTCTAGGTTTCGGGATAAAATTCCGCAATGCGGACGATAGCCGCGCCTTTTGGCGGTTTGCAGAGCAACAGGTCAGCCCATAAGGCTGCCCCTGCCGCAGCGCGTTCAGCCAAATTTGACGGAGGCCTGACCGAATGCACCGAAATCCGCGTGAATCCTGCAGCCTGACGGGCATTCGACGGGTCGGATGAAGCTGCCCGACAGGATGACCTGGCCGGATTCGATGCGCTGGTCGTAAAGCGCCATGCGGCGCGCCAGCCAGACCACGGCCTCAACCGGATCGTTGAGCACGCCCGCACCCAGCCCTGTCTCCTCGACCTCGGTATCGCGGGTCAGGATCGCCCCGACCCAGCGCAGGTCGACAGCATCGACCGCATGGCGTTGCGCTCCCATCACGATCCCGGCGTTGGCGGCATTGTCTGAAATCGTATCGACAATCCCCCGCGTCTTGCCTGTCGCAGGATCGGCACGCATCACGCGTGTATCTAAAATCTCCAGCGCGGGCACGACATAATCCGTCGCAGCCACAACATCGGCGCGCGTCACGTTCTCGCCCGCGAGCGGTGCTTTCATGACAAAGGCGATCTCCGCCTCGACCCGTGGCTGGATAAACCTTCCCGCAGGCACGGTTGCGCCATCGGCAAAGACCATGTCATCCGTCAGCACGCCGCTGTCGGGAGTGTCGATGCCCAGCGCCGCCTGCATCGCCTTGGAGGTCAACCCGATCTTCCAGCCGATCACCCGCCGCCCCGCAGCACCGCGCCGCGCGATCAGCGCCTTTTGCACCGCATAGGCATCATCCATCGTCATGCCGGGAGAGGCCAGCGAGAGCAATCCGATCTGGCGGCCTGTTTCTTCGGCCTGAAACAGGGCCTCGGCTGCGGCGGTGATATCCTCGGCTTTCATGTCTCGTCCTTTACGGTATTGCGCAATATCCCGATCCCCTCGGCCTCCACCTCGATTACATCGCCGGGCACCAGATAGCGTGGCGGATCAAACCGCGCGCCTGCTCCTGTCGGTGTGCCGGTCACGATGATATCGCCAGGCACAAGGGTCGTGAATGTCGAGATATAGGCGATCTGCCGCGCCACCGGAAACAGCATCCGCCCCGTGCGGTCATCCTGCCGCACCTCGCCATTCACCCGCGTTTGCAAATGCACATCCGTGATCTGCGCATGATCCGTGAAGGGCACCAGCCAAGGCCCCATCGCGCCGGAGCCATCCCAGTTCTTGCCCTGCGTCACGTTGAACTTCGCGTGCCGCACCCAGTCGCGCAAGGTGCCCTCGTTGCACAGGGTCAGCGCAGCGATATGGTCCAGCGCCCGATCCTCCGCGATCCGCCGCCCGCCCTTGCCGATCACCACAGCAATCTCGCCCTCGTAATCCAGTTGCGGCGTTTCCGGCGGGCGGATCAGCGCGTGCCCGTGACCGGTGAAAGACCGCGCAAAGCGGATGAACAGCGACATATTGGGCGGCGCCTCTTGCCCGTCCTTGTATTCGGCATTGCGGTCGGGAAAATTCACCCCGACGCAGATGATTTTTTCCGGTGCGGGGATCGGGATATCATAGACAAAAATACCCTCTGCATGGCTCACCGCGCGCCCCTGCGCCGCCGCTTCCAGCGCGCCCAGACCATCCGCCGCGATCACCTCGCGCAGGCTTGGCCATTGCGGAAACTCCCCCGAAAGCGCCAGAAAGCCGCCTTCGAGCACCGCACCATAAAACTGCTGGCCCTCGGCCCTCACCGTTGCAAACCGCATCGCGCCGCTCCCCTTTTCATCTTGCCAAAAATACTCAAACCCGCTCTGGCCCCGGTATCAGGGTGCGATGATCGGCTGCGCTTTCAGCGCCGACTCGACCACATCCACCCCCTCGAACAGGCTGCCCTCCTCGAACCAGCTCCGCGGCGCGGGCGCGCCCCACAGGGTCTGGCGCTGCGGATCGGTCAGGCTCCATTTGATCGGCTCCAGATCGGGGTCGACGGTCTGGTAATCGGAGCAATAGATCTCGATCCGGTGCCCGTCCGGGTCGCGGACATAGAGGAAAAACGCATTGGAGATGCCGTGCCGCCCCGGCCCGCGCTCGATATTGCCGACATAGCCGGTGGTCGCCATCAGATCGAGCAGGTCGATGATGTTGAGCGGCGTCGGCACCCAGAAGGCGGTGTGGTGCAGGCGCGGGCCGGTGCCGTTGGTAAAGGCCACGTCATGCACACCGCCCTTGCGATGCATCCACGCAGCCCAGAGTTTGCCGCTCTCGTCATCCTCGGTATATTCGGTCACCCGGAAACCCATCTCGCTGTAGAAGGCGACACTCGCATCCACATCGCTGGCGAACATGTTGAAATGGTCGATCCGGAGCGGCTTGACCCCTTTATACAGCGCGTAATTCTGGTGGATCGGCGGCAGGCGGTCCATCTGGACATAGAATTCCAGCGGAATGCCGAAGGGATCGCGGGTCCGCAGTACGCGCCCCATGAAGGGCCGCTCCACCCATTCCACCGGCAGACCCTTGGCGCCAAAGAATGCCTCGGCCCTGTCCAGATCGGGGGTATCATACAGCTTGAACCCCAGCACGCGGGCGCTGGCCGTCTCGGCCTGCCGCAGGACGATGCAATGATGCCCGCGCTCTTCCATCGCACGCAGGTAAAGGCTGGCCGCATCCTCATGGGTGACCTGAAGGCCCAAAGTGTCGACATAGAACGCACGCGAGGCGGCCAGATCGGTCACGCCGTATTCCACATGGGACAGCCGGACGATGTGGAACGGCGGGTAAAGAACAGGGGCGGGAACGGGCATGCTGTGTTTCCTTCTCAGGCACCAAGCCGGGGGATGGGATGCTGGCCGATGGCCAGACCGATATGCTTTTGCTCCATGTAGAAATCGAACGACCAGTCGCCGCCGTCGCGCCCGATCCCGCTGGCCTTGACCCCGCCAAAGGGCGTGGGCAGGTGGCGCACGTTTTCCGAATTTACCCAGATCATCCCCGCCTCCAGCGCATGGGTCACGCGCAGCGCGCGGGTCAGGTCATTGGTCCAGACATAGGCGGTCAGACCGTAGGCCACGCCATTGGCGATCTCCAGCGCTTGCGCCTCGGTCTCGAACGGGATCGCGGTCAGGACGGGGCCGAATATCTCCTCCTGCGCGATCCGCATGTCGGGGGTGGCTGCGGTGAACAGGGTGGGGCGCACGTAATGGCCGGGCTGGTCCAGTGCCGTCCCGCCTGCCGCTATTGTCGCGCCATCGCTGCGGGCAATGTCGAAATAGCCGCAGACTTTGTCGAAATGCACTTTGTGGATCAGCGGGCCCACTTCCGTGGCAGGGTCCAGCGGATGCCCCAGCTTGATCCGGTTGACCCGCGCGACCAGCTTGGCGATGAAATCATCCGCAATCGTGGATTGCACCAGCAGCCGCGACGAGGAAGTGCACCGCTCCCCGTTCAGCGAATAGATCATGAAGATCGCCGCATCCAAGGCGCGATCCAGATCGGCATCGTCAAACACGATCACGGGGTTCTTGCCGCCCAGTTCGAAATGCACCCGCTTGAGTGTATCCGCCCCCTGTTTCATGATCATCGATCCGGTCTTGGACTCCCCGACAAAGGCAATTGCCTTGATATCGGGATGCTCGGTCAAGGCGCGCCCCGCTTCCTCGCCCAGCCCGTTGACAAGGTTCCAGACGCCGGGTGGCAGTCCGGCCTCCTCGGCGATCTCCATCAGGATGCGGGCGGTCACGGGGCTGAACTCCGCCGGTTTATGCACCACGGTGCAGCCCGCGGCCAAAGCAGGCGCGATCTTCCATGTGGACAGCATGAACGGCGTGTTCCACGGCGTGATTACCCCGACAGGGCCAATGGGCACGCGGGTGGTGATATTCATCAGCGTGGGCGAGGGCAGGTGCTGCCCGTCCCGCGCTGATGTGGCCTTCTCCGCGAAGAAGCGGAAATTCTCGGCCCCGCGCAAAGCTGCCTTGGACATGAACCGCAAGGCTTGGCCTGTGTCCCAGCATTCGGCCAATGCGATTTCTTCGGCCCGCGCCACGATCCCGTCGGCGATACGGTGCAGGATTTTCTTGCGCGCCACAGCCTCCATATCGCGCCACGCCGGAAAGGCGGCTTTGGCGGCCTTCGCGGCAGCGTCGATATCGTCCGCCGTGCCGCGCGCGACCTGACAGATCAGGCTTTCATCGACAGGCGAGTGGTTGTCGAACGTCCGCCCGTCCGAGGCAGGGCTATCCTGCCCGCCGATCCGGTTCATTACGCCTGTTGCGGCGATCCGGTCCAGAACCGGCTTGAGCTTGACAAGGTTTGCTTTGAGCGCGGTCGTGTCGGTCATCGGATCAGCCTTTCAGATGCGCGCGGATCGAGCCCGCCTTGGGCGACAGCGCTGGGTCGATATCGCGCATCTCCAGCGATAGCGCGAGCGAGCGGCGCGCCATCACAGGGTCCACGAAGGCTTGCGCTGCGGCAAAGATATGCGCCGTGGCCCGCTCCCGCGTGGGCAGGTCGCGCCCGCCGCGCAGGCGTACACTGATGTCGATATAGCCATGAGCGGGGTTGCCATCAGCAATGCTGACATGGCTGGCAGCAAAGGCCCGCACCCGCACACCTGCGACCGGAAACTCCCCCGTCTCTATCGCGGCACGGCGCAGCGCATCGCACAAAGCGGCGATATCCACGTCCCCCTCCAGATTGGGCGAATAGTCGATACTGATATGCGGCATGATCCCTCCCCGGATCTTTCACTTAACAAGTTAAATAAAATGCCCCGCCGGTCAAGCCCCCATATTGCCTGACCTGCCAAATAAGGGCAGATAGGGGCATGGACATCACGCGCGACACTGCCCCCGAAACGAACCGTTCCCTTCCGATCGCCCTGCTCAGGGCGCGCGAGAAGGTGATGGGGCCGATCCGCGCCATGCTGGCCGATGTGGGAGTGACCGAACAGCAATGGCGCGTTTTGCGGGTTCTGGCCGAACGCGGTACGCTGGATGCGACCGAGATCGCGGACCGCTCCTGTCTGCTAATGCCCAGCCTGACGCGGATATTGCAGACATTGACGGCCAAGGGGCTGATCGGCCGCGACGCGCATCCGACGGACAGGCGACGGCAACTTGTGACGATCACGGCGCAAGGGCGGCAGCTGATCGCGGACAACCTGCAGGAAAGCCAACGGCTGAACGCATGGCTGCGCGAGAGCTTTGGCGAGGAGAAGCTGAACGCGCTGTTGGACCTTCTGAATGAGTTGGACGCGCTGGAGCGTGACGCGGGGCGCTGAATATCGGGGGCGCTGCCCCCAGCCTGCGGCCTCCCCAGGGATATTTTTGGCAAGAAGAAACTGGCGTCAGGTTTTGATCAGGCCGCGTGCGACCCAATCGTCGAAAATCTCCAGGACCTTCTCGGCAAAGCCTGCATCGTTGATATGACAGTCCAGACGGTGCAGCGTGGTGTTGGCAGGGATCGCACTCGTCATGGCGGTGCAGAACGCGGCCAGCCCTTCGGCATCATGCAGCGGGCCATCGGGGCGGTCCCATTCGTTGCAGCCCGCCTGCGGCAGGATGAAGGCGGAAGGGCCGGTGGCCTGCGCCAGTTTCCCGGCGTAGAGCGCGGCGATCTCGCGCCGTTCCTCGACCGTCAGGACCGTCGAGGTCAGCAGGCGGTTGTGGTCATGCCTGGGGCGGTCCTGCAGGCGGGCGGGGATCGGTTGCCAGCCGATAAGATCGACCAGATCATAGCAGGCGGGTGCCACGATCTGCGGAATGCCGCGACGGCCTGCATTGGTCATCCGGTCAGCGCCCGCGGAAATGCCTGATCCCATGTGGTGGTTGACGATTTCCTGCGTGGCGAAATCCATCACGCAGGCGAATGCGCCCTCGGCGGCCAGTGATTCAAAGGCCCGTCCGCCCATGCCGGTGGCGTGGAACACCGCCACCTCGAAGCCGCGCGCCTCCAGCGCCGGTTTCAGTTGCACCATGTAATGCAGGATCGTTTTGCCGAAGCTGGTCATTCCGATCAGCGGGCGGTCGCGGCGCGGCGGCTCTACCGCACGCGCGGCCCCCAGCACCGCGCCCGCCGCCTGACTGAGCGAGGATTTGCACACCGCATTCAGCCCGTAAAGGCCGCCCGCCCAGAGGATCATCTGGATATCCGCCGCGATCCGTTCCGGTGGCAACATGGCCGAGAAACTGACGGTCGAGACGACATATTTCGGCACGCCCAAGGGCAATGCGGCGCAAAGATCCAGCGCCAGATCGGTGCCCATCGTGCCACCCAGCACGATCACCCCGTCGATCCGGCCTTGGGCGTGCAACTGACGGGCAAGCGTTGCGGCCCCCTGCGCCATGATCTGCATCGCCGTGTTCTCGTCGCCGCTGTCGATGGCGGTCCGGATCGTGCTGCCGCCTGCTTCGGCCACCTGATGTTTGGAGATATCTGCGGGCGTTGTCGGATCGCCCAGAACCGATACATCCATCGACAAGACCCCGCCGCCCTGCGCGCGGATGCGGGCCGAAAGATAGGACAACTCGTCGTCCTTGGTGTCATAGGTGCCTACAACGAGGATGGTCTTGTCTGGCATCGTCATGCGGGCCTCCTGCTCCTAGGGCTTGGCGAGGTAGGCCTCTGCCAGCGGCAGGGCAGTGGCGATGGCACGGGCAGAACGCTCCGCGCCGCCCGGCTCATGAATGCGCGGGATGACCCATCCGGGATAGGTGAGTGCGCGCAGCAGGATGAACAAATCGAGTGTGCCGGCATCCACGGCACGGCGGCTGGCGTATCCATCCAGAAGCGCGGCGCGCAGATCGGGATAATCGGGCGCGGGTAGAAACCGCATCAGGAAGGTGGCCAGTTCAAAATCACGGAAACCCCAACCGCCATCGTCGAAGTCGATGAGCGAGAGAGTGCCGTCGCTGATCAGGATATTCTCGGACAAGGCATCAGCGTGGATCAGCCCGTAATCAAGGCTGTGCTCGATCCGCGCCAGATCGGCCTCGGCGCTCTCGCGTGCGGTGAGCAGCGTCGCGCGCTGGTCCTGCGTCAGGCCGGGGTTGTCCCAGAACGGCCCCCAGACAGGCGCATCGCCCAGCAGGCCCGCGCGGTCCCATGCAGGGCGGGTGAAACCGGGCGGCGGCGTCCATGCATCGCTGATTGCATGCATCTGCGCCAAGAGTTCCCCCAATGCGCGACACGTGACGGTGCGGTCTGCCACCTCAAGCTGGCCCTGTGCGCCGATGGGCTGGCCGGGCAACCATGTCAGCAAATCGACCAGCGTATCGCCGATCTGCTCGACAAGATTGCCATGCTGCGAGGGCAGGGGGCGCGGCACATCCAGTCCGCCTTGCACAAGGGCGTTCATCCATTGCAATTCCGAAATCAGTTCGGCCGTGCTGCGATAGCCGGGCCGGTGCAGCCGCAACGCATAGCTGCCGCTGGCGGTCTCGGCGCGCCACACGACATTCTCGCGCCTTGCGGCCAGCGTGATCTGGTCAGGGCCAAACCCCCAGAGGCGGGCGGCCTGATGGGCAAGCGCCTCCATCACGCCTCCAGCGGGGTGGCGGCGAGCACCGTGTCCAGCGTCTCCAGCATACGGTCCGCATCGGCGATGGAGAACACCATCGGCGGGCGCATTTTCAGCACGTTGTAGTGAATGCCGAGAAAATTCAGCAACACACCGCGCTGGCGCATCCCGTTGGCCACGCGCTTGGTAAAGGCGGTGGCGGGCGCCTTGGTCTCGCGGTCCAGAACCATCTCGGCCCCGAAGAACAGCCCGGAGCCGCGCACATCGCCAATGCAGGCGTGACGCGATGCAAGATCGCGCAGGCCTTGCAGGGCGTAGTCACCGACGCGCTGCGCATTCTCCATCAGGCCCTCCTCCTGCAGCACGTTCAGTGTCGCCATTGCGGCGGCGCAGGAGACGGGGTTGCCCGCAAAGGTGTTGAAGTAGCGAAACGAGTCGCGAAACGCATACATCGTATCGCGCGGCGCTATCACAGCGGCGACGGGATGCCCGTTTGCCATCGGTTTGCCGATCGTGATGATATCGGGCAGAAAGCCGATCTTCTGGTAGCCCCAGAAATGCGTGCCAAGCCGCCCGAAACCGGGTTGTACCTCATCCGCGATGATGACACCTCCGGCGCGGCGGACCACCTCGACCGTGGGATCAAGCCAGCCATGCGGTAGGTCGGGGAAGCCCTCATTGGCAAAGAACGGGCACAGGATCAGCGTGGAAAACCCGTGCTCTGTCGCCTCCAGCGCCTTGATCTGTTGCGCGACGGCAGCGGCAAAGGCATGGGCATGCGGCACACCTGCTACCCCGCCCAAGGGGCGATAGCTGTCGGGCGCGGGCACGAAGGCCACGTTTGTCGCATAGCCCCCCGGTGGCGGATTGGTGCGGCTGAGTTGATGCACGGCGGTGGTATTGCCGTGATAGGTGTGATCGGTTGCGATCACGCCGGTCTTGCCGGTCAGCGCCTGCGCCATCCGCAGCGCCACGTCATTCGCCTCGGAGCCAGTGCAGGTGAGCAGGGCGGTATCGAAAGGCGCATCGACCATCGCGGTCAGCGCCTCGACATAATCCAGAATCCCTTCGTGCAGATAGCGGCTGTGTGTGTTCAGTGTGCTTGCTTGTTTGCAGATCGCCTCCACCACTTTCGGATGGCAATGGCCGACATGCGGCACGTTGTTGTAGCAATCGAGATACTCGCGCCCCTCCGCATCCCACAGCTTCGTGCCAAGCCCGCGCACCAGATGCACCGGATCGTCATAAAAGGTTGACATGTTCGGCCCCAAGAGGCGGGCGCGACGGTCAGGCAGAGTTTCGGTCATGTCTGTTCCCTTAGTCCTGTTTCCAGCGTGCGGCCAGATCGCGGGCGGCGCGGGCCAGTAGCACCACGTCGATGCCCACCGCCAGAAACTGTGCGCCCCAGTCGCGGTAATCAGATGCTGTATCATGATCCAGCGCCAGAATGCCCGCTGCCTTGTCCGAGGCCGCAATCCGGCCCAGCGCGTCCTTGATCGCGGCGCGCACAACCGCATGCGTGCTATCCCCGCGATGGCCCATATCGGCGGCAAGGTCGGAAGGGCCGATGAAGACACCGTCCACGCCCTCGACCGCGATGATCTCGTCCAGCGCCTCCATCCCCTTGACGGTTTCGACCTGCACCAGCAGGCACAACTGGTCATTGGCGGTACGGATGTAATCGGGGATCGCCGCAAAGCGCGAGGCCCGTGCCAGCGCCGCGCCGGAGCCGCGGATGCCTTCGGGCGGATAGCGCATCGCGCGCACCAGATCGCGAGCCTGATCGGCGCTTTCCACCAGCGGGATCAGCAAGGTCTGCGCCCCGATATCCAGCGCCTGCTTGATCAGCCACGCCTCGCCCATCGGCAGGCGCACCACGGGATGGCTGTCGGGCTTGCCTTCCAAAACCTGCAACTGCGCCATGATGGAGCGGATGTCGTTAGGGGCATGTTCGCCGTCGATCACCAGCCAGTCGAATCCTGCGGTGGACATCACCTCGGTCGGGTAGGGATCACCAAAGCCCGCCCAGCAGCCATATTGCATCTGACCTGCGGCAAGCGCCTGTTTGAAACGGTTGACGGGTGCTGGCATGGGTTATCCTTTGCGTAAAGTTGCGGTCAGTTCGGTGAGCACCGTATAGGCCATGTCGATATCCGCCTGTGTGGCATCGAATTGACCGGCTTGGAAGCGGATCACATAGGCGCCGTCCACCCGCGTCTGGGTAAGGTAGATGCGCCCATCATCGTTTATTGCCGCGAGAAGCGCCTGCGTCAGCGCCTCGGCATCGCCACCCTCGGGCCCGAAGCGGAAGGTGAACAGCGACAGGACAGGTTCCGTAACAATCTCGAACCCTTCGGTGGCGCGCAACCGTTCGGCCAAGTCTTGGCTCCACGCGACATGGTTGCGGATCATGCCGCGCAAGCCTTCCAGCCCGTAAGCCCGCAGCAGGAACCACAGCTTGAGCGCCCGGAACCGCCGCCCCAGCGGGATCGACCATTCGGAATAGTTGATGATCCCGTCCGCCCCTTGCGTCTTGAGGTATTCCGGCTGGATCGCCAGCGTGCGTGTCAGATCGGCCGGCGAGCGGATGAAATGGGCCGACAGATCGAATTGCGTGCCCAGCCATTTATGCGGGTTGAACACAACCGAATCCGCCATATCCACCCCCTGCCAGAGGGTGCGGAACTCCGGACAGATCATCGCCGCACCCGCCCATGCGGCATCGACATGGCTGTAAAGCCCGTGCGCCTGCGCCACAGCGCAGACGCCTGCGATATCATCACACGCGCCTGTGCCCGTGCCGCCTGTGCAGGCGATCACCCCGGCAGGCAGGTATCCTGCCGCCTTGTCAGCAATGATCGCGGCCTCAAGCGCTTCCACATCCATCCCGCGCAACGGCCCCGTGGTGGGGATGCGCACCAGATTGGCCTGTCCTATGCCTGCGATCCAGATGGCGCGATCGACCGAAGAATGCACCTCTGCGGAACAGTAGATCCGCAGCACCTTTTGCCCCGGCAATCCGCTCGCATTGCCGTCCCAGTCCAGCGCGCGTTCGCGCATCACCAGCACGGCGGCGAGCGTGGCCGAACTGGCGCTGTCCTGTATCACGCCCGCGAAGGCTTCGGGCAGACCGATGGACTGGCGCATCCAGTCCATCATCCGCGTCTCCATCTCGGTCGCGGCGGGGGAGGTTTGCCAGAGCATGCATTGCGGGGCCATGACGGTGACCAGATGATCCGCCAGCACGGCCGCGGGAGAGGCGTTCGACGGGAAGTAGGCAAAGAAACGCGGGTGTTGCCAATGGGTGATGCCGGGCATCACGATGGATTCGAAATCCGCGATGATGTCGTCCATCGGCTGCGCTGTTTCGGGCGGATGCGCGGGCAGGGCGGCAAGGATATCTCCGGGTTTGGTCTGCGCCCGCACTGGCCTGTCGCGCAATCCGGCATGATAGCGCCCCGCCCAGTCAGCCGCCCAGCGGCCCCATTTCGGAAACTCGTCCCAACGCATCTTTGCTCTCCCATGTGCTTAACATGATAAGTAGTTTGCGCCGGGGCGTCTGGCAATGAAAATCCCCCGCGTTGCGCGGGATGGCAAGCGGGGGATTCCGAGTATTTTTCGCAAGATGAAGCGGAGAGGTTCAGCCTTTGTCGGTACGGCGGGCCGCATCGAGCGCCTGCGCCAGAACTTCGCGGTTTCCGATCTGGTTCATCAGGATGAGGATCAGCCGCGCGTTGAGCGCATCGCTCTCGGCTTTGCTCAGCCCCTCATGCGCGGCCAGCAGATCGGCATAGATATCATCGGGCCGGTCCATATTGGGCATCAGGTTCAGCGTGGTGGGCATCAATGCGTCTCCTGTCCGGTGGCGCGGCGGAGTGCTGCGCGCATGGCGGTCTCGTCATAGGCCGGGAACCGCGCCGCGACATGCTGGTCCGGACGGATCAGATAGACGGCAGCGGCGGCATCGCCGAGATACCGCGCCGCCAGTGCGCCGGTGGCATCGTCGCTGTCCGTCAGGGCAAGGCGGGTGGCGGTGATCCCCGCTTCGGTGAGGGTGTCCGGCACATCGGTGTTGATCGCCAGCAGCGTGAACCGGTTGCCCAGATGGTCCAGCAGAAACCGGTTGCCCAGCGTCACATCGGGGCAGGGCGAACCGGGGCGGGTGCGGGCGGGGCCACCGGGCAGCGCATCGGCGCTGTTCAGCGGCGATCCGTCATAGGTGCAGGGCATCGACAGGCGGCCCGAATTGACCAAGGGGCGCGCAAAGGCGTGACGCTCGCTCAGGTCCAGCACGGCATTGCGGAAGATGCGGCTTGTGTCCGATTTGGGCGTGATGAAATCGGTCGAGCGCGAGGAATTCAGGATGTTTTCATCCGCGCCGAAGACACGTTCGGCATCATAGCTGTCCAGTAGCGTATCGGGGGCCTTGCCCTCCAGCACCAGTTTCAGTTTCCAGATCAGGTTATCGGTATCCTGAAGCCCGGAATTGGCCCCGCGTGCGCCAAAAGGGCTGACCTGATGCGCGCTGTCGCCCGCAAAGATCACGCGGTTGTGGCGGAAACGCTCCATCCGGCGGCATTGGAACGTGTAGATCGAGACCCATTCGAGGCTGAACTCCACATCATCGCCCAGCATCGCCTTGAGACGGGGAATGACGTTCTCGGGCTTCTTCTCCTCGGCCTTGTCGATATCCCAGCCCAGTTGCAGATCGATCCGCCAGACGCCATCGGGCTGTTTGTGAAGCAAGGCTGATTGCCCCTTGTTGAAGGGCGGATCGAACCAGAACCAGCGCTCGGTCGGAAAATCCGCCTCCATCACCACATCGGCGATCAGGAAGTTGTCCTCGAACACACGGCCCTTGAAATCGAGACCCATCATCGACCGGATCGGACTCGCGGCACCATCGCAGGCGATGACGTAATCGGCGGTGATCGTATAGGGGCCGTCCGGCGTGTCGATGGACAGCGCCGCGTGATTGCCGTGATCGGTAACCGATGTGACCTTGCTGCCGCCGCGCAACTGGATCGGCGCGCTCTCCGCTTCGATCTCGCGGGCGCGTTTGACCAGATTTTCCTCGAAATAATACTGTTGCAGGTTGATGAAGGCGGGGCGTTTGTGGCCCTCTTCCGGCAGCAGGTTGAAATCATAGACCTTGCGCTCGTCGAAAAACACCTTGCCGATGTTCCACTGCACGCCCTTGTCCACCAAGGGGCTGCCGAGGCCGAGACGGTCCGCAATCTCCAGCGTGCGCTTGGCAAAACAGATCGCGCGGGAGCCGAAGCTGACCTTGTCGTTCTCGTCCAGCACCAGCGCCGGAATGCCCTGCTGTGCCAGATCGATCGCGGCGGCAAGTCCTACGGGACCGGCCCCCACGACGACCACCTTGTGATGCGCAGGCGTGGCCGCATCCTGATCGGCATGCCGGGTGTAGGGATAGAGGGGCACCTCGAAGATCTTGTTCATCCATCGTCCTTTCGCACCAAGGCCATCGCGGACCATACCGCCGTGCCACCAAAGAATGCGCCCGCGATCAGCACCACCTCGACCATGGCGATGCCGCCGAAGCCGCGTGTCAGCAGGGCAAAGACCATCAGCCCCAGCCCGAAAACCGAGATGGCAAGCCGCAGCTTCAACTCGCCCCGCGTGGGTCCGTATTTCATCTGCGCCCCCTGCCTGATCAGCTTTGCAGGGCTTCCCACATCTCGATATCGCGCTGTGCGGTCCAGATGCGGGGCGTGTCGATGCCGCGTGCCTCGTCATAGGCGCGGGCGACGTTGAAGGGCAGGCAATGCTCGTAGATCGCATAATCGCTAAACTTCGGATCGCAGGCGGCGCGCACGGCGTCCCATGCTTCCTTGAGGCTGCCGCCCCGCGCAGCGACCTTGGCGGCAGGCAGGTAGGTGCTTTCGACGAAATCGCGGGTGTTCTCGATGGCCGCTGTGACCATGTCCTGCCCCATCAGCGCATCGCCGCGTCCGGGCGCGATGGCATCGACCTGAAACGAGGCGATGGCGTCCAGCGTATCGCCCCAATCGCTGAAATGCCCGTCACCGCAATAGCAGGCCGAGTGGTATTCCACGATATCGCCCGTGAACATTACGTTTTGATCCGGCACATGGATCACGATATCGCCCGCCGTATGGGCGCGGCCCAGATGCATCAGATCGATGCGGCGGTTGCCCAGATAAACGGTCATGTCATCGCTGAACGTCGTGGTGGGCCATGTGAGGCCGGGGATGCTTTCATGCCCCTCGAACAGGCGGGGAAAGCGCTGGAATTCGCTGTCCCAATCCTCTTGGCCCCGCTCGACGACCATGGCGCGAGCCTTGTCGCCCATGATGATCTGATTGGCACCGAAGGCCGAGGCCCCCAGCACGCGCACTGCATGGTAATGGGTCAGCACGACATGGCTGATCGGCTTGTCGGTGACGGTTCGGACGCAATCGATCACCTTGTTGGCCAGACGCGGGGTGGCCTGCGCCTCGATGATCATCACCGAATCGTCGCCGATGATGACGCCGGAATTGGGATCACCCTCTGCGGTGAAGGCATAGACGCCCTCGCCGACTTCGGTGAAGGTGATCTTTTTCTCGGTCATGTCGCCTTGCGATGCAAAAGCCTTGGCCATGGGGTCGTCCTTTCAGGGTCGGTGCCGGCTGGGCTGCGGGAGCCTCCGGCGGGGATATTCTGGCAAGAAGAAGCGGTGCTTTATCTCGCGTAAGGGTCTTTGAGGGCGGGGAGCAGCGTGCCGGTGCAGGGGCCGAAGCCGATGGTGTAGCCGTCGCCGTTGGCTTGCCCTTCGAGTGTCAGCGTGTCGCCATCCTCCAGAAAGCTGCGCGTCTCGCCAGTCTCCAGCGTCATTGGCTCCTTGCCGCCCCAGCTGAGTTCCAGCAAGCTGCCGCGCTGGTGTTTTTCCGCACCCGAGATGGTGCCGGAGCCCAGCAGGTCGCCCGGTGTCATCGGACAACCCGAGGTGCTGTGATGCGCCAGTTGTTGCGCGGCGGAGTAGTACATCTCGCTGTAGTTGGTCTGCGCGATCTGGGTGGCGGGCTTGCCTTCGGGGGCGAGCGTCACGGTCAGGTCGATGTCATAGAGCATCGGGCCGGTGTCTTTCAGATGATCCAGCAGCGGCACCTCGCGCTTGGGTGTCGAGACGCGGAACGGCTCGAGCGCGGCGCGGGTCACGATCCATGGGCTGATCGTGGTGGCGGTCGCCTTGGCTTGGAACGGCCCCAGCGGCTGGTATTCCCATGCCTGAATGTCGCGGGCGGACCAGTCGTTCAGCAGCACATAGCCGAAGATCATCGCATCGGCCTCGTCCACCGTCACGGGGCCTTCGCTGGCGGTACCGACAACCGCGCCCATCTCCAGTTCCAGATCGAAGCGGGCGGAGGGGGCAAAGCGCGGTGCTGCATCATCGGGGCCTTTCAACTGGCCCCAAGGGCGGCGCACCGGCGTGCCGGACACCACCACGGAGGAGGCGCGCCCGTTGTAGCCGATGGGGATGTGCAGCCAGTTCGGCGGGAGCGCGTTCTCCGCGCCCCGAAACATCGTGCCGACATTGGTGGCGTGATGCTTGCCTGCGTAAAAGTCGGTGAATTCAGCGACGAGGAAGGGCAGATACATCTCGGCTTCGGCCATCGGCACCAGCAGCGGCTCGACCGCCACGCGGTCAGGCGCGCCTTCCGCCAATAGCTGGATCAGACGCGCGCGCAGGGCGGCCCATGCCTCTGGCCCCAGTTCCATCACCTCGTTCCAGAAGGGCACGTCGAACACGGCCGCATCATCCAGATTGAGCAGACCCTCATCCTCGGCGGCGCGGCAATCAAGGATCATGTCCCCGATGGCGATACCGCAGCGGGGATCATCCTCGCCGGTCGAGAAAACCCCACAGGGCAGGTTGTTGAGCGGGAACGGGTGGCCGGGCGCATTGGCCGAGGCCACCCAGCTTGTCATCAGGGGCATGGTAAAGTCCTTCCGGGGGTCAGCCACAGGGGATGCGGCCGGAACATGTGGCAGGGCAGGGGAAGCCCCCCGCCCCGTGGTCTGCTTACTTCTTGCCGGGCGTGCCGTCGAATTTCTTTTCGAGGCTGTCCCAGCAATCGATATAGTCATCCTGCAACGGGGCTTCCTTGGCGGCGAAGCGCGTCAGATGCTGCGGGAAACGGGTTTCGAACATGAAGGACATGGTGTTGTCCAGCTTTTCCGCCTTGAGGTTGGCATTGGACGCGCCCTCAAAGGCGTTCTTGTCCGGCCCGTGCGGCAGCATCATGTTATGCAGGCTCATCCCGCCGGGCACGAAACCCTTGGGCTTGGCGTCATACTGGCCATAGATATTGCCCATCATCTCGGACATGATGTTCTTGTGATACCATGGCGGGCGGAACGTATCCTCGGCCACCATCCAGCGTTCGCGGAACAGCACGAAATCGATATTCGCGGTGCCTTCCACGCCGGAGGGGGCAGTGAGCACAGTAAAGATCGACGGATCGGGATGGTCGAACAGGATCGCTCCTACGGGGCAATAGGTCCGCAGGTCGTATTTCACCGGCGCATAGTTGCCGTGCCACGCGACCACGTCTAGAGGCGAGTGCCCGATCTCGGTCCGGTGGAACTGGCCGCACCATTTGATCACGACGGATGACGGCACCTCGCGGTCCTCGAACGCCGCGACGGGCGTTTTGAAGTCGCGCCGGTTGGCCATGCAGTTCGCGCCGATGGGGCCACGGCCGGGCAGATCGAATTTCTGTCCGTAATTCTCGCAGACAAAACCGCGTGCGGGGCCTTCGATCACTTCGACGCGGTACAAAAGGCCACGCGGGATGACCGCGATTTCCTTTGGTTCCAGATCGATGATCCCCAACTCGGTGCAGAACCGCAACCGCCCCTCCTGCGGGACAATCAGCAATTCGCTGTCAGCCGAAAAGAAATACTCGTCCTGCATCGAGGCGGTCACCAGATAGACATGGCTCGCCATGCCCACCTGCGTGTTCACATCGCCCGCCGTTGTCATGGTCCGCATGCCGGTGATCCATGTCAGCGGGACATCCGTGTGTGGCACCGGGTCCCAGCGATACTGGCCAAGGCTGATCACATCGGGGTCGATATGCGGGGCCGATTTCCAATAGGGCACGTCGATTTTCACATAGCGCTTGGAATGCTTGACCGATGGCCGGATGCGGTAGCACCAAGTCCGCTCGTTCTGGTGGCTGGGCGCGGTGAAGGCTGTGCCGGACAACTGCTCTCCATAGAGGCCGTAATTGCATTTCTGCGGGCTGTTCATCCCCTGCGGCAGCGCACCGGGCAAAGCCTCTGTCTCGAAGTCGTTGCCGAAGCCGGGCATATAGCCGGGGGTCGTGCCTTGGGGCGTGGAAGCCTGCACGAAGGAATGCGGAAGCGTTGGGCGATTCATGATGCGTCCTCCTTTATGGTTGCGCTGTTAACGGTTGATTTTGTAACTAACAACAACAGGAGTTCTCATCATGGCACAAAAAGACGAATTCGATCTTCAGAACTTTCTGCCCTACCTGCTCAATCAGGCGGCGGAGGAAAGCAGCCTTGCTTTCCAGCAGATCTATAAGGACCGTTACGGGATGCTGCGCACGGAATGGCGCGTGCTGTTCCATCTGGGGCTTTATGGCAGGCTGACCGCCAAGGAGATCGGTGCGCGCTCCAAGATGCACAAGACCAAGATCAGCCGCGCCGTGCAGCGGCTCGAAGACCGGCGATTCCTGACGCGCGCGCCGGATGATGCGGACAGGCGGCAGGAATATCTTGATCTGACGGCGCAGGGCCGCGTGGCCTACCGCGATCTGCACGGCGTCGCGGAAGGATATGACAAAGCCCTGTCCGAGACGCTGAGCGCGGAGGAGGAGCGGGTGCTGCGGGTGGCGCTGCAGAAGCTGGCCCGCATGGGCTGACAGCGGATCAACGAGGAGTCAGAACTTCGCCTCGACCCCCGGCAGGTTCAGCGCCTTGATCAGGTCGCGCAATTCCTGACGCGCGGCCACGTTCGAGATGTTCAACTGCTTGACGCCGATATCCTTGAGGTCCAGCAGGGTCAGCCCGCGCGGGAACAATTCGCGGAAGATGACACGCTCGTTGAAACCGGGTGCCACGCGAAATCCGATCCGCTTGGC
Organism: Rhodobacterales bacterium; assembly: GCA_047921295.1. Lineage (GTDB taxonomy): Bacteria > Pseudomonadota > Alphaproteobacteria > Rhodobacterales > Rhodobacteraceae > Seohaeicola. Next base: position 72,128 of record JBLRWK010000004.1, read on the forward strand.
CAGATTCTCGAGCGCGCGGCCCATCTTTTCCTTGTTCACCATCTGCTGTGCGCCCAGACGGTTACGCACGACGACCCAGTCAATCGGCTTCAGCCCCGCCTGCGCGCGCAACTGCCGCGCCCCCCAGACCATCTCGGAATAGACCGAGGGGCCAAGGATCTTTTTGCCGTCGCCATCGACATGGGCCAGCAGATCAAAATCGATGAAACTGTCGTTGAGCGGGGTGATCAGCGTATCGGCAAGGCTATGCGCAACCTGAGACAGCCGCGTATGCGAACCGGGGCAGTCGATCACGATGAAATCGCTGACAGGATCAAGCTGGGCAATCGCGGCCGAGAGGCGCTGGTCATAGGCGTTCTCGCCCTCGCGCAGGGTGTCAGGTTCCAATTCCGGCAGTTCAACATAGTTCGGGCCGGGCAGGTCAAGCCCCGACTTTGCCAGAAAGGCCGCGCGGTTGTGGGCATAGCGTCCGAAAGTCTTTTGGCGCAGGTCAAGATCCAGCGCGCCAACCCTGTGGCCCAGCCGGGCCAGCGCTGTGGCCACGTGCATGGAGACGGTGGATTTTCCCGCGCCGCCTTTTTCGTTTCCGACTACAATGATATGCGCCAAACCGTCCCCGCCTTCCACTGCGACCAACGCGACCCGTCCTGATCGCGGCTACTATATGTTGTACGCCCTCATATGGGAAGCGGGGGCAACGTCAAGCGCTGTCCATGTGTGATTTATGGGCAATGACCAGCGCCATGCAGCCAAAGCCCTATGCAAAGAGGTGACAAGCGTTGCTGACCTTGCTAGGCAACCGTGTTGAAACAATACTTTTTGGATTCTACCGTGCAAATCGAAAAAACCTCTTTGTCCGGCGTACTTGTTCTTACGCCAAAACGCTTTGGTGATGACCGGGGCTTTTTCTCTGAAAGCTGGAACCGGGCCACGCTGGCCAGCCACGGCATCACGCTGGATTTCGTGCAGGATAACCATTCACTATCCGCCAAGGTAGGCACGGTCCGCGGCTTGCATTTCCAGTCGCCGCCGCATGCACAGGCCAAGCTGGTGCGTTGCGGGCGGGGGCGTTTGTTTGACGTGGCCGTCGATATCCGGCGCGGTTCGCCGACCTATGGCAAATGGGTCGGGGTGGAGCTGTCTTTCGAGAACGGGCGTCAGTTGCTGATTCCGGCGGGCTTTCTGCACGGGTTCGTCACGCGCGAGCCGGATACCGAGATCATTTACAAATGCACCGACGTCTATGCCCCCGAGTGTGACGGGGCGATCCGTTTTGATGATCCTGACATCGGCATTGATTGGGACCTGCCAGAGGGGGTGGAGCCTTTGCTCTCCGACAAGGATGCCAAGGCGATGATGCTGCGCGAATTTGAAACACCGTTTGTTTTCGAGGAATAAGTGATGAAATTACTGGTAACGGGTGGCGCGGGCTTTATTGGCTCTGCTGTGGTCAGGCTTGCAGTGTCGCGCGGACACGAGGTTATCAATCTGGATGCGCTGACCTATGCCGCCTGTCTGGAGAATGTGGCCAGCGTGGCGGATAAGCCTACCTATGCGTTCGAGCACGCCGATATCCGCGACCGCGCCGCGCTGGACCGGATCTTTGCTGCCCATAAACCCGATGCGGTGATGCATCTGGCGGCGGAAAGCCATGTCGACCGCTCCATCGACGGGCCAGGCGATTTCATCGAGACGAATATCACCGGCACCTACAACATGCTCGAGGCCGCGCGCGCCTATTGGGTCACGCAAGGCCGACCCGAGAGCTTCCGTTTCCACCATATCTCGACTGACGAGGTGTTCGGCTCCCTGCCTGCCGATCCATCTGTCAAGTTCACTGAAGACACGCCCTACGACCCACGCTCGCCCTATTCGGCGTCCAAAGCCGCCAGCGACCATCTGGTGCGCGCTTGGGCGGAGACCTACGGCCTGCCTGTCGTTCTGACCAACTGCTCCAACAACTATGGCCCCTACCATTTCCCTGAAAAGCTGGTGCCGGTCATCATTCTCAACGCGCTGGCAGGCAAGGCCCTGCCGATCTATGGTGACGGATCGAATATCCGGGACTGGCTTTATGTCGAGGATCACGCCGATGCACTTCTTCTGGTGCTGGAAAAGGGCGCATTGGGCCGCAGCTACAATATCGGTGGCGAGAACGAGCGGACCAATCTGGAACTGGTCAAGACGCTTTGCGGGATATTGGACGATCTACAACCCAAGGCGAATGGCTCCTATGCCGATCAGATCACCTTTGTGACCGACCGTCCCGGCCACGACGCACGCTATGCGATTGATCCCTCCCGCATTCGCAAAGAATTGGGCTGGCGCCCGAGTGTGACGGTCGAGGAAGGTTTGCGCGCCACAGTGCAGTGGTATCTCGACAACGAGGCTTGGTGGAAGCCGCTGCAAGCCCGCACAGGTGTTGGCCAGCGACTGGGCACCAACGCATGATGCGCGTTCTGGTTTTCGGGCAGACCGGACAGGTCGCCACCGAACTGGCGCGTCAGGCCGGTGCGGACATTGTGATGACCTGTCTGGGCCGCGACAGCGCCGATCTTTCTGATCCTGGTGCTTGCGCGGCGATCATCGCGGACACTGACGCTGATGTGGTCATCAACGCTGCCGCCTATACGGCTGTGGACCGCGCCGAATCTGAGGAAGCCCTTGCCACCACGATCAACGGCACCGCCCCCGGCGCAATGGCGCGGGCCTGCGCAATCAAGGGTACGCCGTTTCTGCACATCTCGACCGATTATGTCTTTGACGGGACGGGCACGCGGCCATGGCAAACCGATGACGCGACCGGACCTTTGGGTGTGTATGGACGCTCCAAACTGGAGGGCGAAGACGGCGTGCGCGCTGCGGGTTGCCCTCATGCGATTTTACGCACCTCGTGGGTTTTCTCGGCGCATGGGGCCAATTTCGTCAAGACGATGCTGCGGTTGGGCGCAGAGCGCGACAAGCTGACCATTGTGGGCGATCAGGTCGGTGGCCCCTCCGCCGCCGCCGATATCGCTGCAGCCCTTCTGACCATGGCGCGCGCCTTTCATGCGGGCCAAGGCACTACCGGAACCTATCATTTCAGTGGTGCACCTGATGTCAGTTGGGCAGATTTCGCCCGCGAGATATTCGCGCAGGCCGCGCTGACGCCACAGGTCGAGGATATCCCGACCTCCGCCTACCCCACACCGGCGCAGCGTCCGGCGAACTCCCGCATGGATTGCAGCGCGCTGACCCGTGATTTCGGGATTGCACGGCCTGACTGGCGCGACAGCCTGTCAAGAGTATTGGCTGATTTGAAGGAGAATTCCAGATGACGAACCGCAAGGGCATTATCCTCGCCGGAGGATCGGGCACGCGGCTTTATCCCATCACGATGGGTCTGTCGAAGCAGCTTTTGCCTATCTACGACAAACCGATGATCTATTATCCGCTCAGCGTTCTGATGCTGGCCGGTATCCGCGAGATCGCGCTGATCACCACACCGGAAGATCAGGACCAGTTCCAGCGCCTGCTGGGCGATGGCAGCCAATGGGGCCTGTCCTTCACCTATATCCAGCAGCCCTCGCCGGACGGGCTGGCGCAGGCCTATATTCTGGCCGAGGATTTTCTTGACGGCGCGCCCTCGGCAATGGTGCTGGGCGACAACATCTTTTTCGGACATGGCCTGCCCGAGATGCTGGAAGGTGCCGACAGCCAAGGCAAAGGAGGCACTGTCTTCGGCTATCAGGTCAGCGATCCCGAGCGTTACGGTGTGGTCAGCTATGATGCGGAGGGGCGGGTGGTCTCGATTATCGAGAAGCCAGCGAAACCTGCGTCGAACTATGCCGTGACCGGCCTCTATTTTCTTGATGAATCAGCGCCGGAAAAGGCGCGGGCGGTCAAGCCGTCGGAGCGGGGCGAGCTTGAGATTACCTCCCTGCTTGAGATGTATCTGGAGGAGGGCGCCTTGTCGGTCAAACGCATGGGGCGCGGGTATGCTTGGCTGGACACGGGCACGCATGGCAGCTTGCTGGATGCGGGCAATTTCGTGCGGACACTCGAAAAGCGGCAGGGTATGCAAACCGGCTGCCCCGAAGAGATCGCCTTTGATATGGGCTGGATTGATCGCGATGCGCTGGCCGCAATGGCGGATAAATTCGCCAAGAACGATTATGGAAAGTACCTGCGCCGCCTGCTCGACTGAGCGGTTTTTGCCTGCGCGATCATGATGCGGGGTTGAGCTTGGCCCGCTCTGCCTGCATCATAGGGTTGAGTATGAAACGATGTGAGCGGCTGTGTTGGCTGGCTCGGCTTGGTAATGGTGCGTATTTTAAGTGGTGTAGCCGTCATGTTGGCAAAGAAATCTGTTTTGATCACCGGAGGGGCCGGTTTTATCGGCTCCCGTCTGGCCGCCGCTTTTGCGGGCGCTCATCGGATCACCGTTTTCGACAATTTCCACCCTCAAGTGCATGACGGCAATCCCGAAAACCGGATGCGTCTGGCCTGCCATGGTGTCGAGGTGATCACCGGAGATATCCGCGATCCCTCTGCTGTCAGCGATGCTGTAGCGGCCAGCAAGCCGGATGTGATCTATCATCTGGCCGCCGAAACTGGCACCGGCCAATCCTTTGATCTGGCAGCGCAATATACCGATGTGAACGTGATGGGCACCACCCATCTGATCGAGGCCGTGCGCCGCCATGCGCCTGACGTGGCGCGCATCATCCTCGCAGGCTCGCGCTCGGTTTACGGCGAGGGGGCATGCGTCGACACCGAGGGGCGGCCCGTTGCGGCGATGGAGCGGCGTAACGAGGATCTGGCGGCAGGTCATTTCCAGCCGCGCAGCCGCAATGGTGCTGAACTGGCCCCGGTGCCCAGTAATGCCGATTGCCCCGTCGCACCGGCGTCGATCTATGCATCGACCAAGCTGATGCAGGAATACCTTTTGCAGCAAGCCTTTTGGGGAACCGACACCGCCGTGGGAATCCTCAGGCTCCAGAATGTCTACGGACCGGGCCAGTCGCTGAACAATCCCTATACCGGCGTGCTGTCGATCTTCTGCCGCCAGATTCAGGAAGGCCATGTGCTCAACATCTATGAGGATGGCCAGATCACCCGCGATTTCGTGCTGGTTGATGATGTGGTGCGGGCCTTTGCGATGATGGGACAGGTGGATGCGATGCCGCGCGAGATACTCGATATCGGCTCGGGCGAGGGGGCAACCATTCTGGATGTGGCGCGCAGGCTTTTGCAATTGCTGGGCGCGCCTGCGGACAGGCTGACCATCACGGGCGCATACCGCCCCGGCGATATCCGCCATGCCGTGGCAGATATCAGCCGCGCCGCCGATCAACTGGGGTGGCACCCGCAAACCACTCTCTCAGCTGGTCTCGAAAGCCTCGTCGCGTGGTCGCGCGACAAGGTGGAGGCAGCGGATGCGGTGGTCGCAACTGCGCATGCCGGAGGCTGACTTGAACATTGAGGGACAGACATGACTCAAGCAAATGAACAAAGGCTCGTTCTTCACGTAGGGCCGCACAAAACGGCAACGACCTATATCCAGCAGAATTTGAATGCTTGTCGGGCCTCCCTTTCACAGACGGGCTGGATCTACCCCGACGATGTAGGTGTTTCCGAGCGAAACCCCGGGGCCCATCACGATTTGGCTCATCGCGCTGATACCTATCTGTCGAGCGACCGAGAAAATCACCACCAACTGACAGAATTTGCCACCCAACTGCGTGACTCAGGCAAGAACGTTATTTTGTCAGCTGAAGGTTTTTCGCGTTGGTCGCTATCCAAATATCACAAATTGGCTGATATTCTGGGTTTTCAGGAGATCGAGGTTGTGTATGCCCTGCGTGATCCTGTCGCTCTTATCCATTCCTACTGGGCAGAAGAAGTAAAGCAAGGGAGGACAGTCAGCTTCCCCGACCGCATCGCGGGCGCAACGCTTGAGCCGATGCGGTCACGTTTGCTCAATCCTTTAATGGATATTAACCCGCTGATCTCATCGGACCGGATCAGGCTGCGGATCATTCCATTTGAAGTGTTGAAAGCCGACAAAACGGATATTTTCAGCCATATTTGCTCGGAGATACTGGGCGTCGAGCCACTGTCACCCGAGATCACCGGCCTCGTGAATGCGGGCTTTCCGATCGAACAAACAGAATTTTTGCGGTTTTTGACACTTCTACAGTTCCAAGGAAGGACCAATGTTGGCTCTGACCTGCGTATGGCGTTCATTCGAAAGACCAAGTCAGCCGAGAGAGACATCTGGAATGAACAGCTTCGCCAGTGGGCCAAGGATGCATTGCGAAACCTGACGCTTCCGGCCGACGCTCTCTTTCGGTTGGTGATAGAACAGCGCGTTGTCGCCCGTGCACAGGCCTACTTCACCATTCCGGTTGGAGAGGGCATGCTGTTCAATCGACAGGAAAAAACGATCAGTTTTTACGATGACTATCTTTTCTGGAATAATCCCGAGGTCAATAAGCTTGCGCACGATGTGCTCGCGAGATTGGAGCACGGAGACGGGCAGCCCGCGATCCTTTTGAAGCCAAGCGCGGAAATTGGTCTGGTACATGCGGAGTCCGGAGCGAGCGCTGGACACCACTGGGAAGATGCCAAGTCATGAACCGAGAAACAGTGCAGACTGATGTTGGGTACGGGACATGATGACGACGCAAGAGCGCAAAGACAGCCATAAAAGCTCCGCTATCGCAATCTACGTCATCCAGCACCGAACCGAGACCGCAAAGCATGTCGTAGTGGCGCTTTCAGAGCTTTTGCTTGCAGCAGACAGGATTGTCGTTGTCGCTGATGCGGAAAATCAAGAGAATGTAGAAACGGCTTTAGGTGACCTCAATACGCATAACCGTATCGAGGTGATCCCCTCGGATCAGAAGTCATCTGTTCTTTCAGCATACCGTACGGGGCTTTTGCACCTGCTGTCGGAAGGCGCTGTAACAGGTTCGGTCATGCTGACGGGGTATCACATCTTCGGTCCCATTCGCCCCGGTGGTTGGCAGGACATCGAGTCAGATTCCGATCTGTTTTGCCCCTATTGGCACAACGCCACGCTGGATGTGCGACTTCAGGGGCGCACGGACGTGCCGGATCATCTTCCCTATCTCGATTTCGCGGTCATGTCCGCCGATTTGGTCAATTCCCCCGCGTTTCGCGTTTTCTGGGAGGGATTGCCCGCCTTCGCCGACTACTGGGAAGAGATTGAGCGCGGATTGCTTCCCCTTGCGCGCTACCTGCGCGATCACGAGCACACCGTGGCCTACGGCCTGCCGGATGCTGTCATGCAAACGTCCGATCCACGCCATTTCGAGGTGCACAAACTCGTCGAACACGGCGCGCCCTGCCTGCCGATCTCGTGCCTGACATTGGACCCTCTCGTTCATGACCTCAACGGCATAGACCTGCGCAGCGCGCTTGATCAGCTACGCGACAGCAATCCCACGCTTTATGCTGCGGTGATTGCTTTCGCCTCGGCGCGGGTGCCGCTGCGGTCCTTCACCACCATTGCCGATCAATACGAGGTGCTCAGCCCGTATTATCCCTCGGAACGCCAGACATGGCGCTTCGGGCGTGTCGCGGTTTTCATCCATGCCTTCTATGCGGATATGATGCCGGAATTCTGGGCGCAGATCGAAAAATTTCCGATGCCCGCACATCTGTTCCTGTCTACAGCCACTGCCGAGAACAAGGACGAGATCGAGTCGTTTCTGGACGAAAAAGGCTGGCCTGCGGCGGATCGCACCGTGCGGGTGGTGGAACAGAACCGCGGGCGCGATATGTCCTCCTTGTTCATCACCTTTCGGGATGTTGCCCTGTCGGGTGAGTATGAGGTCGCGCTGCGTTTGCATTCCAAGCGCACCCCGCAAGTCACACGGCAGGTGGCAGAGGGGTTCAAGGCGCATCTCTTCGACAATCTGGTCCACTCTCCCGGAGCGATCAGCCAGTTGCTGGACCGTTTCGAGGCAGAGCCGGATATCGGGCTGGTCATTCCGCCAGTGATCCATGTCGGGTTCGGCACATTGGGCCATTCGTGGTATACCAATCGCGGGGCCGTGCAGGAACAATGCCGCCGTATGGGCCTGTCCGTTCCGCTGGATATCGACACGCCCGTCGCGCCCTATGGCACGATGTTCTGGTTCCGGATGGAAGCGCTGCGCCCGATGTTCGCGTGGGAGTGGCAATGGGACGAGTACAACCCCGAGCCGAACCATGTGGACGGGGGGCTGGCCCATGTGCAGGAACGGCTGATCGGCTATGCGGTGCAATCCAGCGGCTACAGGGTCTTGCAGGTGATGACGCCGGAACTGGCTGCACGCAACTATGCGCGGCTGGAATACAAACTTCAGCTTTTCGCCTCGCGACTGGCATCGCATCATGTGCTGGACCAACTGGCGCAGCTTGATAAGGGTGCCGAGACCCTCAACGCCCGCACGGACCGCCGCTTGAGGATCATCTACAGCCGCATCCTTGCCCGCTTCCCGCGCTCACGGGCGTTTCTGAAGCCGGTGGCGCGCCGCGTGGCGCTGCTGCTCAATCCCGGCTACAATCGCGGCAGGCTGGACGGCTAAAGCGTGTCGCGTTTGACTGGATTCACGTATTCACTCCGCATAATTAGGCAGCGTTTTTGAAAAACAACGCGGTCATTACGCGGGGTGAATCCATTTCAACGCGATATGCGCTAGTGCTCGCCACCTGACCAAAGGTTCCCGCGCCCAAGGACTAGCAGTCGCGACAGGCGGCAATGCGGCGCAGAGTGAAAATTGATATGTGCCACCCCACCCGGAACAGCCGCACAGCGGCCCGGGCATCGCACGGCCGCCCCCCGGCCGGGCGATTGGCTGCCGCAGGTGCCACGGCGGAAGGCCAGACGTTGCTGCACGATAAACTGCCAGATTGATCCGTCGAATCGCCCGACCGCGGCCCCGCGACGTCCTCTGTCGCGTTGATACGCGAACGAACGTGACCTTCTCCTGCCATTCATAGAGTATCTTGTTTCAGGTGGCACACACTAGTGGCAGGGCTTGTGCTAAACGAAAAATGCCGCCCGGAGGGGGCGGCATTTTCCTGTCTCTGACAAGTCGGGCAGGGTTTAGAAGCCCAGACCTGCATATTTGTTCTTGAACTTCGACACGCGGCCGCCGGCATCCAGCAGGCGCGAGGTGCCGCCGGTCCATGCCGGGTGCACGGTGGGGTCAATATCCAGCGACAGCGTGTCGCCTTCCTTGCCCCATGTCGAATTCATCTGGAAGATCGTGCCGTCGGTCATCTTGACGTTGATCATGTGATAATCGGGGTGGATGTCTTTTCTCATCGTGCCGATCCTTATGCTTGCGCGCCAGCGGCGGGCTTGTAGTTGGCGACCTCTGCGATACGGGCGGATTTGCCGCGACGTGCGCGCAGGTAATACAGCTTGGCGCGACGGACACGGCCACGGCGCACAACGGTGATGCTGTCGATGTTGGTCGAGTAGAGGGGGAACACACGTTCCACGCCTTCACCGAACGAAATTTTGCGGACAGTGAAAGACCCGGCAATGCCCTTGCCGTGCTTGCGGCTGATGCAGACGCCTTCGTAGTTCTGTACACGGCTGCGTGTGCCTTCGGTCACTTTGTAACCGACGCGAATGGTATCGCCGGCTTTGAAATCGGGAATTGTCTTCCCGAGAGAGGCGATTTGTTCCGCCTCGATCTGTGCGATCAGGTTCATCGCTGTGCTCCTATTTGCTTGCGGTTTTTCCGCAAAGTTTGCCACAATCCCAGAGCTCTTGGTCTTCAACCGGGTCCGCTTGCCGAAAGATCGGAGCGCCCGCCAGAGTTCGGATCGTCGTTCCTTGGTGCTGCGCCCGGTCATGTCACGGCACCGAAGAAGGGGCCATGATCACGGGCGACAGGTCCGACAGACTCATACGAGCCTCAGACGCGTGGGTCATACCCGCCACGGCTGTTCTTGGCAAGCACCGAATAGGCTGCTCTCAGACGGGTTTGCCGTCTTTCTTGGCCAGATGCGCCTGCCACAGGTCAGGCCGGCGGTGGCGCGTGATCTCTTCCGATTGCGCGCGCCGCCATGCCGCGATTTTCGCATGGTTGCCCGACAGCAGAACCTCGGGAATCGCGCGCCCGCGCCACTCTGCCGGGCGGGTATATTGCGGATGCTCCAGCAACCCGTCCGAGAAGCTCTCCTCCTCCGTCGAGGCGGCATTGCCCAACACGCCGGGCAACAGCCGCACGGTTGCGTCGATCAGCGCCATCGCCGCAATCTCTCCGCCGGTCAGGACGAAATCGCCAAGGCTGACCTCCCGCACGCCGTATTCTTCCAACACCCGCTCGTCGACGCCTTCAAAGCGGCCACACAGCAGGGTGACCCCCTCGGCTTGCGCCAATTCCTGCGCGAGGGCCTGATCCATCGGCCGCCCGCGCGGGCTGAGATAGATCACCGGCCAGCGCCCGCGCGAAGCCAGCGCCGCCTCTTCCAGCGCATGGGACACGACATCAGGCCGCAGCACCATACCCGCGCCACCGCCCGCAGGGGTGTGATCGACATTGCGGTGCTTTCCCTCGCCAAAGGGGCGCAGATCAATCGGACGCAGGGACCACAATCCGTCAGCCAGCGCCTTGCCGGTCAGGCTTTCCCCCAGCACGCCGGGAAAGGCCTGCGGAACAAGCGTGATGACCTGCGCTGTCCAAACCCCGGCGAGCACCGTCTGCTCTGTCATCAACTCGCGCGGTTGCAGCGTGGCGCGGATGGATTTGCGCCCGTGCGATTTCGCGGGAGCCTGCTGCGTGGAAGGCGCAGGCGCATCTGGTGTGCTGTCATCACTCATGGCGATCTCAGAACAGCCCCTCTGGCGGGTCCGCGATGATGCGGCCACTGGCCAGATCGACCGTCGGCACCGCCTCCAGTGTGAAGGGGAGCATCACCGTATCGGAGGCGCCGGGCACCTGAATTTCCAGAATATCACCTGCGCCATGGTTTAGCACCGCCTTGACGCGGCCCAGCGTAACGCCTCCACTGTCCAGCACGGTCAGGCCCATCAGATCGGCATGATAATACTCATCATCCGGCAGGCCGGGCAGGCGGTCACGCGGGACATAGAGCTTCACGCCCTTGAGCGCATCCGCTTCTTCCTTGGTGCTAACGCCGGACAACCGCACCAGCAAGCCGTTGGTCAACTGGCTGACCAGCGCCACATCAAAGCCGCGCGCACCATCCTCGGTGACAAGCGGCGCATATTCCCCGATGGCCAGCGGATCGGCGGTAAAGCTTTTCAGTCGCACCTCGCCCTTGACGCCAAAAGCGCCTGCAATCGCGGCTACGCAGATCAGATCGCTCATCTTGGTCCTCGTTCAGTTCTGCCCTCAGGTCTTATCGCCCGTGGCGCTCACATGGTGCCGGAGACGCTATCCTAGCGTGTCTCGACCTCTATTTCATCCTGCCGCGTTTCCCAGCCCTGTAATTCCAGTTCGGGCGTCTCGCTGTCAGTTTCCGGCCAGCCGATACACAGATAGGCCACTAGCCTCCAGTCCGCGGGCACCGCCAGATCGCGCGACAGCTGCTCCGGATCAAGAATGGACACCCAGCCCACGCCCAGCCCATGCGCGCGCGCCAGAAGCCAGAATTGCATGACAGAAGCAACTACAGAATAGCGCCGCATCTCCGGCATTGTCGCGGCGCCAAGGCCGTGTCCCGTTGTTGTCGCCTCGTCGCAAAAGACCGCCAGATGGACAGGGGCCTCCCGCATGCCGGAGAGTTTCAGCCCTACATAGCTGGCCGCCTTGTCGCCGCTGTAGCCTGCCAGCGCCTCGGCATTGGCGGCCTCGAAATTCTCGACCGCGGCTTTGCGTGCGGCATCACTCTGGACGCGGAGCAACCGCCACGGCTGCGACAGCCCCACAGAGGGGGCCAGCAGAAACGCATCGAGGCAATGCCGGAGCATTGCCTCGTCCACCGGATCGGTGCGAAAGAGCCGCACGTCGCGGCGCCAGCGCATCAATTCGGTCAGTTGGTTCTGGAACGCCTCGTCAAACTGTCGCATCCCAGCGCCTTCCGGCCTTACTCTTCGGCTGCGGCTTCTTCAGCAGGAGCCTCGGCCGGTGCTTCCGAAGGGGCTGCAGCGGCTTCGGCAGCAGCAGTGGCCTTGGCGGATTTCTCCTCGGCGCGCGCCTTGGCTTTTTTGCCTGGCTCACCCTTCTTGGGGTTGTTGCGCTCGGTCTTGGCGATAACGCCAGCGGCTTCCAGCATACGGGCCACACGGTCCGTGGTCTGCGCGCCTTCACCCAGCCAGTACTGCACGCGCTCGACATCCATCTTCACGCGCTCTTCGCTGTCTTTCGGCAGCAGCGGGTTATAGGTGCCCAGCTTTTCGATGAAACGGCCATCGCGGGGCATACGGCTGTCAGCCGCAACGATGCGATAGAAGGGGCGTTTCTTGCTGCCGCCACGGGCCAGACGGATTTTCATTGCCATGTCAAATTCTCCTTATGATGGCTTGGTGTGGCGGGGCGTCCCGCCATATCGGTTTGTTATTGTTGATGTTTCTTGTGGTGTTGGATGACTTCCTGAATGATGAACTGCAGGAAAGCGCGTGCGAATTCCGGGTCCAGATCGGCGTCCTTTGCCATATCTTCCAGCCGGGCAATCTGGCGCGCTTCGCGATCCGGATCGGAGGGGGGCAGATCGTGCTGCGCCTTCAGGCGTCCCACAGCCTGCGTGTGTTTGAACCGCTCGCCCAAAGTATAGACGAGGATCGCATCCAGCCGGTCGATGCTGGCGCGATGTTCGCGCAGGATCTCGGCGGCGCGGGTGGCGGCTGTCTCGGTCAAGCGCGTTCCTCCTGCTTGGGGTGACGATAGACAAGGCAGGGCTGGCCCAGAAAATCGGTCTCTTTTTCCAGCACCGCACCCAGCCTTTCGGCCAGCTTGCGCGACCGCGCGTTATCGGGGCGGATGTAGGAAATCACCCCGTCCAACCCGAGGTTCCTTGCCCCATAGGTCCGCGCCACCTGAACCGCCTGATAAGCGATGCCGCGGCCTTCGAACCCGTCCCAGACTTGCCAGCCAAGCTCCGGCTCGTCCCAGCCCTCGCGGAAGATAAAGCCGCAGGCCCCTGCGGGCTGGCCGCTGGCCTTGTCCTCGATCTGCCAGTAGCCATAGCCGCGCAAAGCCCAATGGCCAAGCGAGCCCGAGATCACGCGCCAGCAGTTGATCCTGTCCAGCGGACCGCCGACGAAATGGCTGCGCTCGGTCGCGTAAAAGGCGGCGATCGCGTCCAGATCGTTTTCGCGCACGGCGCGCAGGGTCACATCGCCTGCATCCAGCGTTGGTATCTCGAAGGCAAAATGCGTCATGCGTAAGCCTCCACCGAGCCGTCTGTGTCCAGCGAGGCGGGGCCGGGATGCCGGTACAGCACTTCCGCGCCCATATAGACATTCTGGTAAGTCCGCTCGGCCCAAGCGCCCAGCCGTTCGGCCAGCGCGATGGAGCGGGCATTGCCCGGCACGATGTTCGAGGTCAGCGTCATGAAGCCGAGATCGCTATAGGCCCAGTCGCGCGCGCAGGCGGCGGCTTCATAGGCGATGCCGCGTCCTTCGAACCCTTCGAACAGCGCCCAGCCCAATTCCGGCTCCGGCCAACCGTCAGGGTTCCATATGCCGGAGATTCCGGCGATCTGGCCGGTCTCACGGTCTTCGATGGTGAAATAGCCGTAGCCGTGGATATGCCAGTGGCCAATATTCAGCCCGAACCAGCGCCATGCATCATGGCGGTTGTCATAAGAGCCGAAGCCCCACGCGCGTTCCTTGTCCATCAGGAAGTCGATCATCGGCTCGACATCCCCATGCTCAGGCCCGCGCAACACAAGGTTGCGGGTCTCTAGGCGCGGGGCGTTGGTCAGGGCAGGGCGGGGCGCTTGCATCACTTCTTCTTCCCGAAGCCGCTCAACCCGCCGGGCAGCTTCATGCCGCCCAGACCACCCATGCCACCCAGACTTGCGGGCAGCTTGCCGCCGGTCATCGCCTTGGCCGCAGCCTCCAGTGCCTTGGGGTCCATCTGCGCCGGGTCTATCCCCTCGGGCGCGCCTTTGCCGCCCATCATGCCCTTCATGGCCTGTTTGAGCATGCCGCCCTTGCCCATCTTGCCCATCTTTTTCATCATATCCGCCATCTGGCGGTGCATCTTGAGCAGTTTGTTCAGCTCGGACACTTCCATGCCCGCACCCGCCGCGATCCGCTTCTTGCGGCTGGCCTGCAGCAACGCGGGGTTGGCGCGTTCCTTCTTGGTCATCGACTGGATCAGCGCGATCTGCTGCTTCAGGATACGGTCGTCAAAGCCCGCTTCCTTGACCTGCGCAGCCATCTTTCCCATGCCGGGCATCATACCCATGATGGATTCCATGCCACCCATCTTCATCATCTGCTCAAGCTGCATCCGCAGGTCGTTCATATTGAACTGACCCTTCTGGAAGCGCTTCATCATCCGTTCGGCCTGTTCGGCCTCGATGGTTTCCTGCGCCCGCTCGACCAGCGCGACAATGTCGCCCATGCCAAGGATACGGCCGGCCACGCGCTGCGGCTCGAACGTCTCGAGCGCGTCCATCTTCTCGCCCATACCGACGAAACGGATCGGCTTGCCGGTTACTGCACGCATCGACAGCGCCGCACCGCCGCGCCCGTCACCGTCCATCCGCGTCAGGATCACACCGGAGATGCCGACCTTGGCGTCAAACTCCTCGGCCACCTCGACAGCGACCTGACCTGTCAGACCATCGACCACCAGTAGCGTCTCGCGCGGCTTGACCGCATCGCGGACATCCTCGACCTCCTGCATAAGGGTCTGGTCGATCTGCAAACGGCCCGCGGTGTCCAGCAGGTAGACATCATAGCCGCCAAGGCTCGCCTGCGTCTTGGCGCGCTTGGCGATCTGCACGGCGGTCTCGCCTGCCACGATAGGCAGGGTATCGACACCGATCTGCTGGCCCAGAATCTGCAACTGCTGCATCGCGGCGGGGCGGTATATGTCAAGCGAGGCCATCAGCACCCGCTTGCCATCCCGCTCTTTCAGCCGCTTGGCCAGCTTGCCCGTCGTCGTGGTCTTGCCCGAGCCTTGCAGGCCGACCATCAGGATTGGCGCGGGCGCATTGTCGATCTTCAGCGCGCCGGGATCTTCCGATCCTGTCAGCACATCCACCAGCGCATCATGCACGATCTTGACGACCTGCTGGCCCGGCGTGACCGACTTGGTGACCGCCTGTCCTGTCGCCTTGGCCTGCACAGCCGCCACAAAATCACGCGCTACGGGCAGCGAGACATCCGCCTCAAGCAGGGCGACACGCACCTCGCGCAGGGCGGTTTTCACATCTTCGTCGGACAGCGCACCCTGACGGGTCAGCCGGTCAAACACACCGGAAAGGCGTTCGGACAGATTTTCAAACATCTAAACGGCTCCTTCGCCCGTTGCATTTGACACTCCAGATAAGAAGCGCCGCTCTCTTTGCCAATCATTCCGCCGCGCGGACCCCGATAATGCCAAACCGGAACAGCCCCCGTGGGCGCAACGCGCTGACGGGGGGCGATCCCGGGCAAAGCCCAAGGGACCGGAAGTTCTGACAGACCTCCGGAATGGCGCAGGCTTTAAGCCGCCTGCCTGACCGAGTCAAGCATCCCCTGCCTTGCGCCTTGGTTTCACCCTTGTCATTGCTGCGGAACCCGCGTTTTTATCAACCTGTGTTCATGAATGCACAGAAACCTGCCGCAATGAACGCTGCAACAGCCAAAGGAGGCTCCGCCAATGGACAACTGGGACGAGATCCGCACCGCCTATCATGTGGCGCGGGCAGGCACGGTCAGCGGCGCGGCAGAGGTGCTGGGCGTCCATCATGCCACCGTGATCCGCCATATCGATGCGCTGGAGCAGCGGCTGGGCGTCAAGCTGTTCCAGCGCCACCCGCGCGGTTACACCGCGACCGAGGCGGGCGAGGATCTGCTGCGCGTCGCCGCCGCTACCGATGACCAGTTCGCGCAACTGGCGGGCCGGATCAAGGGCCATGGCAAGGATGTGACGGGCGAGCTGGTCATCACCTCGCTGGCCGGGCTGGACGCGCTGATCCTGCCGGTTCTTGCCGCTTTCCGCGCCGCCTATCCCAGCATCGTGCTGCGCTATCTGACAGGCGAGCGGCTGTTCCGTCTGGAATATGGCGAGGCCCATGTCGCCATCCGTGCGGGCGCGGTGCCGGACCAACCCGACAATGTAGTGCAGCCCTTCATCAGTATGCGGCCCACGCTCTATGCCGCCCCCGCCTATGCGGACCGCTACGGGTTGCCCGACGGCCCCGATGATTTCGCCACCCACTATTTCGTCGCGAATGACGACAAATCCAACCGTGCGCCGTTCAACCAATGGCTCTGGAACAG
The DNA here is from genome assembly GCA_047921295.1 of Rhodobacterales bacterium. Lineage (GTDB taxonomy): Bacteria > Pseudomonadota > Alphaproteobacteria > Rhodobacterales > Rhodobacteraceae > Seohaeicola. The sequence goes on from JBLRWK010000004.1 coordinate 88,542, forward strand.
CATTCCGCAAGAGAATGTAGTGTTCCGCAGCACGGATATGAGCGCGCTGGAGATGGCCATTGTGCGCGGCATGGGGATCGGTTTTCTCAGCCAATGGGAGGCTGACAGCCACCCCGACCTGCTGGAGATCGCGCCCTTCCGCCCGGAATGGGAGGCGCCCTTGTGGCTTGTCACCCATGTCGATCTGCACCGCACCACCAAGGTGCAGACCTTCCTGTCCTTTCTCAAAGCCCATGCACGTGGTGACGCGGTGGAGGCCAACGGAGCAGGGGACGCGCAAGCATGACAGGTGCTGCGCGCGGCCATCTGGCGATGCTGCTGTTTTCGGCCCTCGTGGCGGGCAGCTTCTCGCTGGGTGTCCTCGCTGCGCCGCATATCGATCCCGCCGCCCTGACCGCGCTGCGCTTCTGGCTGGCGGCCGCGATTGTCGGCACCGCAGCGGCCCTGACAACAGGCGTGCCGCGCCGCGCCCTTGAGGCGCCGTGGCGCTATCTGCTGCTGGGTGGCATGTTCGGCATCTATTTCGTGCTGATGTTCGAAGGGCTGAAAACCGCGCAGGCGGTCTCGGCTGCGGCGGTGTTCACGCTGACGCCGGTGATCTCGGCGGTGGCGGGCTGGTTCCTGCTGCGGCAGGTGACCACGGCGCGCATGGCGCTGGCGTTGGCGATTGGGGCTGCGGGGGCCGTCTGGGTGATCTTCCGCGCCGATCTGGCCGCGCTGGTCCGGTTCGAGATCGGGCGGGGCGAGGCGATCTTTTTCGTCGGTTGCATCGCGCATGCCGTCTATACGCCATTGGTGCGCAAGCTGAACCGTGGCGAGCCTGCGGTGGTCTTCACCTTCGGCATGCTGCTGGGCGGCGGTCTTCTTGTGACGCTCTGGGCATGGCCCGCGATCCGCGCAACCGACTGGCTGGCGCTGCCCGCCATCGTCTGGATCACGCTGGCCTATATCGCGGTCTTTGCCAGTGCCGCCACATTCGTTCTGCTGCAATTCGCCACGATGCATCTGCCGTCGGCCAAGGTGATGGCCTATACCTACCTGACGCCAAGCTGGGTGATCGCCTTCGAGTTTGCGCTGGGCAACGGGTTGCCGACCGTCTGGGTGCTGGGCGGTGTCGCGCTGACCGTGCTGGCGCTTCTGATGCTGTTGCGCGACGACAGCGCCGCCGCCGCTTCGGTGCCTCAGTCGCCTTGACGGGCGGTTTCGGTCTGCTGGGTTGCATCCGCTGCGAATTCCGCCTCCAGAAACCGCTCGAACGCGTCCAGATTGACCGGCTCGAACTGGCCGAACCCCTGCATCCAGACACTCGCCGCCCGCAGCGCATCCGGCTCCAGCTTGCACCATTTGACGCGGCCGCGTTTTTCCTGCGTGATCAGCCCCGCACCCGCGAGGATCGCCAGATGCTTGGAAATGCCCGCAAGGCTCATCGCGAAAGGCTCGGCCACATCGGTCACGGCCATATCATCCTCGAGCAGCATCGACAGGATCGCGCGGCGGGTCGGATCGGCCAAGGCGGCAAAGACGGTATCAAGCGGATCGGTCATCGCGCCATTAAGACGCAGCCGTGCCAATCGTCAACCGGATGGTTGAATATGCCTTCGCCCCCGCCAAAGCCACACGATGCCCATTCCGGCACAATCGCCCCTGCTTCTTCTTGCCTTAAATATCCATAATAACAATGGTTTGCGCCAAATGCGGCGCTGCGGCAAGGGCGCTTGACTCACAGCCTCCCTGCGCTTAGCAATGCGCCAACTATCCAAGGGGGTAATCCCGCGTGAGCGATCCCGATCAGCAGCGCCAACTGGCCGAGCTTGAGGCAAGGATCGCAGCAGCGAGAGCGGCGCATGCGCCCAAGCCCCGGGTGGATGAGCACTATTCCCAAGCCAATCTGGCGTGGCGCATGGTGATCGAACTTGTGGCCGGTCTAGGGATCGGTTTCGGCATCGGATACGGGCTGGACAGCCTGTTCGGGACAATCCCGATCTTTCTGGTGCTCTTTACATTGCTGGGCCTTGCGGCGGGGATCAAGACGATGCTCCGCTCCGCACAGGAGGCGCAGAAGAAACAAGAGGCCGATGTGGCCGACAAGACAAGTGCCCCACGGGGCTGACGGCAAGAGGACAGGTCATGGCGACAGATGCAGGAAGCGGCACGGGTCTTTACTTCGATCCGATGGCACAGTTCGAAGTCCGGGCTCTGTTCGGCGGCGATGTCATCAACTGGTACACGCTCACCAACGTGACACTGTGGCTGGCGCTTGCGATCCTCGGCATCACCTTGATGCTCGTCATGGGAACCTCGCGCCGCGCCATCATCCCGACCCGCAGCCAATCTGTCGGCGAGCTGGCCTACGGTTTTGTCTACAAGATGGTCGAAGACATCACGGGCAAAGACGGGCTGAAGTATTTCCCCTATATCATGACGCTGTTCATGTTCGTGCTGTTCTCGAACTTTCTGGGCCTGATCCCGCTGGCCTTCACCACAACAAGCCATATCGCCGTCACCGGCGTTCTGGCGCTGGCAGTGTTCCTGACCGTCACGATCCTCGGCTTTGTCAAGAACGGCCCCGCGTTTCTGGGCATGTTCTGGGTCACCAGCGCCCCGCTGGCCATTCGTCCGGTTCTCGCGATCATCGAGGTGATCAGCTACTTCGTGCGTCCGGTCAGCCACTCCATTCGTCTTGCCGGCAACATGACAGCCGGTCACGCCGTCATCAAGGTTTTCGCCGCATTCGCGGGCATTGTCGCTCTGTCGCCGCTCGCCATTCTGGGTGTTGTCGCGATGTACGGCCTCGAAATATTGGTCTGCTTCATTCAGGCCTATGTGTTCACCATCCTGACCTGCGTCTATCTGAAGGACGCGCTTCATCCCCATCACTAAGGTCCGGATTAATCCAGCCATTCCAACCAAGGAGAGACTTCAAATGGAAGGCGATATCGCAGAAATGGGCAAGTTCATCGGCGCCGGCATCTCGGCGCTGGGCATGGGCCTTGCCGCCCTCGGTGTGGGCAACGTTGCCGGCAACTTCCTGGCGGGCGCATTGCGCAACCCGTCGGCAGCCGCCGGTCAGACAGCCACACTGTTCATCGGCATCGCATTCGCAGAAGCTCTGGGGATCTTTTCGTTCCTCGTCGCGCTGCTGCTGATGTTCGCCGTCTGATCCAGACGGAACGCCAAACGCGGCGACGCAAGATCGGATGGGCCGCACAGGCCCATCCATCCACTTTACGAAGACGGCACGTTTCCTGAGGGAGAACGACATGGCTACCCAACCAGCGGGCGCAGCAAACGGCCCCGGCATGCCGCAACTGGATTTCTCGACCTTTGGCAACCAGATCTTCTGGTTGCTGGTGGCGCTGGTTGTGACCTACATGATCCTGTCCCGGATCGCATTGCCGCGTATCGGCGCGGTTCTGGCCGAGCGTCAGGGCACGATCACGAATGACATCGCCGCAGCGGAATCGCTGCGCGCCAAGGCCATCGAAGCGGAAGCGGCTTATAACAAGGCGCTGGCCGATGCCCGTGTCGAGGCAAACCGTATCATCGCCGAGACCAAGGCCGATATTCAGGCCGATCTCGACAAGGCAATCGCCAAGGCTGATGCCGAGATTGCCGCACGGACCGCCGAAGGCGAGAAAGCCATCGCCGAAATCCGTGCCTCCGCGCTGGAAAACGTCACGGAAGTGGCGAAAGACACCGCCAAAGAAATCGTGGCCGCCATGGGTGGCACCGCTGATGGTCGCACTGTGACCGCTGCGGTCAACGCCCGGATGAAAGGCTGATCCCATGCGCAAGCTGCTTCTCGCCCCCGCCTTGCTGGCCCTGACCTCCGGTCAGGCACTGGCGGCATCGGGGCCGTTCTTTACCCTGCGCAACACCGATTTCGTTGTGCTTGTGTCCTTCCTCGTCTTCATCGGCATCCTGTTCTATTTCAAGGTGCCGACGCTGATTGGCGGCCTTCTGGACAAGCGCGCGCAGACCATCAGCTCCGAGCTGGACGAAGCCCGCGCTCTGCGTGAGGAGGCGCAGACGCTGCTGGCCTCTTACGAGCGCAAGCAGAAAGAGGTGCAGGCGCAGGCTGACCGTATAGTTGCGCAGGCCCGCGACGAGGCGGCGCAAGCAGCCCAGCAAGCCAAGGACGATCTGCAACGCTCCATCGCACGCCGTCTTGCGACAGCGGACGAGCAGATCGCCTCTGCCGAGGCAGCCGCGATCAAGGCTGTCCGCGATCAGGCTGTGATTATCGCGATTGCGGCGGCCCGTGAGGTGATTGCCAAGCAGATGACTGCCGAAGAGGGCAACAAGCTGATCGACGACGGCATCAACGTGGTCGAGGCAAAGCTGCACTAAGCATCTGCGATCTTTGTGAATGAACAAACCCCGCATTTCCGATGCGGGGTTTTTTCATGCGTCATTGGCTGAAGTGCAAGCGTGACCCGCACTAGCGCCGCTGTTCGTGTTCGAACCGCTGGCGGGCAATCGCCTCGTTGCGCTCGGCCTTTTTCTGCTCGGTCAGGGCCTGCTCGACAAAGTCCAGATGCGCCTCGACAGCGTTTCGCGCCGCCACCGGATCGCGCGCCTGAATGGCGTCGTTGATCGCGCTGTGCTGCTCCAGCAGCGTGTCACGCGTGCTGCGCTGGCGGAACATGATCTGGCGGTTATAGAAAACCCCTTCGCGCAGCAGATCATACATCGACCGCATCATATGCAACATGATGACGTTATGGCTGGCCTCGATGATCGACAGGTGGAAATCGGCATCCAGCAATGCCTCGTTCGTGGGGTCGCGTTTGGCATGAGCTGCGATCATCTTGTCCATGATCGCCTGAATCACGCGTCGGTCGGTATCCGAAGCAAGCCGTGCCGCGCGATCTGCGGCCAGCCCCTCCATATCGCGGCGGAAGGCGATATAGTCGAACACCGCCTCGTCATAACTGGCGAACAGCCGGATCAGGGCTGGCGAGAACGCCCCGCCCAGCACATCGGCCACATAGATACCCGCGCTGGCCTTGCTGGTCAGCAGCCCCTTGTCCTGCAACTCTGCCACGGCCTCGCGCAGGGACGGGCGCGAAATCCCCAGACGCTCGGACAATTCCCGCTCGGACGGCAACCGCTCGCCAGGTCGCAGGATACCCCTCAGAATGAGCAATTCGATCTGATGGGTCACATTGGTCGAGATTTTTTCGGGTTGAACCGATTGGAACGGCATGGGGGTCTCCGTTTGATTGGTCAAATCATATGACCACCCGAACGGACCGACAACCGCAATTTCACGGCGACATCAGAAGGCTCACGATATAGGGGGCGACAATCGCCGTCAGCATCGCGTTCAGCCCCATGCCGATTCCGGCAAAGGCGCCTGCGGTCTCGTTCACCTGAAAGGCGCGTGCCGTCCCGATCCCGTGCGCTGCGACACCGACGGCAAAGCCGCGCGCCCGCCAGTCACGTATCCGCAGCAGCCGCATGATCGGCGTCACGATCATCGCGCCGATGATGCCTGTCAGAATGACAAGCGCTGCCGTCAATGTGGGAAGACCGCCGATCTGCTCTGCAATGCCGATGGCCACGGGGGCGGTTGCGGATTTCGGTGCAAGCGACAGCCAGACCGGGCCGTCAATGCCGACAGCGCTGGCAATCCACAAGGCGGACAGGATCGCCGTCAGCGACCCGACGATCAGGGCCGCGATGAGCGGCAGCATGGCGCGCCGGATCTGCAGGCGGTTGGCATAAAGCGGCAGGGCCAGCGCCACCGTGGCAGGCCCAAGCATGAAGTGGACGAATTGCGCCCCCTCGAAATAGGCCATGTAGGGCGTGCCTGTGGTCCAGAGCAATGCACCCAGAAGGATCATGGCCACCAGAACCGGATTGACCATCGGATGCCTGCCGGATGTGCGCGACAGCCAGTCTCCGATCAGGTAGGCAATGAGCGTGGCCGTCAGCCACAACAGCGGGCCGCTGCTGAGATAGGACCAGATTTCGGTCAGGGGCAGGGGCTGTGTATTCATGGTTGCGGCTCTGCCGGGTCTTGTGCGTCCCCGCACAGGCGCGCCACCGCAACAAATGTCAGAACCCCCGTGATCAACGCCAGCGCCGTGCTGGCAAACAGAACCAGCAGTAACATCGGACCCGCAGAGCCAAGCAGATCGAGGTGGCTGATCACGCCGACACCTGCGGGCACGAACAAAAGCGACAGATGCGCCAGTATGCCCTGCGCGGCGGGCATCACCACCTCTGCAATCTTCGGCCACGCGATACAGCCTGCCAGCAAGAGCGCCATCCCCAGAACCGGCCCCGGCACGGGCAGGGCCAAGCCCCGCGCCACGGTTTCGCCAATCAACTGGCACATTAGCAAAATCGTTATCGGCAGGATCATCGCGGCGCTCTCCATCCGGGTCATTGCGACCGGGTGAGCGTCAATCAGCCTCTATCGCCGTTGCAAAAGCAAGTCCTCAAGCGGAACTCTTTCCCACGTTTCGATGTATACCTTAGGAGTTTCTTAACCGTTTTGTCGTCCAGTAATCCCATGACCGGACGCCGCACACTTTTCCTTGCAATTATTCTCGCCCTTGCGGCCTGTGATGCGCCCAGCCCGCATTTCATGGGGATCGCGCCGACGCGGGTGGAGGTTGACGGCAGCCTTTTCGCGGTGCGTGTCAAGGGCCGTCTGGCCGAGGCTGTGCGCGTCAATCCGCAATACGCCCCGCGCATGGGGCCGATCGGCGAACGCGCCGCCCGCGCGATGGAGCAGGTCAGCGGTTGCTCCGTGCGCGAGATCCGTGGCGATCAGGCGCTGATCCTCGGCATCCTTGACTGCGACGTCACACCGTCTGGGTGAAACTGACGGAGGTGGGCCTGTCAAAGCCCGGATGCGCGGTGGTTCCCGTCATGGTGAACCCCATCGCCACAAAGGTGGCATGGTTCTCGACAAGCTCCATCCGTGTTTGCAGGCTGACAGAGGGCAGACCCAGCGCGCGCGCCCTTATGAGGCTGTGCTCGACCATCATCCGCGCCAATCCCTGTCCGCGCGCCACAGGTGCCACGGCCAGCTTGCCCAGATAAAGCGTATCGCGCTGCGGCGTCAGGATCATACAGGCCAGCGGCCCTTCCGGCCCGTCGATCACCCATATCTCGGAAAGCGCGGCCTGCCGTGCCAGATCGCCCACATCCATCCGGTCCAGAGAGGAGGGGGGATCGATCCGCCCTTCCATATAGGCGAAGGTTTGAACGAGCAGGGTATGGACCGGCGCCATATCCTCGGTCGGTTCCATGCGGCGCGGGATGATGGTGCTTGCGGTTTCAGCCAAGCGGTTTCTCCAGAAAGACGCTGGTTTCATTGGCGTCATAGTCCCCGAACGGCCCGCGCGGCGTGAACCCCTGCGCGGTATAAAGCGCGATCGCCGCCGTGAGCAGCGTGCCTGTTTCCAGTCGCAGCAGGCCAACACCCTTGGCCCGCGCCACCTCTTCAAGATGCGCCAGCAAAATGCGCGCCACACCTCGGCCGCGCGCGGCAGGGGCGACGAACATTGATTTCACCTCGGCGTAATCATCCTTCTGCGCCAAAGCGATGGTGCCGAGGCACCGGCCGTCCGCTTCTGCTACGAAGAAATCGACATCCGGCAGGCAAAGCGCATCGAGCGAGAGGTAATGGTTGTCTTCCGGCGGAAACAGGCTCTCCATCAGGCTGTGACTTTCCTGAAGCAGGGCTGTCGCCCCGGTTTCGCGCGGATCGCCGCGCCTGACAGCTATGGGTTTTTGCACACTCATCGCCTCCGCGCAGACCCTTTGCATAAGCTGCGCCGTTGCTTGATGTCTGTCAACGCTGTGATCTCCGTCGGCGAAATCGCGCAACTTTGGCCGGATTTCACAATATGATGGGGATAACTCCGCCGAAAACCCCAGATCGGGTGCAAATCCGTTGACAGAGTAGGCCTGTGGGCTTCAGTTTCCTCAGCCAAGGGAATCGAAAGGCCGCGCGTGCGTTTCTCCAAACTCAGACTGACCGGCTTCAAAAGCTTTGTCGATCCGACCGATCTGTTGATCCGGGACGGGCTGACAGGCGTGGTCGGCCCGAACGGTTGCGGCAAGTCCAACCTGCTGGAAGCCTTGCGCTGGGTCATGGGCGAAACCCGCGCCTCGGCCATGCGCGGTGGCGGGATGGAGGATGTGATCTTCGCCGGGGCCGCCACGCGCCCCGCGCGCAACTTCGCCGAAGTGTCCCTCGTGCTCGACAATGCCGACCGTCTGGCCCCGGCGGGGTTCAACGAAAGCGACGCGCTGGAAATCACCCGCCGCATCACCCGCGACGCGGGCAGCGCCTACAAGGTCAACACCAAGGACGTGCGCGCCCGCGATGTGCAGATGCTCTTCGCCGATGCCTCCACGGGCGCGCATTCGCCCGCGCTGGTGCGACAGGGCCAGATCAGCGAGTTGATCAACGCCAAGCCCAAAAACCGCCGCCGTATTCTGGAAGAGGCCGCAGGCATCTCCGGCCTCTATCAGCGCCGTCATGAGGCGGAACTCAAGCTGAACGCGGCAGAGGCGAACCTGCTGCGCGTCGATGATGTGCTGGAACAGCTCGCCACGCAACTGGCGCAATTGGAACGGCAGGCGCGTCAGGCTGCCCGTTACCGCGCGATCGGCGAGGAACTGCGCCGCGCCGAGGGGCTGCTGCTCTACCGTCGCTGGAAAGAGGCCGATACCGCCCGCGCCGCCGCCGAGGAAGACCTGCGCGCCCGCACAACCACCGCAACGCAAGCCGAAGCAGCAGCGCGCGCTGCCGCCAAGGATCGTGTCGCCCGCGATGATGCTTTGCCCGCCTTACGCGAGGAAGAGGCGATTGCCGCCGCGATCCTGCAACGCCTGTCCGTGCAGCGCGACACCCTGACCGATCAGGAAACACGCGCTCGCCAGACCATCGAAACGCTGAAGGGCCGGATCGAACAACTGACGCGTGACATCGAGCGCGAAGCGGGCCTGAACCGCGACGCGGGCGAGACCATTGCCCGCCTCGAATGGGAGGCGCGCGAACTTGGCAAAGCCGGCGAAGGCCATGCCGAGAAGATCGAGGAAGCCGCCGCCGCCGCCCGCGAGGCCGCCGAAGTCCTGCAACAACGCGAGGCGGACCTGTCGCAACTGACCGAGGATGTCGCCCGCCTTGCCGCGCGCCACCAGTCCGCACATCGCCTGCTGGACGACAGCCTGAAAAACCGCGCCCGCAGCGAGGCCGAGGCACAGCGCGCGCGTGAGGCCGTCGACGCCTCGCAAGGGGCCTTGGAGAACGCCGCAACCGCATTCGAGGAAGCGCAGGCGCAGGAAGAATCCGCCGTCGAACTGGCCGCGCGCGCTGATGAGACCCTGCTTGCCACCGAAGAGGCGCGCGCTGACGCGCAAGAGCGCGAGGCCGATGTCCGCGCCGAGCGCTCCGCTGCGGAGGGAGAGTTGAACGCCCTGCGCGCCGAGGTCACAGCGCTCGCCCGTCTGGTGCAGCGCGACACCGCCGAAGGGGGCCAGATCATGGACCGCCTGCAGGTGGAGCAGGGGTTTGAGAAGGCGCTTGGGGCCGCCCTTGCGGACGATCTGCGCGCGCCCGAGGTCGAGGCCGATGGCCCCTCCGGCTGGACGGCGCTGGCCGCCTATGACAGCCCGCAACCGCTGCCCAAAGGGGTGACCGCGATCACCAACCATGTCTCGGTGCCGGAGGTTCTGTCGCGCCGGATGGGCCAGATTGGTCTGGTCGATCCCGATGACGGCCCGCGCTTTCAGGCGCTTTTGCAACCCGGCCAGCGCCTTGTCAGCCTTGAGGGCGATTTGTGGCGCTGGGACGGGTTTCGCGCATGGGCCGAGGATGCGCCCTCTGCCGCCGCGTTGCGCCTGCAACAGCTCAACCGTCTGGAAGAGCTCAAGCAGCAAATGGAACGCGCCACCTCCCGCGCCGATGCCGCGCGCGCCGCGCATGACAATCTGGCCGCCCGTCTGGCCGATCTCACCGCTGCCGATCAGGCTGCCCGCGGCGCCCGTCGCGCGGCTGACGCCCGCGTGAACGAGGCGAACCGCGCCCTGAGCCGCGCCGAGGCAGACCGCAACCTCGCCGCCTCAAGGCTGGAATCGCTTGGCCTTGCCGTCACCCGCCACGAGGACGAGGCGATGGCCGCGCGCGCGCAGGTGCTGGAAGCGGAACGCGCCGTGGCGGGGCTCGAGGATCTGGACAGTTCCCGTGCCGGCATGGACGATCTGCGCATGACGGTCGAGGCCGCGCGCATCACGATGATGACCCGCCGCTCCACGCATGACGAGATCCGCCGCGAGGGCGAGGCGCGCACCAAGCGGTCGCAGGAAGTGACCAAGGAGCTTTCCGGCTGGCGGCACCGTTTGCAAACTGCCGAGGCCCGCAGCGCCGAACTGGTCGAGCGTCGCGAGCAAAGCGAGGACGACCTGCGCGAGGCCAGCGCCGCGCCGGAGGAGATCGCGGCCAAGCGCGAGGAACTCTCCGACGCCATCGACACCGCCGAGGCGCGCCGCGTTCGCGCCGCCGATGCATTGGCCCTTGCCGAAACCGCCCTGCGCGCCGCCGAGCAGGCCGAGCGTGACGCCGAACGCGCCGCCTCCGAGGCCCGCGAAGCCCGCGCCCGCGCCGAGGCCCGTGCGGATGCCGCCCGCGAAACCGTCGCCTATGCCGCCGAGCGCATCGCCGAGGATCAGGAGACGACACCGGCACAACTTCTGGAATCGCTTGGTGCAGATCTCGACACGATGCCCGCCTCCGATCTGATCGAAGCCGATGTGAACCGCCTCAAACGCCAGCGCGACGCGCTCGGTGCCGTCAATCTGCGGGCCGAAGAAGACGCCGCCGAGGTGCAGGCCGAGCATGATACACTGGCAGGCGAAAAGGCCGATCTGGAAGAGGCGATCAAGGCCCTGCGCTCCGGTATCGCCAGTCTCAACCGCGAGGGGCGCGAGCGTCTGTTGACCGCGTTCGAGCAGGTCAACAGCAACTTCTCGCTGCTGTTCAAACATCTGTTCGGCGGTGGCGAGGCCGATCTGGTGCTGGTCGAATCCGACGATCCGCTGGAGGCGGGTCTGGAGATCATGTGCCAGCCGCCCGGCAAGAAACTCTCCACCCTCAGCCTGTTGTCGGGTGGTGAGCAGACCCTGACCGCACTGGCGCTGATCTTCGCGGTTTTCCTTGCCAATCCCGCGCCCATCTGTGTGCTCGACGAGGTGGACGCGCCGCTGGATGATGCCAATGTCACCCGCTTTTGCGACCTGCTGGACGAGATGTGCCGCCGTACCGATACACGCTTCCTGATCATCACCCACCATGCGGTGACGATGGCGCGGATGGACCGTCTTTTCGGTGTGACCATGCAGGAACAGGGCGTCAGCCAGCTTGTCTCGGTCGATCTGAAAAAAGCCGAAGCGCTGGTCGCCTGACGCGCCAGCTGCTTCTTCTTGCCGCAAATATCCATATCTCCGGCGCCGCCGGTCACGCCGCCTTTGTCACAGCCGCGACAACAGCGCCGCCGTGGGCCACGCATCCGCAGGCAGGCCCAGCCGGGTCTGTTCCGCCTGCACCGCCGCCCGCGTGCCTGCGCCCAGAATGCCGTCGATGCCGCCCACATCATGGCCCCGCGCCGACAGCTTTTCCTGCAACTGCCGCATCTGCGTCTGGTCCAGCCCTGCATCGGGATTGCCCGGATTGAATACCGGCGCGCCGGACAGACGTGTGGCGAAATAGGCGGCGGTCAACACATAGGTAAAGCTCTGGTTCCACTCGAAAAACGCGTTGAAATTTGGATAGGCCACAAAGGCTGGTCCCTTGTGGCCCTGCGGCAGGATCAGGCTGGCAGGCAGGCCCTGCGCCGCCCATTCTCCCGCGCGCGGTGCGACGCCCATCGCGGCCCAGTCGGCCAAAGGCAGCGCGGTGTCGACCCCTGCCAGCGACCAGTCCATATCAGCGGGCAGGTTCACTTCCTGCAGCCACGGCTCGTCCCGCCGCCAGCCGAAATGCTGCAGCATCTTTGCGCCCGACATTAGCGCATCAGGCACCGATGTCTTCAGCCGCACCTGACCGTCACCATCGCCGTCCACGCCATTCTCGAGGATATCGCCGGGCAGCATCTGGACCATGCCGATCTCGCCTGCCCAAGCGCCTGTGGTGGTGGCAGGGTCCAGATCGCCCTGTTCAAACAGGGTTAGCGCGTGGAAGATCTGCGGGCGGAACAGCTCGGGCCGTCTGCAATCATGCGCCAGCGTGACCAAGGCGTTGACCGTGTTGAAATCCCCCTGAAACGCGCCGTAATCGGTCTCGAACGCCCAGAAGGCCAGCAAAACGCCCCGTGGAACGCCGTATTCCGCAGCCGCCCGGTCAAAGACCGCGTCCCATTCGCGCGATTTCGCAAGGCCCGTATCAAGCCGCGACTGGCTGATTAGGCGTCGCGCAAAGGTGGTGAAATCTAGCGTGAAGACGCCTTGCCGACGGTCAGCTTCAATGACTGACGGGTCTTGCCGGACGGGAGCGAAGAACAGCGCCACGCTGTCCGCAGAATGCCCCCGCGTCCCTGCTTCGGCCTTCAGCCCCTCGACAAAGCTGCTGAAATTGCCGCCGCATTGCGCCAGTGCAGGCGCGGCAGAGACGGACAACAAGAGCGCCACAGCGGGCAGAAGCGTGCGGGATGACAGCATGAGACACCTGAATTCGTTGCATTCTCTGCTACCCTAGCAGGCGCGTCGCACCGATGCGATCACAACAACGCCAGTACCATGGCAAGGCCAAGAACAGCCGCCCAGACCGCCCAGAGAACCCGCACTGCCGCCTCGATATCCTGCGCCAGCAAGGGTTTGCGCCCTGTGGCATTGACATAGGAAAAATCCTGCATCCGCCCGTCATAGGCGCGCGGGCCGGACAGGGCGATCCCCAGCGCGCGGGCCATCGCCGCTTCGGGCCAGCCCGCGTTGGGCGAACGGTGCAAGCCCGCATCCGCAACGATCCCGCGCCAGTCGCGCAACCCGCCCTGCGTCACGGCGATAAGCAGCGCGGTGGCCCGTGCAGGGATCAGGTTCAGCAGATCGTCAAACCGTGCGGCAGCCCAGCCGAAGGCCTCGTGTCTGGGTGTCCGATAGCCGATCATGCTGTCGGCGGTATTGGTGATCTTATAGAGCAAGAGCCCCGGCAGCCCTGCCACCGCGAACCAGAACAGCGGTGCCACCACGCCGTCGGACATATTCTCGGCAGCGGATTCGATGGCGGCGCGGGCGACAGCGCTTTGATCCATTGCGGCGGTGTCGCGGCTGACGATCATCGCCACCGCCGCGCGGCCCTCGGACAGTCCGGCACGCAGGCCATGCGCCACGGCCAGCACGTGATCCACCAGACTGCGCTGCGCGATCAGGATCGCGGCCACGATCACCTCGACAACCGGCCCCAGCGCCGTCAGCAGGCTACCCGTCAGCAGCGCCGCAATACCCAACGCCAACATCACCGCCGCGCCCTTGGCCCGTCGGCTCGCTCCGGTGTTGAACCGCGCGTCCGCCCAGCCGATGATCCGCCCCATCAGCACCGCCGGATGCGGCGCCCGCGACCAGAGCCAGCGCGGCTCTCCCAGAACCGCATCAAGCAGCATGGCGAGGATCACCGTCACAGGGCGGTCTCGACTCGCGCCCAGTCTTGCGGCGCGGGCAGGCCAAGGCGGATCAGGTCGTCCGACCACGGGAAAATCCGGCTCCAGATATGCGCCTGCGCCATACGGGTCTGCCAGTTTGCGGCATTGTCCACGCGGTAGAGCCTGAAAAGATCGGTGCCGCCTGCGCACGTGGCTCCGACCCGCTCCATCAGGCGGTCCAGACGCAGGGCATCCGCTGCGAGCCGCTCACGGGTCGCCTCCGCCCATGCCCAGTCTGCCAGCGCCGCCCCTCCGATGGACAGGGCAGGGCCGGATACCGGCCAAGGCCCCATCGCGTCCCGCAATTGTGCCAGCAAGGCCGGATCACCGATGGCAAAGCCCAGCCGCACCCCAGCCAGCCCCCAGAACTTCCCGAAACTCTTGAGGATAATGCCCCCCTCGCGCGGCAGATGCGGCAGCAGCGACCGCTCGGGCGCGATGTCGCAAAAGCTTTCATCCACCACGACCAACGGCAGGCCGGACAGTTGCGCGGGGTCTGCCCACGCACCCGTGGGGTTGTTCGGATGCACGATCACACGCGCCTGGACGGAACTGTCCGGCGTGGACAGAACCTCCCAGCCATGCAGGGCGAAGGCGGCAGCATGCTCATTGTAGGTGGGTTGTGCGATATGGACGCGCCCTGCCTGCGCCAGCTCGGGGATGCGTGCGATCAGCGCAGAGGCACCCGGCGCGGCCAAAATGCCAATGCCCTCGGGCACCTGCCACAAACTCCGCGCTGCATCTTCCAGCGCCTGCGCCGCCGCTTGGTCAGGTAGCGCCGTCCAGCACCCTTTCGGCAGCGCTTGGGTATTGACGGGCCACGGGCAGGGATTGATGCCCGTAGACAGGTCGATCCACGCCTCCCGCGTCCCGCCAAAGCGCGCCACGGCTGCGTCAATCCCGCCGCCGTGATCACGCGGGCCAACCTTGCCGGCCTTGGGCAGACCGGTCATTTCCGAACGTCTCATCTCATCCGCCATATGGCACGCTCCTGCTTGCCGCCCATCAAGCGGATTTGTGCCGAAAGCGCAAGCTTACCCAACGGCAGTTAACGGAGCCTTCGGATTCGTTAACGCTTTGTTAGGGTTTGAGCGGCAAGACGTGCTGACACGCTGCATTGTCTGCGCTCGCATGGGCGCGTTTTGTGAACGTCCGGTCCATCCAACGAGGTTATCATGATCGTTCTGATTGTAGAGCCTGAGCCTGCATTGGGCCAACTCTGGAAGAGGCACATGATCCGCCAAGGTGCCGAGGTGCATCTGGTCGAGAATCGGGACTGTGCCTTTGCCCTGCTGCGGGAGCACCCGGTGGATATGATTGTCCTTGATCTTGATTTGCAAGACGGCAGCGCGTTGGCGATCTCGGATTACGCAAGCTACCGCAGGCCGGAGGCGCGGGTCATATTCGTGACCAACACGACATTTTTCTCGGATGGCTCGATCTTCATGCATAGCCCGAATGCCTGCGCTTTCCTGCAAAGCAGCACTCCGCCGGAAGATATAGCGGCGATGGTCGCGCACTACAGTCGGGCAGGGTGATTGTAAGGGCCAGCCTATGCCGGGGGAGGTCAGCTCCCGCCTCCGGCATAGTTCATGGCGCGTTGTCGTGCGATCAGCCGCGCCCGTGCGGCGCGTCGTAATCGAGAACCGGATTGATCGGGATGATCCGGTTCGGATTGATCGTGTCGTGGCTGTAATGGTAGTGCCGCACGATATGGTCCAGATTGACCGTCTCCGATACACCCGGCACCTGATACAGTTCGCGCGTATAGGCCCAGAGGTTGGGGTAATCCACGATGCGCTTGCGGTTGCATTTGAAATGCAGATGGTACACCGGATCAAAGCGTAGCAGTGTCGGGAACAGCCGCCAATCCGCCTCTGTCAGCTTGTCACCTATCAGATAGCGGTGCTGGCTCAGCCGGTCTTCCAGCCAGTCCAGCGTCTCGAACAGTGGCACCACCGCCTCGTCATAGGCGGATTGCGTGGTGGCAAAACCCGCCTTGTAGACGCCGTTGTTCACCGTGTCATAGACGCGCGCGTTTACCACCTCGATGTCATCGCGCATCTCGCTGGGCCAATAGTCGTCGTGGTTGCCCGTCAGATCGTTGAATGCGCTGTTCAGCATGCGGATGATCTCGGCACTTTCGTTCGACACGATGGTGTCGCGCTGCTTGTCGTAGAGGATCGGCACCGTCACACGGCCCGAAATATCGGGATCAGTGCGGATATAGATGTCGCGCAGGAAGGGAAGCTGGAACAGCGTATCACCCGTCGCACCGGGGAAATCGGTGGCAAAGGTCCAACCGTCCGACAGCATCTCGGGATGCACCACGGACACGGTGATGTGCTCCGTGAGGCCCTTGAGGGCGCGGAAAATCAGGGTGCGATGCGCCCAGGGGCAGGCGTAGGAGACGTAGAGATGGTAGCGTCCGCTCTCGGCCTTGAACCCGCCCTCGCCTGACGGGCCAGCGCTGCCATCCGCCGTGACCCAGTTGCGGAAACCGGAGGTGGACCGCTCGAATTTGCCGCCTGTCTTGCTGGTGTCATACCAGGTGTCGTGCCATGTTCCGTCAACCAACTGGCCCATTTTCATCTCTCCTTTATATCTTACAACAAGATAGGAGCGCTTGGGCTGTGCGAAAACACCTTGGCGCGCGCAATTTGCGTGCATCAGCGCACAGCAGGGTTAGGTCTCAGCCTTGCGTAACGGAACGTGGGGGGGTGCGGACCGGATGGGTCAGCGAATATTCGACAGCTATATGGTGGTGGACTGGTCCGCCAATGGCAGCCCCAAAACCGGGCGGGACAGCCTGTGGATCGGACATCTGCGGCCCGGTCAGGCTATGGCGCTGGACAATCCGCCCACCCGCGCTGCTGCGATGGCGAAGATCGCCGCGATGCTGGACGAGGAGGTGCGCGCGGACCGACCCGTGCTCGCGGGGTTCGATTTCGCCTTCGGCTACCCCTGCGGCCTTGCCCGCGCCATCAGCCCGCGAGCGGACTGGCGCGATATCTGGGCCTATCTGCACGATCATCTGACCGACGGGCCGGACAATGCCAATAACCGTTTCGATCTGGCCGCACAAATCAACGCGCTATTCCCCGGTGACGGCCCTTTCTGGGGCAACGGCCTTGCCCGTGACATCCCCGGCCTGCCGCGCCGCAAACCCGTCGGCTGGGGTGACAGCTTGCCCGACAATCGCCGCCTTGCCGACAGCCTTGCCAAAGGCGCGCAGGAAGTGTGGAAGCTCAGCGGTGCAGGGTCGGTCGGCGGCCAAAGCCTGACGGGGATCGCGGCACTGGAAGGCTTGCGGCGGCATATGCCTGTGAAGATTTGGCCTTTCGATCCGATAAGCGACGAGGCCGCGCCCGCTTTCGCGCCGGTTCTGGCCGAAGTTTTTCCCTCGCTTGTCCCGCTTGATCCGGCAGAGCATCCAGTCCGCGACGCGGCCCAGGTGATCGGTCTGGCAAAAACATTGGCCCGATGGGACGCATCAGGTCGGCTGAGCGATATGATCCATGCTGCCGCGCGCCTTCCCGATTCGGTGCGCCGCCATGAGGGCATGATACTGGGGGTGGAGCACGGACTGTGACGCCGCATGGCGCCGGACAGGCAGAAAAGGGCGGATGAACCAGTAAAAATTGATCCTCGCGGACAAATATCTGTGAATGGTAACGCAATAGAAACGAAGTGTCGTCAAAGGTTTACTTGACGCAAGTCTAGAATATCCCATCTTTGAACCATCAAGCTTTGGGGGGAGCCATGACGACCTATTTGTCCAGAGAGTTGCGTGAAGGTCTGGCCGCGGCCAGAAAGCTGGCGGAGAAGCGTAAAAGCCGCCTGCGTCTGGATGTTGATGGCAAGCTTTATCCGGTTCTGCGGGTATGGGATGGCGGTTTCGCGATGGACCTTGGCGATGCTCCGCATCTGCGCGGTCTGGTCGACCTTTATGATGGCGGGCGACATCTGTCGCGCTGTCTCATCGTCGCCTCCGAGGAGCAGGAGGACGAGATGTGGTTTGATTTCAAGCGCAGCACCCGTGTCGCCGACCGCGCCGCCCTTGATTTCGTGCGTGACGAATCTGCCCCGGTTGCCCTGATCGCGCGGGACTGACGCTGAACTGACGCGGCTCAGCCTCTCACACCCGCTAGCTGCGGGCGTATAACAACGCCGGCGCAGCCGACTCGTCAAAGCTCACTGCAAGTCAGCGAAAGCCTTTTGCATCCGCTCCACAGCCTGCTCCACCAGCGCGCGCGGTGTCGCAAGGTTGAAGCGCAGAAAGCCCTCGCCACCCGCGCCAAAGGTCGGGCCGTGATTGACTGCTATAAGCGCGCCCTGTTCCACGCGGCGGGTGAACTCTGCCTTGTCCATGCCGGTGCCCGCGAAATCCACCCAAGCCAGATATGTCGCCTCAAGCGGCATCGAGGCCAGACCGGGGATCGCGTTGATCCCCTCGTCGAATATCCGGCGGTTGCCGTCCAGATAGACCATCAGATCGTCAACCCATGCGGCCCCTTGCGGCGAATAGGCCGCCGTGGCCATGAACAGCCCGAAGGAGTTGGGCGACAGACCCAGTGCCATCATCCGCCCCTCGAACTTTGCGCGCAAAGCCGGATCGGGGATGATCACGTTGCCGGAGTGACTGCCCGCGATGTTGAAGGTCTTGGTGGTGGCCGTCATCATCACCAGCCTGTCGGTGATGCTGTGATCGACATCGGCCATGATCGTGTGGGTGACGCCGGGAAATACCAGATCGTGGTGGATCTCGTCCGACACGAGGATCAGATCGTGCCGCTTGGCGAAATCGGCCACGCCTTGCAACTCGGCGCGCGTCCACACACGGCCGCCGGGATTATGCGGCGAGCACAGGATGACCATCTTGGCCGATCCGTCCATCTGCGCGTCATAGGCATCGAAATCCATCTCGTAGCGGCCATTCGCATTGACCAGAGGGCATTCGATCACCTGCCGCCCGTTGGCTTTGATGACCTTTGCAAAAGCATGATAGACAGGCGTGAACAGAACCACGCCGTCCCCCGGCTGCGTAAAGGTATCGACACACATCGCCGTGCCGTTCACCAGACCATGCGTGGTGAATATCCACTCCGGCGCAACCTGCCAGCCATGCCGCGCCTGCATCCACCAGCAGATCGCCGCGCGATAGGCGGAATCATCGCCGAAATAGCCATAA
>JBLRWK010000005.1:0-103870 GCA_047921295.1 Rhodobacterales bacterium
ACACAGCCCTCATGAAGGGACAGCGCTCCGGCTTGGAGTCTTTTTCAGCGGCCTGTTAGGGCTGCCTGGCATGACCGAATACTGGATAAAATCTTGGTATGTTCGTCATTCCGGCTTCTGTTCGGGTAAACGGTGCTTACTTTAAATGTACTTGATCGCTCTTCCGAATCGTGCAAGCGTTTTCAAGCATGATGTTCATAGGGTATTTTCGGCCCAATTTAAGTTGGTTAGGTTAAGGATTAAATAGTATGAGGTTGAAATTCATTCCAGTTATAGCGGTTGTAATTCTGGCTGGTTGTAATGCAGAAACCGTACAGAACAGCCAAGCTTCATCTTCACCTCCTGTTCAAACGGCATCTGCAACTTCATCACAGATCGCTATCGCTGACGGAACGTGGACTGGTGTGTTTGATAGGTTCCCTGGAGTTGCTACGCTTACTGTCGTTGACGGCAAACCAGTCAGTTACTCAACAAGTTCAGGCTATCGTGCACCAAGAGTCTCTATGCGGGGGAATGTTATTCGTGTTGAGCAGGCGTTTCTGACGGTTGATACAGTATCGGAAAACCAGTTTACTGGAAGATGGGTGCTGAATGGCGCGAGAAGCAACGTTGTTTTCACCAAATAGCGTGCACTCAGCGATGCTTTTCCGGAATATAAAGAACAACCTTTTAAATTACAGGTGGAGTAAATTGTTTGCTGGAACAACTGAATTTCTCAGGAGGTCGTTTTCTGCGCAGCGCCAATTTATGTAAACTTGGATCGGATTGATTGCGTTTTGCATCGGAGAGCCTGTAATCGGCTGTGCTCTCACCAAGCCGCGCGGGCGCTGACCCGCGGGGTGCGATGCTCCGGTTGTTTGGGGCAGTTTATCCCCGCATAGTTTTCGAACCTTAGTTCCGTGCCACGACGGTTGCAAAATCGCCGCCCCAGGGGGCGGGTCGGCGATCGCGCGGCGGCGCGTGCCGCGCCTTTATTCCGCGCGGTGGGCAGCAGCCTTGCTCCCTGCACAACCCGCTATGGACGCGCGCAACCCCGTTATGCGCGTGCTGTGTCTTGCCTTGGTCGCAAAGCGGCGCTAGGGCCAAGGCATGACACCGATCCTGACCCCGAAGCAGCACCTGCGCGCCATTGCCGTGCTGGGCCTGCCCCTGATCCTCAGCCATGTGGCGCAGTTCTCGATCTCGCTGACCGATGCGCTGATGCTGGGGTGGTATGACGTCACGGCACTCGCCGCGCAGGTGCTGGGCGGCATGATGTTTTTCGTGCTGTTCCTGTTCGGTTCGGGCTTTGCATGGGCGGTGATGCCGATGGTGGCCGAGGCGGAGGCGGCGGGCGAAAGCCAGCAGGTGCGCCGCGTGACCCGCATGGCGATGTGGTTGTCGATCCTGTTCGGGGCTGTCTCGATGCCGCTGATGCTCTGGTCCGAGCCGATCCTGCTGGGGCTTGGCCAGACCGAGGAGATCGCCCGCGAGGCCAGCCGCTATCTGCGCGTGGCGGGCTGGGGGATCTTTCCGGCCTTGCTGGTGATGGTGCTGAAATCCTATCTGGCGGCGCTGGAGCGCACGCAGGTCGTGCTGTGGGTCACGGTAGGGGCGGTCGTCGTCAATGTGATCGTCAACTACGCGCTGATCTTCGGCAACTGGGGCGCGCCGGAACTGGGCATTGTCGGCGCGGCTTGGGCCTCGGTGGCGGTGCAGGTCGTCTCGCTGGTGCTGCTGGCTATCTATGCCGCGCTGGTGACAAAGGAGCATGCGCTGTTCATCCGCTTTTGGCGTCCCGACTGGGAGGCCTTCGGGCAGGTGTTCCGGCTGGGCTGGCCCATCGGGATCACCACGCTGGCCGAGGTGGGGCTGTTCGCGGCCTCCTCTGTCATGATGGGCTGGCTGGGCACGCTGCCGCTGGCGGCGCACGGGATCGCGCTGCAAATCTCGTCGTTGATGTTTATGATCCATCTGGGGCTGGGCAATGTCGCTACGGTGCGGGCGGGCAGGGCGCTGGGGGCGCGTGACATCTACAGCCTGCGGCGCGGTGCGCAGATGGTACTGATGCTGTCGCTGGTCACTGTGGCGGTGACCGTAGTGCTGTTCCTTGCCGTGCCGGAATTCCTGATGGGGCTGTTCCTGTCGCCCGACGAGCCTGACCGCCCCGGCGTCATCGCCATCGGTGTTGTCCTCTTGGCGGCGGCGGCCTTGTTCCAACTGGCCGATGCCGCGCAGGTCATGGCGCTGAGCCTGTTGCGCGGCGTGCAGGATACCCGCGTGCCGATGATCATCGCCACGCTGTCCTACTGGGCGGTCGGCATGCCTGTTGCCTATGTGTTGGGCTTCGTGCTGAACTGGGGCGGTGTCGGGGTCTGGCTGGGCCTTGCCATCGGGCTGGCGCTGGCGGGCGTGTTCATGATGTGGCGCTTCTGGGGGGTGATCCTGCCACGGCTGGATGGCAGGGCAGTAGCTGCTGCCTGATCCGGCAAAGCACGCGCGGCGGGCTATTCGCCCTTCATGAGACGGTCGGCCTTTTTGCGCACCAGAACGGTGCGCAAATCATGCATCGCCAGCAAAAGCGTATCCGTGACGCTGTCGAGCTGCGCCTCCGTGGCGCGGCTTTGCACCCAATGCGTTGTCAGGTTGAGATGGTCGACCGTGCGCAGAATATCATCCACATCGCGCGCCATCAGCAGCGCGTTGCGTTCGGCCATCCAAGCGGTGATGGCGGCCATGTCCTCCTCGCTCAGGCGACGGTCACCATGCGGTTTGACCTCGCCGTTGCGGACATTGACCGTGGCGATCTGGTCCATCTCGATCCGCCGCTGGCGGTTCTCGGTATCGACGCGGAAGACCAGCGCGCCGTTCTCCTTCACACGGAAGTAGTGTTCCGGAAGATCGCTCGCCATCGGGTCCGGCTCCTTTGTCTTCAGATCAGTCCGGCACAGAACCGCTGGATGCGGGCACAGGCCTCGCTCAACGCCGCGTCCGATGTAGCGTAGCTGATGCGAAAGTTAGGCGAAAGCCCGAAGGCGGCGCCGAATACCACCGCCACGCCGGTATCTTCCAGCAAAGCGCGGGCAAAGACCTCGTCATCGGTGATCACGGTGCCTGCGGGGGTGGTCTTGCCGATCAGTCCCTTGATCGACGGATAGACATAGAACGCCCCTTCGGGCACCGGACAGGTGATCCCCTCGATCTCGCTCAGCGCCTTGACCACCAGATCGCGGCGGCGCGCGAACATCGCATTGTTGGGGGCGATGAAATCATGGGTGCCGTTCAGTGCCTCGACAGCGGCCCACTGGCTGATGGAGCAGGGGTTCGAGGTGCTTTGCGACTGCACCTTGCGCATCGCGTCGATCAGCGGCTTTGGCCCCGCCGCATAGCCGATCCGCCAGCCCGTCATCGCATAGGCTTTGGAGACACCGTTGACCGTCAGCGTGCGGTCGTAGAGCGCAGGCTCGACCTGCGCGGGTGTGCAGAATTTGAAATCGTCATAGGCCAGATGCTCGTACATGTCATCGGTCAGCACCCAGACATGCGGATGCCGCATCAGCACGTCGGTCAGGGCTTTCAACTCGTCCCACGTATAGCCCGCGCCTGTCGGATTGGAGGGAGAGTTGAACAGAAACCACTTGGTTTTGGGTGTGATCGCGGCCTCAAGCTGGTCGGGCGTGATCTTGAACGCATTCTCCAGCGTCGCCTCGATGAAAACGGGCGTGCCGCCTGCCAGCAGGACCATATCGGGGTAGCTGACCCAATAGGGGGCGGGGATCACTACCTCGTCACCCGCGTTCAGCGTGGCCATCAGCGCGTTATAAAGCACCTGTTTGCCGCCCGTGCCCACGTTGACCTGCGCAGGCGTATACTCCAGCCCGTTGTCGCGTTTGAATTTGGCGCAAATGGCCTGCTTCAACTCGGGGATGCCGTCCACGGCGGTGTAACGCGTCTTGCCCTCGTTGATCGCCTTGATCCCTGCGGCGCGGATATGCTCGGGCGTGTCGAAATCTGGCTCGCCCGCGCCAAGGCTGATGATATCGCGGCCTTGCGCATTCAATTCCATCGCCAGATTGCTGACAGCGATGGTGGGCGACGGTTTCACGCGGTCAAGCGTCTTGGACAGAAGGGACATTGCGGCGGGCCTCGCGTTTGAATTCGGCAGGTCAATGTCTTAGGGTGCTGTTCACAGCCGATCAAGCACGATCAGCGGATGGGAGAAATATGGAACCGGAACACAATGCAACCGAACCTGCGGGACAGGCCCCCGAACTCGATGAAAACTGGTACGGGCCGGATACGGCCACTTTCGGGGACCGCGTCGCGGCAGCCCGCGATCAAGCAGGAATGAGCCAGAAAGAGCTTGCCCGCCGACTTGGTGTCAAGCACAGCACCGTGCGCGGATGGGAGGATGATCTGTCCGAGCCGCGTGCCAACAAGCTGTCGATGATGTCGGGGCTGCTGAATGTCTCGATGGTCTGGCTTTTGACAGGAGAGGGTGAAGGTGTGAGCGCGCCTGTTGACGAAACCCCGATCTCGGCCGATATCAATGCTGTGCTGGTCGAGATCCGTGACCTCAAGACCCAGATCAGCGGTGCTGCCGATCGGTTGGGCCGGCTAGAGAAGACCTTGCGAATGAAGCTGAAAGGCGAATGACATGCTGATCGAACAGCCGACCCATGGCGAAACCCGCGATACACGTCTGCGGCGCCTGGCCATGCGCTCCATGCGGCGCGGTATCAAGGAGATGGATGTGATCCTCTCGCGCTTTGCGCAGACGCGGCTGCACGATCTGGATGAGGCGATGCTCGGCAGCTACGACGCGCTTTTGCGCGAGAATGACCATGACCTGTATTACTGGGTCAGTGCTGTGTCGGAGCCACCGGAGAATTTCGCGCCTATCGTGACGCGTATCCGGATGATGCTGCAGGAAGAGGGCGGGGCAGCGCGCTGACATGATCCGGTGCTCTCCGGTTACGGGGCGCCTCCAAAAAGATTTTGCGGATTAACCGGATGTTGGGTTTTCTGCACCACAGTCTGCATCGGGCATAGAGAACCGATGGAGACATCATATGACGATGCATAAGCATCTGCCGACGGGGCCAAGATCCGGGTTTATGGGCAGCTACTTGGACTCTCTGGCGCTGGTGGAACGTCTGCACCGGCTGCTACTGGATGTGATCAAGGACGAATTCGAACGCGTGGGCATGCTGGAAGTAAACGCCGTGCAGGCGCTATTGCTGTTCAACATCGGCGATAACGAGGTCACCGCAGGCGAGTTGAAAACCCGTGGCTATTATCAGGGCAGCAACGTCAGCTACAATCTGAAGAAATTGGTGGAGATGGGGTTCATGCACCACCAGCGCTGCGAGATCGACCGCAGATCGGTGCGGGTGAAGCTCACATCGCGCGGGCGCGACATCCGCGATGTTGTCGCGAAACTTTTCGCACGCCATGCCGAGGGGCTTGAAAGCAATGGTGTGCTGGGGCCTGACGGAATAGACGAGATCGCATCCGCCCTGCGCCGGGTGGAGCGGTATTGGGCTGACCAGATCCGCTACATCTACTGACCCGCCTGTCGCGGGCGGCGGAGCCTCCGGCGGGGATATTTGCAGCAAGAAGAAACAGTTATAGCAGAGAAGTCGGGGCAGGATTCAAGCAAGGGTTAGGGCGAGGTATGCAGTGTGGCAGCAGCGCGGAAGATACTGATCGGGGCGTCGCGCTAAGGGGCGTTCCAGCCGATCCTGATCTGCAATTCGCGCAACAGCTTACGCTGCATGGCGCGCTCGAAATCCTCGAACCCCTGCGCAGTTTCGACAAAAGCACCGGGTCCGTGAATGAGGACCTGCCGGAAATACTCAGTCAGACCGGAGGCACCCCCGGCACCCGGAGCATGATCCGTTGCCTCTTCCTGCACCTCGATTGCGAGCGCATTGACGGTGATCTCCGAGAAGTCCAACGAGGCATAGGCCGTAGACGGGCCGAACCCGTCGTTGTTCACACCATCGCCGGAAAGGTCCAGAATGCGGGCGTCGCAGGTGGGGCCTTGCGCGAAAAGATCATGTGCATGCACCAGAGCATGGCCGATGGCCGTTGCGAACACATCATAGCTGCGACGGCTGCGCGCGATCTGATCCGAAGCGCGCGCGATGGCGTCCGCGTCAGTGAGCATTGTCCAGCCAAGCACCATATCCTGCTGCAACCGTCCGCTCCATTCGAACATCGCCAGCGCCACAGGACGATCCGGCTGGCTGAGGATGGCATCCACCACCGCATCCGAGCGCAAGGCCCGCGCCAAACCGCCGCGCTGCAACGCATCTTCCAGCGGATCGACGGAAGAGGAAATATCCATCCCCAGTATCAGCGCCAGCCGACAGGGTTGCTGAGCCGCCACCCCGCCCGCCAGTCCGAAAAGCAGGCTGGCCCCCACGAGCACGTGTCGCAGATGAAAGCCAGCCATCGCCGGATGTTTACCAGTGGCCGGTATTTGACATGCTGGCCCATGGCTCTGCCGGAGCAAGCGCATCGCCTTTTTGCAGCAGTTCGACCGAGACATTATCGGGGCTGCGCACGAATGCCATCCGCCCGTCGCGCGGCGGGCGGTTGATGGTGACGCCATTGTCCATCAGATGCTGGCACATGGCGTAGATATCATCGACCTCATAGGCCAGATGCCCGAAATGGCGGCTGTCGGAGGGCAGGCCCTCGTCGCCGTCCCAGTTATACGTCAACTCGACAGGGCATTCCTCCTGACCGGGAGGCGCCAGAAAAACAAGGCTGAACCGCCCTTCCTCGCTGTCATACTGGCGCGTTTTCTCCAGCCCCAGCAGCTTGAAAAAGGCCATTGTCTGGTCGAGGTCTTTGACGCGCACCATGGTGTGCAGATAGCGGATGGTCATCATCATCTCCTTTGATTTCCTGTCTCAAAGGATAACGCCTTTTGCCGGACTGTCGAGCCAGCCGGATGTTAGAAAGCGGATCTCACCCCGAGTTGTACGCCCAGCCTGTCCATGTCGAACAAACCGATACTGGAATGCGTCCGGCTTGCCTCGAGCGTCAGGGTGGGGATGAAGCCGTAATACTCGGCCTGATCGAAGTTCAGTGTGAGGAAAACCGCAGCCTCGGTATCGCGGCGGCCATCTGGGGAAAACATCGCAAAACGCGCGTAGTCCCGCGCGCGCAGGCTCAGCCCCATCTCCGGCGTGGCACCAAGCATTGTCCATGTCGGCTCGGTGGCCAGATCAAGTCTGATCTCGCGAAAATTCGCCGCATCTGTATCGGACCGGCTGGCCGCAACGGTGAAACCACCCGTCCACAGCGCCCCCGATCCGTGACGATGTTGCAGCGTCGCGCCCGCGCGCAACGCATCTGCATGGGGCGCGCGCGGACCGCGGGTCGCATCGCCGCCAAAGTTAAGGCTCAGACGTGTCCGCTCATCCAGCACGCGCGACAGCCCGCCTGTGAGCCGGAACGTGTTGGAATAATGCGCGCCGCCATAGCGCGTGGCCCCTGCCAGCGCGGCGATCTGGTATTCCATCGGAGCCGTTTGGTCCCGCCAGCGGTGCGCCAGACCGAAATTCAGCGTGTCAAATGCGAAATCCGATCCGCCCACATCCGGCGCGATCTCTCTTGCCTCGCGCGAGAGACGGTAACGACGGGTATCGCCCATCAGCAGCAGGTCGGTGCGGAAAGTCTCGGTTTCCAGCAGCCGGTAGCTGAGCGTGGCACCAAGGCTGGCCTCTACCCCCGAGAGCGCGCGGGCCGCGCCGCCGAGCCTTGCAGTCACATAGTCCTGCGAAAAGAAATCGTAGATCTGCGTGGACTCGCGCACCGAGCCGTTATTAATGTTGGAATTCGGCGCCAGCGACAGGTTGAGATTTGTATTCCAGCGGTTGCGCGCGCTCACATAGCGAAAATCGCGCACCGCGACCTGCCGCGTCTGTTCATCCGGCGCATGTTGCACCGCGCGGCGCAGCCAGAGCTGCGCGCGGGTGCGCTGGTTCTGGCTAGCGAGGACCTGCGCCATGACGCGCGCACTGTCGTAACGCTCCTGCGGTGTGGCCGCCAGTTGCCACGCGCGCGCGGCGGCAGGCTGCGCGATGTCGAATTGGCCGAGATCACGCGCGGCGCGGGCTTTGAGGATGAGCGCGGTCACATCCTGTGCGTCGCGGGTCAGCAAGGCATCTGCAATACCCAGGGCCAGTTGCGGATGGCCGCCGGTGATGGCTGTCACCGCCGCCCCGCGCATCTGGTCAGGGTTGAGGGACTGTTGAGCCTTGGCTGAAAAGCCGCCTGTGCAGAGGGTAGCCAATACGACCGCCATCTTTAGGCCGAACAGTTTCAGGGACGTTCGTGTCACGGGCCAGCCGGTTCGCGGGTGACAATGAAGCCGCCCGTCTCTCGGAAGGTGGAGCCGGGGACACGGCTGTTTTGACCCTCAACCACGATAATCCCGACGATTTCACCCCCACCGCCACCTAAGCTGGTGTGATCCCCGGCCATGATCGCATAGTAATTGCCCTGCTCGTAGTTAACCACACGGTTGGTATTATCTACAAAATTGCTATCCAATGTGCCGACAATCTCGCCATTACGGTCGAGTACCCCTGTGCCGATTGTAAAGCGCAAGACTGGCAAAGACGTGATGCTTGCATTTCTTTCAGTATTGATCGCCGCGATCACATCATTAGTGATTTCCTGTCCAGCGGTGTCAAAGATGCGTCTGTCTTCCACGGAACCGCGTACTGCGTCGGTACAGCGTGACGCGCTGCAATTTCCGGAAAAGCCGTTAAAGTCGACTGATACGTCCATTCTGCCTGTCGCGTATTCAATGCCGCTGACGCCACTAAAATCTCGCAGGCCTGCGTAATCGCCGACATACTTTGCCTGTCCCTGCGTCGGTAGAACCACGTTGCCGTTACGCTGATATATGAATCCGCCAAAGCCGTAGTTTGAGTAGGAACCGGTGCGGACAATGGCAAGCTCGGTCAATGGTTCACCGTCCGGTCCAGGGGTGCCCCGTTTAAAAACTGCTAGGTGCTGCAGTTGCGGAATCGGCTGGCCCGTCAGAGTATCCTCCACTGTGACTGGGCTTTCGTAAGCGGCAAAGCCGGTGCCTAGCGCGATTGGAAGGCCTGCATTGGTCGGAGCCGTGGTTGAATAGCGGGCACGGGTGTAAGGTGTTCCGTCAGGCTGGTCGCCGTCAAAGGCCAGTCCTTCGACATAGAACAGGTCGCCACCGCCATCTGATGTAGGCGGCTCATAACGGAAACCATTCGCAAATCCATTGCCCCGGTTTGGACCAGTGCTGTTGTCTCGTAGCTCGAAGCGAACGATATCCGAATTGGGCGTCGGGTTGGAGGTGCCGGGGGGCAGGCCGCGTCCCTCGATGCCGTCGGGATCGGAATCGCCAGGCGGTGCGGGCTCAGGAGACGGCGCTGGCTCTGCCGGTGGCGTTGGTGCGGTGTCCTCGCTGCGGTCAAAAGGGTTGCCGCTGCAGGCTGCCAAAATGCAAGCCGAGATGACGAGCGCCGAAAATCTGATCATGTGCACAGCCCCTAGAGTGTGGTTTTAATATGTTTTTTTTGGGGCAGGCTCCGGTTTGGCGGTTTGAATGTCAATCTGTCCTGATCGGTCGGGTGGAAGATTTCCGCGAAGTGTTGCGCGGCGGGCCTTCCTGTTATTGTGGTTTTCCACACTGCCCTACTCAAGATATAGTGTCGGACGACTCATTCCCGCAGATCACTCCCGCAGACGAAGGAACCAACGATATGCCGCTTACCGCTGACCAGCAGGCCGAGATCGACACGCAGCGCGCGCAGAGCCAGCCCACCCGCCGCGCCGTGTCACCGGGGATGGAGGCGCATCTCTACACTGCCATTCCGGTGCTGGATCACGGATTTGTCCGCTTTATCGACTATATGGGCGACGATGCCGCGATCTGTCAGGCGGCGCGGGTCAGCTATGGGCGGGGCACCAAATCGGTGCAGAATGACGAGGGGCTGATCCGTTATCTGATGCGGCACTGGCACTCGACCCCGTTCGAGATGTGCGAGGTCAAGCTGCATGTGAAGCTGCCGGTTTTCGTGGCGCGGCAGTGGATCAGGCACCGGACGGCCAATGTGAACGAATATTCCGCGCGCTATTCGATTCTGGACCGCGAGTTCTACATCCCCGCGCCGGAGCATCTGGCGGCGCAATCGGTGGTCAACAATCAGGGGCGCGGTGCGGCGCTGGAGGGCGAGGAGGCGGCGCGCGTGCTCGATATCCTCAAGGCGGATGCGAACCGCGCCTATGACCATTACGAGGAGATGATCTCGCAGGACGGCCAAGCCGGGCTGGCCCGTGAACTGGCCCGCATGAACCTGCCCGCCAATATCTATACCCAGTGGTACTGGAAGGTCGATCTGCACAACCTGCTGCACTTCCTGCGCCTGCGGGCGGATGCCCACGCGCAATACGAGATCCGCGTCTATGCCGATGCGATCTGCAAGGTCGTGGCCGACTGGGTGCCCTATGCCTACAAGGCCTTCGAGGATTACCGCATGGGTGGCGCGACACTGAGCGCCACGGCTCTGGAATGTGTGCGGCGGATGCTGAAAGGCGAGGCGGTCACGCAGGAGACCTCCGGCATGAGCAAGGGCGAATGGCGGGAGTTTATGGAGAGTTTGGGGTGAGGGGGGAATGAGCATACTTAAAAAGATTGAAGTATAGAATTTTAAAAAATTTGATCGCTATTCAGTAAATTGTGATGGACTGAATATACTTACAGGTCCTAATAACGCGGGAAAATCAACAATTTTAGACGCCTTGAGAATAGCTTCTGATGTTCTCAAATTTGCTTCGTATCGAAAGCCTGCGCCGATATCTTGTAATGGCGATATTGTATTTGGATTTGAAATGCCAAGTTCGCTGTTTAGCGTGGATGTTCAAGGCATCCAAAGAGACTATTCCGATAGCATGGCAGAGATAAAGATAACTATTGATAACGGAGTATGTCTTTTAATTTACATATCCAATGAAGACCAAGTTAAGGCCTTTGTTGAGGGACACTCGATCCAGCCAAGATCTATTTCACAGTTCAAGAAGTTGTTTCCACTTGATCTTGTGGTTGTGCCTACGCTTGGTCCAGTAGAAATAGATGAAATCTATGTTCAGGATGCAACAGTAAAAACTACAGAAAATACAAGATCAGCACATCGACATTTCAGGAATATAGTTTACCGATTGCCAAAAGTTGATTTTGAATTGTTTCAAACTTCTGTAGAGACAGCTTGGCCCGAAATAAAACTGGAGAAGCCAAGCATTGTTGGTTTCTCAAGGATTATGGCCATGAACTTCTATGAAAAGAGGATTCCAAGAGAGATTGGAAAATCGGGATTCGGGTTTCAGGTTTGGATGCAGATGATGCTCCATTTGCAGCGGGGGGGTAATGAATCTGTTTTAGTTCTGGATGAACCAGATATCTATTTACATCCAACTCTTCAAAAGAGACTGGTGAAGATCGTCTCAGAAAGATTTCCTCAATCGTTCATTGCAACACATTCTACAGAGATAATTAACGAGGCGAGTTCTTCAAATATTTTAATTATTTCGGACCGACGGACATTTGCAAAAAGGGTGTCGGGGAGTGAGGGTTACAGCGAAATATTTAAATATCTTGGTTCGTCTGAAAATGCAGAGTTTGCCAGATTGGCGAGAGCACGTCGTATAGTTTTCTTTGAAGGTGATGATAAGAAAATCTTAGCGAAATTTTCTAGCAAAGCATTGGGAGAATCTGTTCTAAGTGATCCGGATACAATGTATCTCAAAGCGGGTGGGTTTTCACGATGGACAAAGGTTGAAGAGGTTCATGACACTTTGAAGACTGTTCTTGGTTTGGACGTTTCAATAGTCTCACTGTTTGATCGTGATTACAGATCAGAGGAGGAAATCGTAAATTTTGAAGCAGAGGTAAGTAAATCGAGCTTAAAGATAAGAGTTCTAAAACGCAAGGAAATCGAGAATTATCTATTAGTTTTGCCGACATTGAAAAGATATATATGTAAAAGAGCAAAAGACAGGGGTTTTGAGGTCAATGAGTTGACAGCTGAGCAACTCTTAATCGAAATTTCTGAAGTATTTAGGGTGGTAGTTTTGTCGCAGCGTCAAGCGTATGCGACATCCTATTCTGATAAGCGCGAGAAAAGCATTGCGAGTGCGTCGATCAACATGCGGACGAATAGCAGGTTTGACGAAAAGTGGTCAACGCTAGAAGGAAGGTTAGAGATCGTTCCTGGCAAGCAATTTCTGACCGAGTTGTCAGCTAGCCTTGAAAAGAGCTATGGTGCCTCTGTTACTACGAGTAGCCTAATAAATGAGATGCGAAAGGAAGAAATACCGGAAGAAATTGTGGAAGTTTTATCCTTTCTAGCCAATGAACTTCAGGCTTAGTGGAAAGCAATTTTCTGTAAGCTGGTCTCCAGTAAGCCTGAAGGCACGATCAAATTTAAAGAAGATGGACAACAGTACAAGCTACTTCAAGGCTCGCATTCGTCGGAGCTTCCTACAAGGCATGAGTTTACTACTTTGGTTAGGGCGGCGAAGGGCTTGAAACGAAAGGACTAATAAAGTTTGATGCGGCACGCGCCGCCGCGCGGTCGCCGTTACGCCCCCCGGGGCGGCGATTTTGCGAAGGTTGCGGCAACCGGACAAGGCGGATGATGTGGCGGGGATAAACTGCCTCTCTCTGGCCGGTCTTCGCCACCCCGCGTGACGGCGACCGCGCGGCTGCATCGGGGGATCACGCCGCCGCAGAGGCTCTGGCCGCAGCAACCACTTGCACCTTTGCGCCGCGCTGCATAACTCGGTCTGGCACAATAGGAGAACCACCATGCAGTTCCAGTTCAACACCGACAGCCATATTCAGGGCGATGACCGTCTGGCCGAAGTCGCCGAAACCGCCGTGACCAGCGCTCTGGGCCATCTTGCTGCCCGCCTGACACGGATCGAGGTGCATCTGGCCGATGTGAACGGGGCCAACAAGGGTGGCGCGGACGATATTCGCTGCACCATCGAAGCGCGTCCCGAGGGTATCCAGCCGCAGACCGTCACGCATCACGATGCCAATGTCGAGGCGGCGCTGCGCGGTGGCGGCAAGAAGCTCCGCGCGCTGCTGGACAGCGAATTCGGCAAGCTCGACAAGCGCCGCTGAAACGTTGTCGATTACACCTGAATCACCTAACGCTGCCTGAAATCAAAGATTTTAACGCGTTAAGGTGATAGACCTTTTTTAAAGGGTAAAATCGAAACGTTTTATGGCGGGCAGGGCCTCTGCCGTCGCGGCAGGGGCCACTTTCGCGGGAACACCTCTTTCATCCAATCGTTGTCGGGGTGCGTATCCCTGTAACAAATCGCGAAAGGCGTTCCCCGTGCAACTCATCATTCTCTACATTTCGACGGCAGTTGTTTTTCTGGTGCTGGATGCGCTGATGCTGACGCGGGTGATCAAACCCGTCTTCGCCACCCATATCGGCCCGCTGCTGGCAGAGCCGATCCGGTTCGGTCCAGCGGTCGTTTTCTACCTGTTCTACATCGGCGGGCTGCTCTACTTCGTGTCGCTGCCCGCGTTGCGCGAGGACAATGCCGTGCAGGCGCTTCTGGCCGGCGCGCTGATCGGCGCGATGGCCTACGGCACCTACGAGTTCACCAACTACGCCACCCTCAAGGACTGGCACTGGCAGATGGTGGCGCTCGATCTGACGTGGGGCACCGTGCTGACAGGCGTGTCGGCCTGGGCGGGGGTCATGATCACCCGCGCCCTTACCTGATTAAGCTGGCCTGATGGAGCTGGCCTGTCGGTCTGCCGTGAGGGGCCGATAGTCTCGCCGCCTGTCAGAGCAGCTTGAGATCGGCGGCCATTTGTCGCCCGTCACGGCCTTCCTGCAGGTCATAAGACAGTTTCTGGTTATCGGCGAGGCCGGTCAGACCCGAGCGTTCCACTGCCGAGATATGCACGAATACATCTTTGCCGCCGTCATCGGGCGCGATAAATCCATAGCCTTTGGTCGTATTGAACCACTTCACGGTGCCGTTGGGCATGTCCCGTGTCTCCTTCATTCGATCGTTACCATACCCTGTCAGGGGCATGCTGCGCGGCGCGCATGACAAAAAGATTGCACGCCTTTCGTAAAAATCAAGAAAAAGGCCCGTGATTTTACGGTGGCGGGCAGGTATTGAGGCCCGACTGACCGATTGAGAGGCACCGATGACGCTCTATGGACTGAAAACCTGTG
Source organism: Rhodobacterales bacterium (assembly GCA_047921295.1). Taxonomy (GTDB): domain Bacteria; phylum Pseudomonadota; class Alphaproteobacteria; order Rhodobacterales; family Rhodobacteraceae; genus Seohaeicola. The sequence continues at coordinate 14,253 of JBLRWK010000005.1, forward strand.
ATACCTGCCGCAAGGCGCTTAAGGCTTTGCCAAAGGCCGATTTTGTCGATGTGCGGGCCGACGGCGTGCCGGATGATGTGCTGGAACTGGCGCATGCGACATTTGGTGCCAAGTTGGTCAATACCGCCTCGACCACATGGCGCGGCCTGTCCGAGGCCGAGCGTGCGCGCGATCCGCTGGAACTGCTGCGCGCACATCCCGCGCTGATGAAGCGGCCGCTGATCAAGGCGCAGGACGGTACGCTCTATCTGGGCTGGGGCAAGGATGTGCAGGCCGCTCTGGCGGGGTGACACGGCGGAAACGGAGGACGGATCATGCGGAACGCAGCGCTGGTGCTGGGCATAATCGGCGGGTTGATGGCCATGCTGGTGGGGTTTTTCAGCTATGGCTATACCGAGGCGGTCAACCGTTACGGCGAGATCGAGGGGCTGTTCGAGCAGGTCGCCAATATCGAGGTGATCCGCGCGGCAAGCTTCCTCTCCCCGCTGCTGGCGATAGCCGGCGGCGCGATGGCCAAGGTCCGCGCTTTGTGGGGCGGGGTGTTGCTGCTGCTCTCGGCGGGGGGCATGTATTACGCGTTCGGGTTCAACGTCTTCACGATGTTTCCCATCGGGTTCTGCCTTGTCGCGGGCGTGCTGGCCTTGGCCGCTGGCAAGCCGGACGAGCCGAAGGCGCATTTCTGAGCGAAGGATTGTGGTAGCCTCAGGCCGCAGGACCGGCCTGCGCCGCAATAACCGCGCCACCTGCGATCAAAAGCCCCAGCGTTTTGGTGGGATCAAAGGTGCCGTCCTCCGCAAGCCCTGCATCATGGGCCGCCCCCAGCGTCTGCCCCGCCATGAGCGCCGCGATGAAGGCCGCACCGCCCTTAGGCAAGGGTTGCGCGACAGGGTCGAAACCGGGGCGGGTGATCAGCACATCCTGCGCCACGGGTTGCGGCTTGGGGCTGTCCGGGGTCATGTTGAACGCCCAGATCGCATGCACGGGCCAGCGCGAGCGTAGCAATTCAACCGCAGGGGCGAGGGTCAGCCGCGTTTCGGTGAGATTTTCGGGGCTGATGGCGCCGAGTATTTCAGGGGTCAGCGGGGCGGTATCGGCGGCGTGATAGGACCGCCGCAGCGCCAGTTCCAGACGCGCGACATCGCCCAGATAGCCCAGATGCGCCAGCGGCGCGGCGGCTTCCAGAAAGGCGGGAAAGGCGGTGCCGTAATGCATCATCAATTGCGACTGGGGGGGATTGTCTTGCACATAGAGGCGGGCCGCCGTGGTGAAATTCTGCTTGCCCAGCAGTTTCGCGATCGCCGGAAAGCCCACTTCCAGCGCCGCGATCAACGAGGCTGTGACATTGTTGCGGTAGACATCAAAGCGGCGGCCCGCCGGATTGCCCTGTCCGTCCTGCAAACCCTCCGGCACAGGCAGGGCAGGGTCCAGCAGGGGGGGCAGAAATGTCTCTGTCAGGCGGGTCACTGCGCTGCCGCATAAGTCGGGTTTGCAGGAAGCCGTGCAGGCACTCTGGCCAGCGCCTCTTCGGCGCGCCGCGCCTCATCCGCCAGAACCGGCCAGTCCGGCACGTCATTGTCCCATTCCACCAACACGGGGCGCGGGCCTGAGCGGGCCAGCACATGATCCAGCAGCGTCCAGACCGGATCGGCGATGGCGGTTCCGTGGCTGTCGATCAACAGGGGCGCGCCGTGATCGTCGGTATCGGCATCATGCCCGCCGAGATGGATCTCGCCCACAGCCTCAAGAGGGAAGGCCTCGATATAAGCGCGCGGGTCGGTGCCCAGATTGGTGGCGGAGATGAAGACGTTGTTCACATCCAGCAACAGACCACAGCCTGTCCGACGCGTCAGTTCGCGCAGGAAATCCGGCTCTGACCATGTGCTTTCCGCGAAGGCCAGATAGCTTGAGGGGTTCTCCAGCAGCATGCGGCGGCCAAGCCTGTCCTGCACCTCATCGATATGCGCGGCCACGCGGGCCAGCGTGGCATCCGTATAGGGCAGGGGCAGCAGATCGTTCATATAGGCCCCGTCATGGGTGGACCATGCCAGATGCTCGGAAAAGCTGGCCGGCTGCAGCCAGTCGGACAGGGTTTTCAGCCGCGCCAGATGGGCGGCGTCAAGCGCGCCCTCGCCGCCGATGGACAGGCCCACGCCGTGCAGCGAGATGGGAAAGCGTTCGGCCAGATATTTCAACTGCGCAATGGGGCGCCCGCCATCGCCCATGTAGTTCTCGGCATGGATTTCGAGCCATTGCACCGGCGCGGGATCGGCAAGGATCGCGCTGTAATGCTGCGGTTTGTAGCCGACGCCGGGCGCATCGGGCAAAGCGGTCTGCAGGGCTGTGAACTGGGTCATGGCGGGCTCCAAGCAATGGTCCCGTTGCGGGACAACACGCGCGGGCGCATGGAAGGGGTGCGCGGGGGCAGCATAAAGCGGCCCGCCGCGTCATCACAAGTCGTAAAGCTGTCAGGACGGGCGTCAGGCCGAGCTTCAGGAGGGCAGGTCGCGCTGCAACGGCTCCAATGCGCCCTGCCGAGGTGTGCCATCTGCCATGGCGGGCAGTTCGATCCTCAGGCAATTGCCGGAATCCACCAGCGTCCATGCGTTGCCCTGATAATCCACCCGCGACGTGCCCGCACAGCTTGTTCCGGGGCCGGAGGCGCAATCATTCTGTCCTGCGAGGGACACGCCGTAGCACTTTTCCTTGGCCTGCGCCTGCGCGGGCGTGGAATGGGCGGCGAGGGCCGTGGCCATCGCGCTGGCGACCGCGAGCGTTTTCATCGTATTCGACATCCGGGGTTACTCCCAAAAGGCAGATATCAATCTGATATCCAAGACCGCATATAGTGTTAGCCTGTAACGTCCGCCAAGCACCATTCACGACGCGGTGTCTCACAACGATGTGACAAAACTTCGGCGAAGGTAAGGTGCAAACTCCTGCAATTGGAAGATTCCAGCGCGGCCCAAGCCGGTCGGCCGCGCTGGATCGGCTGATATGTTACAGCAGGTCCGGGGGTGTCGCCTCGACTGCAAGGCTGTCCACCAGCGTGTCCAGCGCCACCACGGAGGTGGACGACTCGCCCAGACGCCGGACAGAGACGGTGCCCTGCTCCACTTCTTTCATGCCGCAGGCGAGGATGACTGGCACCTTGCCGACCGAATGTTCGCGGATCTTGTAGTTGATCTTCTCGTTGCGCAGATCCACCTCGGCGCGGATGCCGCGCGCGGTCAGCGCCTCCACGACCTTGCGGCAATGGTCATCCGCATCCGAGATGATCGAGGCCACAACCACCTGACGCGGCGCCAGCCAGAAGGGCAGCTTGCCTGCGTGCGATTCGATCAGGATGCCGATGAACCGCTCGAAACTGCCCAGTACGGCGCGGTGCAGCATGATGGGGCGATGCTTCGCGCCGTCCTGCCCGATATAGGAGGCGTCGAGCCGTTCGGGCAGGTTGGGGTCCACCTGCAAGGTGCCACATTGCCAGTCGCGCCCGATGGCGTCGGTCAGGACGAATTCGAGCTTGGGGCCGTAAAAGGCGCCTTCGCCTTCCTGAATCTCGAACTCGTAGCCCGCAGCCTCGCAGGCGTCACCCAGCGCCTTTTCGACGCGGTCCCAGCTCTCATCCGAGCCTACGCGCTTTTCGGGGCGGGTGGAGAGCTTGATCGACCAGTTCTCGAAACCCAGATCGGCATAGATTGCGGCCAGAAAGTCGATGAATTTCTTGGATTCCGCCTCGATCTGGTCTTCGGTGCAGAAGATATGCGCGTCATCCTGCGTGAAGCCGCGCACCCGCATGATACCGTGGAGCGCGCCTGACGGCTCGTAGCGGTTGCACGAGCCGAATTCGGCCATCCGCAAGGGCAGGTCGCGATAGGATTTCAGGCCGTGATTGAAGACCTGCACGTGGCAGGGGCAATTCATCGGCTTGAGCGCGTTGACGGTTTTCTCGCGGGCGTGATCCTCGTCAACTTCGACGATGAACATGTTTTCCTGATAGTTTTCCCAGTGGCCCGAGGCTTCCCACAGTTTGCGGTTCACGACTTGCGGCGTGTTCACCTCGACATAGCCGCCTTTGCGCTGCTGGCGGCGCATGTAGTCTTGCAGCGTGGTGTAGATGTTCCAGCCGTTGGGATGCCAGAAGATCTGGCCGGGGGCCTCTTCCTGCATGTGGAACAGTTCCATCTCGCGGCCCAGCTTGCGGTGGTCGCGCTTGGCGGCCTCTTCCAGCATGGTGAGATGGGCCTTCAGCTCGTCACGGTTCAGAAACGCCGCGCCGTAGATGCGCTGCAGCATCGCGCGGCTGCTGTCGCCGCGCCAGTAGGCGCCTGCGACGGACATCAGCTTGAACGCATCGGCGGGAAGCTGGCCGGTGTTTTGCAGATGCGGGCCACGGCACAGATCCTGCCAGTCGCCATGCCAATACATGCGCAAAGGCTCGTCGCCGGGGATCGCTTCGATCAGTTCGACCTTGTAGGGCTCGCCCGACTCCTCGTAATGCACGATGGCGCGGGGACGGTCCCAGACTTCGGTGGTCACGGTGTCGCGCTTGTTGATGATCTCGCGCATCTTTTTCTCGATCACGCTGAGGTCTTCGGGTGTGAAAGGCTCCTTGCGGTCGAAGTCGTAATACCAGCCGGTGTCGATCACGGGGCCGATGGTGACTTTCACATCGGGCCAGATCTCCTGCACGGCGCGGGCCATGACATGGGCCAGATCGTGACGCACCAGTTCCAGCGCCTGCGCGCGGTCGGCCATCGTGTTGATGGCGATCTTGGCATCATGGGGGATCGGCCATTGCAGATCCCAATGCTTGCCGTCCAGCGTGGCGCTGATGGCCTTTTTCGCCAGCGATTTCGAGATATCGGCAGCCACATCGGCAGCGGTGACGCCAGCGTCATAGCTGCGTGCATTGCCATCGGGAAAAGTCAGGGAGATTTGTGCCATATCGGCCTCCTCGTCGGTTTGGCGCCCACGGAACGCCCGGTTGCGGGTTATTTGTTGCGCGGTCTTAGTGACTTGCAGGGGAGACCGAGTCAAGGCGGGAACACAGGCGGAGCCTCGGGGGTTTCCCTCCTGTGTTTGCTGGGGCAATGTTGTCGCGGACATTGATGAAGGAAAGGGTGCAGGTCATATGCCCGACTATCTCGACACAGATCAGGGGCGGCGCATCGCCTATCACCGCACGGATGGCACAGGGCCGGGCGTGGTGTTTTTGGGCGGGTTCCGTTCGGACATGACGGGCAACAAGGCGCAATACCTCGAGGAATGGGCGCGTGCGCAGGGGCGGGCGTTTCTGCGGTTCGACTACTCCGGGCACGGGCAATCCTCCGGCGCGTTTGACGAGGGCTGCATCGGTGACTGGATGCAGGATGCGATGGCAGCTGTGCAGGCGCTGACCAAAGGCCCGCAGGTGCTAGTCGGCTCCTCCATGGGCGGCTGGATCGCGCTGCTGCTGGCGCGCGCCATGCCGGAGCGGCTGGCGGGGCTGGTTACCATTGCGGCGGCACCGGATTTCACCGAAGACAGTATGTGGGCCGGTTTCGACGCCGAGCAGCAGGTCGCACTGATGGGGGAGGGGCAGATCGCGCTGCCCTCCGAATACGGCGAGGCGCTGGTGATCACCAAGCGGTTGATCGAGGATGGCCGCGACCATCTGGTGTTGCGCGATCCCCTGTCGCTTCCGTTTCCGGTCAGGATGCTGCAAGGCACGGCGGATGCCGATGTGGATATGTCACTGGCGCTGCGGCTGCTGGATCACGCGCAGGGCGCGGATATCCGCCTGACGCTAGTGAAGGGCGCGGATCACCGCTTTTCCGATGCTGCCTGTCTTGAGATGATTACCGCTGCGGTGCAGGATGTCAGCCTCTCCGTCTAATGAGTTGGAAGGTCGACATTATGGAGCCACGCATCAGCCTGATCACCTTGGCGGTGACGGACAAGGATCGCGCCAGCGCCTTCTATACAGCACTGGGTCTGCGCCGCGCCGAAAGCGAGGCGGGGATCGTGGTGTTCGATCTGCTGGGACAGTCGCTGGCCCTCTATCCCCGCGTCGATCTGGCGCGTGACATGGGGGTGAGCGTGGTGGAACTTGGCACCGGCGGCATGACGCTGGGCTATAACACCCGTACGCGCGAAGAGGTGGCACAGGTGCTGGACCGCGCCAAAGCGGCGGGTGCGCGCATCCTGAAACCCGCGCATGACGTGTTCTGGGGCGGGCATATCGGCTATTTCGCCGATCCTGACGGTCATATCTGGGAGGTGGCGTTCAACCCGTTCTCGCCCCTGTCGCAGGAAGGCGCATTCCGTTGGGCGGGCTATGCGGAGGACGCGCCGCAATCCGGTTGACGCCGCAGCCCGATCTGTCACCCTGACCACCCCGAAACCCTTGACTGCAAGGCTTTGTCCCTATGCCCGAGACGCTGGTTCTGCTGCCCGGTATGATGTGCGACGCGCGGTTGTTCGCGCCGCAGATTGCCGATCTGTCGCGCGATCACGTGGTGACGGTCGCCCCGATCACGCAGGGCGAGCGGGTGGAGGAGATCGCCTCGGCTATTCTGGACGGTCTGCCCGCAAGATTTGCGCTTGCGGGGCTGTCGATGGGCGGGATCGTGGCGATGGAACTGCTGCGCCGCGCGCCCGAGCGGATCACACGGATTGCCCTGATGGATACCAACCCATTGGCCGAGACACCGCAGACCGCCGCCGCCTACGAGCCGATGATCATCGGCGCGCGGGCCGGACGGCTGGACGAGGTGATGCGCGGATTCATGCGGCCCGATTTTCTGGCCCCCGGCCCGCAGCGGCTGACCGTGCTCAACAAAGTGTTCGAGATGGCCCGCGATCTGGGACCGGAGATATTGGTCCGGCAGGTCCGCGCGCTGCAACGCCGCCGCGACCAGCAGGCGGTGCTGCGCAAATGCAAGGTGCCCGCGCTGGTGCTGTGCGGCGAGCATGACACGCTGACGCCGCTCAAACGTCACGCATTCATGGCCGAGCTGATCCCTTCCGCGCGGCTGGAAGTGATCGCCGATGCGGGCCATCTGCCGACGCTGGAAGCGCCGGAGGCGGTGACGGCGGCGTTGCGCGCATGGCTGAAGCAACCTTACGTGCTGCAATGAGCAATACTCCCTCCGCCTGCGCGGATTCGGGAACGGCGCGTAAGCAACAGACCGATCTAGCGCGCACGCGCGGGCAGGGCGGTCATGTCTGATCGAACAAAGGCCTATCTGATCCGGATCAAGCGCATGAACCAGCGGTTTCTGGTGCGGGTGCGGCGGCGTGTGCCTGCGGGGTTGCGGCTTGTCCTCGGGATATTGCTGATCATCGGAGGAACGCTGGGGTTTCTGCCGGTGCTGGGATTCTGGATGATCCCCTTGGGCATCGGGGTTGCAGCACTTGACGTCAAGCCGCTGCTGGTGCGGTTTCGCGCGTGGCGGGCGGCGCGGCGCAAATGAAAAGGCCGGGCATGCGTCCCGGCCTTTAGTGTTTAAAACTCAGCCGTTTTACTTCGCCGCGACGTTCTTGTTCGCCGCTTTCGGTTTTGCCGCCGGTCCGCTGTTGGCATCAATGAATTCAAGCACCAGCGGGCGGATATTGTTGCGCCAGCTTTTGCCTGCGAAGATCCCGTAATGTCCGGCATCCGGCTCGACATGGCTGGCCTTCTTGCTGTCGGGCAAGCCAGTGCACAGAGCAAGCGCGGCGATACATTGACCGGGGGCCGAGATATCATCCTTCGCGCCTTCCACCGTTTTCACGGCCACATCGGTGATCTTGCCGATATCCACAAGACGGCCATTCACGGTGAATTCGTTCTTCGCGATCTCGCGATTCTTGAAAATCCGCTCGACCGTGGAAAGGTAGAATTCCGCCGTCATATCCATCACCGCCAGATATTCGTCATAAAAGCGGTTATGGGCATCATGATCCGAGGCCTCCCCGCGCGCGGTGCGCAGGATCTGCTCGCGGAAGGCGCTGGCGTGACGGTCCGAGTTCATCGAGATAAACGAGGTCAGTTGCAGCAGGCCGGGATAGACCGGACGGCCGACGCCCTTGTGCTGGAAACCGACCCGCTGGATCATCGACTGCTCCAGATGGCCCATGCTGACACGGTTGCCGAAATCGGTCACATCCGTCGGTGTAGCGTCGGGATCGATCGGTCCGCCGATCAGCGTCAGGCTGCGCGGCTGGGCCTTGGGGTCTTCCTCCGCCAGATAGGCGGTGGCGGCCAGCGTGAGCGGTGCGGGCTGGCAGACTGCGATCACATGGGTATCCGGCCCCATATGGCGCATGAAATCCACCAGATAGAGGGTGTAATCCTCGATATCGAACTTGCCCTCGCTGACGGGAATGTCGCGGGCGTTGTGCCAGTCCGTGATATAGACCTCGCAATCGACCAGCAGGCTTTTCACTGTGGAGCGCAGCAGCGTGGCGTAGTGGCCTGACATCGGTGCCACCAGCAGAACCTTGCGTGGCCGTGGCTCGCGTCCGGCGATGCGGAAATGGATGAGATTGCCGAACGGCTTGTCGATCACGGTTTCGATATGCACCAGATGATCACGGCCATCGTCACCGGTGAAAGTGCGGATGCCCCAATCAGGCTTGACCACCATGCGCTTGTAGGCACGCTCGGTCACTTCGCCCCAAGCTGCCATCCACTGCAAAGCAGGATTTGGCACCATGCTGAAAACCGGATATGATGCCAATGACAGGGCGGAGGCACCCAACCATTGGTTCGTATTACGCATCGTTTCCATAAGGTCGTAACTGGCCATGTAACGCATTGGCGTCTCCTTGCTGTACCGTACGCAGGTATGGGACTTAATGCCGCTGGCCTCCCCGACTGGGCGACAAAATGCTGCGTAGCAGCGACGATACGAGGAAATGATGAACATGACAACTGATCAGGCTGTTTCGGGCGAAAATTTAGAGCGTTTGAACACCAATCTCGCGAAAGTCGAGGAATTGTCGCAACGCCTTGTGTCGGCGATGTCACAGCGCAAAGCCGCGAATCCGACGTTGAATGCCCCCGATCAGGAGATGTTCACGCAGGCCGTGGGCACCTACTGGAGCCGGATGATGCAGAATCCGGCGCATCTGTTCGAGACTCAGCTCGAATACTGGGGCCAGTCGGTCAAACATTTCCTCGAGGCGCAGCAGGCCCTCGCCAGCGGTAAACTGCAAGCGCCGGAGGACAACACCCCCGACGACCGCCGCTTTGCGAATCCTTTGTGGAAGACGCACCCCTATTTCAACTTCATCAAGCAGCAGTACATGATGAACGCGCAGGCCATCGAAAAGGCTGTGGCCGAGATCGACGATATGTCGCCCAAGGAAAAGCGGCGGCTGGAGTATTTCTCGCGCCAGATCATCGACATGCTTGCGCCGACGAACTTCCTGTCCACCAACCCCGATGCGCTGGAGCGCGCCGTGGCCACGGATGGCGAGTCGCTGATCAAGGGGCTGGAGAATCTGGTTGCCGATATCGAGGCCAACAACGGCGAGATGCTGGTGCGTCTGGCCGATGACACCGCCTTTCAACTGGGCGAGAACATCGCCACCACGCCGGGGCAGGTGGTCTACCGCAACCGCATGATGGAGCTGATCCAGTTCAACCCCACGACAGAGAAGGTCCATGCGATCCCGCTGATCATTTTTCCGCCGTGGATCAACAAATACTACATCATGGACCTCAAGCCCGAGAACAGCCTGATCAAATGGATCACCGACCAGGGCTTTACCCTGTTCATTGTCTCTTGGGTCAATCCTGATGAGACCTACCGCGACGTCGGGCTGGAGGATTACATCACCGACGGTTATCTGACGGCGCTGCGCGAGGTCAAGGCGATCACCGGACAGAAACAGGTCAATGCGGTGGGCTATTGTATCGCGGGCACCACGCTGTCGATGGTGTTGTCGCTGCTCAAGCATCGCGGGGATACCTCGATCAAATCAGCCACGCTGTTCACAGCGCTCACGGATTTCTCCGAGCAGGGCGAGTTCACCCCGTTCCTGCAGGATGATTTCATCGACGGGATCGAGGCCGAGGTGGCCGAGAACGGTATCCTGCGCTCGTTCATCATGTCGCGCACCTTCTCGTTCCTGCGCTCGAACGACCTTGTCTACGGGCCAGCGATCAAAAGTTACATGATGGGAGAATCGCCCCCCGCTTTCGATCTGCTCTACTGGAACGGAGACGGCACCAACCTGCCCGCCAAGATGGTGGTGGAGTATCTGCGCTGGCTGTGCCAGCAGAACCGCTTTGCCGATGGCGGAATCGAGTTGATGCAGGACCGTCTGCATCTGGCCGATGTCGACCTGCCGATCTGTCTGGTCGCCTGCGAGACCGATCACATCGCCGCGTGGAAAGACAGCTATCGCGGCGCGCAGGGCATGGGATCGAAGAACCGCAGTTTCATCCTGTCGCAATCGGGCCATATCGCGGGTATCATCAACCCGCCCTCCAAGAAGAAATACGGGCACTATACCAACGAGGATATGAGCCTGCCTGCCGACGACTGGAAGACCGGAGCCGATTTTCACGAGGGCAGCTGGTGGCCGCGCTGGGGTGAGTGGTTGGCGAAGCGTTCGGGCAAGAAAGTTGACGCTAGGGAGCCGGGTGATTCGACCCATCCGCCGCTCTGTCCCGCTCCCGGAACCTACGTCCTCCCTGCTGATCCTTCCGCAACTGACTGAATATGAACATAAAATAAAAAATGCTGCATTGCGGCATAGAAAGTCTTGAAATGCCGCGCTGCAGCATGCATATTGGGTTCAGCTTCAAGAACCGGGGTGGGCCCGGAAAGCGAAAGGATCAAGACAATGGCTAAGACACAAGATTACACCGCGATGATGAAAGACGCTATGGGCGCATTCCCCGTCGACACGAAATCCATGGAAGACGCGTTCAAGACGCAGGCGACCCTGAACGAGAAACTCTCGGGTCTGGCGCTGACAGCGGCTGAAAAATCGACTGAGATTTCCACAAAATGGACAAAAGACACGCTGGCGAAGCTGTCGGACATGACCAAAGTGAAATCCGAGCCCGCAGATTATGCCAAGGCAATGACCGATTTCGCAACGGCTCAGGCCGAAGCATCTGCCGAGTACATGGCAGCTTTCGCCGAAGTGGCAAAGAAAATGCAGATGGAAACTGTCGAGCTGCTGATGGCGGCCGGCAAGGACATGACCGATGAGGCAACTGCCCATGCACAGAAAGCGGCCAAAGACGCCACTTCTGCGGTCAAGAAAACAGCTGCGAAATAAGATCGCGACCTGACGCATCCACTTCTCCTCCCTGGGATGCGACACGCGTGGGCGGGCCTTTGTGCCCGCCCTTTCTTTTTGTTCTGCAACCGCATAAGCTGTTTGCAGTCGCTGCATCAAGGGAGGGACGCCCATGGCCGAAGACAAGAAACCGCTTCTCATCAAACGTTACGCCAGCCGCCGTCTGTACAACACCGAAACCAGCGATTACGTGACGCTGGAAGACATCGCAGGCTTCATCCGTGAAGGCCGCGAGGTGCAGATCGTCGACCTGAAATCCGGTGATGATCTGACGCGACAATACCTCCTCCAGATCATCGCCGAACACGAAAGCCGGGGCGAGACGATGTTGCCGGTCAATGTGCTCACGGATCTTGTCCGCAGTTATACTACGCAGGCCGGATCGGTTGTGCCGCAGTTTCTGGCGATGTCCTTTGACATGCTGCGCGACGGGCAACACAAGATGATGGAGAATATGGCCAAGGTCAGCCCCATCGCCAAGATGCCGGGTTTCGAGGCGATGCAAGCGCAGCAGGAAGCCTTCATGAAGGCGATGACCGGCGGCATGAAAGGCGGCTGGCCCGCAGGAACATCCGGACCCGCGCGCGAGGATGACGGCTCCGATCAGGATGACGCGGGGCTGGACGAGATAAAGCGCCAGTTGCACGACTTGCAGACAAAACTCTCCAAGATGGGAAAATAAGCCCGTCATGGTCGACAGCCCCGGCCGGATAACCCTCTGGGGGATCGAAGTTTTCGTGGCAACCGCCGAGGAAGGCAGCATCTCGGCGGCAGCACGCCGTCTGGGTGCCAGCGCCTCGGCGGTCAGCCAGCAACTGACCAATCTGGAAGGCGCGATCGGGGCCACCCTGTTGCAGCGCAATTCCCGCCCCGTCACCCTCACGCCCGCAGGCGAGTTGTTTCGCCGCCGTGCTGGCATCATCCTGAACGAGGCATCGCTGGCGCGCGCCGAACTGGCGATGGCCGATCTGTCGGCCCTGACACGGTTCCGTCTGGGGATGATCGAGGATTTCGAGGCCGATGTGACCCCGCGCCTGCTGACCGATCTGGCCGCAGGTTTGAAAGGCTGCCAGTTCCTGCTGGAAACCGGCGCCAGCCATTATCTGCATGACCAGTTGGACGGGCGCGCGCTCGATGTGATTGTGGCCGCCGATATGGGGGCCGAAGCCGACTGGATGGAGCTGCATCCGCTGCTGACCGAAGGTTTCGTGGTGGCCGCGCCCAAAGGCGTGCTGCGGGCGGACAGGGATGTGCTACGTCAGCTCAAAGCGCTGCCTTTGGTGCAATATACCACGCGGCATTACATGGGCCGGATGATCGCCGCGCATCTGGCGCGGCAGAACCTCACGCTGGCGCATCGCTTCGAGCTCGATAGCTATCACGCCATTCTTGCCCTTGTCGCGCAGGGCGCGGGCTGGACGATCCTGACCCCGCTGGCCCTGATGCGGGCGCGGCGGTTTGCCGACCGTCTGGATGTGTTCGAGCTGCCCTTCGCGCCGCTCTCGCGCACGATCTCGCTGACCGCGCGCAAGGGCGTGTTGCAGGACATGCCCGCGCAAGTGGCGGCGCAGTTACGCCCGCTGCTGCGTGATATCATCGTGACGCCTGCGATTCAGGCGCATCCCTTCATGGCGGACCATTTGCGGATTTTGTGACCGCTCAGGCGCTGCAGGCCCGCAGATTGCCCATTACATCCTGCGCAGCCGCGACCAGCGCATCGGCAATCGCGTCCAGTTCGGGCAGTTGCAGCCGCGCAGGCAGGCGCGTGTCGCAGGCGCGCATCAGCATGGCGCGGGTGCGGGGCAGGGCGGGGATATCCCCCAGAAACTGCCAGTTCCAGAAGGCGCGGGCATTATCCGCGCTCAGCCCGAAGATCTGCACCTTGACGCCGCGCGCTGCCGCAGCGGCGGCAAAGGCCAGCATATCGGCATCGCTCATTCCCACCATATTGAACTGGATGGAATCCGGCGCGCGCTCCTCCGGGAGCAGCTTTTCCGGCACTTCGATCCACGGCGACTGGCCCAAACGGGCCGCGACATAATCATGGTTGCGCCGCCCGTCGGCCACGCGGCGGTTCATCTCGCCCAGTTGGGGCCGGATGATCGCCGCACTCAGGTTGTTCAGCCGCAAGTTATAGAGCGGCAGTTTGTTCTGCCAGCGGGCAAAGGCAGCTACCAGATCGGCCTGATCCTGTGGCGTATGGCCGCCGTGCTTCTTCCAGTTATGCTCGTAAGCGCCGGACATGATCACGGCGCGGGCCACCAGATCGGCATCGTCAGAGATCAGGATACCGCCTTCACCGGCATTGAGCAGCTTGTAGCTCTGGAAGGAAAAACAACCGATCTTACCGATAGAGCCGATGATCCTGCCATGCCACGTGGTGCCCAGCGAATGCGCCGCATCCTCGATCACCGGAATGCCCGCCGCGTCGCACAACGCCATGATCGCATCCATATCGGACGTATGGCCGCGCATATGGCTGATCATCACGGCCTGCACATCGCCCAGCTTGGCGGCGAAATCATCCATGTCGATGCGGTAATTCTCGCCGACCTCGCAGAGCACCGGCACGCAGTCGGCATGCACGATGGAGGAGGGTACCGCCGCAAAGGTAAAGGCGGGGATGAGCACGCGCGCCCCGCGCGGCAGGTCCAGCGCCTTGAGCGACAAAAACAGCGCTGCGGAGCAGCTTGAGACCGCCAGCGCATAGCGCGTGCCCATCAGTGCCGCGAATTCCTGCTCCAGCAGCGCCACGGGCGAGGCTTCGGTCGTGTAACGGAACAGATCGCCCGATTGCAGCAGACGCTCGATCTCGGCCCGCGCGGCGGGCGGAATCGGTTCGGCATCATAGGTGTTGGGGGGAAGGGCGGCAGGGGAATCGAGCGACATGCGTTTCGGCTTTCCTGAATACTCTTTTCAGGATTTCTAAACGATCCCCGCTGTCACTCAAGCGCCAAATGCGCGCAGGCAGGATTTCCGGCGAAGATGTGGCTCAGATCCCCAAGCGGTCGCGCAGCGAAAACCATGTCATCGCAAGGACCAACAACGGGTTGCGCAGGGCAACCCCGCCGGGAAACGGCGTGTTGGGGATACGCGCCATCGTGTCGAACCCCTCGGCCTGTCCGGCAATGGCCTGCGCCATCAGATAGCCCGCATGGGTGGCCGTGCCGACCCCGTGGCCCGAATAGCCCGACGCGCTCAGGATGTTGGGGGCGACGCGGGCCAGATAGGGCAGGCGCTTCATCGTGATCGCAAGCGTGCCGCCCCATGCGTAGTCCAGCCGCACATCCTTGAGATGCGGGAAAATCTCGGTCATCGGCTTGCGGATCTTGGCAGCGACATCGACGGGAAAACGGTAGCCATAGCTTTCGCCGCCGCCGAACAGCAGCCGCTTGTCGGCGCTGAGACGGAAGTAATTCACCACGAATTTGCTGTCGGCCACCGCGATGTCGCGGGTCAGCACGCGCGCGGCGTCATCGCCTAGAGGTTCGGTTGCCCCCACAAAGTTGTTGATCGGCATCACCCGCGCCGCGACCTTGCCGTTCAACCCGCCCAGATAGCCGTTGCAGGCCAGCACAACATGATCCGCCGCAACCTGCCCGCCGCTTGTCCGCACCGTCACGCGACCGCCCTCGTCAATTCCGGTGACATGGGTATCCTCGTGGATACGCACGCCCGCCGCCGAGGCCGCACGTGCCAGTCCGAGCGCAAAGTTCAGCGGATGCAGATGGCCCGCCCCCATATCCAGCAGCCCGCCGTGATAGGCAGGCGAGGGACAAAGGGTCTGACAGGCCGCCGCATCCAGCGCGCTGACCTGATCATAGCCGTAATCTCCCTGCAACAGATCGACATAGCGGTGCAGATCCGCCGTCTCGCTGGCCGAGAATGTGGTCCATGCGATGCCGGGTTTCAGATCGCAATCAATCGCATGTTTCGCGATCAGACCCTTGACCAGACCCTTGGCTTCCTCGCCAAGCGCCCACAAACGGTGCGCGTCGGCCTTGCCCAGCATTTTCTCCAGGCTGGCCTGATCCTGACGCTGGCCCGATCCCAACTGTCCGCCATTGCGCCCCGAAGCGCCAAAACCCACGCGGTGCGCCTCGAGCAACACCACGTCAAATCCGCGCTCGGCCAGATGCAGGGCGGCTGACAATCCGGTATAGCCCGCGCCCACGACACAGACATCGGCACGCGTCTCGCCTTGCAGGGCAGGGTGGCGGGGGGCGTCATGGGCCGTGGCCGCATACCAGCTTGGCGGATGTTCTCCCTGCCGGTCGTTGGAAAAAAGCAGATCCATCGCGCGTCTCCCACGGGGCTGCGGCGCGCCCGTTTCTTCTTGCTTCAAATATCCCGGGGGAAGCCGCAGGCTGGGGGCAGAGCCCCCTTACTATCGCTCCCTCAAATCCCGTGCCTCAGACGTTCAGCAGCAGATGCTCACGCTCCCACGGGCTGATGACCTGGAGGAATTCCTCGTATTCCGCGCGTTTCACGATGGAGTAGACGCGGGCAAAATCCGGTCCCAGCACCTCGTGCAGATCCTTCGCGCCCTCGAACAGGTCCAGCGCATCGCCCATCACGCGGGGGATATCGCCCTCGCCTTCATAGGCGTCACCCTTGAACTGCTTGTCGGGCCAGTTTTCCTGCATCATGCCAAGGTAGCCGCAGGCAAGGCTGACGGCGATGCCCAGATAGGGGTTGCAATCCATGCCCGCCAGACGGTTCTCGACGCGGCGCGAGCCGGGGCTGGACAGCGGCACGCGGATGCCTGTCGTGCGGTTGTCGCGGCCCCATTCCAGATTGATCGGGGCGGCGTGGTCTTTCACATAGCGGCGGTAGCTGTTCACGTAGGGCGCGAGCACCGCAATTGCCGAGGGCAGGTGCTTCTGCATCCCGCCGATAAAGTGGAAAAACGCATCCGTCTCGCCACCCTGCGGACCGGAAAACAGGTTCTGCCCGGTTTCCATATCCAGCACGGAATGGTGGATATGCATCGCACTTCCCGGCTCGTCTGCAATGGGCTTGGCCATGAAGGTGGCAAAGCAATCGTGGCGCAAAGCCGCCTCTCGGATCAGGCGTTTGAAATAGAACACCTCGTCCGCCAGCTTGATCGGATCGCCGTGCAGCAGGTTGATCTCCAACTGGCCCGCGCCGCCCTCCTGTGTGATGCCGTCGATCTCGAAGCCCTGCGCCTCGGCGAAATCGTAAATATCGTCAATGACAGGGCCGAACTCGTCCACCGCCGTCATCGAATAGGCCTGACGCGCGGCGGCGGGGCGGCCCGAACGTCCCATCATCGGTTCGATCTTCTTGGCCGGGTCCAGATTGCGGGCTACGAGATAGAATTCCATCTCGGGGGCGACAACAGGCTCCCAGCCCTGCGCATGGTAAAGCTCGACCACGCGGCGCAGCACGTTGCGCGGGGCATAGGGGATCGGGTTGCCCTTGCGGTCAAAGGCATCGTGGATCACCTGCAAGGTCCAGTCGCCGGTCCATGGCGCTGCGGTGGCGGTGCTCATATCAGGGCGCAGGATCATATCGCGCTCGATGAAACCTTCTGCGCCCGCAGCCTCGCCCCAGTCACCGGTGATGGTCTGGAAAAAGATCGAATCCGGCAGATGGAAGTAATCCTGCCGTGCGAATTTGCTGGCGGGCACAGCCTTGCCGCGCGCGATGCCGGGCAGGTCCGAGATGATGCATTCCACCTCGTCGAGGCGGCGGTTCTCCAGAAAAAGGCGCGCGGATTCGGGAAGACGGTGGGTCCAGTCGGTCATTGTGTTGCGGTCCTTTTGAAGAAGGCCGCCATGCGGTCTGCAAAGCGGGTGGCATCCAGTGGCCGGTTCAGTTGCGCTTTGGCCTCTGCGATCTGGTCGGCGGGCACAACACCGGGGGCGCGGTGGGTGATCAGCGCCTCCAGCATGGTTTTGCTGAACTCGGGATGCGGTTGGATGGTAAAGATCGTGTCACCGATGGCCAGGGCGGCATTGGCGCAGAACGGGTTGGAGGCAAGCACCCGCGCGCCTTCGGGCAAGGCGACAACCTGATCCTGATGCCAGGCGTTCAGCGTTAGCGGCGTGCCCTCGAAATCATAGGTGGTGGGGCCGACAGCCCAGCCGCCGCTGTACTTCTCAACCTTGCCGCCCAAAGCCTGCGCGATGATCTGGTGGCCGAAACACACTCCGATCAGCGGCGTGCCCGCATCGCGGATGGCGCGGATCAGCGCCTCCAGCGGCGCGATCCACGGATGATCCTCGTAGGCACCGTGTTTGGAGCCTGTGATCAGCCAGCCGTCTGCGGCCTCCGGCCCGTCGGGAAAGACCATATCGACCACGTCATAAGAAACGAAGTCGAAGTCATGCCCACCCAGAATGCGGGTGAACATATCGGCATAATCGCCGAGGTCCCCCCTGACCTCGTCAGGGGAATGGCCGGTTTGCAGGATGCCGATTTTCATGGATCACCAGATTTTGGAATGGTCGGGATGGTAGCCAAGCCCCCTTTGCACTGCAAGAGGGGCACTGCAAGGGGGCAGGCTGCTCTGACACCTGTCAGACCGTGTCGAGATAGATCTCGACCCGCTCTTCCGGGGTCAGTTCGCCCATGTAATGCAACTCCTGCCGTTTGGTCAGGACGAAGTTGCGGACCAGTTCGGGCGGGAAGACACGCGCGATCTCGGGGCTGGTCTCGAACGCATGGATGGCATCGGCCCATGTCGTGGGGACCTGCGGCAGATCCAGCGCATAGGCATTGCCGGTGACCGGCGCAGGCGGCTCGTTCTTGTCGTCCATCCCGTTGAGCGCGGAGCCGAGGATCGCGGCCAGCATCAGATAGGGGTTCACGTCGCCCCCTGCCACACGATGCTCGATCCGCCGCGCCTTGGAACTGCCCGAGGGAATACGTACCGCCGCCGTGCGGTTCTCGTAGCCCCAGCAAATGCCCGTCGGCGCATGCGCGCCCGGCACCATCCGGTCATAGCTGTTCCAGTGCGGCGCGAAAACCAGCGTCGATCCGATCATCGCGTTCAGGCAACCCGCCACCGCATGGCGCAATGTTTCTGTGCCATGAGGCCCGCCATCATCAAAAATGTTGCGTCCTTCGGCGTCCAGAACGGAGAAATGTGTGTGAAGGCCGGAACCTGCATAATCTTCATAGGGCTTGGCCATAAACGAGGCGGCAAAGCCGTGACGCCGCGCCAGACCCTTGACGAGCATCTTGAACAGCCAAGCATCATCGGCGGCGCGCAGCGCGTCGTCGCAATGCATCAGGTTGACCTCGAACTGGCCCAGACCCGCCTCGGAAATGGCGGTGTCGGCGGGAATGTCCATTTCCTCGCAGGCCTCGTAAAGGTCGGTGAAGAAGGTATCAAAAGCATCGAGTGCCCGGATCGACAGGGTTTCCGCCGCCTTGCGCCGCTTGCCGGAGCGGGGGCTGACCGGCACTTGCAGTTTGCGGCCCGAATCGTCGATCAGGAAGAACTCAAGCTCCACAGCCACAACGGGCGTCAGACCACGCGCCTTGTAGCGGTCCACCACGGCCCGCAGCGCATGGCGCGGGTCACCCTCATAGGGGCGGCCATCCTCGCGGAACATCCAGATCGGCAGCAGGGCGGTCGGCCCTTCCAGCCACGGCATCGGCAGAAAGCCACGCTCGGTCGGTTTGAGCACGCCATCGGCATCGCCGGTTTCGAACACCAGCGGGCTGTCGTCGATATCCTCGCCCCAGATGTCGAGGTTCAGCACCGATAGGGGAAAGCGCGTGCCTTCATCGACCACCTTGTCGGCAAAGCGCGTCGGCACACGTTTGCCGCGCGCCTGCGCGTTCAGATCGGCAGCGGCCACGCGTATCGTGCGCACCTCGGGGTGCTTTCTCAGCCAGTTCTTCATCGTCTCACCTGACGGGTTGAGGGCTGGCGCAGTCCGACCGATTGCGTCGCGCGCATCCGGAGAGGTGTCAGGCCCATGCCCTTGGTCCTTTGTTTATGATCAAATTCTGAAAAGCGGGTTGTAGCAGTCCGAAACACGAATATTGGCAGTTCGGATCACACCCGTAAAATATGATCAAAAGCTTGATACTACCGGATCAGATTGGGACGCAAGCGAATTTTGCGGCGTTGATCAGACGGCAGGTGCCTGTTGAGCCTGCGATTGACCAATCCGAACAGCCCGATAATGCCCAAGGTCAGCAGGATGAAATAGGCCGCCAGAATGGGATAGGGCACGAAAGGGTTGAACGTCTGGTCCGCAAAGTAGCGTGCATAATAGAGCGCATCGCCGCGTTGCTGCTGCGCGGGAAAGCCGGAAAAGAACACCAGCGTCGT
The DNA here is from genome assembly GCA_047921295.1 of Rhodobacterales bacterium. GTDB lineage: Bacteria > Pseudomonadota > Alphaproteobacteria > Rhodobacterales > Rhodobacteraceae > Seohaeicola. Next base: position 33,850 of record JBLRWK010000005.1, read on the forward strand.
GGCGTGAAACAGAAAAATCGCCTCATTTGTGTAGCTTGGCCATGCCAGCCGCAGCATGGTGGGCCAGATCACCCGCCGGAAACGCGGCCAGCCGGACATGCCGTAGGCATCCGCCGCCTCGACATCGCCGCGCGGGATGGATTTGAGCGCGCCGTAGAAAATCTCGGCGGAATAGGCGGCGGTGTTGAAGAACAAAACCACCAGCGCGCCCGCCCATGCCGAACTGAACGGATTGAAGAACGGATGCACAGATTTCAGGCTGAGGAACAGAAAATAGGCGAAAAAGAACTGGATGAACAGCGGTGAGCCGCGAAAGATGAAGATAAACCATTCCGACGGTTTGCGCAGCCAGATGACCCGCGACCCTTTGCCAAGCGCCAGCACCGTGGCCAGAAAGAACCCCGCGATCAGGGCGATCACGCCGAAATAGACATTCCAGATCAGACCCGAGCCGATCAGGGTGAATTGCTGGCACAAGGTGAAATCGGTGCGCGGCAGCAGGCGCTCGCCGATGCCGATGCTGCGCAGCCCGTAATCCATGATGGTCTGGACGCAGCTCATGCCTGCGCCTTCCGCTGGGCTTCACCGCCCGTGGTGGCCTGCCCGAGGGTCAGACGGCCCATCACGCGGTCCAGCACCACCTCCGACACGCGTGTGAAGGCGAGGTAGAAAACCAAGAGCGCCAGAAAATACCACATCCGCCAGTCGCCATGGGGGTAATCGGTGAACCGCGCGGTCTTGGTGCCGCCCAGTTCGCGCGCCCAGTAGACGATATCCTCCACCCCCAGCAGGAACAGCAGCGGCGTCGATTTGATCAGCACCATCCACAGGTTCGAGAGGCCGGGCAGGGCATAGACCCACATTTGCGGCACGATGATGCGCCAGAAGGTCTGGCGCTGGTTCATGCCGTAAGCCTCGGCGGTTTCAAGCTGCGTCTTGGGCACCGCACGCATCGCGCCGAACAGCACGTTGGCGGCAAAGGCCCCGAAGACGATGGCGAATGTGAACACTGCCACGAAAAAGCTGTAGGTCTTGTGCACCCATTGCGGCGAATTGCCCAACGGCACCTTGGCGGCCTGACAGACGATGAAATCATTGCCCTGCCGGATCGGCTGGTCCCAGTCCGGACAGACGATGATGTGTTTGAGATATTCCAGCCCCTGATCCAGCGCGATCACGAAGAACAGGAAAAACGCGATATCGGGCACGCCGCGCACGACGGCGATATAGCCCTTGCCGAATAGGCTGAGCGGCAGGAAGCGTGAGCGCGCCGCCGAGGCTCCGGCAAAACCGAAAGCCAGCGCCGCGGGCGCGGTAATCGCCAGCAGCAGCAACACGGTGCCGAAAGCGTAGTAGAAATTCATGTGTTTGCCGGTCGTCAGATAGCAGGCCATCCAGGCCAGATCGGACAGGCTGCCGGGATCTGTACAAAAACTGAACATGGGAAACCCTGACGCGACGCGTTACATGAGTATTTTAGGCAAGATGAAGCAGGGGACGCCGCGCCAATAGCGGGCGGCATCCCCTCTGTGATGTCGGATCAGAAGGTGGCGGCGTCCTCGCCGAACCACTTGAGGATCAACTCGTTGAGCGAGCCGTCATCTTTCATGGTCTGGATGGCGGCGTCGAATGTGTCGCGCAGCTCTGTATCGGTCTGGCGCAGGCCCATGCCGATACCGCCGCCGAGTTGCACATCCTCGCCCACGAAAGCCAGAGAACCACCGGATTCCTCGACCAGCGGCACAAGGTAATCCTTGTCGGCAAAGACGGCATCCGCCTCGCCGTTGCGAACGGAGGCCACTGTTTCTTCGGGTGTCGCGAATTCGAGCAGGGCCGCGCCGCTTTGCGCCACATAGCCCGCCTGAATGGTCGAGGCCTGCGCGGCAACCACACCGTTCTCCACGTCCACATCATCGGTCAGGCCGACAAAGGCGGAAGCCGCGGGCGGCATGTAGTTCTGGGTGAAGCTGATCACCTCCGCCCGCTCCGGCGTGATGCTCATGCCCGCGATGATGGCGTCATAGTTGCCCGATACGAGGTTGGGGATGATGCCGTCCCAGTCGGTGGTCACCCATTCGCAGGTCAGCTCGGCACGGGTGCACAATTCGTCACCTACCTCGCGTTCGAACCCGTCAACCTCGCCGTTGTCATTCAGGAAGTTGTAGGGAGGGTAGGCGCCCTCGGTGCCCAGCCGGATGGTTTGGTCTTGGGCCAGTCCCATGCCTGCCGTCAGGGCCAGTGTGGCAGTTGTGAGGATCAGTTTCTTCATCTCAAGTCTCCCTTGGTTGGATTTTTTGTCCGGGCTCATGTCCCGGTTTTTCAAGTAGTCCGGACTGCACGGGTCATGCAGGCACGGAGGCCGAAAGAAATTGGCGCAGGCGGTCGGTTTTGGGGCTGCTGAACAACTGGTCCGGCGCGCCCTGTTCCTCGATCCGGCCCAGATGCAGGAAGACCACGTGATCCGATACATCGGCGGCCATCCGCATGTCATGGGTCACGATCATCATGGTGCGCCCTTCGGCGGCGAGATCCTTGATGACCTTGACGACTTCCTGCTCCAGTTCGGGATCGAGCGCGGATGTCGGTTCGTCGAACAGCAACGCCTCCGGTTCCATGCAGAGCGCGCGCGCGATGGCGGCGCGTTGCTGCTGGCCGCCCGACAGTTGCGCCGGATAGGCATCGCACTTTTCGCCGATACCCACCTTGTCGAGATAGCGGCGCGCTGACGCCTCCACCTCGGCGCGGTCGCGTTTGAGCACGGTCACCGGCGCTTCCATCACGTTTTGCAGGATCGTCATATGTGCCCACAGATTGAATTGCTGGAACACCATGCTGAGATTGGTCCGTATCCGCAGCACCTGCTTGGCATCGGCGGGTTGCCGGTTAAGGCCAGTGCCGCGCCAGCGCACAGGCTCGCCCTTGAACAGGATTTCGCCCTGCTGGCTGTCCTCAAGCAGGTTGAGACACCGCAGCAGCGTGGATTTCCCCGAGCCGGACGAGCCGATCAGCGAGACGACGTCGCCGCGATTGGCCGAGATATCGACGCCTTTGAGCACTTCAAGCGCGCCGTAAGCTTTGTGCAGGTTACGGATTTCGATGACTGGCGAAGCGTCGGTCAAGGGCATGTCCATCATTCGGGCAGGTTTAGCGGTACAATAGGGCCGAAAAAATGGATCAATGCAACTTTCAAAACGGAAGCAGAGGTGCCAATTCGCCCGAATTGACCTTTGGTCAGCACCATACTGCACAGCCTTTGCACATTTCAGCGCCGTTCGCCCGCGTGCTCAGCGTTCAGCGTCGCCACCCGGCAGAGGCGGCGTGGGAACCGCAAGATACTCCGCCTTTGGGATGTCGCAGAGACCGTGCAGCATCAGCGCCGCGCGGCTGTCTGGCGCAAGGCTGTCGATAGCTTGGGCAATCGCATGGCGCAGCGGCGCGGGGTCCTGCGCGAGGGCGCAGATATAGGGCAGGCCCGGCGTCGGCGCGGTGCGGACGAGGACATGCAGCTTGCGCGCCGCAGGCTCGAAACGCTGTGCCAGTTCCCATGTCACGGCATCAATCGCGGCCATCGCAGCGAGGCCATCGGCGACCGCACAGATAGATGCGCGGTGTCCGCCCGTCGCCAGATGGCGCGTCAGATACAAGCCCTGCGCTGCGAGATGCGCGACGGGGGCGGCCCAGCCGGATTGCGAGCCTGCCTCGTTATAGGCAAACACATCATCAGTATAATCAGCAAGTTGGTCGCGATCATCCTGCGCGTTCACCACGAGCACACTGTGGTAATATCCCGCCGCGTTGTCCGGCAGGCCGTAATCGGGTGTGCCGACCAGCGTGACTTGGCTGTGCAATCGGGTGCGATAGGGCATACCGCAGGTCTGGGACAGCATCAGATCGGGGCGCTGCCAATGGGCAAGGTAATCGGTGAACCCGCGTGTCAACGTGGCAGGCCCCGTGCCCAAAGCATCGCGGATCGCCTGCCAGTACCGATCCTGATCGGCCTGCACTTCGGGCCAGTCATACATCGGCAGGCTGGCGATCATGTGCGGCCCTGAATCCGCTGGCGGGCCATGGCGCTGTCCTGATCGGTGACGCCCAGCAGGCTGGAGACCATGCGGACCAGCGCATCCTCGGATTCGTCGCGCCCGCCGTCGATCAGCGCGACTTTCCACAGCGCCTCGATCACCGAGACACGCTCGTCGTAGGGCACAGCCTCCTTGATGGCGCGGGTGAAGCGGACGGTATCGGGGGCCTCGCTTTCCAGCGCTTCGGCATCCTTGCGCAGGGCGACGGCCTCATGCGGTGACACACCGAAGCGCGACATCAGGATGCGGTCGATTTTCTGTATTTCCTCGGGGGCATAGTCGCCATCGGCGCGCGCCACCCTCACCAGAAGGGCGCTCAGCGCGAGCCGCGCATCGGCATCCGGCAGTTTGCGGTCGGGCGCGGGCTGGGTCAGGCGTTTCAAAAGATCGGCAAACATCGCGGTCGTCTCCGTGCGGTTGGGGTCTTCGGGGGTCGGCGTCTTCAGCGGTATGGCGCGGCCAGATCAGCCCCGCGGCCCGCCGATGCGCGACAGCGCGTCGCGCAGGTCGTCCTCGTCCAGTCCGAGCAGCACACGCGTTTCATGGATCTCTTCCATTTCCTCGGTATGGGCGGCGCCATCGGCTAGCATCACCTCGCACAGCGCCTCAAGCGCTGCAAGCCGGTGCGCGTGATCCAGCCCATCGCGGATCAGGGCGGCAAACGTGTCTGTATGCGGCGCGCGCGTATCCAGTTTCTCGCAGGTAGCCCGCATTTTGGCGGCCTCAACGGGATTGAGATCATATAAACGTGCCAGAAGCCGGTCGATCTGCTGGATTTCGGACAGTTTGTAATTGTGATCCGATTTGGCGACCCGCACCATCAGCGCGCCGAGAGCAAGCTGTGCATCGGGCTGTGGCAGAGGCGCATCTTGCGTGGCGCGGAACGTGTTGAGGAGTTTTCGGAGCATGTCGTGACAGTAGCGCGGGCCGTTCCGGCTGCCAAGACGGGCAGGTGATATGCCTGCGGACTGTTGCAGAACTCTCATCACCGATTATCGGGAACTGACCGGATTCCGCCTTAATTCAAATTGGCGTGATTATCATCGCAAAGGTCTTTTGCGCGAATGGCATCAATCGTCGGCATTAAAAGCTCAGGTTGCACAGGCTGGCCATATTCGCTCCCCAAAATGACCCATATGCGCGCCGATCCTGAACGCCTGAAATTGTGCAAAGGACAAGTGTTTATGACCAAGGTGAGCATGGCCGCGTCGCCGGAAACTTTATCCGTTACCGAGATTCCGGAGACTCCAGAGGCTTCGCGGCAGGGGCTGACAGGGTTTGATTGGGACGGCAATGATTTGAACATCTTGCGGCGCATGATCTCGCGCAAGGATGTCGATCTGGAAACCGCGCTGCAGGTGTTTTTCAACGGTGCACCCGGACGTTTCAACCTGATCGCCCAGACCGACCTCAAGCCGCAATTGCGGGCGCGTTGCAACCTGCTCGACTCGATCCATCGCCGTATCGTGTGCGGCTTCTACCTGCCGGATACCGAAACGGGGCTGGGGCGCGCCCGCATCATGCTGGAGGCATGGATACTGGATCAGGAGAGTGATCGCCTCAAAGGCAGAAGCGGCCGTTGGTTATTCGATCGCGAGATGCTTGACCTGCCCTCGGCCATCACGCCGCCAATGGTGCCAGAGCCAAACCCGCTGCATGAAACGCTGATTGTCGGGTTCCGCCAGCGTTTTGGCCGCATGATCCGCAGGGATCGCCAGATCAAGCCGGTTTACGAACTCGACACCTGATCGCAAGGCGGCGCCAGTTCGCCGGACCGCGCAATCTCCGGCTTGGATGTGTGTAGCCTGCAATGCCGATGCAAAAGAGCTTGGGATCAGACCAGCCGCGAGGTTTCCATCGCGGCCCGCACGAAATCCGCAAACAGCGGATGCGGTTTGAACGGTTTCGATTTCAACTCGGGGTGGAATTGCACGCCGATGAACCACGGATGGTCCTTCCATTCCACGATCTCGGGCAAACGGCCATCGGGTGACATGCCCGAAAAACACAGCCCACAGCTTTCCAGCTTCTCGCGGTAGCGGATATCCACCTCGTAGCGATGGCGGTGGCGTTCCTCGATTGCGGTGCCGCCATAGACGCGGGCCACCAGCGAGCCTTCGGTCAATGTCGCGTCATAGGCGCCCAGACGCATGGTGCCGCCCTTGTCGTCGCCGACCTTGCGTTCCACCTTGTGATTGCCCTGCACCCATTCTTTCAGGTGGTAAACCACAGGCTCGAACCGTTTCTTGCCCGCCTCATGGTCGAATTCCTCGGAGCCTGCCGTGGCCAGACCCGCGACATTGCGCGCGGCCTCGATCACGGCCATTTGCATGCCAAGGCAGATGCCCAGATAGGGAATTTTGCGGGTGCGCGCGAATTCGGCCGCCTTGATCTTGCCTTCGGTGCCGCGCTCGCCAAAGCCGCCCGGCACCAGAATCGCATGGAAGCCCTCAAGGTATGGGGCGGGGTCTTCGGTGTCGAACAGCTCGGCATCGACCCATTGCACATTGACCTTCACGCGGTTGGCCATGCCGCCATGGGTCAGCGCCTCCTTGATCGACTTGTAGGCGTCCTCAAGCTGCGTGTATTTACCCACGATGCCGATATTCACGGCCCCGTCTGTATTGTGGATACGGTCGGCCACATCCTCCCAGACGGTCAGATCGGGGCGCGGGGCGGGGCTGATCTGGAACGCATCCAGCACGGCCTGATCCAACCCTTCGCGGTGATAGGCCAGCGGGGCCTCGTAGATCGACTTGAGATCATAGGCAGCGACGACAGCATCTTTGCGGACGTTGCAGAACAGCGCGATCTTCTCGCGTTCCTTCTCGGGAATCGGATGCTCGGAGCGGCACACAAGAATATCGGGCGCGATGCCGATGCTTTGCAACTCCTTGACGCTGTGCTGGGTGGGTTTGGTCTTCAACTCGCCGCTGGCCGCCAGATAGGGCAGCAGCGTCAGATGCATGAAGATGCACTGGCCACGCGGGCGGTCGTGCGAGAACTGGCGGATCGCCTCGAAGAAGGGCAGCCCTTCGATATCGCCGACCGTGCCGCCGATCTCGCAGAGCATGAAATCGACCTCGTCCTCACAGATAGCGAGGAAGTCTTTGATCTCGTTGGTGACATGCGGGATGACCTGAATGGTCTTGCCCAGATAATCGCCACGGCGCTCTTTCTCCAAAACGTTGGAATAGATGCGCCCCGAACTGACGGAATCGGTGCGGCGGGCGGCCACGCCGGTGAAACGCTCATAATGGCCGAGGTCCAGATCGGTCTCTGCCCCGTCATCGGTGACGAAAACCTCGCCATGCTCGAAAGGCGACATCGTGCCCGGATCGACATTCAGATAGGGGTCCAGTTTCCGCAACCGGACGGAAAATCCGCGTGCTTGCAGCAAGGCTCCCAGCGCCGCCGATGCCAGACCTTTGCCCAGCGACGACACAACGCCACCCGTAATGAAAATATAGCGTGCCATCGGTTGGCATCCCCCGTCGTTCAGGCTGCATCTTTCAGCGAATAAGCGCCTTTTGCGGACGTATCCAGCCGCAGCACCACGGGATTTGACCCATAGAGGATTCGCGAACAAAAGGCAAGCTGGCCGCAACATGATGTTGCGACGAGCGGTGGTCTCTCAATCCCTTGTGGGTCAGTCGGCGCGCGGCACCAAAGGTGCATTGTCACCTGCCGGCGGAGGCAGCAGATCACCAGCTGGCGCTGCCGGCTCGGAAGCCGTCGGGGCGCGACGCTCGGCGCCGATCCGGTCCAACACAGAGGTGCCTGCGGCTTGCTGGGCTGCAAAGATCGTCAGCGTCAGCGATGTGCAGATAAAGGCAATCGCCAGAATCCATGTCATCTTGCCCAGTGCGGTTGCCGCGCCGCGGCTGGACATCGCGCCGCCACCGCCGCCGCCACCCATGCCAAGCCCGCCACCCTCGGAGCGCTGCATCAGCACGACGCCGATCAGCGCAAGCGCCAGAAGAAGGTGGACGATAAGAATGACGTTTTCCATGGACGATCGCCTGACTGGATGGGGTGGGGTATGTTCTGCCGTGCTATCTAGGCAATTTGAACCCAAGGGGCAACCCGCGAAACAGGATCATCACACCGCCGCTTCCGAAAAGCGGGGAAAGCACGGTCTTTGCCGCTGATCGGCATAGTTTCCGGTTTCAAGTGTCCGCGCGTGTCGATATGACGAGCACGGGTTTGATCCAGAGCGGAAAAGGACAGGCAATGGCGAATGTGGTGGTAGTCGGCGCGCAGTGGGGCGACGAGGGCAAGGGCAAGATTGTCGACTGGCTGTCTGAACGCGCCGATGTGATCGCGCGGTTTCAGGGCGGGCATAATGCCGGCCATACGCTGGTGATCGACGGCACTGTGTTCAAGCTGTCGATCCTGCCCAGCGGCATTGTGCGTGGCGGCAAGCTGAGCGTGATCGGCAACGGTGTGGTTCTGGACCCGTGGCACCTGATCAAGGAGATCGAAGGTTTGCGCGGGCAGGGCGTCACGATCACGCCGGAGACGCTGATGATCGCGGAAAACACCCCGCTGATCCTGCCGCTGCATGGCGAGTTGGACCGCGCCCGCGAAGAGGCTGTGGGCGTTGCCAAGATCGGCACCACGGGGCGCGGCATCGGCCCTGCTTATGAGGACAAGGTGGGCCGTCGTGCGATCCGCGTGGCCGATCTGGCTGATCCCGAGACGCTGGCAACCCGTGTGGATCGCGCCTTGGTACATCATGACGCGCTGCGCCGTGGTCTGGGGATGGAACCCGTTGACCGCACGGCGCTGATCGCGGCCCTGACCGAGATTGCCCCCGCCATTCTGGAATATGCCGCCCCCGTCTGGAAAGTGCTGAACGAAAAGCGCAAAGCGGGCAAACGTATCTTGTTCGAGGGAGCGCAGGGCGCGCTGCTGGATATCGATTTCGGCACCTATCCGTTCGTCACCTCCTCCAACGTGATCGCGGGACAGGCGGCCACCGGCGTGGGCCTTGGCCCCGGTGCCATCGACTTCGTGCTGGGGATCGTCAAAGCCTATACCACCCGCGTTGGCGAAGGCCCGTTTCCGGCGGAACTGCATGATGCCGACGGCGAGCGTTTGGGCGAGCGCGGCCATGAGTTCGGCACCAATACGGGGCGCAAACGCCGCTGCGGATGGTTCGATGCGGTGCTGGTGCGCCAAACCTGCGCCACATCCGGCGTATCGGGCATCGCGCTGACCAAGCTGGACGTTCTGGACGGCTTCGAGACGCTGAAAATCTGTGTCGGTTACGATCTGGACGGAGAGCGGATCGACCATCTGCCGACGGCGGCGAACCAGCAGGCCCGCTGCACGCCGATCTACGAGGAAATGCCGGGCTGGAGCGAATCGACCGAAGGCGCGCGGAGCTGGGCGGACCTTCCCGCAGCGGCCATCAAATACGTGCGCCGCGTGGAAGAGTTGATCGACTGCCCCGTCGCGCTACTGTCCACTTCACCCGAACGCGAAGACACGATCCTTGTGACGGACCCGTTCGAGGATTGATGCATCAGACCGGAGAAAACAGATGGCGCTGAGTTACAAGGCCCGCAGACGTTGGTCACTGGTCATTTTGCTGGTCGGCCTTCCGCTTTACATCATTGTGGCGGTCAATGTCGTGGACCTGATCGACCGGCCGTCCATTTTAGTAGAACTGCTGGTCTTTGTGGTGCTGGGGTTTTTGTGGATGTTGCCGTTCAAATTCGTCTTCCGTGGCATCGGGCAAGCCGATCCCGATGCGCCGCAGGATAAAGATCCGCGTTAACAGTTTTGTACCGGAAAACGAAAAAGGCGGGCCGTTTGGCCCGCCTTTTTTTGCAATTAAAAGGGATAGCTCAGCCGACGCGCCGCGCATCCGGCTTGAACCCGATATCTTCGGAGGCGGTGAACAGCCCGCCGCGCATTTTCTGAAGCTTGCCCTGCCGCATTAACTGCCCCAGCGCGCGCAGACCGTCCTCGCGGCTGAGGGTGCCGCTCACGGCTTGTCTGGCCTTCGCCATCAGTTGCGGGCGCGAAAACTCGTCGTTGCCCTCGACATGGACAAGATAGGCCGCAGCGGCTTCCAGCAGGTCAGGCAGCGCGGTGGCCCCCATCTTCTGCGCGAAATCGGCAAAGCCGCCTTCTGCAACAGGCGCCGCCACCGGCACCGGAGTCTCACCGCCGTCATCCGGCAGTGAAGCCAGCGACACACGACGCGGACGCACGGGCGCGTCAGGCCGTCCCGTTGTCATCTGACCCTCGGGCAGATCGACACGCTGCTCCGCCACCAGTTTCAGCGGCGTAGGGCGCGTTTCGGCCGGACGCGGCCTTGCGGCTCCGGCTTCGCTCACGGGGCGGCGCGGGCGCACCACATCGGCCAGATCCTCGCGGAACGCGCTGGTTGCCGGGTTGCGATCGGGCAGGTTGCCTGCCGATTGCTCGGCTTTGGTGGCGGCAACCGCTTTGCGCAGATGAGCAATTGCGTTGCGCTTGCTTGCATTTTCGGGGGCGGTCAGCGCCGTTTCGGTCTTGGCCATCAGCCGCGAGACATCATCCTCGGTGCTGGATTGCACCAGACGTTCGCGCGGATCGCGCAGCACCAATGGCGGTGCAGGCGTTGCGGCGGCGGTCTGTGCCTCGCGCGCGTCGTCCTCTTCCTCGAACAGCGAGGTCAGTTCGCTTTCGTCCTCGTCTTCCTCCGCGAAATCCTCGTCATCCAGAGAGGTCAGGATACGCCCGTCAGCGTCGCGGTTGATCTCGACCAGTTCCGCCTCGACGGCTGCAAGCTCGCGGCGCAGAGCCTCTTCGTCCTCGGCGCTCAGATCGTGATACGGCTTCAGCTTCGGCATGTCGTGCCGGCTGTCGTCCTGATCCTGGTCCTGCGCGGCAGTATCGGCGTCATCCGCCTCGGCCTCGTCAGCCGCATCATCGGGATCGGCGACCAGTTCACCCTTGGCAATGGCGGCATCGAACGCTGCGCGCTTGACGGTAAAGACACGCGCCGCCTCGGCCACGGCTCTGGAACGGGCGATATCGCTTTCGTCCTCGTCCAGTTCTGCCTCGTCCAGATCTGTCTCGTCCAGGTCCTCATAGAACGGCGCTATCGCCTCACGGGCTGCGGCAATCTCTGCCTCATTGATGGGGTCGTCGTAAAACCCGTCCTCATCGACCGCGACAGGCGACATTGCCTCCTCGTCCTGAGCAGAAAGGCTTTCCGCCTCATTTTCCCCTTCGAAAACAACAGTCTCATAGCCGAAATCGACCAGATCGGTCGTGATGCCGTTCGCCTCCACGGATTCGTCATCCCAATCGTCCGCGTCGGGCTGCGCATCATCCGTGTTTTGTGCTGGCGTGTTTTGCGCTGGCGTATCCTGAGCAAGACGGCTCAGAAGGGCCGCGATCTCGTCATCATCCTCGGCGGTATCGTCAGCCGTCTGGTCATCCATATCCAGCGCCGTTTCCATCGTCTCGACCGTTTCGGACAGGAAATTATCGGCATGTTCGTCTTCGGAATAGCTGTGTGTTTCCGCCACGGCGGCCGACTTGGTCACCACGTCGCGGATGCGCTGCAGTTTTGCTGCGACGCTGTCGGGATCGGGATGCGGCACGGGCGTGGGCCGCAACGGCGGGGTTGACATGGTCGGTGCAGGCGCTGGAGCCGGAGAAGTCGCGGGAGCCTCGGCAACGTCTTCCCATTCCTCCGCAGGCTCTGCGGCCTTGGCGGCAGGAGCATCAGCGACGTAACCCGCTGTTTCGCCTGGCTGCCCCTGCTTATCTGTATCCGGTGTGGACAGCGCAGTGGCAGGTGTTGCCTGCGGGGCCGGAGACTGCGCCGGAGCCTCGGGAGCCGCGCCTCCGGTGGCAGGCATCGTCACCGGCATCGCGGCGGGTGGGGATTGCGGTGCCGCGAAAGGCGCAAGCGGCGCGGACATCGCACCATAGGGCGCGGCGCGCAACACGATGCTGCCGCGTTCCTCGCGGGCCTCGACGCGGCGGGCGATCTCGCGTTCCGCGATTCGCGCCAGCATCTCGGCATCCGGCACTGGCGGTTCCGCGCCAAAATATCTATCCTCGGCGGCCAGATCACGGAAATATTCCGCAATGGCCTTCATGGTGTCGAACGAGTCGTCAAACCCTTCGAGCGTGCATGAAAATGTCCCATATGAGACCGTGAGAATCTTACTGTTGCTCACCATTGGCCACTCGCTTTCTTTTGTCCGTAATCAAAAGGTTTACCATGTGATAGGCGTCCAAACGTGAACGAATCTTCGATATTAACAGTATCATTTTGTGTTCACATTGTGATCTGTTTCGTGAAAGGGCAGTAATCCCGATATGAGAGATATCATTGTTCACGCAAATGACCCGGTCACTTTGGTGGGTGGCGCACCGACAGATGCCGAAACCCTGTCCCTTGCCCTGAGTCTCGCCCCCAGACTGGTCGCGGCGGACAGCGGCGCGGCGGCGGCACTGGCAGAGGGGCATATCCCCGAAGCGGTGATCGGCGATATGGATTCGCTGTCCGAGACCCACCTTGCCCTGCTGCCGCAAGAGCGAGTTCACCGGATCGCGGAGCAAGACAGTACCGATTTCGACAAATGTCTGGCCTCCATCCGCGCCCCCCTGATTGTAGGTCTGGGCTTTACCGGCGCAAGGCTGGACCATCAAATGGCGGCTTTCAACAGTCTTGTGCGCCATCCGCGCCAGCGCTGCATTCTGATCGGCGCGCAGGAGATCATCCTGCTGGCCCCTCCGGCGCTGCGGCTGGATCTGGACAAGGGCGCGGTGCTGTCGCTGTTTCCGATGGGCGCGGTCGAGGGAACATCCGAGGGGCTGGAATGGCCCCTGCGGGGTCTGAACTTCGCACCCGACGGGCAGGTGGGCACGTCGAACCGTGTGACGGGGCCGGTCTGGCTGGCCTTCACCGCGCCCAAGATGCTGCTGATCCTGCCCCGCAGCGTTCTAGGCCAGTTGGTCGAGCGGATGCTGGCGCGCCCCTACGGCTGGGGCTGAGGGGCGACGGCGGGCTGTGTCAGCGCCTTGCTCAGGCGGCGTTCGCGCAGCACGATGTAAAGACCCGAAGCCACCGTGATCGCGATGCCGAGCGCGGCCAGCCCGTTGGGAAGATCGCGCCAGATCAACCAGCCGATCAGGGTGGCAAAGGGGATCTCCAGATATTGCATCGGGGCAAGTGTGGCCGAGGGCGCGAAACGCAGCGACCACGTCATGAACAGATGCCCCAGCGTGCCCAGCAGCCCGACCCCGATCAGCAGCGCCCAGTCGTGCGAGGTGGGCACAACAAGGCGCAGCGCCTCCGGCCCGCTGTTGCCGAAGACCAGCAGCAACGGCAGCAGCACGGCGCTGGCCATCAGCCCGCTGACCGCCTGAAGCGCCACCGGATCGGTGTCGCGTGCCACAAGCCGTGTGACCAGAATGAAGGCGGCAAAGACAACAGCCACCCCCACAGGCAAAAGGGCAGGCCAGCCAACGGCGGCAAAGCTGGGCTGGATCACCAGTAACGTGCCGATAAAACCGACGATACAGGCGATCAGGCGGCGCGGCCCGACCTCCTCCTTCAAGATCGTATGGCCCAGCAGCAGCAGCACGAAGGGCATCACGAAGGCGATGGCGATCGCATCGGCAAGGGGCAGGTATTTCAGCGCGCTGAACATCAGCGTGATACCTGCGATATGCAGCGCCGTGCGCAGGATCACCAGATGCAGCATCCGGCCCCGCATCCGCCAGATACGGCCCGTGGCCAGCACCAGTGGCGCAAGCAGCAGCGCCTGCACGGCAAAACGCGCCAGCACCGCCATCATCAGCGGCACCGTCTCGCCCAGTATCTTCGCCAGCGCGTCCGCCATCGGGGCCACGGCGCAGAACCCAAGCATCAGCAGGATACCCAGCATGGGGCGGTCGGGAGGATGCACGGTGCTCATGCGCGCCACGCTAGGACGGGGCGCAGAGATTGGCAATCGCCCGGCGCTCAGATGCGGGTGATGCGGGCGCTACGCTCCTGCAAGCGCTCGCGGTGAAACACGTAGAGGCCGGAGGCCGTGATCACCGCCATCCCCGCAAAGGTCATCGCATTCGGCAGATCGGCGAAGAACACCCAGCCGAAAGCGACAGCGCTGACGATCTCGAGATAATGCAGCGGCGCAACCGTGGCCGAGGGCGCAAACCGCAGCGCATAGCTGATCATCAGATGCGACAGGGCCGAGGCCGTCCCCACCGCCGCCAGCAATGTCCACTCTATCCCCTTGGGCCATACAGGGCTGATGGTGGGGATCTCGATCCCGAGGCCGAGCAGCATCACCGGCAGGCAGATCACAGCCGCCAGCAGCGAGGTGTGGAACTGCATCGGCACCGGATGCATCTGCCGCGACAGGCTGCGCGTGACCAGCATGTAGAAGGCAAAGAACAGCGCCGTGCCCAGCGGGTAAAGCGCCACCAGCCCGAACGCCACCAGACTGGGCTGGATCACCAACAGCGCGCCTGCAAACCCCACCACACTGGCCCACAGGCGGCGCGGGCCGACTTCCTCGCCATACATGTATTTGCCCAGCAGCAGCAGGATGAACGGCTCGACAAAGACGATCACCAGCGCGTCGGCAATCGGCATCACCTTGACCGCAGCCACAAAGAAATAGGTCGACAGGATCAGGAACAGCGCCCTGAGCACCAGCCTGTACAGTACACTGGGCGGCAGCCGCAGCCCGTGCCCCAGCAGCAGGCAGAGCGGCAGCATCAGCGCGCCCTGCACGATGAACCGCGCGGTGGTGATCTGGCCCACGGGGATCGTCTGCGCCGCGAGTTTCGAGGCCACGTCGATCAGCGGGGCGGTCAGGCAGAACCCCAGCATCAGCACCACGCCGAGCACGACACGGTCGTTCAGGTAGGGCAGGGAAGGCGCGCGGCTGTCACTCATATACCGCCTCTAGCGTGGCTTGCGCGGCACTGCCACGCCAAATGCGACCTGTGCTTCATCGTTCTGCAAATACTCATAAACTGCCGTCCGCAGCACGCATCACGGCTCAGCAGTTGGGCACGTTCACCGCCAGCCCGCCAAGCGATGTCTCTTTATACTTCTCGGACATATCCGCGCCGGTCTGGCGCATCGTCTCGATACAGACATCCAGCGACACCAGATGTTGCCCGTCGCCGCGCATCGCCAGTGACGCCGCCGAGACCGCCTTGATCGCGCCCAGCCCGTTGCGTTCGATGCAGGGCACCTGCACCAGCCCTTTGACCGGATCGCATGTCATGCCCAGATGATGCTCCAGCGCGATCTCGGCGGCATTCTCGATCTGCTCTGGCGTGCCGCCCAGCACGGCGCAAAGCCCTGCGGCTGCCATGGCCGCGGCGCTGCCGACCTCGGCCTGACAGCCCGCCTCGGCACCGGAAATCGAGGCGTTGTATTTCACCAGCCCCCCGATGGCGGCGGCGGTCAGCAGAAACTCCTCCACGCGGGCAGGGTTCGCGCCGGGCACATGGTCCAGCCAGTAGCGGATCACGGCAGGCATCACGCCAGCGGCCCCGTTGGTGGGCGCGGTGACGACCTGCCCGCCAGCGGCGTTCTCCTCGTTCACGGCCATGGCATAGGTGCTCATCCAGTCGTTGATGATATGCGGGGCCGTCTGGTTCAGGCCGCGCTCGGCCAGCAAGGCCTGATGGATACCATGCGCGCGACGGCGCACGTTCAGCCCGCCGGGCAGGATGCCATCCTGCGCCAGCCCACGGTCGATACAGTCGTTCATGACCTGCCAGATGCGCTTGACACCCTTGTCGAGATCGGCGCGCGGGGTGCGGGACAGCTCGTTGGCGCGTTTCATCTCGGCAATGCTTTTGCCCGAGGTTTTGGCCATCACCAGCATCTCGTCCGCCGATTTGAACGGATAGGGCACCGGCGCGCCGTCATCGGTGTTCTTGCCTGCGGCGAGTTCGGCCTCCGTCATCACGAAACCGCCACCGATGGAGAAATAGGTCTCGCGCAGGATGATGTCGCCCTGTTTGTCGGTCGCCATCAGCTTCATGCCATTGGCATGGCCGGGCAGGGCGGGGCCGAAATCGAACACCAGATCGGCGAGCGGGTCGAAATGCAGCGGCGGCAGCCCCTCGGCGTGGATTGTCTTGGTGTCGCGGATGCTGGCCATCAGCGCCTCGGCCTGTCCGTGGTCATAGGTGTCGGGCCGCAGTCCCGCCAACCCCAGCACCGTGGCGCGGTCTGTCGCATGTCCCACGCCGGTAAAGGCCAACGAGCCGTGCAGCGAGGCGCGCAAGCCATGCGCGGTAAAGGGCTGCGCGCGCAGCAGGTCGAGAAACCGTGCCGCCGCCACCATCGGTCCCATCGTGTGGGAGGAGGAGGGACCGATGCCGACTTTGAACATCTCGAAAACGGACAGGAACATTATGATGCGCTTTCTTGAGCGGGAGTTGGGTAATCCGGAACGGTGAAGGGGCGTGGCCCCAGACCTTCGGCAAGGGCGCTCAGGGCAGAGGCGGGTCGCGCCTCGATCCGTGCGCACAAGGCGGCGAGATGCGGTGCGCTGTCACGGTCCCACCAGCCTGCCGTATCACGGGGATAAAGCGCGATCCAGCGCAGGCAGGCGACAAGGTAGAAATCCAGCACCGAGGGCGTGTCCGCGTTCAGCCAGCGATGGCCAGCGCCCGCGACGGTGTCAAACTGCACCAGATGCGCGCCGAGCGAGGCGCGCAAACCAGCGCGCAAGGCAGCGTGATGCGCGGGGTCGGGGCCGATATATATCTCAGGATAGAACAGCATCCTGAGCTCGGCATGAAAGGTATTTGACAGGAAAAACAACCATTTCAGCGCATTGCCTCGGTCCGGATGCGCGGGAGGCGGCATCAGGCCCGCGTGCCGGTCCGCCAGCCACAACAGGATCGCGCCGGTCTCGAAGATCGCGCCGTCCGGCGTTTCAAGCACCGGAATACGGCCATGCGGGTTCAGGGCGAGATAGGGCGCGGCCTTTTGCGCGTCCTTGCGCCGGTCCACCGGCACTGCCTCGTAGGGCAGGCGCAATTCCTCCAGCGCCAGCCGGATGATGAGCGAGGCGTTGTCGGGCGCGTAATGCAGGCGGAAAGTTTCGGTCATCCGGCGATCTTGGTGCATCGGCGCGACAAGTGCACCACCGGAAAACGACATTCCGCACAGAGGCCGCGCCAGAAGCCAGTGGCGCATGTCCAGAAATCGCCGCGAATCCGCCTCAAATCCTGCGGATTTTCCGCGCATTCTGGAAAGGTTGTTTCAGTCATTAGTGCATTGCGCCCAAATCTGCTGAGCGCAAGAGGGTTGTCGCATGGAAGAGTATTCATTTCTCGTCTTCGGGTTCTCGGACCTTATTTTGAGCGGCCCCGATCCGTTCGCCTCCAATTCAAGTCCCGAGAAAGATGCCTACGGTACGACGACCATCCAGATCGCGCCCGATGCGACATGGTCTGTCCTGACCATGACAGATAATGACGGATTTCTGGAGGATGGCGACAGCGGCCAGCAACTGACCGAACCGTTGTCGATCAACGGCATGAACTACAACGTCGGCCAGAATGTCGAGATCGAATACAGCTATGTGATTCGCCCTGTCGGCTCGACTGATCCGGCGGATGATATCACGATCTATGTGCTTGAATTCGGTAGTTCCGTGCAGGGTATCGCCTCAAGCCAGCTGTTGGACCCCAACGTGACCTATCTGATCATCAGCGGCGAGAACGGGCCTTCGGTGCCCTATGGCGATCTGGTGATCTGCTTTACCCCCGGCACCGGCATTGCCACGCCTCAAGGTCTTGTCGCCGTGGACCGCCTGCGTCCCGGCGACCTTGTCTGCACGGTCGATAACGGGCCACAGCCACTGGGCTGGATCGGCAACAGGTTTTCGGCGGGGACGGGGGCCGGCGCGCCTGTGCAGGTGGCAACGGGCGTGCTGGGCAACACGCGGCCTTTGCTGTTGTCGCAACAACACCGCGTTCTGATCCCGCCGGCGCTGGGCGCGACGTCTGGGCTGGGTCCGGATCGGATCGTTCCGGTCAAGGCGCTGGTTGGCTTGCCCGGGGTGGAATATGCGCCGCGCCGGATGATCAATTACATCCATCTGATGTGCGAACGGCACGAGCTGATCTTTGCCGAAGGCGCGCAGACGGAAACCTTCCTGCCGCGAAAGCAGGCGCTGAAATCCCTGTCGGAGCAGGATCGCGACGTTCTGTTGGCCCGTATGCCGCAGTTGCGCCTGAAGCAGTTGGCGGAGGTGCGGCCAATCTTGCGGGTCGGTCACGTCAGGCGGGCTTTGGCGCTGGAAGAGCGAAACGTGGACGCCTGCGTTTCTGCCAGAAGGCGCAGCCCTGCCATGGCGAAACATGCAATGCAGGTTTTGCCCTCTCGCAACATCGCGCCGGGCGGCTTATAAGGCGTCAAACTGACGCTAAAGCACGGAGAATCCCATGCCCGGAGAATTATCCCCCATCGACAAGGCCAAGTTTGTCGCCGCCAAACGCGCGGTCGATTTTGTCGAGGACGGGATGCGTGTCGGGCTCGGCACCGGCTCGACCGCCGCATGGATGGTCCGCTGCCTTGGCGAGCTGGTGCGGCAGGACGGGCTGAAGATCAAGGGCGTGCCCACATCGACCCGCACCGCCGCGCTGGCGCGTGAGGTCGGGATCGAGGTGATCAGTCTGGATCAGGCCAAATGGCTGGATCTGACCATCGACGGCGCGGACGAGGTTGACGGCGATCTGAACCTGATCAAGGGCGGCGGCGGGGCGCTGTTGCAGGAAAAGATCGTGGCAACAGCCAGCGACCAGATGATCGTGATCGCCGATATCGGCAAGGAAGTCGAAACGCTGGGGAGTTTTCCCCTGCCCATCGAGGTGATCCCCTTCGGCTGGCAGACCACGCGCGCGCTGGTCGAGGAGATGCTGATCTCGATGGATGTGCTGGGCCGCGATGTCACCTTGCGGATGAACGGCGACCGTCCGTTCATCACCGACGAGGGCAACCATATCCTTGACCTGCATCTCAACCGCATCGGCAACGCCCGCCAACTGGCGATGGTGCTCAATCAGGTGCCGGGCGTCGTGGAGAACGGGCTTTTCATCGATATCTGCGATATCGTGATCGTGGGCTACGGCGATGGCCGCGTCGAAACACGCGACATCAACCAAGGCACGATCGAGCAGGACCGGCTGGATTTTCTGGAGAATGACAACCTGTTCAGCGATCTGGCGGACTAAGCAGGAGCGATCCGGCGTGAGCCTGTACGTCGCCGTTGACCGTCGGAACGCGCGCTCCCGAACCACTCCCTTCCTAGTGATCAGCCCGTGTCCCGCTTTCGCTGGCCCTTGGCCCCGCGATGTGAAATACCTGTCGCCGATCGGGACAGGGGGACCACATGACCACATTCGACTATGATCTCTTCGTCATTGGTGGCGGTTCGGGCGGTGTCCGGGCAGCCCGTGTGGCGGCGCAGAAGGGTGTGCGCGTAGGTCTGGCCGAAGAGGACCGCTATGGCGGAACCTGTGTGATCCGTGGTTGTGTACCGAAAAAACTGATGGTTTTCGCCAGCGAATTCGCCGGTGTGGCCGAGGAGGCCCGCGCCTATGGCTGGGATTTTCAGGCCGGAAGTTTCGACTGGCCAAGGTTCCGCAACAACCTGCATACCGAGCTTGACCGGCTGGAAGGCATCTATCGCAACCTGCTGAAATCCAACGGCGTCGAGACATTTGATGCCCGCGCCACGCTGGTGGACCCGCATACCGTGGAACTGGCAGACGGCACCCGCAAAACCGCCAAGCATATCCTGCTGGCGATGGGCGGGCGGCCAGTGAAACCGGATATGCCGGGGGAAGAACTCGCGATCACCTCGAATGACATTTTCCATCTGGAAACCCTGCCCAAATCCATCCTGATCATCGGCGGCGGCTATATTGCCTGCGAATTCGCTTGTATCCTCAATGGATTGGGTGTCGAAGTGACGCAATACTACCGTGGCGCGCAGATCCTGCGGGGATTTGATGACGAGGCACGCGGGCTGGTCTCGGAGGAGATGCAGCAAGACGGGATCAAGCTGCATTTGGGCACCAATATCCTGTCGCTGGAGCGTGAGACGGATGGCGGCAAAGGCATCCGCGTCAAGGCCACCAACGGGGACGAGCATGTGTTTGAACAGGTGATGTTCGCCACCGGCCGTGCCCCCAATACCGAAGGCATGGGGCTGGAGGCGCTGGGCGTCGAACTGGGCCGCAGCGGGCAGGTCGTGGTGGACGAGTATTCGCAAAGCGCTGTCCCGTCGATCTATGCGGTGGGCGATGTGACGGACCGTCTGAACCTGACACCCGTGGCGATCCGCGAGGGCATGGCCTTTGTCGAGACGGTGTTCGGTGGTAATCCGACGGCGGTCGATCACGATCTGGTGCCGACAGCGATCTTCACCCAGCCCGAAATCGGGACGGTGGGCCTGTCGGAAGAGGCGGCGCGGGAGATCGAACCGGTGGAGATCTACTGCACGTCGTTCCGCCCGATGCGGACGGCCTTTGCCGGAAGCACGCGCCGCGTGTTGATGAAACTGGTTGTCAGCACCGCAACCCGGAAGGTATTGGGCTGTCATATCGTCGCGCCGGGAGCCGGTGAAATGATCCAGCTTGCGGGCATTGCGATCAAGATGGGGGCTACAAAAGAGGATTTTGACCGCACTGTTGCGGTCCATCCGACGATGGCGGAGGAGATCGTGACGATGAAGTCACCGGTCCGCACCGCTTGAAATTTCGCGCCAACCTCACAGGTATGGGGCAGGGAAGCACATCCGATAAAATCTAAGACAACAAGGGGAACTCAGGTAAATGGCTGGAAATGCGGGCGGCCCATGGGGCGGCGGCGGTGGTAACAAGGGCGGCGATGACGACCGCCCCAAAAATGGTGGCGGACGACGTCCGGGTGAGGAAGGCGGGACGCAAATCCCGGAAATCGACGATCTGATGCGTAAGGGGCAAGAGCAGCTCCGGGTTTTGATGGGGGGCCGCGGAGGTGGCCGTAATGGCACAGGCGGCGGCGGTGATGAAGGGCCACGCGGCCCGATTTTCACGCGCTCGACAATCGGTCTGGGTGTTCTTGTGGCGGTCGGTCTGTGGGCTTTCACAAGCTTCTACACCGTGCGTCCGGAAGAACAGTCTGTCGAATTGTTCCTTGGCGAGTTCTACAAGATCGGCAGCCCCGGTCTGAACTTCGCGCCTTGGCCTTTCGTGACCGCAGAGGTTGTGAACGTGACATCGGAGCGGACCGAGAATATCGGCGAGAACCGTGGCGCGCAGGATCTGGGCTTGATGCTGACGACAGATGCCAATATCGTCGATATCGACTTTCAGGTGGTCTGGAACATCAACGATCCGTCGAGACTGCTGTTCAACATCCGTGACCCGCAGCTGACCGTTCAGGCGGTGTCGGAATCGGTGATGCGCGAGATCATCGCGGCCTCGACCCTGTCACCGATCCTCAACAGGGATCGTGGTCTGATCGCCGATACAGCGTTGCAGAACATTCAGGCGACGATGGACGAGTATGAAAGCGGCATCACGATTGTGCGTGTCAACCTCGACAAGGCCGACCCGCCACGCGAGGTGATCGACAGCTTCCGTGAGGTGCAGGCCGCCGAGCAGGAGCGTGACCGCTTGCAGCGTCAGGCCGATGCCTATGCCAACCGTGTTCTGGCGGAAGCCCGTGGTGAAGCGGCGCAGATCCTCGAACAGGCCGAAGGCTATCGTGCCCAGGTCGTCAACCAGGCTTTGGGTGAAGCCAGCCGCTTCTCGGCGGTTCTGGAAGAGTACCAGAAGGCCGAAGACGTCACACGTCGCCGTCTCTACATCGAGACGATGGAACGGGTGCTGAGCCAGGTCGATAAGACCATTCTGGACAGCGCGCTCGTAGGTGGCGAGGGGCAACAGGGCGTCGTGCCTTACCTGCCGCTGAACGAATTGCGGCGTCCCGCGCCCGCAGGACAGGGGAACTGAGATCATGCGCAAGACAACATTAATTCTGCCGATCATCGTCGTGGCCATCATCGTCGGTCTGTCGTCGATCTTCGTCGTGGACGAGCGTGAAAAGGCATTGGTGCTGCAGTTCGGCCAGATCCGTGCCGTCAAGGAAGAGCCGGGCCTCGGGTTCAAGATCCCGTTCATTCAGGAGGTCGTGCGCTATGACGACCGTATCCTGTCGCTCGACACTGACACGATCGAGGTTACCCCCTCGGATGACCGTCGTCTGGTGGTTGACGCCTTTGCACGTTACCGCATCGCGGATGTCGTGCAGTTCCGTCAGGCCGTCGGCGTCGGTGGTCTGCGGGCCGCCGAGGACCGTCTGTCCTCGATCCTGAACGCCCAGATCCGGGAAGTTCTGGGTGCCGATCAGGTCACATCGGACACGATCCTGTCGCAAGACCGTCGTATCCTGATGAACCGTATCCGCGATCAGGCCCGTGCCTCGGCGCGTGGTCTGGGGCTGGATGTGATCGACGTGCGTCTGAAGCAGACCAACCTGCCGATGCAGAACCTTGAAGCCACCTTTGCCCGTATGCGGGCCGAACGTGAGCGGGAAGCCGCAGACGAGATCGCCCGTGGTAACGAGGCCGCGCAGCGTGTGCGCGCTCTGGCAGACCGGACCGTGGTCGAAACCCTGTCGGACAGCGAGCGCGAAGCGCAGATCACACGCGGTGAAGCCGATGCCGAGCGTAACGCGATCTTCGCGGTGGCCTTTGGTGCGGACCCCGAGTTCTTCGCCTTCTACCGTTCGCTGCAAGCCTATGAAGTGGCTTTGCAAGGGGGCAACTCCTCGATGGTCATGACACCTGATAGCGAATTCTTCGACTACCTCAAGTCGGATCGTTCGCAGCGTGAGCAACCCGGTGTGGCGCAGGCTGCACAAGGTACGCAAGGCGGCGCGACCGGTCAGGACACGCCGGCGGCGCAGCAGGATCCCGTCATTTTGGATGACGCGGATGAGGCTGAAGCCGAGGACGATCAGGCCCTTCAGGGAACGCAGGACTGATGATAGAAACGGCACTTCTGGCCATCGGGCTGGTGCTGATTGTGGAGGGGCTGGCCTATGCGCTGGCCCCTTCGCTTATTGAGCAACTGCTTGCAGCCCTGCGCGAGATCCCAGAACCGGCGCGGCGCACACTCGGGCTTTTGGCGATTGTCTCCGGCGTTGCCTTTGTCTGGCTGGCCAAGCTGTTGGAGGGCTAGTGGTCGCCAACCGGCGAAAGGCTGCCGTGCCCCCGGCGATGCGGTCGCGACAGCGAGCTTTGCGCGACGTAGATGACATTGAAACGTGCCACCCCGCCCGGAACAGCCGCGCAGCGGCCCGGGCATCGCAGGGCCGCCCCCCGGCCATGCGATTTGGCTGCCGCTAGTGCCACGGCCAGAGGCTGGACGTTGCTGCACGATAAACTGCCAGATTGATGCGTCGGATCGCATGACCGCGACCCTGCGATGCCCTCTGTCGCGTTGATAGGCGAACGCGCAGAACAGCCGCGCATCGCCGGGCCGCCCCCCGGCACGGCGATTTGGCAGAGGCAGGCGCAGGTCTAGAGGTCAGACGTATTTAGCAGGCATAAATTGCCATACTGAAAGGTGGCGTCGCCGCACCGCGGCCCGACGCTGCACGGCGCGTTGACAGTCCGCGCAGGAATCCAAGCAGTCATAGATTTCCGCGTGTCAGGTGGCGAACACGAGAGTCGGCGGCGCAAACGCAGCGCGCAGATCGCCAGCCAACCAAGCACAGACCATCACAGGCGCTTGAGCACAGCATTCCGGCCTTGGTGTTGCGCGGCGCAGGCACTACATAGGCACGTACCTGATGAAAGCGGACGCTGTGGCCAGGATGCTGCCGCCACGCTTCACCAACAAAGGAGTTACGGGAGTGAGAGACACAGTTGCTTTGATCCCAGATCGGCAATCGGGCGTGTTGCGCGCGTTCTGGCTGGGACTTGTCGCCAGCGCCATGATGCTGATGATGGCGCTGCAAGCGCCGGCGCAGGGTCGCCCTGACAGTTTTGCCGATCTGGCCGAACAGATCAGCCCATCGGTTGTGAATATTACCACATCCACCACGGTGGCGGGCCGCACCGGACCGGATCCGATCGTTCCCGAAGGCAGCCCCTTCGAGGAGTTTTTCCGCGAGTTTCAGGATCGCAACCGCGCCCCTGACGGCAGGGGCGACAGACCGCGCCGCTCTTCCGCGCTGGGGTCGGGATTCGTGATCTCCGAGGATGGCTATATCGTCACCAACAACCACGTGATTGAAAGCGCGGACGAGATCACCATCGAGTTCTTTTCGGGTGAGACGCTTGTCGCAACGGTCGTCGGCACGGACCCCAATACCGATATCGCACTGCTCAAGGTGGAATCCGACAATCCGCTGCCGTTCGTGCGTTTCGGCGATAGCGACGCTTCGCGCGTGGGCGATTGGGTCGTGGCGATGGGCAACCCGCTGGGGCAAGGCTTTTCGGTCAGTGCGGGCATCGTCTCGGCACGGGGCCGCGCCTTGGCCGGCAGCTATGACGACTACATCCAGACCGACGCGGCGATCAACCGGGGCAATTCGGGCGGTCCGCTGTTCAACCTTCAGGGCGAGGTCGTCGGCGTGAACACCGCGATCCTGTCGCCAACGGGCGGCTCGATCGGGATCGGCTTCTCGATGGCCTCGAACGTTGTGACGCGTGTGGTCAACCAGCTTCAGGAGTTCGGCGAAACCCGCCGTGGCTGGCTGGGTGTGCGGATTCAGGACATGACCGACGATCTGGCCGATGCCATGGGTCTGGACGAGGCAACAGGCGCGCTGGTCTCCGACGTGCCCGAAGGTCCGGGCAAAGAGGCGGGCATCCTGCAAGGCGATGTGATCCTCAGCTTTGACGGCACCGATGTGGCCGATACGCGCGCGCTGGTGCGTCAGGTCGGCAATACCGAGGTGGGCAAAGCCGTGCGCGTGACCGTCTGGCGCGAGGGCGAGACCCAGACGCTGCTGGTCACACTGGGACGGCGCGAAGATGCGGAATCCGTCCGCCCTGCGGCCCAGAACATCGAACCGGAGGAGCCTGAGGCACCTGCCGAGATGATGGGCCTGACGCTCAGCCCGCTCACGGACGAGTTGCGCAGCGAACTGGCCGTGCCTGCGGGCGAGAACGGTCTGGTTGTGGTCGAGGTCGACAACAGCTCGGAAGCTTTCGATAAGGGCCTGCGGGCGGGCGATCTGATCACCGAGGCGGGCTGGCAGCAGGTCGAGGCCGCCAGCGATCTGACCGACCGGATCGAGGAGGCCCGCGAGGCGGGGCGCACCTCTTTGCTGCTGGTGGTCCGGCGCGGTGATGACAAACGGTTCGTGGCCCTGTCGTTGGAGTGATCCGCGCGCATTGAGGCCAACAACCCCAAGCAAAATATAAAGGGGCGTCCGTTTCGGGCGCCCCTTTCGCATGGTGACGGGTTGCAACTTCGCCTTGGCTGTTATGTAATAACATAACATAAAAGGAGAGCCCCATGTCCCGCACCGATTCCCGTTTGCCCGTCACCGTCCTGTCCGGCTTTTTGGGGGCAGGCAAGACAACGCTGCTGAATGCCGTGCTCAACAACCGCGAGGGGCGGCGCGTCGCGGTGATCGTCAACGATATGGCCGAGGTGAATATCGACGCCGATCTCGTGCGCGAGGGCACCAGTCTGTCGCAGACCGATGAAACGCTGGTGGAAATGTCCAACGGATGCATCTGCTGCACATTGCGCGACGACCTGCTGAAAGAGGTGCGCCGCCTGTCCGAGGAGGGGCGGTTCGATTACCTGCTGATCGAATCCACCGGCGTATCGGAACCGCTTCCCGTTGCTACGACATTCGAATTCCGTGACGAGGATGGCGAGAGCCTGTCCGACGTGGCGCGGCTCGATACGATGGTGACCGTGGTGGATGCGGTCAACCTGTTGCAGGATTATGCCAGCCACGATTTCCTCTCTGATCGTGGCGAGGTGGCGGGCGAGGGTGACGAGCGCACGCTGGTGCATCTGCTGACCGACCAGATCGAATTCGCCGATGTGATCATCCTCAACAAGATCACCGATGCCGGACCCGAGCGCACCGATGCGGCGCGCAAGATCATCCGCGCGCTCAACCCCGATGCCAAGCTGATCGAGACCGATCATTCCCGTGTCGACGCCGACCGGATATTCAACACCGGCCTGTTCGATTTCGAGACCGCCCACGAGCACCCGATGTGGGCCAAGGAACTCTACGGCTTTGCCGATCACGTGCCTGAAACCGCCGAATACGGTGTCACCCACTTCACCTATCGCGCACGGCGGCCTTTCCATCCGGGCAAGGTCTTCGACGTGCTGAACGGCGATCTGCCCGGCGTGATCCGCGCCAAGGGCCATTTCTGGCTGGCCTCGCGGCCCGATTGGGTGGCCGAGTTCAGCCTTGCGGGGGCTTTGAGCGGGGTCACCCCGCTGGGCACATGGTGGGCAGCCGTCCCGCGCGAGCGTTGGCCCGACAACCAGCATGCGCGCGATTATGCGGCGCGCAACTGGATCGAGCCGTGGGGCGACCGGCGGCAGGAACTGGTCTTCATCGGCGCAGGTGTGGACGAGGCGACGATCCGCGCCGCGCTGGATGGCTGCCTGCTGGGCAATGATGACATGGGGATCGAGCCCGACTGGGCCGCTCTGCCCGATCCCTTTCCGGCATGGCGCCGGGCGGCAGCAGCTTGAGGTGCAGCGAATGAGCCGTGCCAATCTATGCTCCGCCCTCAGCCGCCGTCGTAGGGCGCGCCCTGCGCGTGATCCGATGGCGGAATTCGACCGCCTTCCCGCCGATCTGCGGCGCTGGCTGGCGGGGGCGGCGCTGCCGTGGAGCCCGCGTTCCGCGCACCGCGCCTATCTGCGGGCCTTGGCCGAGGTGAAAGCCCCCGCCGATGCCCTGTCCCGTCTGGATGCGATACAGGCGGCACGGTTGGCGCGCGACAGCCTTGTCCGGTCGGATATCATGCGTCCGGCAAGCGGCGGCTGAGTCCGCCGCGACACCCCAACATCGCCTGACCAATCAGTCGGCGTTCAATTCCTCGATCGGCGTGGCCAGCACGCCCAAGGCGCGCGCCGTCGACAGGGCCAGAACGCGGCTTTGCAATCCGGTGCTGGCCTGATAGCGGCCCACCGCCGCACTTGTCGCCGCATCGATCTGGCCCGTCACCGGACCGTCGTAGAAGTCACGCACGGCCAGCGCGCGTTGCAGCGTGGCAATCGCCTCGGTGGTCATGTCATCGGGGCAGGGGGCCTCGAACCACGTCACTTCGCGCTCGTTCACGATACGCTGTCGGGTCTCGGTGCGGTAGATCGCAGCAGCCCCCGGTCCGGCATCCGTCGCAGCACTTGCAGGCTGCACAAGGATTTGCTCTGTCACCGTCTCGATCAGCGCAGGGCTGACGATGCGGCCCCAGCAGGTGCCTTCGGACGCGCCGGGCGGTGTGTCCTGCATGCTGCCGACAAGGGCCATCGCCGTCGTGTCGCCTACGGTTGGCGTGCAGGCGGTCAGAGCGGCCAGTGCGCTCAGGGAAAAGGCCAGACGGGTGGCACGGCATGGTCGGGTCATGGGCGTTTTCTGCTCGGTTGCTCCGGCCTCTGGTCCGGTTGCCATCAAGCTATCCGTTTTTGCGCCGGTCGCAAAGCCTGTAGCGCCGGGTCAGCGCAGGTTCCCGCCTGCCGTCGCAACTGCATCCGCACCCTCGCGCTGCAACAACAGATCCAGCATCGCCGAGATATCCTCGATATGTTCCGCGATCAGATGGGTCACGCCGCCCTCGTGCTGCAAACGCCCCGTCACCCGCAACAGACGGCCTGCGATGATGGCGCGACGGTAGCGCTCGTAGAGCTTGCGCCAGACGATCACATTGATCACGCCGGTCTCGTCTTCCAGCGTCAGGAAGATCACGCCTTTGGCGGTGCCGGGCCGCTGGCGCAGGATCACCAGCCCCGCCACAGTCACCCGCCCGCCCGTGCTGACCCGCCCAAGGGCGGCGGCAGGTGTGCAGGACGGAGCGCGAGGTGCCGGTGCAGCGGTACGGGATACGGGCGTTGATATGGACATGAGAACATAATAGGAACATTTGCCACTTGCCGCAAGCCGCGATCACTGGCCGCATGTGCCGTGCACAAAACAATGCAAAAGGGGCTGGAACGCACTGCATTGCTTGGCTAGGTAGGGGGGAGCAAGAGACATCAAGCGGAGTCTGCACGGACATGGCCAAAATCACCTATATCGAGCATAACGGAACTGAACATGTGGTCGAGGTGCCCAACGGTCTGACCGTGATGGAAGGCGCGCGCGACAACAACATTCCGGGCATCGAGGCGGATTGCGGCGGCGCCTGCGCCTGTTCGACCTGCCATGTCTATGTCCATCCCGACTGGGTCGAGAAGCTGCCCGGCAAGGATGACATGGAAGAGGACATGCTCGATTTCGCCTATCAGCCCGACACCGCCCGCTCGCGCCTGACCTGCCAGATCAAGGTCACCGACGCGCTGGACGGTCTGGTTGTGCAGATGCCCGAAAAGCAGATCTGATCACGGCGGGAGCATGGCCCGGTCCGCGTGATCGCTGCCAACATCCATTGGCCGTTTGTCAGTTCCACGCATTTCAGAGCCGCCCCCGCGCGGAACGAAGGCGCATAGCGCCGCCGCGCGATCGCCGTCACGCCCCCCGGGGCGGCGATTTTTCAAGGGTTGCGACACGGACCAAGGTTCGATGATGCTGCGGGGATAAACTGCGACAAACTAAGGTTGCACCGCCACCCCGCGTGACGGCGACCGCCCGCTTTTACAGCGCCCGCCAGCCGATATCGCGGCGGCAGAACCCGCCCGGCCAGTCGATAGCCTCCACCATCCCATAAGCCCGCGCCTGCGCCTCGGCCAGCGTGGCTCCGCGTGCGGTGACGTTCAGGACACGCCCCCCGTTGGCGATGAACTGGCCCTTGTCGCGTGCGGTGCCTGCATGGAAACACATGTGGAAACTGTCCGAAGTCAGCCCCTCCAGCCCTGCAATCACACTACCCTTGGCGTAATCACCGGGATAGCCGTTGGCCGCCATCACCACGGTCAGCGCGTGATCCGCCGCCCAATGCACCTGCATGCCGGCCAGCCGCCCTTCGGCGCAGGCCAGCATCAGGTCCAGCGCCTGCGCGCCCAGCCGCATCATCAGCACCTGACATTCAGGATCGCCGAAACGCACGTTGTATTCCACCAGACGCGGCTGGCCGTCCTTGATCATCAGCCCGGCATAGAGCACGCCCTGATAGGGCATGCCGCGCCGCGCCATCTCGGCCATGCAGGGCTTGATGATCTGGTCCATCGCCAGTTCCGCCACCGCGTCGGACAGGACGGGTGCGGGGGAGTAGGCCCCCATGCCGCCGGTATTCGGGCCAGTATCGCCGTCACCGACGCGTTTGTGGTCCTGTGCGGTGCCGATGGCCAGCACCTCCGCGCCGTCACACAGCACGAAGAACGAGGCTTCCTCGCCCTCCATGAACTCCTCGATCACCACTTCCGCGCCAGCAGCGCCGAATTCGCCGCCGAACATATCGTCGACAGCGGCCAAGGCCTCCTCCACGGTCATCGCCACGATCACACCCTTACCTGCGGCCAGACCGTCGGCTTTGACCACAATCGGTGCGCCATGCGCCTTGATATGGGCGCGGGCCGCAACCGCATCGGTGAAATGGCCGTAGCCTGCGGTGGGGGCGTTGACGGCGGCGCAGATTTCCTTGGTGAAGGCTTTGCTTGCCTCAAGCTGAGCAGCAGCCTTGGACGGGCCGAACACCATCAGCCCCGCATCGCGCAAACGGTCGCTGATGCCTGCCGCAAGCGGTGCTTCGGGTCCGACGATGATGAAATCAATCGCGTTCTCGTCGCAGAAATTCACGACGGAGGCACCGTTCAGGATATCCATATCCGCACATTCCGCGATCTGCGCGATACCGGCATTGCCCGGTGCCACGATCAGCTTGTCGCATTTGGGGTTCTGCATCACGGCCCATGCCAGCGCATGTTCGCGCCCGCCACCACCGAGGATCAGAATATTCATGGCGCTCTCCCGCTTGGCCTTCGTCGTTCCCCGCTTTAAGGTGCTGCAACCGCAGTGACAAGCCAGAGACAACCCAGACGGAAGGCCCGCCCGCATGTCCGATCTTCTCGACGATGACGGCCCCGCCCCACAGGCCGGACAGAACAACCCCGAATATACCGTCTCCGAGATCTCGGGTGCGGTGAAACGCGTGCTGGAGGGCGAGTTCTCGCATATCCGCATCAGGGGCGAACTGGGCCGCGTGACCATGCCACGTTCGGGGCATATCTATCTGGACCTGAAGGATGACCGCTCGGTTCTGGCCGCCGTGATCTGGAAAGGTGTGGCCGCGCGTCTGACCGTCCAGCCGGAGGAGGGGATGGAGGTGATCGCCACGGGCCGCATCACCACCTTTGGCGGGCAGTCGAAATACCAGTTGATCATCGAGGATATCGAACCCGCAGGCGCGGGCGCGCTGATGGCGATGCTGGACAAACGCCGCCGGATGCTGGCGGCGGAAGGGCTGTTCGACGAGGCCCGCAAAAAGGCGCTGCCATATCTGCCGGAGGTGATCGGCGTTGTCACATCCCCCACCGGCGCGGTGATCCGCGACATCCTGCACCGCCTGCGCGAGCGGTTTCCGCGCAAGGTGCTGATCTGGCCCGTCGCCGTGCAGGGCGCGAAATGTGCGCCCGAGGTCGCGCGGGCAATCGAGGGGTTCAACCGCATGACACCGGGCGGGGCCATGCCACGGCCCGACCTGATCATCGTGGCGCGCGGCGGTGGCTCGCTGGAAGACCTGTGGGGGTTCAATGAGGAGATTGTTGTGCGGGCCGCAGCGGCCAGCGCGATTCCCCTGATATCTGCCGTGGGCCACGAGACGGATACCACGCTGATCGACTATGCATCCGACAAACGCGCGCCCACGCCCACGGCAGCGGCGGAAATGGCTGTGCCTGTCAGGCTGGACCTGCTCGCGTGGCTGGACAGCCAGTCGGGCCGTCTGACCCGCGCTTTGACGGGTGGGGTGTCACTGCGCGCGCAACGCTTGCGTGATCTGTCCCGCGCGATGCCGCGCGCCGAGACGCTGCTGGAGGCGCCGCGCCAACGCTTTGATGTGTTGTCCGACCGTCTGCCCGCCGCCCTGATCCGCGGGGTGCAACTGCGCCGCGTCGCGCTGTCGGATCATGCGGGGGCCTTGCGGCCCGCGCTGCTGCGCCGCGCCATCCAGACCGAGCGCCGCAATCTGGCCGTCGCTTCCGAACGGTTGAGTCTGAACCGCTTCCGCGTTGATCTGCAACGCAAAAACCGCGATCTGACCGACCTGTCGCGCCGCCTGTCCGAGGCGGGGCAACGGCAGGTCAAAGGCTGGAAGCAGCGGATCGAGGAGCAGGACCGCCTGCGCCTGACGCTGGGCTACGAGGCGACATTGCAGCGCGGCTATGCCGTGGTGTGGGGCGAGGGCGGTGCGGTGCTGACCACCAAGGCCGAAGCGGCAAAGGCCCGCGCGCTGGAGATCCAGTTTGCCGATGGACGGCTGGCCGTGGGCGGCAAGGCCGCCAAGGCCCCAAGCAAACCGCCGACGCCACCCGAACAGGGCAGTCTGCTTTAGCGCCGCGCCCAAGCCTGCGCGCGTCTGTCCATCATCCGCCGCCACAGGGGCGGGACCAATGCCGCTACCGCCATCACCGGCACGGCGCGGGGCAGGATCGGCATGTCCGCATCCAGCCGCAGCGCCGGATAGGGGCGCGCGGGGTGGGCGTGATGATCGGAATGGCGCGGCGCGTTCAGCATCATGGCGCTCGACCATGCTTGCGGGGCGTTCCATGAATGGCGCGGGCCGACAGGCTCCAACCGCCCGTCCGGCAGGGGATGGCGGCGCAGGCCGTAATGCTGGATGTAATCTGACAGCAGGATTTGCAACTGGGCATAGGCGGAGATCGCGACCAGCGCTGATACCCCGCCCGCGCCCGCGATCAGGAAGGCCAGACCAAGCGCCAGCAACGCGCCCAGCGTGTAAGCCACATAGGGATGGCCCCACCATCGCAGGGGTGCGGAGGACCGCGCGCGCAAGGCACTCTCGGCTCGCAGACCGGCCATGAACGATCCCGCCCAAGCGCGCGGCGCGTAGTGCCAAAAGCCCATGCCCAGAGGGGGCGAGGCCGGATCGGCGCTGGTGCCGACATGCATGTGATGCACCCGCAGATGGCTGGAAGCGTGATGCCCCATCAGCACTGCGGTATAGAGGATGCGGCCCAGCCCGCGTTTCCATGCGGCGCTGCGATGGATCAGCTCATGCGCGGTCGGATGCCCGATCTGGCCCAAGGCCAGCCCCCAGCCGATCAGCAGGCCGAACCGTTCCGCGCCGCCCATGCCGATGTTACCGCCCACGGCCCGCACGGCGAGGGCCAGCCCGAACAGCAGCAGCAGCGCCAGCGTTACCGCCAGCGCATCGCCGGTGGGGAATTCATCCGCGCTGCCTGACAGGCTGGCAGCATGGCGCATCAGATGGTCTGCCGCCCATGTGAAGACGGTGATCATCAACACAGCGGACAGTATCCACCAACTGCCCGCAAGGCTGGCCACGAGCAGCAGGATCACGGGGGCAAGGGTGGCGCATTGAAACAGAAACATCTTAACCGCGCCTGACCAATCTCAACTCACAAAACGAACGCGGGCCAGGCTGGCCTCACGTGCCGACCTCCGGTCCCAGACACATCAGCGGCTCTGCCGTGCGGGTGATCTCGTAAAGCGTGGTCTGGCTTGGATCGTCCTCGAACCGTGCCACGATACCGCGCGGGGATTGATAGAAGCTCCAGCATTGCGGATCGGGATTGTCCTCGTAGACAAAGCAGATCATGCCGTTGTCCTCGTACCATTCGCCGTCTTGGCAGCGCCCGTCCAGAAAGGACCAGCGCACGCGGCGATTGTCGAGATATTCCTCCGCCCCGTAAGGCTCTATCCCGACGCCATAGGTAAAGGTCTGCCCGCGCGTGTAGCTGTCGAACTGCTCGGCGCTCATCGGGGGGCCGGACTGGGCGGCAAGCACGGTGGCCAATACCGAGACGGTCACGGTGATGATCCCTGCAAGCAGCAGATGGTAGAACGGGGCGAGGTGGCGGCGTATGTGTGTCATGTTTTCAGTCTGCCCCAGCCGCCCCCGATTTGGCCAGTGAACAAACAGTCGCGGCAACGATTTCAGCGGAATTCCCCATCCTGTCCGGCCAATGTGCCAAGCAAGACAGTTTGGGCCTTGGGGCTTTCAAATCCGGACGAGAGTGTCTAGGTGAATGGTTATCCAATTCAGAGGCGCAGATGTCATTTTTTGGGAAACTCAAGCAGCGGCTTTTCACCTCCTCGTCCCGTCTGGACAAGGGGCTGGACGAGATTGTCGCACAGGGAAACACAGAGGGAAGCGCGGAGGTCAGCGCGGAGGTCAGCACCGGGGGAAGCACAGATACGATGGTGCTTACCCGTGCAGCCGAGCCGGACACGCCCGAGATCGTTCCGCCCCCCGAGACGGAACCGGCCCCCGATTTGCCGGAACAGCCCGCACCCGAGGTGCCGGAGCCTGCGACGCCGGAGCCGGAAATCCCCGATCCGCCCAGCCCGGAACCGGATTTGCCCGATCCGGCACCCGTGCCCGATCCGGAACCCGACCTGCCGCAAGAGGTGCCGGGCCGCCCGCAGGAGGTGCCGGATAACAGCCCGCAGGAAGTGCCCCAGAATACGCCGCCGCCGGGTATCCCCCAGCCACCTGCGCACAGCCCTCCCGCACCCGCACCGCAGGAAATTCCCGTCGGCACACCGCAGGAGATACCGACAAATCCCGGCAGCGCCAAACCGGGCTTTCTGGGTCGCCTGATGGGCCGCTCCGGCGGGGCGGAGGCGGTTGTCGCTGAAAGACCCGTCGCCAAGACACCCGCCGCGACACCTGTTGCCCCCGCTGGCCCTGTTGTGCGGCGCGTGCTCGACGATGCGATGTTGGAGCAGATCGAGGAATTGCTGATCGCCTCCGATATGGGTGTGGATACGGCTTTGCGCGTCACCGCCAATCTGGCCGAAGGCCGCTATGGCCGCAAGCTCTCTGTCATCGATATCAAGCGCGCGCTGGCCGACGAGATCGCCCGCATCATGGAGCCTGTGGCCCGCCCGATGCCGATTTTCACCAAAACCCCGCAAGTCGTGCTGGTGGTGGGGGTGAACGGCTCCGGCAAGACCACGACGATTGGCAAGCTGGCCAGCCAGTTCCGCGCGGCCGGAAAGACCGTGATCATCGCGGCAGGCGATACGTTCCGCGCCGCAGCCGTTGAACAGTTGCAGGTCTGGGGCGACCGCGCCGGTGTGCCTGTGCTGACCGCCGCCGAAGGCTCCGATCCCGCCAGTCTGGCCTTCGACGCCATGACCCGCGCCGAGGCAGAGGGCGCGGACCTGCTGCTGATCGATACCGCAGGCCGCTTGCAGAACCGCGCTGATCTGATGGAGGAACTGTCCAAGATCGTCCGCGTGATCCGCAAGAAAGACCCGACCGCTCCGCATAACACCCTGCTGGTGCTGGATGCCACAACAGGGCAGAACGCGCTGAATCAGGTAGAGATTTTTCGCAAGCTGGCCAATGTGTCCGGCCTTGTGATGACCAAACTCGACGGCACTGCCAAGGGCGGCGTGCTCGTGGCGCTGGCCGACAAGTTCGGCCTGCCGATCCATGCTATCGGCGTGGGCGAGCAGATCGATGATCTGGCCCCGTTCGACCCTGAGGATTTCGCCCGCGCCCTGACCGGTCTGGATGCGTGAGACGTGACCGCCATGCTTGAAATCCGACGCACCACAGATTTTCAACCCGACATTACCGCGCTCGAAACGGTCATCGACACCGCACGCCTGCGCGAGACCGACGAGACCGAGGACTGGCCCGATGACCGCCTTGTGATGAGCGAATGCGTCGTGCTGAGCGACGGGCAGGTTGTGGGCTTTGGCCGCATGATCTGGGACGCGCATCTGGATGCCGCACCGCGCATCTTCGATCTGTGCCTGCTGCCGGAACACCGCAACAGCTTTGTGCTCGACACGCTGGAGCAGGAACTGATCGACGAATATGCCTTTGCGGGCGAAGGTGGTGATATGGTGATCGGCAGGGACGGCGAGGAGATCGACATTTCCCGCCGTGCCCGCGAGTTGCATGACGAAAGCCTTGGCCGCAGCC
Source organism: Rhodobacterales bacterium (assembly GCA_047921295.1). Taxonomy (GTDB): domain Bacteria; phylum Pseudomonadota; class Alphaproteobacteria; order Rhodobacterales; family Rhodobacteraceae; genus Seohaeicola. Next base: position 69,221 of record JBLRWK010000005.1, read on the forward strand.
CCGGACGACTGCGTGCATGAGCGCTTGGCTCGTCTCGCTGGAAGGCACTCCGGCGGGCAGTCAGGTGGCAACGCTTCTGGCGCTTCTGGCGGCGGTGCTGCATGCCATTTTCGGGGCGATGCAGAAGGGCCGCCATGACCCTTGGCTGATGCGCGGGGCCATCGATATCAACTATGCGATGATCGCCGCCCCCTTCGCGTTTTTCGTGGTGCCATGGCCCGAGCCGCATATGTGGCCGATCTTTGCGGGCGCTTTCGTGATCCACACGCTCTACAAGGTGTTGCAGGCGATGGCCTATACACGCGGGGCCTATACCGTCGTCTATCCGGTGGTGCGCGGCACGGGGCCGTTGTTCGCGGTGATCGGCGCGTGGCTTTTATTTGGCGAGATATTCACGCTGACCCAGTGGTTCGGCGTGGCGGTGCTGCTGGCGGGGATTTTCGGGCTGGCCGTCTACAACCTGATCCATATCACGCTCAACCGCGACACGCTGAACATGGCGCTGGGGCTGGCGGTGGTGACGGGGCTGTTCGTGGCCCTCTATACGACCTATGACGCCTATGGTATCCGGGCCACGGCGGAACCATTCACCTTTCTGATGTGGTTTTTCCTGATCGACGGGCTGTTCATGCCGCTGCTGGCCGTGCGGCGCTGGCAGGCGCTGCCGGAACTGCTGCGTCCCGCCGTGGCCCCCCTGATGCGGCGCGGCGTGATCGGTGCGGTGATTGCCTTTTTCAGCTTCGGCTCCATCATGTTGGCCACAAGGCTGGACAAGGTGGGGGAGGCTGCGGTGCTGCGCGAGACCTCGACAGTATTTGCTGCCCTGATCGGCTGGCTGGTGCTGAAAGAAACCGTAGGCCCGCGGCGCGTTGTGCTGATGTGCCTGATCGCGCTGGGCGCGGTGATCGTACAATTCGGAGGATAACAGGCAGGATGGCTGACAAGATGGCGGGCAAGATGACGGATAAAACGGACGGCAGGACGCTCCCGAAAGAGATCAACCCGATGCTGAAAACCGCGCTGGAGCTTGGCCCCGTGATCGCGTTTTTCGTGGCCTATCTCTGGCTCAAGGATCGCGTGTTCACCATAGGAGGGGCCGATTATAGCGGGTTCATCCTTGCGACCGCTGGCTTCATCCCGCTGATGATGCTGTCCACCGGTATTCTGTGGAAACTCACCGGCAAGCTGTCGAAAATGCAGGTGATCACGCTGATCCTCGTGGTGGTCTTCGGCGGGCTGTCGGTCTGGCTGAACGACGACCGTTTCTTCAAGATGAAACCCACGATCATCTATCTGGTCTTCGCCGGCATGCTGGGCTTTGGTCTGATGCGCAAGCAATCCTACCTGCGCCTTGTCATGGAAGAGTTGATGCCGCTGGCGCAAGAAGGCTGGATGATCCTGACGCGGCGTCTGGCCCTGTTCTTCTTCGGGCTGGCCGTGCTCAACGAGGTGGTCTGGCGGCTGATGAGCACGGAAGTCTGGGTCTATTTCAAAACCTTCGGCCTGACTGCGGCGATCTTTGTCTTTTTCATCGCGCAGGGGTCGCTGTTCCGCGAATATGGCGAGGGCGATGGCAAGGATGACGGCAAGGATGACGGAAAGGAGTGATCCGTCCAACTCCGTCGGGGGCCAGACGACCTTGCAGATGCCTGCGGCGCGGATATTTGCAGCAAGAAGAAACAGGCCGGAGCGCGACAGGCGCGGCCATTGACGCAGCGCGACGACAGGCGTATCAGCCTTGCGTGGCGATTTGTTACCGGATTGCGGGCCACGTTAAACATGCCGCTAAAGAGGTCAGGATGAGGGGCCCCCTTTCGCTTGACCGCGTCGGGGGTTTTTTTTGTGCGCGACACGCGCCAGACGGAGAGCGAGATGAGCAAGGACTGGAACAAACGTACAAAGCTGGTGCATGGCGGTATCCGCCGGTCGCAGTATAACGAGGTGTCCGAGGCGATCTTTCTGACGCAGGGCTTTGTCTATGACAGCGCCGAACAGGCCGAGGCGCGGTTTCTCAAAGCGGGGCCGGACGAGTTCATCTATGCCCGCTACGGCAACCCCACGGTGGCGATGTTCGAAGACCGGATCGCGGCACTGGAGGGGGCCGAGGACGCCTTTGCCACGGCTTCGGGCATGGCGGCTGTCTCGGGCGCGCTGACGGCGATGCTGCGGGCGGGCGATCATGTGGTCGCTGCACGGGCGCTGTTCGGGTCATGTCTCTATATCCTCGAGGAGGTGCTGACCCGCTATGGCGTCGAGGTGACGCTGGTGGACGGCACCGATCTGGACCAGTGGCGCGCCGCGATGCGCCCCGATACAAAGGTGGCTTTCTTCGAGTCGATCTCCAACCCGACGCTGGAGGTGATCGACATCGCCGCTGTGTCTGACATCGCTCATGCTGTGGGCGCGACCGTTGTGGTGGACAATGTGTTTTCCACGCCGGTCTTCTCGCGCGCGCTGGAACTGGGCGCGGATGTGGTGATCTATTCCGCGACCAAACATATCGACGGGCAGGGGCGCGCGCTGGGCGGCGTGATCCTTGGCACGCGCGACTATATCCGCGGCGTGGTCGAGCCTTATATGAAGCATACCGGCGGCGCGATGAGCCCGTTTACCGCGTGGATCATGCTCAAGGGGCTGGAGACGATAGACCTGCGGGTGCAGGCGCAGGCCGATACCGCGCTGGCGCTGGCCGAGGCGCTGGCGGATCATCCCAAACTGTCCCGCGTGATCTATCCCGGCCATCCCGGCCATCCGCAGCAGGCGCTGACGCTGGCGCAGATGGACAAGGGTGGCACGATGATCGCGCTGGAACTGGCGGGCGGGCAGGCGGCGGCGTTTCGTTTCCTGAATGCGCTGGGGATCATCATCATCTCGAACAATTTGGGCGATGCGAAATCCATCATCACCCATCCCGCGACCACGACGCATCAACGCCTGCCCGCAGAACAGAAAGTCACGCTGGGCATCAGCCCCGGTCTGGTGCGGCTGAGCGTGGGGCTGGAGGATCGCCGTGATCTGCTGGCCGATCTGATGCAGGCGCTGGAACAGGCGTAAGCGCGTCTGCTAGAGGTCCAGCCAGAGCTGGCCGTCACGGTAGCCGCCGCGCACCAGCGTGGAGGACTGGCTGACCTCGGGAAAGCTGTCGGCCCAGTCGCGGAACCTGTCGTTCGTCACGATCCGCACACCGTGGTCGCGCGCGGCGATCAGGATCGTGGCATCGGCCTGCTCGCCCTTGGGCACGACCATGACCTGATCCTGTTGTAGCCCGAGCAGGTGACCCAGCGCATCTGCGTCCATGTAGCGGTCGGACAGTTTGTAGCCCGCATTGGCGTCAAACACGACACCGGGGATGAAATCCCTCTCCTGCAGCGCGGCGATCACCTCGCGCAGGGGGCCAAGCCGGGCGGTGCCATCCTGCCAGTGCATGACATTGGAGCCATCCACGATGATCCACGACTGCAAAGCAGTAGCGCGGCCTGTCCATTCCCGGAACAGGATGATCGCGCTGGCGATCAGGCAAGGGACGCTGAGCAGCAGCCAATCCGACGCCTGCGGAATGGCCAAAGCCAGAACGGTGCCCAATGCGGAGAGGAAAATGAGCCAGCATGCCAAAACCATGGCCGAAACATATCCTGTCGCGGCCCGCTGTCTATCGCAATTGCATTGCGGGAAAACAAACCGGAAACAGGATGATAGCCAGTTGGCGTGTCATCCTCGCCCAAGTGATCCAAACTGTCGCGCGCGGCGTAAATAACTCAATACTGGTAGAAAACTGCCGACCGTCCTACGATACGGTCAGACCAAGACGCGAAGGGGCACGTCATGAACATTCACACGCCAGATCTGGAACGGCAATTCACCCGCGAGGATGCGGCCGACGCGCTGGAGCGGTTGCGGCTGTGGGCGGCGCACGCCTCGGCGGCGGAGATTGCGGATCTGGATCCGTCACTGGCCACCTTGCTGCCGGATGTGAAGGCGTCCGGCTACCCGGTACTGTCGCGCGCCTATCCTTATGGGTTCGAAGTGGACAGCGCCTATAAGGACAGCCTGCCCGATCTGCAGAATGGCCCGTCCAGCCTGATCAAGGGGGCGCGCCAGCAGATCCAGCATGTCGGCATCTCGAATTTCCGCCTGCCGATCCGCTTCCGCACCCGCGACAATGGCGATCTGACGCTGGAGACCAGTGTGACAGGCACGGTCAGCCTTGCAGCGGATAAAAAGGGCATCAACATGTCCCGGATCATGCGGTCTTTTTACAAGCATTCCGAAAAGACCTTCAGCTTCGAGGTGATCGAGGCGGCGCTTGAGGATTACATGACCGATCTGGACAGCTTTGATGCGCGGATCCAGATGCGGTTCTCTTATCCGGTGAAGATCATGTCGCTGCGCTCGGGGCTGGAAGGCTACCAGTATTACGATATCGCGCTGGAATTGATCGAAAAGGCCGGCATCCGCAAGAAGATCATCCATCTGGATTACGTCTATTCCTCCACATGCCCCTGTTCGCTGGAACTGAGCGAGCATGCCCGCCAGACGCGCGGCCAATTGGCGACGCCGCATTCGCAGCGCTCTGTCGCGCGGATCTCTGTCGAGGTGATGGAGGGCGCGTGCCTGTGGTTCGAGGATGTGATCGGCATGGCGCGTCAGGCGGTGCCGACCGAAACGCAGGTGATGGTCAAGCGCGAGGATGAACAGGCCTTTGCCGAGCTGAACGCAGCCAATCCGATCTTTGTCGAGGATGCGGCCCGCCTGTTCTGCGCGCAGTTGCAGCAGGACGAACGGGTGGGCGATTTCCGCATTGTCGCCAGCCATCAGGAAAGCCTGCACAGCCACGACGCGGTCAGCATCCTGACCGAGGGCGCGACATTCGCCAATGAGAGCGTCGATCCGAAGATGTTCAACACCCTGTTCCACGTCGGCTGATCCGCTCCACGCCACTATGCTAGACAGCACTCCGCCGTCCGGTTGTCTGCCGGACGGCGTTTTCATGTCGCCATGCTGCGATGCAGCTAGCTCGATGCTGCAATGCAGAAAACGCAAGGCGGGGTTGCAACTTTGGTGGTGGTTGGCATGGCTGCGATTGCCTATCTGACAGGGGAGCCCGAAACCGGGTGTACTTCAAGGACTGGACAGATGAGCACCAACACAACAAACGTCAGCATTGCCCACGGCACTGGCTGGACAAATTTCACCGCATGGCTGAGCCGTGCCTTTGACGCCTATATCGCGCGCCGCGCGCGCACCGACCAACTGCAAGCGCTCGAAGCGCTGAGTGACGCGGAACTGGCACAGCTTGGCATCCGCCGCGACCAGATCGTGCAATATGTTTTCCGCGATCTTTACTGGGCCTGAACCGCGCATCAGCGGTCCGCATTGCCATAGACGCGTAAATGCAAGGCAAGGGCTGTCCGAACGGGCAGCCTTTCCGCATTCGGGCGGTCAGAACTTGGGCGATCCGCGAAGATCACGACCATTGCGTTGTCCCTGACGCATTGCTGCGTTGCAGCATTGACAGTGGTAAAGTCACAAATGCTGACCTATATTGTTGAGCAGGGAGACAATCGAACCAACGAAAACGAGGTTTATAATGGCTACCCAATCAACCAATCTGACACAGACCCGCAGCGACACACGCGCTCGCCTGATGGCGCGGTTCGACGCTTTCTTTGCCGGTATCGGGCAGGGGATGAACGCCTATATCCACCGTAAGTCGCGCAGTGACGAGATCGACGCGCTGAACGCCAAGAGCGATCAAGAGCTTGCGGCAATGGGTCTGGAGCGGGACGATATCCCGCGCTACGTATTCCGCGACATCTTCTATTATTAAGCAGGTCGCTTACGCTGTCACCCGAACACTGCGTGGCGCTTGACAGCGCCGCGCGCTGGGGCCAAGCCTAGCGGTCATGTTGGATCTCAGACCCGTAGGATATGTTATCGGCCTTTTGATCGCCGCCTTGGGTCTAACCATGGTGCCGGCGCTTTTTGTCGATCTTGCCGAAGGCCGCGGTGAATGGTCGGTCTTCGCGATCAGTGCGATCCTGACCTTCCTGACCGGCTGTCTTGTGGCCCTCGCCTGCAGCAACGGCGCGCGTGAGGGCTTGACGCTGCAACAGACCTTTATCCTGACCAGCAGCGTTTGGCTCGTGTTGCCCTTTTTCGGCGCGATACCCTTTGTGTTGGGCGCGACCGAGGCGCGCTTTGTCGATGCCTTCTTCGAGGCGATGTCCGGCATGACCACCACGGGCTCGACCGTGTTTTCCGGGCTTGACGACTTGCCGAAGGGCTTGCTGCTGTGGCGCGGCACCCTGCAATGGCTGGGCGGTGTCGGTATCATCGTTGTGGCGATGGTGTTTTTGCCCGAACTTCGCGTGGGCGGCATGCAGATCTTCAAATCCGAAGCCTTCGAGACGATGGGAAAGATCCTGCCGCGTGCCAGCGCCATCGCATCCCAAATCTCGATTATCTATGTCGGCCTGACGCTGGCCTGTATGGCGTCCTATCTGGTGCTGGGCATGAACGCTTTCGACGCCACGGTGCACGCGCTGACCACTGTCTCCACGGGTGGTTTTGCCAATTACGATGCATCCTTTGGGCAGTTTGCCGGTCCGATGGAGTATGTTGCCGTCGTTTTCATGGTCCTCGCGGCGCTGCCATTCGTGCGCTATGTCCAGTTGCTGAACGGCACCGCGCAGCCCCTGTGGCGCGATACGCAGGTGCGCTGGTTCGTCGGCATCATTCTGGGCCTGACCGTTCTGACAGCGATGATTCTGACGAATGTATTTCCCAACCACCCCGAACAATCCTTTCGCGAGGCGCTGTTCAACATCACCTCGATCATGACCGGGACGGGCTATTCCAGCGTGGATTACATGGGCTGGGGCGGATTCCTGATCTCGATGTTCTTTTTCATCGGGCTGATCGGCGGCTGTGCCGGATCGACAAGCTGTTCGGTCAAGATTTTCCGCTACCAGATCCTGTTCTCCTCGATCAGGGCGCAGATCCGCAAGACCCAGATGCCGCATGGAATCTTCGTGCCACGGTTCGAGGGCGCGCCGATCACTGATGATGTGATGGATTCGGTCATCTCGTTTTTCGGATTCTTCCTGCTGACCTTGGGGATCGTGGCCGTGGCTTTGTCACTGACGGGGCTGGATTTCATCACGTCTGTCTCGGGGGCCGCCACGGCGATTGCCAATATTGGCCCCGGTCTGGGTGACGAGATCGGGCCTGCGGGCAATTTTGCGGGGCTTAACGACACTGCCAAATGGATATTGTGCTTTACGATGTTCGTAGGGCGGCTGGAATTGCTGGTCGTCTATGCCGTCTTTACCGTGGGCTTCTGGCGCGTCTGACACCGCTTTGACTGGCAGCAAGCAAAAGGGGCGCAACCTGCGCCCCTTCCGTTACAATATCAAGGTCTATTGGGCGGGTCAGTCCCAGCAACCCACCAGCACGGTCATTTCGCTGGCGCGGCGTGTCAGATCGACGGGATGCAGGCTGGCACCGCCATTGGCTTGGCTGACGGTCAGGCCCAACTGGTCCAGAACCCCTGTGATCGCGGCGGCGTCCACGCTGAAGCTGACGTTCTGTGGCAACTGCCGTCCGCCTTCGGGCATGGGGCGCAGCATGCCCAGAACAGCGCCTGCCGCATCCAGAACCGGCCCGCCGATATCGCCGTCCAGCGCCTCAAGCTCCAGCCGTTTCATGCTGTCCTCGCCGTTCAGTCCGCGCAGATCGGCCAAACGGCCAAACGTCAGCGTCGGCGCGCTGAGAATGCCGCCATAGGAGAAACCCGCAACCGAGATTTCAGACTGCAAACGCGGTGTCGCGGTCTGGAAACTGGCCGAGGAGATCGGCGCCAGCGGGCGGCGGGGTTGCAGCACCGCAAACCCCAAAGCCTCTTCCGACCCGATCACCCGGGCATCGGTGTCATTGTCCAGCGTGATCCGCGAACAGCCCGCTACCGCATCGGCAGAGGTTACGACCGTGCCCGCATCATCCACATAGAACCCCGAGCGCGTCAGCTTGGGTTTGCGGATTTCCAGACCCGAGACCAGATCGATCCGCTGCTCCCCCGGCATACCGGCGCTGAAATCAAGCACGCCGTCGATGCGCGCAAAACTTTTCTGCATCTCTCCCAGCAGTCGCAGGCGACGGTCTTCATCCCCCGCAGGCCATTTGAGGGTGAAGCCTTTGACACGGCCATTGCGCAGGCTGACCTCGGTATGGGAGACGAAATCACCCCCCTGTCCGATCAGGGTAAACCCGTCCTCGCGCCGCTCGCGCGGCCCTTCGGTCGGCACGATCTGCAGCGTCTGCATGATGTCGTAAAGGCCGAACAAGGTGGCCTGATCGCCTTCCTGACTGATCAGCAAAACCCGCGCGTCGATATCGCCGCTGGCCTCGTAATGCACGAAAGGAGCCTCGACACGGTCAAAGCGCAAAACGCCTAATGGCAACAACATTTCGATGCCTGCGGTGGTATCGCGCACCATTTGCAGGTCCAGTCCCTCCAGCACGGCATTATATTGCGCCAGCAGCGTTTCGCGTTGCAGCGTTGTCAGGATACCTGTCGGCTCGAAGTTGTTGGCGCTTTGCCACGCGGCCATGGAACTGCGTGTGCCACGGCCAAAGGCACCGTCGATGGCACCGTCATAAACGCCCGCCCATTTCAGCGCGACCTGCAAGGCGTCACGCTCCTCGCGGTTAAGCTGCGCCTCGCTGGCGCGGGCTTCATTCGGGCTTTCGTCGGGCAGGGGTGGCTGCGGGATACCGGCTTCGTCAATCGGCTCGGCAAGGGTATCCGGCGCGTCGGGTATCTCGGCCAAGGGCGTCTCCGAAGGTGCCTCGTCCAGCGCCTCGGGCAGGACTTCGGTGGAGATTTCAGGCTGCGGTGCGTTCAGCAGATTGGCCCCTACCGGCCAGAACTGCTGGCGATAGGCGCTGGTGAACGCGATATAGCTGTCCGAGGGGATCACACGCTCGGCGCGGTAGACGCGCAAAACCTGCTCTGCATCAGGGCGGGTATATGGCCCCAGCGCGATGGCGTACCAGCCCGAGGGCAGAATGAATCCGTTCACATCCGGCAGGTCTGCGGCATAGGCGCGGGCACGTTGCTGGGCCTCTGCCAGGGTTGAATTCGCCTCGATCTGAACCCAGACCACCTCTTCCTGCGCGACAAGCGGGCGGCTGAGGCACGCGACGACCCCGATAATCGCAATAATGTATCTTAACATGATGGGAATGTGACCCTGCCTGTGTGTTTTGCTCTTGAGCGGCTGCTCCGTTGGTGTTTTAGCAAATTCAGCCCTGCATGCACCCCAATAATGCGTCATCTCAGAATTGACCGCGCCCGACACGACCCGTAGGTAGGGCGCGCGACGGCGCAGGCTTGCAGGACAGGCAGGCTTGCAGGACAGGCGGGTGGCTTGGCCGCAACACCGGGGATTGCTGAAACGGATGACCATGACACAGACACGCACAAAACCGCGCAGCTTTCAGGACATCATTCTGCGGCTGCAGGCCTATTGGGCCGACAAAGGCTGCGCGTTGATGCAGCCCTATGACATGGAGGTGGGCGCAGGCACGTTCCATCCGGCCACGACCTTGCGAAGCCTTGGCACGAAATCCTGGGCCGCCGCCTATGTGCAGCCCTCGCGCCGCCCGACCGATGGCCGCTACGGCGAGAACCCCAACCGCTTGCAGCATTACTACCAGTTTCAGGTGCTGATCAAACCCAGCCCGCCGGATTTGCAGGCGCTCTATCTGGGCAGTCTGGAAGCCATCGGGATCGACATGGAGATACATGACATCCGCTTTGTCGAGGATGACTGGGAAAGCCCGACGCTGGGCGCTTGGGGGCTGGGCTGGGAGGTCTGGTGCGACGGGATGGAGGTCTCGCAGTTCACCTATTTCCAGCAGGTCGGCGGGCATGATTGCCACCCCGTCTCGGGCGAGCTGACTTACGGTCTGGAGCGTCTGGCGATGTATGTGCTGGGCGTCGATCATGTGATGGACATGCCCTATAACGCCCCCGATGCGCCGATCCCGCTGACCTATGGCGATGTGTTCCGCCAGACCGAGCAGGAATACAGCCGCCACAATTTCGATGCCGCCACGACAGAGATGCTGCTGCGTCATTTCGAGGATGCGGAGGCCGAATGTGCCCGTCTGCTGGCGCTGCCCGCCGAAGACCCGAAAACCGGAAAGCGCATCATCATGGCGCATCCCGCCTATGACCAGTGCATCAAGGCCAGCCATCTGTTCAACCTGCTGGATGCGCGCGGCGTGATTTCGGTGACCGAGCGGCAGGCCTATATCGGGCGGGTGCGCGCGCTGGCCAAGCAATGCGCCGATGCCTTCGTGCAGACCGACGCCGGAGGCTGGGCCGCATGATGGGCAAGTTTCTGGCCGTGCTGATCCTTACGGCGGCGCTGATCGGTGGCGGTGCGATGTATTACCTGCAGGTCTACGGCTATTACGACGATATCCTCGCCACCGGCCCCGATGATGTGCAGGCCGTGACGGTGGCCGCGCAGTCGGAGCCGCTGCCGCACAGCGATTTCCGCGCAATTGACTCCGACAGCAGCCCGATTCGCTATCGTGCCTGTTTCACCACGCCGCTGTCACCGCAGGATGCGCGCGACAGGTACATGCCCTATCCCCGCGCGGTGCCCCTGCTCGCGCCAGGTTGGTTCGACTGTTTCGATGCCCGCGCCATCGGTGCGGCGCTGGAAGACGGCACCGCGCAGGCCATCATTGGCACCGAGAATATCCGCTACGGCATTGACCGTGTCATCGCCATTCTGCCGGACGGGCAGGGCGTTGTCTGGCACCAGATCAACCGCTGCGGCGCGGTGGTGTTTGATGGCCAGCCCGCCCCCAATGATTGCCCGCCGCCTCCCGAAGGAAACTGATTCATGCCCGATCTTCTGATTGAACTCTTCTCCGAGGAAATTCCCGCGCGGATGCAGACGCGTGCAGCCGAGGATCTGAAGAAACTGGTCACCAACGGTCTGGTCGAGGCGGGGCTGACCTATGCGGGGGCTGCGGCCTTCTCGACCCCGCGCCGTCTGGTGCTGGCGGTGGAAGGGTTGCTCGCCAATTCGCCCAACCTGCGCGAGGAGCGCAAAGGCCCGCGCGTCGATGCCCCCGAACAGGCCATCGAGGGCTTTTTGCGCGGCGCGGGCCTGACCCGCGATCAACTGGTGGAGCGTGACGCGGGCAAGGCGCGGGTGTTCTTTGCGGTGATCGAGAAACCGGGCCGTCCGGCGGCGGATATCGTGGCCGAGGTTCTGGACCACACGATCCGTAATTTCCCGTGGCCCAAGTCGATGCGCTGGGGTGCCGGCTCGCTGCGCTGGGTGCGCCCGCTGCAATCCATCCTGTGCATCCTGAGCGACGAGGCAGGATCGGACGTGGTGCCGCTGGATGTGGACGGGATCACCGCCTCCAACAACACCCAAGGCCACCGTTTCATGGGCAAGGGCGCGTTTTCTGTATCAAGTTTCGAGGATTACGCCGCGAAGCTCAAGCAGCACAAGGTGATCCTTGATCCGGCGGAGCGTGCCGATACGATCTGGGCCGAGGCGAAAAGTCAGGCCTTTGCCACCGGATTCGAGGTGGTCGAGGATGCGGGTCTGCTGGCCGAGGTAGCGGGGCTGGTCGAATGGCCTGTCGTGCTGATGGGCAAGATCGACGATGCCTTTCTGGGTCTGCCGCCCGAAGTGCTGCAAACCTCCATGAAAGAGCACCAGAAATTTTTCAGTGTGCGGAACCCCAAGACGGGCCGGATCGAACGGTTCATCACCGTCGCCAATATCGAGACGCGCGACCACGGCGCGACGATCCTTGCGGGCAACCAGAAGGTGCTGGCGGCCCGCCTGTCGGACGCGCGGTTCTTCTGGGAGAATGACCTGCGGACGGTCAAATCCGAAGGGCTGGAAGGCATGGGCGCGGGGCTGGCCTCGGTCACCTTCCACAACAAACTTGGCTCGCAGGCCGACCGCGTGGCGCGCATCGCCGCTTTGGCGCGCGAGATCGCGCCGCATGTCGGGGCCGATCCTGATCTGGCGGAACAGGCTGCAAAGGTGGCAAAGGCCGATCTGCAATCCGAGATGGTGGGTGAATTCCCTGAGCTTCAAGGGCTTATGGGGCGCTATTATGCCGAGGCGGAGGGGCTGGATGCGTCCGTCGCTGCGGCCTGCGAGATGCATTACAAACCGCTGGGGCCGACGGATAGTGTGCCTGCGGGGCCTGTGTCTGTGGCTGTCGCCTTGGCCGACAAGATCGACACGCTGACGGGTTTCTGGGCGATTGACGAGAAGCCGACAGGCAGCAAAGACCCCTATGCGCTACGGCGGGCTGCGCTGGGTGTGATCCGGCTGGTGCTGGGGAATGGAGTTCGAAACCAGTTTGAAACTATACTCGGGGCACACTACTCGCTCGTAATAAATGATTATGCGAACTCAAACAGGCTTTACACAAAGCGCGATGATCGTTTTATGCCTTGGCACCCGACTTTTCCTTACCAATCTAAGAATCCTGAGTTGTATGTGGGACCATTTTTTGAACGACATGGTAGTACTACTGTTGTCAAAACTGCGGACGATTATGATTGGATCAAGATAACTTCTTCTGTTGCGTCTGAAACTACAGTTTTCAGCGACCTCCTGTCCTTCTTCCACGACCGCCTCAAGGTCTACCTCAAGGATCAGGGCATCCGTCATGACGTGATCGACGCATGCCTTGCCATGCCAAACAACGACGACCTCACCCTGCTGGTCAAACGCGCCGAGGCGCTTGCGGCCTTCCTGAAAACCGATGACGGGGAGAACCTGCTGCAAGGGTTCAAGCGCGCCAACAACATCCTCAGCCAGGCCGAGGAGAAAGACGGCGTCGAATACAGTTTCGGTGCGGATGTGAAATTCGCCGAATCCGATGCCGAGCGTGCGCTGTTCGCCGCACTCGATGCGGCCGAGGCCACCATCACCCCCGCCATGAAGACCGAGGATTTCGCCGCCGCCATGTCCGCCATGGCCTCTTTGCGCGCGCCGATTGATGCGTTTTTCGAGGCGGTGCAGGTCAATACCGCAGCCGAGATCATCCGCCGCAACCGCCTGAACCTGCTGCACCGCATCCGCACGATCTGCCTGTCGGTGGCCGATCTGACGCGCCTGGACGGGTAACGCCTGCCAAACGCACCCCGCGCGTTCGCCGACACGCGGTGTGGCGATGCGACGTAAGTTCGGGGCAGTTTATGGCTGAAGAGCCTTCTCGCCTATGTCGTTGCCGCAACTGTCGCAAAATCGCCGCCCCTCGGGGGTGTGTCGGCGATCGCGCGGCGGCGCCTATGCGCCTTGATTCCGCGCGGGGTCCGCGCGGCGACTGCGCGACACCCTGCGGCATTGTCGTGCAACGCCGCCCTTGCGTTGAGGCGCATCGGGCGTATTCTGCACCGGAATATGAGAGGTGCCGCAGTGCAGCAAAACGACCCCGATCTCACCCTCGTCACCCCATCGGCCCCGATCCGGGCCACGACCCATGGCGGGCGGGCCAAATGCCTGCAACGCCTCGTGCGGCTGGAGATTCCGGTGCCGCAGACGGTGGCGCTGAGTTTCGGGGTGGTGCAGCGGATCGCGGCGGGGGAGATGCCGGATATGGCGGCGATGCTGGCCCCGTTCGGAGAGACGCCGCTGGTCTGCGTGCGCCCGTCGTCGCAAGATCCTGACTGGGGCGGGCCGGGCGCGGTGCTGAACATCGGCATGAACGACCGCGTCTATGCCGATCTTTCGGCCAAGCTGGGCGAGGATGCCGCTGCCTCCATGTATGTTCGGTTTGTGCAATCTTTTGCGATGCATGTCGCGCGACTTGATCCTGATATGTTCGATAATGTCAATCTCGACGGGCCGAATGGTCTGGCCGATGTGTTGCGCGCCTATGAGGACGAGACCGAGGAAGCCTTTCCGCAAGACCCCGCCGTGCAACTGGCCGAGGTGCTGCGCTCCATGGCGCGGGCATGGAGCGGGACCACCGCGCGGCTCTTGCGTCAGGCCAAGGGCGCGCCTGCCGATGCGGGGCTGGGGCTGGTGGTGCAGGCCATGGCGCTGGGGCTGGGGCAGGGGGAATGCGGCTCGGGTGTGATCCAGCTTGTGAACTCGCAGACGGGGCAAAAGCAGATCACGGGGCGGTATCTGTCACAAAGTCAGGGCCGCGACGCGCTGCAACGCGGCACGGGCGCGCTTTTTTTGGAGCGCGATGACCGCGGGCCGTCGCTGGAAGAACTGGCACCCGAGGCCTATGCCGCGCTCAAGGATTACACACTGTTGATGCGCAGCCGCCTGCGCGAGGAGATGCAGGCTGAGTTCACCATCGAGAACGGCAAGGTCTACTTGCTGGACGGCGTGCGCGTGGCCCGCAATGCCCGCGCGGCTGTCCGGATCGCCGTGGCCTTGGCCGAGGAAGGCATTATTCCCCGCGAGGAGGCGTTGCTCAGGATCGAGCCGCGCGCGCTCAACGAGGTGTTGCACCGTCAGATCGATCCCGCCGCCCCCCGCGACCGTCTGGCGCGCGGCATCGCCGCCAGTCCGGGGGCGGCCAGCGGGCGTCTGGTGTTCACCGCCGGAGAGGCGCAGGCCAGTGCCGCGCGCGGCGAGGCCTGCATTCTGGTGCGCCGCGAAACCAGCCCCGAGGATATTCGCGGCATGCATGCCGCCGTGGCCGTGCTCACCGAACGCGGTGGTATGACCAGCCATGCCGCCGTGATCGGGCGCGGTCTGGGCCTGCCTTGTGTGGTGGGGGTGAATGACATCAAGTTCAACCTGCGCAAAAACATCCTGACCGTCCCCGACGGGCGCGATTTCCGCGCGGGCGATATTTTGACCATCGACGGCACCAATGGCGAAGTGCTGGCAGGCGAGCCCGCGATGCTGGAGGCCACCCAGGACGATGCGTTCCAGACGCTGATGGAATGGGCCGATGACGTGCGTGATATCGGCGTGCGTGCCAATGCGGACACCCCCGCAGACGCGCAGACCGCGCGCAATTTCAAGGCGCAGGGGATCGGCTTGTGCCGGACCGAGCATATGTTTTTCGAGGCGGACCGTCTGACCGTGATGCGCGAGATGATCTTTGCCGATGCCAGCCATGACCGCCGCGCCGCATTGGACCGCTTGTTGCCGATGCAGCGCGCCGATTTCGCCGAACTGTTCCGGATCATGCAGGGGCAACCCGTCTGCATCCGTCTGTTCGATCCGCCCCTGCACGAGTTCCTGCCGCATGACCGCGCGGGCTACCGCGAACTGGCCGAGGCGCTGGACCTGCCACTTTCGGATGTGACGCGGCGCTGCGAGGCTTTGGCCGAGTATAACCCGATGCTGGGGATGCGCGGCGTGCGGCTGGGAATCACCGTGCCGGAGATTTACGACATGCAGGCGCGCGCCATTTTCGAGGCGACGATCCTTGCCAGCCGTGACGGCGATCCGGTGGTGCCGGAGATCATGATCCCGCTGGTCTCGGCCAAGCGCGAGGTGGAACTGGTCAAAACACGTGTTGATGCGGTGGCGGCGGCGGTGCGCAACGAATCCGGCGTAAATTTCACCTACCGTCTGGGCGTCATGGTCGAGACGCCGCGTGCGGCCTTGCGGGCGGGGGAGATCGCGCCGCATACGGCGTTTCTCAGCTTCGGCACCAATGACCTGACGCAGATGACTTATGGCCTGTCGCGCGACGATGCGGGGCGGTTCATGTCGGCCTATGTGCAGCAGGGCGTGTTTCCCGAAGATCCCTTCCACACGCTGGATCAGGAAGGGGTGGGCGAATTGCTGCAGATTGCGGCATCGCGCGGGCGCAAGGCGCAGCCGAATCTGGTCCTGTCTATCTGCGGCGAACATGGGGGCAGCCCCGAATCAATCGCCTTCTGCCGCGACGCGGGATTCGACTATGTCTCCTGTTCACCCTTCCGCGTACCCGTCGCCAGACTGGCCGCAGCCCAGTTGGCGGTGCGCGACAAGATAGGGTAGGGACGGGATAATCTTCCGCTAGATGTTTCCAGAGCGCCTAAAATATTGGCACAAAACGCGCTTGCGTTTTGAGCGAGATCTTGCCGGTAATCGCCACGATTCGCCGTCGGGTGGACGATCCCGCCTTTATCCTCTAAAGCCGCGTTTGATTTTGCGGATTGGTGCGAGCACTGCTCCTCGGCCAATTTGACAAGGAGATGACAAAAATGCGGTTTTTTGCTGCCATGATTTTGGCCACAGGCGTGGCCCTTCCCGCAGTGGGAGAAACATCGATCAAGGACGTTCTGAAAGAAGAGCAACGCGCTCTGAACAGGATGTCTGTCTCGCAACTTGACGGTTTCCTGCAACAGACACGGCCCGAGCCGGGCCAGATCAGTTACAGCCATTCGTGGCTGGCGCAGGTGCCCAAGCCGTCGATGTCCAACGAGGATGTCGCCTGCCTGTCCGAGGCGCTTTACTTCGAGGCGCGCGGCGAGTCCCTGCGCGGGCAATTCGCGGTGGCCGAGGTGATCATGAACCGCGTTGACAGTTCGCTTTATCCCAACACGGTTTGCGGCGTGATCAATCAGGGCACCGGGCGCAAGTACCAGTGCCAGTTCACCTATACATGTGACGGCAACTCCAAGACCGTGCACGAGCGTGACGCTTTCGAGGTATCCGCCCGTGTCGCCAGCGTCATGGTCAACGGTGCCCCGCGCGCGCTGACCGAAGGTGCCACGCATTATCATACAAAGGCCGTGCGCCCGAACTGGTCGCGGACGTTTCCCCGCACGACCACCATCGGTGTGCACCATTTCTACCGCCATCCGACTGTGACCGCGCAGAACTGAGTTTGCGCCTGTCCGGACACGCGACCCGAGACCTCCGCCGTTTTCGTCCGGCAACCTGCCGCAGCCGCTCTTGCGGCTGGATGGCTGGCCGTTAGTGTGCCCGTCAAATGGCGCGAAGGGGTAGAATATGAGCAGCGAAATCAAATGGGCTTTCGGCCACCCCTCCGAGCGGGCCGAGGCCACGGCCGGGCCGGACATGCTGGACCGTATCTCGCTGCGCGATCATATCGTCACGGTCGAGATCGGCGCGTTTCAGGCCGAGCGCGGCATCACGCAGCGTATCTGTTTCAATGTCGTGGTCGAGGTTGCCCCGCAAGAGCACCGCGACGACGACGTGGATCGCATCCTGTCCTATGACAAGGTGACCGAGGCGATCGCCCACGAGCTTGCCGCGGAGCGGCTGAACCTGCTGGAGACGCTGGCGCAGCGCGTGGCGGATCGTATCCTGCTGGAGCCGCAGGCGCGCCGCGTGTTTGTCCGTATCGAAAAGCTGGATCGTGGACCCGGCGCGCTGGGTGTGGAGATTGTGCGCGCACGCCCTGCCATGCGCCCCGCCGATGCACCGCTGGCGGATGATGACCGTCCGCATCCCAAGGTGATCTACCTGTCGAACGCGGCCATCGCCTCGGCCCATCTGACCGGATGGATCGACCAGCTTGAGGCGGGTGACCGCCCGACGATCCTGTGCGTCGGTGCGCCTGATCTGGCTGCGCCGGAAGCAGCGCATCCTCTGGTGCAGCGGCGCATCGACCTGCTGGCGATAGAGCAGAACGCATGGGCCTTGGCCGCGCGTGATCCGCGCTGTGTGGTGGTCAACTCCCGCACCGAACTGGACTGGTCCATGCGGCAGGGCCAGATCAGTGTCTGGGCCCCGTCAAAGATCGTGCTTGATGCGGTGGACGGTCCGGCTGTCGATCCGCGCGACGCGCAAGGCTTGATCCTGTGGTTCGCCAGTCACATGCAGGCCGCCGAGATCGTGATGATCGGCGAAACCATGCCAGAGGCGTTGCCGTCAGCGGTGCGGTTTCTGGCCGTGGATCAGCCCCGTCTCTGACGGTCCTTGCCAAGCGCGCGGCAATCGCCCATGCACCCGATATGACACTGTATTACCGCCCCCTTGCGATGACCGGACCGGAGCGCCCCGACAGTTCAGTGCAGCTGGCGGGAGGGCCGCTCTGGTTTGACCGCGTTGAGGCTTTGTCCCGCGATGCGCCCGCAAGGGTGATCCCCGCATCAGAGACACCGGCTTCTGTGCTCTCGCGCCTGACCGCGCCGCGTGCGGCGGTGGCCGGGCTGGACATGGACCGCGTTCAGATCATGGGTATCCTGAATGTTACGCCGGACAGTTTCACCGATGGAGGCAAGCATGACGCGCCGGAGACGGCTGTGGCCCATGCCCTGCAGATGCGGCATGCGGGGGCCGACCTGATCGACGTGGGCGGCGAATCCACCCGCCCCGGTGCTGCCGAAGTGCCGGTAGAGCGTGAGATCACTCGCACAGCGCCCGTGATCGCCGCCCTGCGCGCCGCTGGACTGGGTCTGCCGCTGTCTATCGACACGCGCAAGACCGCCGTGGCGCAGGCGGCGGTTCAGGCGGGGGCAGATCTGGTCAATGACGTGTCGGGTTTTACCTTCGATGCGGGTCTTGCACCCTTCTGCGCTGCGGCCAGCCTGCCTGTCTGCGTGATGCATGCACAGGGCGATCCGCAGACAATGCAGAACGATCCGCGTTACGATGATGTGCTGCTGGATGTGTACGACTTTCTCGCCGCGCGCATCACGGCGCTGGAGGCGGCAGGCATCCCACGCAGCCGGATCATCGTTGATCCCGGCATCGGCTTTGGCAAGACGCAGGCCCATAACCTTGCGCTGCTGGCGCGGATCAGCCTGTTTCACGCTCTGGGCTGTCCGGTTTTGCTGGGCGCATCGCGCAAGAAATTCATTGCCACTTTGGGCCATGCGCCCGACATTGAGGCCCGCGTCCATGGCTCTATTGCCGTTGCTCTGGCAGCGGCGGCGCAAGGGGTTCAGATCCTGCGGGTGCATGACGTCTTCGCCACGCGGTCGGCATTAACCCTGTGGCAGGCAGCGACGAAAGGAACATCAGATGGCGCGTAAACTATTCGGAACCGACGGGGTGCGCGGCACGGCCAATATCCATCCGATGACCGCCGAGATGGCTTTGCGGATCGGGGCCGCTGTGGGCCGCTACTTCCGCCGCGACGGGGGCCGCGCCGTCCACCGCGTTGTGATCGGCAAGGATACGCGGCTGTCGGGCTATATGTTTGAAAACGCGCTGACTGCTGGGCTGACCTCCACGGGAATGAACGTGCTGCTGCTGGGGCCGGTGCCGACACCGGCTGTGGGGCTGCTGACACCGTCGATGCGCGCCGATCTGGGCGTGATGATCTCGGCCAGTCACAATCCGGCCTCGGACAACGGGATCAAGTTCTTCGGCCCCGACGGTTTTAAACTGTCCGACGAGGTCGAGATGGAGATCGAGCGGCTGATCGAGCAGGGTGTCGAGCCTGCCGCGGCCCAGAACATCGGGCGGGCCAAGCGGATCGACGATGGCCGCTTCCGCTATGTCGAGCGGGTGAAATCGACCTTCCCCTCCGGCATGCGTCTGAACGGTATCAAGGTGGTGATCGATTGCGCCAATGGTGCAGCCTACCGCGCGGCGCCCGAAGTGTTGTGGGAGTTGGGAGCCGATGTGATCCCCGTCGGTGTGGCCCCTGACGGGCGCAATATCAACCAGAACTGCGGCTCCACCCATCCGCGCGTTGCCGCCGAAACGGTGATCTCGCATGGGGCGGATCTGGGCATCTGTCTGGACGGTGATGCGGACCGCGTGATCCTGATCGACGAGACAGGGCAGGTGGCGGATGGTGACCAGATCATGGCCCTGCTGGCCGGTCGCTGGGCCGAGGAGGGGCGGCTGAACGGCAATGCCCTTGTGGCCACCGTGATGTCCAACCTCGGGCTGGAGCGGTTTATGGAGGCGCGGGGCCTGCGGCTGGAACGCACCAACGTCGGCGACCGCTATGTGGTGGAACGGATGCGCGCGGGCGGGTTCAATCTGGGCGGCGAGCAATCGGGCCATATCGTGATGACCGACTATGCCACGACCGGCGACGGTCTGATGGCTGGATTGCAGTTTCTGGCCGAGATGGTGCGGACGGGGCTGCCTGCCTCCAAACTGGCGCAAAACTTCGAACGCGTGCCGCAGCTTTTGCAGAATGTCCGCTACACGGACGGGCAAGCCCCGTTAGAAGCGGCATCCGTGCAAGGCGTGATCGCGGACGCCGAGGCGCGGCTTGTCGGCAAGGGGCGGCTCCTGATCCGCAAATCCGGCACCGAACCGCTGATCCGCGTGATGGCCGAATGCGAGGACGAAACACTTCTGGGGCAGGTAGTGGACGGGATCGTGGAGGCTGTGAAAGAGGCTGTCTAGGAAAGTGGCAGGCGCAGAACGCCCCCCGCGGTCGGGCGCGGCCCTTATCCTGTCTCAGGTAAGGTGCCTCAGGGTTTCATCCCCCGCCCGAACAGCCGCAACAGCGCCCCCCACTGGCTGAGCGCCAACCCCGTCATGATGAGCGCCAGCGCCACGAAAAACCGCCACGGCAGCGCCTCTGACAGGATCAGCACGCCAAAGACCATCGACCAGAGCGGCACCTGATAATTCACCAGCGTCATGAAAACCGGCCCTGCGCTGCGGATCACCTGAACCCGCAACAAAGCCGCCAGCGCGGTGGGAATCAGCCCCAGAAACAGGATCGCGAACCCGCTTGTCTGGCCCGCCCAACCGGGCACGCCCTCGGCCAGCAACATGGCGGGGATCAGGACAATGGAGCCTACCACCAGCGTGATCGTCGACAAGGCGACCGGATCAATCGGCGGGCAGCGGCGCGTCAGAATCGCAGCCACCGCATAGGAAAGCGCCGCCGCGACGCAGGCCAGTTGCCCAATCGCCGCGCGGTCTCCGGTCGCGGCAAAGACACCCGGCCCGATCAGCACCGCCGCGCCGATGAAGCCCACGATCACGCCCGCCGTGCGCCGGTAGGTCAAAGGCTCCTCGGCAAAGACATGCGCGAGCGGCAGCACAAACAAAGGCAGCGCCGCCATCGAGATCCCCGCAAAGGCGGAGGGTACATATTGCTGGCCCCAACTGAGCAGGTAAAAGGGCAAGGCCGTGGACAGCAGGCTGATCGCGATCAGAAAGGCCCAGAGCCGCCGGTCCCCTGTGGGCCAACGCCGCCCCATCACCTGCATCAACAAGAGCAAGGCCGCCGCGCCCAACGTTGTGCGCGCGCAGGCCACGGTTACGGGGCCGTAGTCGCGCAGGGCGACCGAGACGATCATGAACGTGCCGCCCCAGACAAGACCGAGCAGACCGATCGAGGCCCAGTTCGCAGCGGTGGGATGTTGTGCCATCCGGCTAGTAATCATGCGCGCACGGCAATGTCCATCGCAGTGACAACCTGTCATGAAAAAGGGCATCTTGTTTAGATGCCCTTTAGTATCAGTGCTTTGCATTGCAAAGCTATATCACTGCATAAGGTTCAGTTCTTGGCTTTATCCACCATCTTGCCAGCAGAGATCCACGGCATCATGGCGCGCAACTGCTCGCCGACCTGTTCGATCTGGTGCTCGTCGTTCAGGCGGCGCGTGCCTTTGAAGAAGGGCTGGCCGACCGCATTTTCCTGCATGAAGTCACGCACGAACTTGCCGGTCTGGATGTCGCGCAGCACGGCTTTCATGCGGGCCTTGGTCTCTTCGTAAGGCAGGATGCGCGGGCCGCTGACATATTCGCCGTATTCGGCAGTGTTCGAGATCGAGTAGTTCATGTTGGCGATACCGCCCTCATAGATCAGATCGACGATCAGCTTGACCTCGTGCAGACACTCGAAATAGGCCATTTCCGGCGCATAGCCTGCCTCGACCAGCGTCTCGAAACCCATGCGGATCAGTTCGACGAGGCCGCCACACAGAACCGCCTGCTCGCCGAAAAGGTCTGTCTCGCATTCCTCGCGGAAGTTGGTCTCGATCACGCCGGAACGCCCGCCGCCGATGGCGGAGCAATAGGACAGGCCGATTTCCAGCGCCTTGCCGGAGGCGTTATTATGCACGGCCACGAGGCAGGGCACGCCGCCGCCTTTGGTATATTCGCCGCGCACGGTATGGCCGGGGCCTTTGGGGGCCATCATGATGACGTCAACGCCGGGCTTGGGGTCGATCAGGCCGAAATGGATGTTCAGGCCGTGGGCAAAAGCAATGGCCGCGCCTTCGCGGATGTTGTCATGCACGTATTTCTTGTAGGTCTCTGCCTGCAACTCGTCGGGCATGGTGAACATGATCAGGTCGGCCCATGCGGCGGCTTCCGCAATGCCCATGACCTTGAGGCCTTCGCCTTCGGCCTTCTTGGCGGAGGCGGAACCTTCGCGCAGAGCGACGACAAGGTTCTTCGCACCGGAATCGCGCAGGTTCAGCGCATGGGCATGGCCCTGCGAGCCGTAGCCGAGAATGGCCACTTTTTTGTCTTTGATCAGGTTGATGTCGCAATCACGGTCATAATACACGCGCATGGGATGGTCCTTTCGGGTTGCTGTTCTCTGGTGGTGACCATAGCGGCAGTGGCGTCATTTTGTTTGCGTTTTTTATGAATATTTGAAATAACAGTGAAAATTCATTCGCTAAATACTAAATGGTGCATAAATCTTGCTTGACGACAGCGACCGCCGCATCCTGCGCCAGTTTCAGGCAGACCCGTCGCTCGGCACGGCGGAACTTGCAGAACGCGCAGGCGTGACACAGGCGACCTGCTGGAGACGGCTGGAGCGGCTAACCGCGCGCGGCGTGATCAAGGGCCAACAGGCGGTGATCGACTGGCAGGCCTTGGGCTATGCGGTTGAAGTGAGTCTGCGCATCACGCTCGATAAGACGGTGACGCGGGCTTTCGATGACTTTCTCGCAGCCGCGCGCGAGATACCGGAGGTGCTGGAGATCCAGACCTTCCTTGGCCGCGTCGATCTGCGCCTGTCGGTGATCGCGCGGGATATGGCGCATTATCAGCAGCTTTACCGCGCCCGTATCCTGACCCTGCCGCATATCGCCGATATCGAGGCGCTGATGCATGTGGCGCGGATCAAATCGGACGAGGTTTTGCCGGTATGAGCGCGCTGGTGGATCTGGACGAGACGGACCGTGCGATCCTGCGGGCGCTGGTGGCCGATGCGACGCTGAGTGCGGGCGCTTTGGGCCGCAGTCTGGGGCTGTCGCAGCCCGCGGCATGGCGGCGGATCAGGCGGTTGCACGAGGCGGGCGTGATCAAGGGGCGGCGTCTTGTGCTGGATCATGAGAAGCTGGGCTTTGGCGTGACCGTGTTTCTGGGCGTGAAGCTGGCCACCAAGGGCCGTGTCAGCCTTGAGGATTTCGAGCGCGCCGTCACCGCTATCCCCGAGGTGCAGACGGTGGAGCATATTCTGGGGCTTTATGATTACCGCTTGCGGGTGGTGGCGCGGGATATCTCGGATTTCGAGCGTGTGCTCAGGCGGCGGATCATGACGCTGCCGGGGGTAGGGGATGTGGAGGCGAATGTCCTCCTGTCCGAGGAGCGGCGCCCCGGCCCGCTTTAGCCCTGCGGCGAATGGGGCTTTGATTTCGGACGCGCGCCGCGCTACGCCTTGCAAAACCGCATTGGAGGAGAGACCGATGACTGCCCTGCTGAACACTGTGGACCCCGAGGGACTGCTGGAATTTTCGGTCGTGTTCACCGACCGTTCGCTGAACCATATGAGCGCAAGTTTCCAGCAGGTGATGCGCGATATCTCCGGCATGCTGAAGGATGTCTACAAGGCCGATGGCGTGGCCCTCGTGCCCGGCGGTGGCACCTATGCGATGGAGGCGGTGGCGCGGCAGTTCGGACATGATGCGCATGCGCTGGTGGTCAGGAACGGCTGGTTCTCCTATCGCTGGAGCCAGATTTTCGATGCGGGCCAATTCACGGCGCAGACAACCGTGTTCAAGGCGCGCCAGACCGGCAATGGCGTCACGGCCCCCTTCGCGCCCGCCCCGATTGACGAGGTCACAGCCGCGATCCGCGAGGCAAAGCCCGATGTAGTTTTTGCCCCGCATGTCGAAACCTCCGCCGGGTTGATCCTGCCCGATGATTATATCAGCGCGCTTGCGGCAGCCGCGCATGAGGTGGGCGCGCTGATGGTGCTTGATTGCATCGCCTCTGGCTGCGCTTGGGTCGATATGCAGGCGACCGGCGTGGACGTGCTGATCTCGGCCCCGCAAAAGGGCTGGTCGGCCTCGCCCTCCGCTGGTCTTGTGATGCTGTCGCAGCGTGCGATCCAGAGGCTGGAGAAGACGACAAGTGATAGTTTCGCGGTCGATCTGAAGAAATGGTACAGCATCATGCAGACCTATGAGGGCGGCGGCCATGCCTATCACGCGACCATGCCCACGGATGCCTTGCGCGCCTTCCGCGACACGATGATCGAGACGCGCGATTACGGCTTCGAGAAGCTGCGGCAGGCGCAATGGGATCTGGGCAACGGCGTGCGCGCGATGCTGGCCGACAAGGGCGTCGTCTCTGTCGCCGCTGACGGCTTTGGTGCGCCGGGAGTGGTGGTCAGCTATACTGATGATCCCGATATCCAGAACGGCAAGAAATTCGCGGCCCTTGGCATGCAGATCGCGGCGGGCGTGCCGCTGCAATGCGACGAGCCCGAAGGTTTCCGTACCTTCCGGCTGGGCCTTTTCGGGCTGGACAAGCTCTACGATGTGCCTGCCACGTTGGCGCGGCTCAAGCCTGTGCTGGATCAGGTTCTGTAAACGCCCGCTTCTTCTTGCTGAAAATATCCCCGCCGGAGGCTCCGGCGGGGCATCTTGCACAACGTCAGGCTTTGGCACCAAGCCCCATCTGCATCATCGTGCGCCGCACCGCAGGCATGGCATAGATCGCGTTCAGCCCTGCCGCACGAAGATCGCGCAACGGCTGGGCTGACATCATGGAGGCGCGGTTGAGCAGGTCGATCCCGGCCACGCGGGCGCGCACCTCGGTATGACGGCGGCGGTGGAACGCGTCGAGCATGGCAGCATCGCCAAGCTGATCCGGCGCGGCCTCGGCCAGTTCCAGCAGAACGCGCATATCGCCAAGGCTCATGTTCAGCCCCTGCGCGCCGATGGGGGGCACCACATGCGCGGCCTCGGCCACCAGCGCCACGCGCTCGGCTGCCATGCGCTCTGCCACCTGGCTGATAATCGGCCAGACCGTGCGGCGCGAGGCCAATGTCAGCGGGCCGTAGAGATAGCAGGAGCGGGTGTTCATCGCTGCTTCGAATTCCGGCTGCGGAAGTTCGGCCAGCCGTTTGGCTTCCGGTCCCTGTTCCATCCAGACCACGGCAGAGGAGGGCATGCCGTTGTAATCGGGCAAAGGCACCAGCGTGAATGGCCCGCCAGAGCGGTGGATTTCGGTCGAGACATTTTCGTGCGGGATCGGATGGGTGACGGCGAAAGCCAGCGCTTTTTGTCCGTAACGGGTGGTTTTGACAGGCACGCCCATCGCCTCGCGCACCGGCGAATGGCGGCCATCGGCGGCGATGACCAGACGCACGCGGGCGGTGCTGCCATCGGTCAGGCCCACGCGGGCCTCGGCCTGCCGCGTGAATACGGTGCTAACACCGATGCCGGGGCGGAAGATCACGTTCGGCAATTCGGCCAGTCGCGCCACCATCTCGCGGCGCAACAGCCAGTTGGGAAGGTTCCAGCCGAAAGGCTTGTCGGAAATGTCGGACGCGTTGAAGTCGCGGGTCAGGCGCGGTTCCGGCACAGGCCCGCCGGCATCGACGATCCGCATTATCTGCAACCCTGCGGCATGCGGGGCAAGACGGTCCCACAGGCCCGCGCGGTCCAGCATGGCTTGGGCCGGTTGCAGGAACGCCGTGGTGCGCAGGTCTGCGCCCTCGGCCTCGCGCTCGGTGACGGGCGGGGCAGGATCGACGCAGAGGACGGAAAAGCCTGCGCTGCCGAACACCGCCGCTGCTGTCAGCCCGGCAACACCGCCACCGGATACAAGGATATCGTAATCGAATTGCCGCATGATCTGGCCTCCTGCTTCATCCTATGTAGGGCGCGAGGGCCGGAAGGTCCAAGCGGCATTGCGTCATCCGCGTGTGATCACCATCAACAGGGTAAAGATGACCGGCACGGCGATCAGCGCGGGGATATAGAGGCCGGGGATACCGAAAGCGGCGATCGACAGGCCCCACAGGATCAGGGCCAGAGCCGTGATCAGCAGGATCAGCTTGTCGGGGCTTTTGGCTGTTGTTTGCGTGGTGTTGTTGACGCTTTGCGGCTGTTCGATGGTCAGGTCGGGCTGGATGGTCGGATCGATCTTGCTCATGACGGGGCCTTTCGCAGGATGGGGTGGAGTAGTTTGGGATCGTTGCGGACCCTGATAGACATCCCGACACGCGAAAAAAATCCGCGAATTGCCGCAGCGTGGCGAGGTGCCGCAGCCATATGGGCTCTGCTCGGCCGGTGTTCCGCCCCGCGCGGAACAAGGCGCGCAGCGCCGCCGCGCATCGCCGGGCCGCCCCCTGGCACGGCGATTTGGCAGATGCAGGCGCAGGTCTAGAGGTCGGGCGGACTTGGCAGGGATAAATTGCCATACTGAACGGCTGCATCGCCGCACCGCGGCCCGACGCTGCGCGTTGACAATCTGCTCAAGGCTCCCGGCAGTCACATGATTTACTGTGTCATGTGACGAAGACTAGAGCAGCCGCGCCAGAAAGCCGGTCAGATCATCGGTGTGATGGTGGATATGGTCGGCCTTGAGCGCATCGGGCGCGACATGGACGGTCTGCATCCCCAGCGCATGCGGTGCGGCGAGGTTGCGCGGATCGTCCTCGAACATCGCGGCGGTGCCGGTGTGCATCCCGTCGAGCGCGAAAATCGCCTCGAAAGCGGCAGCTTCGGGCTTGGGCAGAAAATCTGCATGTTCCACACCGTAGACCGCATCGAACAGCCCCGACAGGCCGCGCGCGGTAATCACCCGTTCGGCATAGGGCGCGCAGCCGTTGGTATAGACGATCTTGCGGCCGGGCAGGGCGCGGATATGATCGACGAGGGCGGTATCCACCTCGAGATGGTCCAGCGAGATATCGTGCACATGGGTGAGATAGGGCGCGGGATCCACATCATGCTCGCGCATCAGCCCGGCCAAAGTGGTGCCATAGGTCTGCCAGTAGTGATGGCGCAGATGATTGGCGCGCGGCTGGTCTACGCCCAGAGCATCCATGACGAATTGCGTCATCCGCACCTCGATCTGGTCGAACAGGCGCGCCTGCGGCGGGTAAAGCGTGTTGTCCAGATCGAAGACCCAGCCGGTGACATGTGTGAAATGAATCTTTGGCATAAGGCAACGCTATCCTGCTGTGTCGCAGGCCGCAACAGTTGCGCCTTGCCTGACAGGGGGACGGGGCGATAGGTTGTCGCGATACTTATGGAGACGGCGTGGATGAAGGATCTCAAACCAGTGCAGAAAGACGCGTATTTCCTGATCCTCGAGGCGATCGACACTGGCATTTACCGCCCCGGCGACCGTCTGGTGGAAAGCGAACTGGCCGAGAGGTTCGGCGTGTCGCGCACACCGATTCGCGAGGCTTTGCAACGGCTTGAGACGCAATCCTTGCTGACGCGGGATGGCCGCAGCCTGATCGTGGCCTCGCTCGATCATAACCAGTTGAGCGAACTCTATGTTGTGCGCGCCGAATTGGAGGGGCTGGCTGCCCGTCTGGCGGCGCGTCACGCCACCATCGAGGAGGTCCGCGTATTGCGCGACATGGTGGAGGCGGACCGGGCGCTGCTGGGCAACCCCAAAGGGTTGGCGCGGGCGAACCGGCGGTTTCACAAGCAGATCCATCTGGCCTCGCACAACCGCTATCTGGTGCAGCAGCTTGATCTTGTGCACCGCTCCATGGCGCTGATGGCGACCACCTCGCTGGCCGCGCAGGGGCGCGGCGAGGATGCTTTGGCCGAGCATGATGCCATTGTCGCGGCCATCGAGGCGCGCAATGAGGCGGGCGCTTACGAGGCGTTGAAAGAGCATATCTCCAAGGCCTTCGTAACGCGGCTCAAACTGGACAGCGGCACCCTCAAGAGCGTTGAGTGAGCAGGCGCGCAAGCCCTTTGCGTGCCATCCCCCAGCGTGGCGGGCGTGGGCCGAGGGAATGGCCATGCGTGGTCTTGTCCCAGAAGAAGGGCGCGAAAATCAGTTCGTAAAGCGCCTTGTAGGCCGCGAAGACGCCAAGCGGGAAATGGAAATGCAGCGTCGGCACCCAGAACAGCAGATGGCGGTGCTGCGGGCCTGATACGGCGATCAGCCCTGCCGTGATGGTCAGGGCCTCGACCAGCAGGAACAATCGCGCGATGGCCGTGAGAGTGGCGGCGGGCAGGACACCGTCCAGCGGATGCGGCAATCCGAGCAGCACCAGCCAGAATGACCACAGCACCGGCGCCAGCAGGAATTGCGACAGCGCAGTGACAAAATGGGTCTGGAAACCGACAAAGCGCCACAGACCCAACTGGCGCAACAGCAAGCGCGGGTGGCGCATATGGACCAGATAGGTGACCATATAGCCCTTGAGCCAGCGCGAGCGTTGCTTGATCCACGGCAGAGCGTGGCAGTTTGCCTCTTCCTGCGTGGTGGTCGTGATCATCTCGGTCCGGTAGCCGTGGCGGGCGAGGCGAAAACCCAGATCGGCATCCTCGGTCACGTTATGCGCGTCCCAGCCGCCCAGCGATTCCAGCGCGGTACGTCGGAAAAACAGGGTTGTGCCACCCAGTGGGATGGCAAAACCCAGCCGCGCCATGCCGGGCATCATCACGCGGAACCACGTGGCATATTCGATGGTAAAGCACCGCGCCAGCCAGTTCTGGCGCGGATTGTAATAGTCCAGCACACCTTGCAGGCAGACCAGATCCGGCGGCGCGCGCGCGAAACGGGCGGTGACCTTGTCGAGTTGGTCCGGATCCGGCGCGTCTTCTGCGTCATAGATGCCGATGATCTCGCCACGGCAGAAATCCAGCGCGTAATTCATGGCGCGCGGCTTGGTGCGGGGCTGCCCGTCCGGCACGGTGACGATGCGCGCCCAGGGTGGCAATTGTGCTTGGGCGAGGGCATCGCGGGTCACGCTATCGCATTCCTCGAGCACAAGAAGAACATCCAGTAGCGCTTTGGGATAGGTCAGTTTCTCCAGACGGCGGATGAGGTGATGCGCCACTTCGGGTTCGCGGAACAATGGCACAAGGATCGACACAACGGGCCGTTTGGCCGCAGGGTCGGGTGGCGGTAAAGGCCTGTCCGGGCTGACTGTGTCGCCCGCTGCCGAACGCTTGCGGCCCAGAAAGGCCACCAGCGAGGCTGTCTTGTGCAGGGCCGATACCACCAGCGTGACAAGCGCCCATCCGGCGAGAACCGCGAAAACGGCTGTCGGAAAGCTCAGAACCAGAGCGAGCAGCGCGAGTCCGGCGGCAAACACGCCCAGGCGGCGCGCGCCTGTGACAGCGGGCCATGTCCGGCAACTCTCGCTTGGCGGCACGCGTGTCAGCGCAGCCTCTGTCATGTCTGGGCACCAATGCGCGGCAATGGCCTTGTCCAGCCCCTCAGCCGTGACCAATACCGCGCTGGCACGATGGAACGGGGCGGGCAGATCGGCGCGGACCGCGGCAAAGGATTCGGGGCAGGCCGTCGCGATCAGGACGGTGCCGTCTCTGGCGATCTGCCATGGCAGCATCCGCGCATTGAGGCATTGCGCGGGATCGAAGCCAGACAGCAGCAAGGGATCGGGAGGATCGGTTTCCAGATCGACCAGCCGCAACCCGAAACAGCCCGCACGCGCCGCCATCAAAGCCTCGGCGCTGATCCATCCCTCACCAAGCGCAACGTCGGCGATAGGGGCATTGTCCTGCTGCATCTGACGCCGCGCCGCCAGCATCTGGGTAATGCTGATCAGCTTGTGATCCACCAGATAGCGGGCAAGATCCGGCGCGGCGTTATGGCGTGGCTTGCGGCCCTGTGCGGCTGAGCGTGGTCTGTGGCGCGCCGCGTGGTCGCGCGCAGCACCGCCCGGTGGTTGCGGAGGCCCGCCGTCTGTCCAAATCAACATCCGTCCATCCCTTTGCGTCAGCCCGCCCGAGCAGTGATCATGCGGCGGGGGGGTGAGCAAGGAATTGCAGGGTTTGGTTAAGGCGGGTTTAACAACCGGTTAATTCACGCCGTCTTTCGCACGTGCGGCCATATGTGCGGCAAAGCGCTCGAACAGATAGAAACTGTCCTGCGGGCCAGGGCTGGCTTCAGGGTGGTATTGTACGGAAAAGACAGGGCGATCCGCCAGACGGATACCGCAGTTCGAGCCGTCGAACAGCGACACATGGGTTTCCAGCACCTTCTTGGGCAGGCTCTGGCTGTCGACCGCAAATCCGTGGTTCATCGAGGTGATCTCGACCTTGCCGGTGTCCAGATCCTTGACCGGATGGTTGGCACCGTGATGGCCGTGGTTCATCTTGATCGTTTCGGCCCCGAGGGCGAGGGCCAGCATCTGGTGGCCCAGACAGATCCCGAAAACCGGCAGATCGTGTTTCAGCACGCCTTGGATCATCGGCACGGCATAGGCACCGGTGGCGGCGGGATCACCCGGACCGTTGGACAGGAACACGCCGTCGGGCGCATGGGCCATCACCTCTTCCGCCGTGGCATGGGCGGGCAGCACGGTCACCTCGCAGCCGACCGAGGCCAGACAGCGCAGGATGTTGCGCTTTGCGCCGTAATCCACGGCGACAACCTTGAAGCGGGTGTCGGTCTGGCGTTGGTGCCCCTCCGGCCAAGCCCAGCGCATTTCGTCCCAGCGATAGGATTGCGCGCAAGTGACGTCCTTGGCCAGATCCAGACCCTTGAGGCCGGGGAAGGCGCGGGCGCGGGCGACCAGCGCCTCGATGTCGAACACGCCGTCAGGGTTATGGGCAAGCGCCACATGCGGTGCGCCCTGCTGACGGATCGCGCGGGTCAGGCGGCGTGTGTCGATGCCGCCGATGGCGATGCGGCCACGCTTTTCCAGCCATGTCGTCAGATGCTCTGCCGCGCGCCAGTTGCTTGGCTCGGTCGGGTCCCATTTCACAACCATGCCCGCCGCAACAGGATCGGCGGTTTCATCATCATCGGGGTTCACACCGACATTGCCGATATGGGGGAAGGTAAAGGTCACGACCTGTCCGGCATAGGAGGGATCAGTCATGATTTCCTGATATCCGGTCATGGCGGTGTTGAAGCACAGTTCGGCCTGCGTCTCGCCCGTGGCACCAAAGCCTCGGCCGTAGAACAGAGTGCCGTCTGCAAGGGCAAGGCAGGCTGTGGGGCGGGGGGCATTGGACTGTTGCATGGGATACTCCGGTTCGGGTGGGCAGCGTCGGGCAGATAGGCGGCGCCGGGTCGGGATGCAAGGCGGCCTGTGGCACGCCGCAACCTGCGGGCAAATTGGCGGAGGTTTACGGGCAGCTCCTGTCAGGGTCAAGGGTTGCCGTGCCGCAGGTAAAGCCAGAACCGTCGTTCTTCACCTGTTGGTGACTGGGCTGTTGCCCCGCGCGGCTTCTCACATTATGTGTCCCCACTGTGACACAGTCGGGAATGGACAGAATGGATATGCGAGAGCGGGTCAATGTGGCCCTCAAACAAGCCATGAAGGACAAGGCCGCCGACCGTTTGTCGACGCTGCGTCTGATCAATGCCGCGATCAAGGATCGCGAGATCGCCGCGCGCGGTGATAACGAGTCCGAGGGCGTCGGCGATGCCGAGGTGCTGGCGATTCTGGGCAAGATGTCCAAGCAGCGCATGGAAAGCGTGCGCGCCTATGAAGAGGGCGGACGCCTTGATCTGGCAGAAAGCGAACGTGCCGAGATTGCTGTGATCGAGGAGTTTCTGCCCCGCCAGTTGAACGAAGCCGAGATCGAGGCCGCGATAGCCGCAGCAATCGAGAATACCGGCGCCACCTCAATCCGTGACATGGGCAAGGTGATGGGCGAGCTGAAAGGCAAATACACCGGCCAAATGGATTTCGGCACGGTCGGCCCGATGATCAAGACGCGGCTGAGCTGAGGCGGGTTGGTCCTACCCTGTCTGTCAGGATCGGACTTCGTGGACAGCATACACTTCGGATCAGCCCGAATAAAAATATGGCCGATCAGGCCGGGTTTTCGTTTTTGGCGGCCAGCAGCGCGTCTGTGAGGTCGCTGAACAGCGCCTTGCGTTCCGGCTCTGACAGGAAAGAGCCTATCTCGACCGTGCGGCCGTTACCGCTGAGCGTGACGTAAAACGGGACCGGCCCACCCTTGGGGTGCAGTTCGGCCCGCGCCCAGAAGCTGTTGCAATCCCATTCCTGACGGTCACCTTTCGGGTTCGTGCGCGTCAGATGCACTTGCTCTGCATCCAGCGTCAGCTCCTCAAGGATATTGCCATCGCGGTAGCTGCGCTCCAGCCCCCACCAGACCGCCAGCACCGCCGCC
Source organism: Rhodobacterales bacterium (assembly GCA_047921295.1). GTDB lineage: Bacteria > Pseudomonadota > Alphaproteobacteria > Rhodobacterales > Rhodobacteraceae > Seohaeicola. The sequence continues at coordinate 101,634 of JBLRWK010000005.1, forward strand.
ATAAGGAAGGGCAACAGCCCCCACATGACCGCTGTGCCGATCACCGCATAGAGTGGCAGTGTGATCATCGTGAATGTGCCCAGCACGAAAGCCGCCATGCCACGGCGAGGAAGCGAGCGGTGCGGCCAGAGCCTCAGGCTGCGGTTGGGGTGTTCGTCGGCGGTCCAGGAATAGGGCATGAGAAAAACCGGATGCTTGTTCTGATCTGATGCTGTCGAACCTAAGTCCTTTTGTCCTTGGGTAAAGGCTGAATTGCTGTGCAGATGTGCCGCAGGCGGCAGCCTCTGTCACGCGGCTTGGGAGCTACCTGACGAAAGGCTCCGGGCTAGGCGTTGCGGTCGTGACAGGCCCTTCTGCGGGACAGTGCGAACGTTGAAGCGTATCACTCCGCCCGGAACAGCCGCGCAGCGGCCCGGGCATCGCACGGCCGCCCCCCCCGGCCGGGCGATTGGCTGCTGCAAATGCCACGACCAGAGGTTGGATGATGCTGTGCGATAAACTGCCAGATTGGTCCGTCGCATCGCCCAACCGCGGCCCTGCGAAGCCCTCTGTCGCGATGATACGAAAACGCGCGGAACAAGGCGCGAAGCGCCGCCGCGCATCGCCGGGCCGCCCCCCGGCACGGCGATTTGGCAGATGCAGGCGTAGGTCTCGAGGTCAGGCGGATTTGGCAGGCATAAATTGCCATACTGAAAAGGGGTATCGCCGCACCGCGGCCCGACGCTGCGCGGCTCGTTGACAATCCGCGCAAGAATCCAAGCCAGCAATAGGATATTGTGTCAGGTGGCGAGCATCAGGAGCCAATTACAACCCCAATGCAAAAGGGCCCCGCAGGGCCCTTTCGTGTTCGTGTCTTGCCTTAATGGGCGTGCTGCTTGTCCCAGTCTTCCCGCTTGGGAAGCTGCTCGAACGTATGTTCGGGCGGCGGGCTGGGCAGGGTCCATTCCAGCGTGTCGGCATATTCGTTCCAGTAGTTGTTCTGGGTGACGCGGGCGCCACGGAACAACGAGTAGAACACGATGCCGAAGAAGAAGATGAACGAAGCGAAAGAGATGAACGCGCCGATCGAGGACCAGTAGTTCCACAGGGCATAAGCCTCGGGATAGTCGATGTAGCGGCGGGGCATACCCTGACGGCCAAGGAAGTGCTGCGGGAAGAATGTCAGGTTGGAGCCGAGGAACATCATCCAGAAGTGCAGCTTGCCTGCCCATTCCGGATAGTGCCGCCCAGTCATCTTCCCGAAGTAGAAATATATCCCCGCAAAGATGGCAAACACCGCCCCGAGTGACATCACATAGTGGAAGTGGGCCACCACATAGTATGTGTCGTGATAGGCACGGTCGATCGCCGCCTGGCTGAGAACGATGCCGGTGACGCCGCCGACAGTGAACAGGAACAGGAAGCCGAAAGCCCAGAGCATCGGTGTCTCGAACGAGACGGAGCCGCCCCACATCGTGGCGATCCAGCTGAACACCTTCACCCCTGTGGGCACGGCGATCACCATCGTGGCCATCATGAAGTAGGACTGCTGCGTCAGCGACATGCCCACGGTGTACATGTGGTGTGCCCAGACAACGAAGCCCAGCGCGCCGATCGCGATGATCGCCCAGACCATCGGCAGATAGCCGAAGATGGGTTTGCGCGAGAAGGTCGCGATGACATGGCTGATGATACCGAAGCCGGGCAGGATGATGATATACACTTCCGGGTGGCCGAAGAACCACAGGATGTGCTGGTAGAGCACCGGATCACCGCCACCGGCAGGGTCAAAGAAGGTGGTGCCGAAGTTACGGTCGGTCAGCAGCATGGTGATGGCACCCGCCAGAACCGGCAACGCCAGAAGAATCAGCCACGCGGTGACAAAGATCGACCATGCGAACAGCGGCACTTTGAACAGGGTCATGCCGGGGGCGCGCATGTTCAGGAAGGTGGTGATCATGTTGATCGCGCCAAGAATCGACGAGGCACCGGAGACGTGGACCGCAAAGATCGCCAGATCGAGGGAGAACCCGCCTTCAAGCGTCGAGAGCGGCGGATAGAGCACCCAGCCGACGCCCGAGCCAAGCTGGTCGTTGCCACCCGGTGCCAGCAGCGAGGCGACGCCCAGCGCTGTACCTGCAACATACATCCAGTAGGACAGGTTGTTCATGCGCGGGAAAGCCATATCCGGCGCGCCGATCTGCAGCGGCATGAAGTAGTTGCCGAAACCGCCGAACAGGGCGGGAATCACCACGAAG